>JALHPC010000013.1 GCA_022842685.1 Candidatus Kapaibacterium sp.
ACCCGTCATGGCGCGAACGTAGCGCTTATACATGTCCATACGCACTGCACCAACCTCGCGGTCCTCATCGTCGGTTATACGCGACGTCTCGGCTGCAGGGGCAGCCGGCTGCAGTGAGGTCGACGTTAGCGTGTGGTGTGCCTCGGTGGACGACGTGGCCGACCAAACGCGAAACCGTTCGTCGGCGGCAACTTCGTCGGGCCTTCCCATGCATACAATGCGGCCTTCTTGCATAAAGACAACGACGTCGAACCGCGACAAATGTGCAAGGCGGTGGGTGACTACGAGGCGTGTGATGCCGGCCCATCGGCCAAACAGTAGGTTGTTCACTAGGTGTGCTTCGGTGTCGACGTCGACGGCCGACAGCGGGTCGTCGAGGCCCACCAGCCCTGGCTGGTGCCACGCCGCGCGGGCAAGCGCTACGCGCTGTTTTTGCCCACCAGAAAGGTTAACGCCGCGTTCGCCGATCTCGGTGTCGAGGCCGGCCTGCATTCGCTGTACGTCGTGGGCAAGGGCACAGTCGTGCAGCACATCGTCTAACTCCAAATCTGTCTCGGCACCAAACATAATGTTCTCGCGCACCGACGTGTTCAGAATGAAGGCCTCCTGTGGCACCCAGGCCGTGCGCGCACGTTCGTCGGCCTGCAAGCCCGTAGGTGTTACGGTGCCCCCTTGCGGAACTTGGATGGAGAGGAGCGTGCGGAGTAGTGTGGACTTGCCAGCGCCAACGGGACCAACGATGGCTACGCTCGAGCCCGCAGCTATGCGTAACGAGCAGGGGGCTACGGCCGGCGCAGGCGCGTCGGCATACGTAACATGGAGGTTCTGCACGTCGAGCCCTACGGGATGCAGCGGCGCTGAACGCCGGCGGACGTCGTCGGGGCGCGTAGGTGCTTCGAGAAATCGGTGTAACCGCTGAACAGCCACGCGGGCATGCTGCAGGCGTGCCAACAAGTGCGATATCATGCCAAACGGTTCTTCGAGCATGGCAAACAAGGCAATGCTAGCAAAGATGAGCGGTGCTGTGAGTGTGCCACCAAGAAGCACGTAGGTGCCAAAGCCCACGAAGGCGATGATGGTGGTAGTAGAAATAAAGATGACGGTTGAAACAGCGTCGGTACGCACGATCGACGTGCGCGTACGAAGCTCTTCGGTTCGGGCTTGCTGCACTTCACGCTCTACGCTTGGCTCCCACGCATGGTACTTCACCACACGAATGCCATGCAGGATTTGACTCATAAGCGTAACGCGATGATCGCGGATGTCCATGATGCGCTGATCGAGGCGACGGTATCGCCGAGCTACGGCATTCATGATGGGGGCGATGATGACGAGTGTTGCAACAGACGCAAGGGCAGCCATACCTAGGAAGGCAAACAGCATGACAACGACGGCAACAACCGAAATAATCGAATAGAACAACTCGGGAAGGAAGAAGGCCGAGTCGGCCACGGCATCGCTATCGCTGGACAGGTGGTTTACGAGGTCGCCCGTTTGCATACGTGATCGCGCCGACCGACGAAGGCGCAACACATGGTGAACAACACGTGTGTTAACAGCGTTGACGATGATGGAAAAGCTAGCGAGGGCGTTATAGTACCAGTGCTGCGTAGCTACGGCACCTGCAAGGCCAGCCGAGCCGAGAAGGATAGCCGCAGTAAGCAGTTGGAGAGGTAGGGGGCCCTGCGGAACCACGTTGCCAATTCCGTCGATAACAACGTGCAGGAGCAACGGTGTTGCAACCGCAAAGGCAATGCGCACAAAGGCAAGAGTTACAAGCCTGCGAGCAGCGTTGCCCGTGCCGAAGAATGTTCCGAGTAAGAACGACCACAGCTTGGTAAGCGGTACGTCGAGCAACCGCTGTGGAACATTCGATGGGTGAAACTCGGCAGGTAGTGGCGGTGCATCGGCAGCATCAATAGCGCGCACACGGCCAATGCGGATAAGGTAGGCAGTCTGCGAAAAGAGCAATCTGCGCACGGAAGAATGGAGGGACATGAGGAGGTATTCGAGACGTGAATAGCCGCCCTAGCAAATGCCGTGCCTTACGTCCACCGCGGCAGGAGTGGATCGATAAGGTTGTCGCTGCCATGTCGCTCCAGCCAGTCAAGCAACGGGAGAATGTCGTTGTCGAAACGCAGGAGTCCGTGGGTTACTGGCGACAGAAAGCCCTCGTCGAGCATGCGGTCAACCATGCCGCTTAGTGGCGTGTAATAGTCGGCAACATTCAACACACCGATGGGGCGGTCGTGAAGTCCAATCTGGCGCCACGTAAGTGCCTCAAAGAGCTCGTCCATGGTGCCAAAGCCGCCCGGCAGGGCTAGCACACCTTGGCAAAGCTCTAGCATTCGCAGCTTACGTTCGTGCATCGATGCTACCTCGATAAGCTGCGTACAGCGCTCGAGCGCAACCTCTTCGGTGCGCATAAACGTGGGAATCACGCCGATGGCTGTGCCATCGCGATCGAGCACGCGGTTGGCGATGTCGCCCATCAGGCCTACGTTGCCCCCGCCAAAGACGAGGCCGATGCCCCGTTCAACAAAGGCGTCGGCAACGGCGTGGGCGTATTCGGTATAATGTGGCTGCGTGCCGCTACGGGCACCACAAAACACGAGGATGTTCATCGTTTGTCCTTGTAGGTCGTCCGTGGAATAAAGAGCTGTTGCCGAAGACCAAAGCGCTTTACTACGTTCTTCCTGAGGTGTTCCATAGCTTCGTCAACATCATCGGTAAACAACAGCAACTTGCGATCATGTTCGCTAATGGTACCACGCTCTATCATCACATCGATGAGCTCTTGGATATCCTTGTAGTAGTCGCGCCCCATCACAACAATGGGAAAGCTGGTAATCTTCTTGGTTTGGATTAGGGTCACCGTCTCGAAAAGTTCATCGAGCGTGCCCATGCCACCGGGCATAATCACGAAGCCCAGCGAGTACTTCACAAGCATGACCTTTCGCACAAAGAAGTGCTCAAAGTCAATGGAAACATCAAGGTATGGGTTGGCATGTTGCTCGTGTGGAAGCTCGATGTTGCAGCCAATACTGGTGGCGTCGGCATCCTTGGCGCCACGATTGGCTGCCTCCATAATGCCAGGGCCGCCACCAGTCATAACGGTGAATCCCATTTCGCCAAGTCGATATCCTACGTCGCGTGCAAGCTGGTAGTAGGGGTGGTCCTGTGCAAACCGCGCCGACCCAAACACGGCAATGCATGGGCCCACAAAGTGTAGCGTGCGAAAGCCACGAATGAACTCGCGCAGTACTCTTAACACGAATGTAAACTCGCGCCACCGAGAGTGTGGTCCCGACAAAAACTCCCGTTCAACGGGCTCGTAATTGCTCATTTGGTTGCAAGGGTAAACAGGAAGGGTAGGAGGGCGAGGGCAAGAAAGCAGAGCACGATTCGCATAACGTAGCGCATTTGCTGGCGCTGACGCTGCTCGACGCTTAAACCGGCGTCCGCCAGCTTGAGTCTTCCCAATTGCTTGAAATTTCGCCACGCCGTCCATATCACGCCCATGGTGATGACGGCAAGTATTGCATGCTGCATGCGGCAAACCTACCGAATAACCGGCAGGGGAGCAGCAGCCAGGCGAGTGCCGTCTACCTCAACAACAACGCTGTAGAGTCCACTCGGCAGCAACCCCGTAGCAAGGCGCACAGCCGTTTCTTCATACGGGGCACCGATAACTCTGCGGGGTTCTCCAACGGTCTTGCCAAGGGCGTCAACAATGCGAATGGTCATTACACCTGCATGCAACGGCGTGATGCGAAGCATGGTCGACTCCAAGGCAGGTACCGGCGCAAGACGTACGTCAACATTTTCCGCTACGTCAGCAACTCGAGATATCGGCGGAACCTTCACATCCCACGTAGCAAAGCGGTGAATCTGTCCGTTGAAGTCCGATACCCAAACGGTTTCAACCAACGCATCGGCAGCTACACCACGCACGTTTACTACGTTGTCGCGTGTAAAGAGCGACAATCGTCTGCCGAGTCGAGCCGTGCCGTTGTCTTCCAGGATTTCGTCGATGTAGGCATCGTGAATGCGGTCGGTCGACATGGTAAATGCCGTAAACGCCTGCAACAGTGCCGTGCCTCGGCCCGGCGTTAAACACCGTGGCCCAAAGGACCCACGCGAAGGGTTTGCCACGGTTCGAACAACGGCGCCACTGGCGGTGTCGACGATAAACAGACGCCATGGCGCGTCGCGCTCGCCAACCACAAGGTTGCCACCCTGCAGCGCTAGGCCTAGGCCGTAGGCCGTTGCCGGCGAGGGGAACGTGCGTAACAGTGCGCCAAGAGTGTCCACAACAACAATGGTTGCCGAGGTGCCCTCGAGATTGTCGAGACGGTGAAGAAAGAGCCGCCCTTGCGCCGAGTCGAACGCGATATCGGTGAACATGCTGTCGCCCGCGGCCTGCGGCAGCCGTACCGACCCCACAAGGTCGAGAGTGTTGGCGTCCAACTTGAAGAGCTGTCCACGCGTGAAGGACGTCGTCCACAGTACCGACCTACCATCAAAGGCCAATCCGTTTGGGCGCCACCATGTGCTACGTGTTGCAAGCTGCGCGCCTGGGTGGACGCTGGCGATGCTGAACGCACGACTTTCGGCAAACACGTCTGGTTGCGACGCTTTGCGAACGCGTACAAGCGCCGTCGACGTAGGAACGTGCGGCACACGCCACTGCGTGGCATAGGCGTTAACATTGCGAGCAATTGGAAGCCACACTGTGCCGCCGTCGACGCTGTAGTCTACGTCGACGGGGGGCTGGATGCCGTTCCATGATACGGTGGTGGTGCGCAAGCCCAGAAGTGTCTCACTGCCGGCAGGCGTTGTTACCACTGGCTCCGACGGGGCGTCGACGCTGATAGCGGCTTCCCAGATGCTTCGCCCCATGGTTGCAGCACGGATGTAGCCCAGCGTTGGGTTAAGCTTTATATCAACCACCGGCGAACGCGGCAAGCCCACACCATAGGGAAACCACGAAGCGCCGTTGTCGACCGTGGTAAACACGCCCACGTCGGTTCCAGCAAAGAGCACGCCGGCATGCATGGGATGGGGCCGCAAGCAATTCACGGGGACATTCGGGAATCCTTCCGACCGCGGATGCCAGGTCTGTCCGCCATCCACCGTGCGCCACACCTGCGCACCGCCATAACCTTGAAAGCCAACCCAGAGTGTGTTGGCGTCGTTCGGGTCGAACGACAACGAACTAATCCAACGCGTTGGAAGGACACCTTCGGCCACTGGCGTCCACGACGTGCCACCGTTCGTGCTCAGCATAAGCTCGCCGCGGTCGCTACCTGCCGCCACGACGTTGGTATTGGCTAGGGCGACGGCTATCGAGCTTACCGAGCCGGTGAACATTGGCGATACTGCCGACCACGACTCGGCGCGATTCACAGAACGAAAGACGCGGCGGCGCCCACACCAAAGGACGTTGTGATTGGTGGGATCCATTACTAACGGTGCTACCCAATGTGCACGCTCGGTAGTTTCTATGCCAACCATCACGAAGCGGATGTCGCCCGTTTCGGAGTTGATGCGGAACATACTGCCATAGGGCAGGGAACAAAAGATGGTCGAAGGATCGGTGTGGTCGATGACCGTCGTCATGCCGTCGCCGCCGTAGACGCTATCCCAATCGACTGCGCTGCGCAGTGCCGCAAGTGTTCCGTTGTCTTGCGTGCCTCCGGCTAGGCGGTCGCGCACAAGAGGGTCGACGTCGAAGCTATAGAACTGCGTAATGGCAAGGCCATTGTTGATGACGCTCCACGTTTGGCCAGCATCCGTGCTGCGCACCATGCCGCCGTCGTTGCCTTCGTACACGACGTCGGGGTTCGACGGCGCAAAGGCAGCGGCATGCTGGTCGACGTGAACCGGCCCCATGGGACGTCCGCGTTCGTATCCGCGAGTGAGATTGTCGAACGTTCTACCGTCATTCGTTCGCCATATATCGATGCCCCCTATCAGGCAGATATTGGGATTGGTGGGGTGGATGGCAACGAAAGAGTTGTAGAAGCCCTGCGATTCGGCTTCAAGGCAGTTGCCGGCGAAGAAGCAGCCATTGGTGGCTTCGTACAGGTTGGACCAGGACTCACCGCTGTTGGTGGACTTCCAGATGGTGCCGCGTGCATTGCGTTCTACGAGGGCATAGAGGGTAGACGGTTCCGACGGGGCTTGTTGTACGCTGGTGCGGCCAATGCTTCCGTCGATACCGTTCATGCGGCGTTGCCACGTTGCGCCACCGTCTATCGTGCGATAGATGCCGGAGTCAGGAATGGCTACAAAGAACTCATCTGGATTGTCGGGGTTGGTAGTAAGGTCGTACGCCTGCCCGTCGAACACGCGCTGCCACGAGCTGCCCTCGTCGGTGCTGCGCCACACGCCGGCATCGGTATTCATAGCTGCGGCCATGATGAGCGATGGCCGTGCGGGGTGGACGATAATGCGCGAGAACGAGCCAACGGTAGCAAGGCCTGCCGGCTGCCACGTGGCGCCACCATCTGACGACCGAAGTAAGCCGCATCCAAGATATGTCGAGCTAATACGGCGTACTGGTTCACCAGTGCCGGCCCACAGCACGTTGGGGTTCCGCGGATCCATGGCAAGGGCTCCCATGGCAATGCCGTTTGCGTCATCCATCAGCGCTTGCCACGAGGCGCCCGCATCGGTGGTCTTCCACACTCCGCCTGCTGCAGCGCCGATGTACGCTATGTCTGCGTTGGTAGGGTGGACCACAACGCACCGAACTCTGCCAGCCGTTGTTAGTGGTCCTACGACGGTCCACTGTGGCTGTGGCCCATGCGATACGTCCCACGGCTTGTTGGAGGCCTGGCGCATGGCGCTAATAGCATCGGCGCGTATGCTCTCGTGCTGCGTACCGCCGCTATTGCGTGGTAAGCCAATGCCTTCGAAGCGGGCTCGTTGTTTGGGTCGGAAGGGAGCTTCTTGTGCAAGGGCCGATGTTAGACACGACACCATCGCCACAATGTACCCAAGATGGGAGAGGATCATTCTTGAAGTTAGCATAGTTGCAGCGAACGACAAGGTATGGTAGGTTCAGGTTACCATGTCGACAGTTAGTGTCAGGTAGCTACTCGTGCACAGCCTTAGGAACGTCGCACACCACGCCGTTGTTTTATGCCCCTCATGCAATCATCACACATCGTTGTTATTGGTGCCGGCTATGCCGGTTTGTCTGCAGCGGCATTGCTAGCCAAGCGTGGCTATCAGGTTGTCGTCCTTGAAGCTCACGACACCTTTGGTGGTTGCGCCAGTTTTTATCGTCGTGGGTCGATGACGTTCGACGTGGGGGCAACAACCTTTAGTGGCGTGCAACCGTGGCAACCGGTGGGGCGCCTCTTTGCCGATCTCGATGAAAAGCCGGAGTTAGAACGTCAGGATCCGGGCATGTTGGTGCGCATCGATGGTGAGACGATTGTTCGTCATGCCGATCCTAACACATGGATCGACGCTATAGCCAGCCGTTTTGGTCAGCAGCAACGCGAGTTCTGGCACACGCTGTACCACATCGAAGAACGCGTGTGGCGCTTGATTGCCAACAAGCCATACCTGCCGCCGTCGTCCGTGGCCGACTGGCTTGCCATGGCCAAGCCGTCTAACCTGTCGGCACTCTCGTTGCTGCCAGGCATGGTACGCAGCATGCAGCAACTTATGGTGCGGCATGGTGTTCATGATAATCCCGTGTTCCAGCGATTTATCAACGAGCAGCTCCTCATCAGTACTCAAAGCACGGCCGAACATGCGCCGTGGCTTACCGGTGCTCTTGGTCTTACATATCCATCCGAAACCTATTACCCCATTGGCGGCATGTACCGCCCCGCGTTGCAGCTTGTTCGGTCGATCAAGGCCAACGGTGGCAGCATTCACTACCGCCGCTCTGTCACCTCCATCGACGTTCGAAAAGGGGCACTGGAAGTACGCTGCGCGAATGGCGACGTTTATCGCGCCAAACATGTCATCAACAGCATCCCAATCTGGAACCTTGCGCGCATAGCGTCGGGCCCCATTCAGTCGTGGGCGCGGCATCATGCCGCCAACAACAGTTCGGCCTGGTGTGCTATCACGGCATATGCTGCCTTCGAGGGATATCATACGCTGCCGACGGCCTACGTGCAAGCTCATCTGCAACGGCCCATCCCGGGCGTTCACAGTGGATCGATCTTTGTGACCGTGAAGCCAAATCACGACCACGTGAAAGCGCCAGATGGCGTTGTAACGGTGACCCTTTCAACACATGCACGGTGGGACGATGTGCCAACGGCCGATGTGCTGGCCGGCTATCTACAGAGGGCTCTGCTTGATGCAGTGCCAGAGCTTGCGGGAATGCCCATGAAACATTTCGAGGTAGGCACGCCGGCAACGTGGCAGCGCTACACCTTGCGCCACAACGGATATGTGGGTGGGCTGCCGCACACAACGCGGCGCCCGCTGCTGCGCATGCCGCCCAATAGAACGCCAGTGCCGGGGTTTTGGATGATTGGCGACACGGCCTTTCCGGGCCAGGGGACACCATCGGTTATCCTCGGAGCCCAAAACACTGTTCAACGTATCATGGCCGCCGAAGGCCACTCTTCGTAGGTTTGCAGTTCTATGAGCGAAGCCGTCCACGCAATGTTTTCGAGCATTGCCCCCAACTACGATCGAACAAACACTGCCCTTAGCTTGGGCGTACACCATCTGTGGCGCACGATAACGGTGCGCGAGTCGGGTGCTAAGCCAGGCGATGCAGTGTTAGACTGTGCCACAGGCACAGGCGACCTTGCCATTGCTTTCAAGAAGACCGTTGGAAGCGGCCGCGTTGTGGGTACAGATTTTTGTGCCGACATGCTAAGCTTTGCCCCTGGCAAGGCCAACGCTATGGGCCTCGACATTGCCTTCGAGGTTGCCGATGCCATGGACTTGCCGTACGCCGATGCCACGTTTGACATTGCCAGCATATCGTTTGGCATTCGCAACGTCGACGATCCGTCGCGCTGTCTTGCCGAAATGGCCCGCGTGGTTCGTCCTGGTGGGCGCGTCGTGGTTCTCGAATTCGGACAACCCAAGGGCATCATGGGACTGTCGTACCGATGGTATAGCCGTCACGTTATACCCGTTGTTGGAAAGATGCTCACCGGCAACCGCGAGGCATATGCCTACTTGCCCGAGACCGCGGCAGCGTTTCCGTGTCGGGAAGCATTTCTCAACCTCATGCGTGGTACCAATCGATACGCTTCGGTGCGGTATCGTGCGCTTACCGGCGGCATTGCCTTTGTGTATGTTGGCATTGTGAAATGACCATCTGGTTTCACGCCATACGGCCAAAAACGTTGGTTGCTGGAGCTGCGCCCGTGTTGGTAGGGAGTGCATTAGCATGGGCAGACGGACGCTTTGTTGATTGGGTTGGGGCTTTGGCCCTCGTGTGTGCTGTGCTTATCCAGATAGCAAGTAACTTCATCAACGAGTTAGAAGACTTCAAGCGTGGTGCTGATGCTCGACGTGTTGGCCCCATACGAGCCGTAAGTGCAGGCCTGATTACGCCTGCCAGTATGCGGCGTGCCTCGTGGGGCGTCGTGCTTACGGCATTCGTTCTTGGCCTGCCAATAGTATGGCATGCCGGGCCCATCGTGTTAGGTATTGGAGTTGTGTGCCTTGTTATGGCCTGGATGTATACCGGTGGCCCCTTTCCACTTGCCTATCACGGCTTGGGAGAGGTGTTTGCCTTCTTGTTCTTTGGTGTGGTTGCCGTGGCTGGCACCTACTATGCGCATGCCGGACGGTGGAGTGCCGACGCCTTTGTAGCGTCGGTAGGTCCTGGTTTGTTGGCGGCCAACATTTTGGCCGTTAACAACCTGCGAGACATGTATACCGACGCCATAGCCAATAAGCGTACGTTAGCGGTCAGGTTTGGAGCCATGTTTGCACGGATCGCCTATGCTGTATGTACCGCTGTGGCAATTGCCGTGCCTTCGATCGTGCTTAGCACGCATCGTGGGCCGTGGGTGTTGTTGCCACTCATCACCATGCCACTTGGCATCATGTTTATGGCGCTTATTCATCGCCGCTCTGGCGCCGAACTCAACCCTCTGCTAGGGGGCACCGCCCTTCTCTACGTGATGTATACCGTGTGCGCCGTCATGGGCATAGCGCTATCGCGTCTGTGATTGGGAAGCCCCCCGCGAAGCGTCCCGTGCAACTGTACTTCTGTGGAACAAATACGTACGTAACAAGTTATCCACGTCACCGAGGTTTAATGTAACGCAAGGCCGTCCTTCCGGCTGTGGTTCGGTATTTTTGCCAGTCTAGCAGCGAACCACCTGCATACATCAAGCACGCACATTCACAGTTATTCGAGGAAGTCATGTTATACCGTACGTTTTCGCTCATAGCGGCCATGGTGCTGCTATCCACGGCGGCATTTAGCCAGGTTCCTGCCCAGGTGATGAAGTACCTGTCGCGGCACACGTCAAACCCGCCAGCATATAACGCCGGTGCAGCCGAGGTAGTAGCATACGATCCGGCGACGAAGCGCGTGGCCTATATCGACGCCAACTCGAACAAGGTGACCATTATCGACATTTCGGACGTCAACAACCCGACCTTCGTTCGAGACATCTTCCTGCTTGCCTACAACGGTGCTGCCAACAGCATTGCGATTCACAATGGTATCGTGGCGATTGCCTTGGAGAATCTTACCAGCAAACAACTGCCAGGGAATGTGTTGTTTGTTGACATCAACGGCGCCTTCCAAGCCATCTACGAGGTGGGTGCTTTGCCCGATATGATTACGTTTACGCCTGACGGAACACGCGTTATCGTGTGTAACGAAGGCGAGCCCAATGCCGACTACTCCGTTGATCCCGAAGGTTCTGTCAGCATCATCAACATTTCGTCGGGCATCACTACGGCCACCGTTCAAACCGTAGGGTTTACATCGCTCAACGGCAAGCAAGACTCGCTCGGCGCCATGGGCATTCGCATTTATGGGCCAAACGCTAGTGTTGCGCAAGACTTAGAGCCCGAGTATGCCGCGATTAGCGCAGACTCTCGTACGGCCTACGTTGCCATTCAAGAAGCCAACGCCTTGGCGGTAATCGACATTCCAACAGCGACCCTTACAAGAGTGGTGGCATTGGGATACAAGGACTACAGCAAGGGCTTACCACGAGCCATGAAGTATCCGTGGACAGATAGGCCTGTGATAGGGCAAACACCGGCTGGACAAGACGTAAAGCTGGGCGGATGCTCGGGGTTATGGTACGTGGGAACGGCTCCGGGTGACACCACAAAGTGGCGCTTCTTGACGCACCCCGATCGTGGCCCTAACGCTGAACCATCGACCGTTCGTGGTGCTACACGTCGCCCGTTTGTGCTGCCAAACTATCAAGCCGAAGTCAACCTCATTGAATTGAATCGAGTAACTGGACAGATTACACTGGTTGAGAGAACCCCACTGCATCGATTTGTTGGTCAAGACTCGTTGGCGATCTCGGGCCTACCGAATCTGCAAGCTGCGGGACAGGGCTTTGCGTACACGGATGAGTTGCCAGTGAACCTTTTGGGCGAAGATCTTAATAACGATCCCTTTGGTGCCGACCTTGAAGGTATCGTGGTTGACGCACAAGGCAACTGGTGGATGGTTGATGAATATCGTCCGGCTATCTATCACTTTCAACCGAATGGTCGGTTGATTAACCGATACGTTCCCGCAGGTACTGCCGCAAGTGTTGGTGCTGCTGCCGGTACGTTTGGCGTCGAAGCCATCCCTGCCGTGTATGCACGCCGCCGCGCCAACCGTGGCTTTGAAGCTGTAGCTATTGAAGGGAATATCATATATGCCTTTATCCAGAGTTCGATAGATAATCCAGACGCGGCCAACGATGTTAACTCGCGGAACTCAACGTGGTGCCGGATCTTAGCGTTCGACACGCAAACGATGGCCGTTGTGGGCGAATACCTCTATCCGATGTTTGAAAAGTTTGGCGGAGCCGACAAGATAGGCGACGCGGTATCGCTGGGCAATGGCCGCTTTATGGTTATCGAGCGCGACGATGCTACGGGCCTTCGTGCACGCAAGTACCTGTTTGAAATCGACCTGCGCGGCGCGACTAACCTTACAACTGCTACGATCAACCTTCCACTGGGTCGCACGATTGAGTCGCTCTCGTTTGCCGAGATGGCTCAGTACGGCATCAAGCCAGTGTGGAAGCAGAAGGCCGTTTACCTTCCTGGTGTTGGATATGGTGACTACGACAAGCCAGAGGGCTTAGCGCTTATCAACAGCAACACGTTTGCCATTATTAACGACAACGACTTTGGCGTTGGAGCATCGCCGCTGCCGAATCCGCCAACGGGCCGTATTGCCATCGACGAGAGCAAGATACCCGTCCTTGGTATCATCACGTTCGATCGTCCGAACGGCCTAGATCCTAGCGACCGCGACTCTGGCGTTGGCAATCTAGGCGCTTACCGCATGGGCAATTGGCCAGTATATGGCATGTATCAGCCCGATGCCATCGACCTGATTACGATTGATGGTCAGACGTACATCGTGAGCGCCAACGAAGGCGATGCCCGCGAGTATTCCACGTATGCCGAAGAAGTGCGTGTGAACGACGCCGCTGTGGTACTCGATGCGACGTCGTTTGCCGGCTGGCCAAACCTCAAGCTGAATACGACCATGGGCCGACTCACCATCGTGAATAACATCGGTGACGTTGATGGCGATGGCGACTACGACCGAATGTATACGCTTGGCGCACGGTCGTTCTCGATTTGGAATGCCGATGGCAACCTGATTTGGGACTCGGGCAACGAGTTCGAGCGGCTTACCTATCAGTTCTATCCTAGAAACTTCAATACTGGCCACACAACGAATGCCATCGACGATCGCAGCGACAACAAGGGCCCCGAGCCCGAGGCCGTGTCGATTGGCGTCATAAACGACTCGACCTATGCCTTCATCGGCAACGAGCGAATCGGTGGCATCTTTATGTACAATGTAAGCGACCCAACGAACCCAACATACACGGACTATGTGAACTCGAGGGACTTCGCCGTAACGCCGAATTTGACGAACGTAACCAACGGAACAGTAGGCGACTTGGGCACCGAAGTGATCAAGTTCATTCCAAGCTCGTTGAGTCCGAACGGCTCTCACGTAGTAATCTCGGGTAACGAGATTTCTGGCACGGTCAGTCTGTACTCGGTACGAATCCCGCAGATCATTTCGCGTCCGGCCGACACTGTGCGTGTGTGCCGTAACGAGCGCCTTGAACTTACCGTTGAAGCAACTGGCATGAATCTCACATATCAGTGGATGCGCAACGGACAGCCGATTCCTGATGCCGATAGTTCAACATATGTTGTTGATTCAGCAACATCGGCAGATGAAGGCATCTACTCGTGTTCTGTAAGGTCCGATGGTGGCATGCATGTTACTCCAAGTCAAACTACCGTCATCGTTGCGTTTCGTACGGAGTTGTTACAAGAGCCTCCGGCCCTTATTCAAACTGCGCCAATCTCTTCCGTCTTTATCGAAGTACGCACAAGCCAAGATGCTGGCGAGCGCTATCAGTGGTATCGCGCCGGTGTTGCGTTGCAGGAGAGCATCAAGTTTCGTGGCGTCAACACCAATCGCCTCCAGATTTTTAACATGCAGTTTGCAGATACCTCATCGGCCTACTACTGCATTGTGACGGGCGGATGCAGCTCGGTTCGCACACGCAATGTTGCTGTGTTGATTCCGCGAGTGCTTATCGAGACTCAGCCAACAGCTCGCATCGAGGCCTGCCCTGGCGATACCATCGTCATCCGTACGGCTGCTCGTCAGTCTGGCGGCGACATCGGCCTAGGTTATCAGTGGCGGAAGTTCCCCGGTGTTAACGTTGTTGACGACGAGCGTATCACCGGTGCCAATAGTCCGGTGCTGACGATTGCAGGTGCGACCCTCGCCGATGCCGGTCAGTACTTCTGCAATATCACGGGGGTGCCGTCGACCGAAGTTGGTACCACATCAACGTGCGTTGTCGATGTTGCCGATCGTCCAGAACTGCTCGACGACCTAGCAAACGTGAATGGTGACACAGTTGTGTTTGTTTGCGATAATGGTTCTGCCAACCTACGCGTAACAGCTGTTGGCGCTTCTCGCTATGAGTGGTTGCGCAATGGCGAAGTGGTGATTGCAAGCGGAAATCCTTCCGAGACCATTCGCGGTGGTGGTCAATGGCAAGTTCGAATGTACTCTCGTTGTGGCAACACTGTCACGGCATCGCGTGTGCTCAACGTGGAGTCGCGTATTCGTCCACGTATCGGCTTGCAGCCACAGGCCACGATTACGCGCCGCGTTGGTGACCGTCTTGAGATCGAGTTCACGTTGTCGAGTGGTACTCCCGAAATCAGCTATCAGTGGTTCAAGGATGATCGTCCAGTTCCAGGCGCAACGTCGGCCACGTACGTTGTTGCCGAAGCTGCGTTCACCGATGCAGGTCGCTACTACTGCGTTGCCCGCAATTCGTGCGGCGTGCAAGCCACACGCATCGTACGAGTCAACATTCTTCAAGCTGTGTCGGTCGATGAGTCAGAGTTACCAGTCGAGCCAACCGTCGTGTGTTCGCCGAATCCTATGCGCAGCGAAGCTACGTTGCAGTACGCTGTTCCGGCCTCGGGCATGGCCAAGGTTACACTGGTAGGGCTGGACGGTACGGTCCTAGCAGTTCTTGCAAACGCCGACGTTGCTGCCGGCTGGTATCGTGCAACGATTGACGCCTCGATGCTTCCAGCAGCGGGCTTGTACATGATCCGTTTGGAAACGTCTGCTGGCACGGCCACACTTCCCGTTGTCCACGTTAGATAACCCACGTTAGCGATAGCGCATCATTTGGCGGGGCTTCGACCATTGGTTGGAGCCCCGCCTTCGTTTGCAATCGGTATCTTCGCAGCCATGGACTATCTAGCACTTGCACACAACATCTACGCCGTAGCACATCGCACGGGCACGTTCACGCTTCGTAGTGGAGCCGTGAGTAACGAATATTTCGACAAGTATCAATTCGAGAGCGACCCCGCACTGTTGCGCGCCGTTGCCGAACATCTTGCCCCCAAGGTTCCGCCAGGCACCGAAATGTTGGCTGGCTTGGAAATGGGCGGCATCGCTATTGCCGTCGCTCTGTCGCAGGTTACGGGCCTGCCCGCAGTGTTTGTGCGCAAGAAGGCCAAGCCCTATGGCACGGCCTTGCTGTGCGAGGGTCCGTCTGTTCAAGGACGTAATGTGCTCGTTGTCGAAGACGTGGTAACCTCGGGCGGCCAAGTGGTCATTAGCACTGCCGACCTTCGCGCCCTTGGTGCCAGCATATCACACGTCGTATGCGTTATCGACCGCGAGCAGGGTGGCGCGCAAGCTCTTGCAGACGCAGGATTAACGCTATTGCCCCTTTTCACCATGTCGGTATTGAAAGGGGCATCGGGAGAATGAAGATCTATACGTTCAACGTGAATGGCATTCGCGCCATCATGAAGAAGGGCTTCATGGAGTGGGTGAACGAGGCCAAGGCCGATGTGATTTGTTTGCAAGAAACCAAGGCCGACGTAGACAAGATTCCTGATGAAGTAAAGAACCTCGCGGGCTACCACACCTTTTGGCATTCCTGCCGAAAACGCAGCGGATATTCGGGTGTTGGTGTGCTAACGCGTATGAAGCCGGACAACGTTACCGAACACATCGGCGTAGAAGAGATCGACGTTGAAGGGCGCATCCTGGAAGTCGACTACGGAGCGTTCATCCTGTATGGTGTCTACTTTCCAAATGGTAGCACGGGCAACAGCCGTGTGCCCTATAAGTTGAATTTTTACGACAAGCTCTTTGAGCGATGCGAAGAGCAGCGTGCGGCTGGGCGAAAGATCGTCGTATGCGGCGACTACAACACAGCACATCATGAAATCGACCTTGCGCGGCCCAAGGAAAACGTGAAGACCACGGGCTTCCTGCCGGAAGAACGCGTAAAGCTCGATGAGTTAGAACAGCGTGGCTGGTTAGACGCGTTCCGCGAGTTCAAACCCGAGGAGACGGATGCCTATACGTACTGGGACTACTTTACTAGGGCACGCGACCGCAACGTAGGGTGGAGAATCGACTATCACTGGATTACCAAGGATCTGCGCCCGGCGCTGAAAAATGCGTGGCATGCGCCCGACGTTATGGGCAGCGATCATTGTCCGGTTGGAATATTGCTGAACCCATAAATGCAGCCGCCTAATGTACCAACGTGTTGGATAATTGCTGGGCCAAACGGCGCTGGCAAGACAACGTTTGCACTTGAGTTTCTGCCGAAGATGGCGGACTGCTCGTACTTTGTAAACGCAGATCTCATTGCTGCTGGTTTATCTCCAATCATGCCTGATAGGGTGATTGTTTCGGCTGGCCGGTTGTTCTTAACGGAGATAGAACATCGTGTATTGTCGCATGAAAATTTTGCGTTTGAAACAACGTTGTCTGGACGATCAAATCTACAGCTCGTTGACCGTCTACTGAAGATAGGTTGGAATGTTGAGCTTATCTACCTGGCGTTACCAGACGTAATCGTCTCGAAGCAGTGAGTCGCTGAGAGGGTTGCGCATGGTGGACACGACATTCCGCTCGCGGACATCGAGCGCCGCTTTCTTCGTAGTCTACGCCATTTGTTCCAAGATTATGCACATCGCGTCAGTCGCACGAGCTGTTTCATGAACGACACAGCATATCCGGTGCTCATCTTCGAACAATTGGGTTCACACCGAACCATTGTTCATCATGAATATTATCAGTTGCTACTTGGAAAGGTATCGAAGTGATTGTTGAACAGTCCGGCCAACCATCGTACCACGCTCTGCTGCAATTGGCGGCATTACGGGAAGCCGTTGCCAAAGCACTGGATCGCAAACGTCTCCTTGGTCAATATGCCGTTGTTTGGAAGGATGGAGGTGTTGTTCTTATTCGCCCCGAACCTGCAGAGGTCGACCATATGCGAGAAGAGAATTCAGAAGATGAGTCGCATACGTTGTAAAAGGCTGCCCCTTTGATTGCACCATGAACACTGCACTGTTCTCTTCTCGCAACGTCGAGGTGATGTTGCGAGTTTCGCTAGCCATCGTTTATGCGTGGTTTGGCGCACTAAAACTGCTTGATGCCAGCCCGGCGCATGACCTTGTAGCGGCAACGCTGCCGATGCTGTCACCGTCAACAGCCGTTGCAACGTTGGGATGGTGGGAGGTGATCCTAGCGGTACTTCTGTTGGTGCCACGACTAACTACCGCTGCATTGATGCTGTTTGCATTTCACATGCTTGGTACGTTCCTGCCACTTGTAACTGTTGCCAATGTTACGTGGTTAGAGCCACCGCTGGTGCTAAGTCTGGTAGGACAGTACATCGTAAAGAACGTTGTCTTTTTAGCAGCGGGTGCGGCCGTGTATTATCTGTACAGACTTCGACGCTGATTAATGGGGCGGCGGTCTGTACGGGCAGGCCCCTGTGCCTGCCCGTGGAATGGGGCAGCCCCTACCTGAATTTGGAATCCGGAATGGCTACGTTGAATTCGTACTTCGAGTACCAGAGTTCAACGTTGGCTTTGAGTGGCTTCTTTTCATCGCCTGCAGCTACCGAAGGTGCGTCGAAGTCGCCCGTCATGGTTTTGGGCAGCTCGAATCGTGGCACGTCGAACATGAGCTTTGCATACGATGGAAGACCGTATTCGCGCGCCTTGGCATTATCGTACACGAGTTCACCGACTACGGTTCCGCCGGCTCGCATCGATATCTCGATTTTTCGGACGATGGCCAAGCCGGCATCAATCCACAGCGTTGCTACCACAACGTCTGGATCGTCGTCGAGCGGAACAACTTTCACACGGCGCATCGATGCCCCTTGGAAAGAAGCAGAGCCCATGTCGACAGCGCTGTAGGGTTTGTTAAGAAGGCGGGCTGCCGATAAATCTGCTCCCTGTTTTGGGATCATAGCAAAGCCATCAGATTCGATATGCGTTTTGTCGGGCGCTTTGAAGTACATCGTGGCCGTACTTTCTGGGGCCTTTAGAAAGGGTACGTCTACCTTGATGCGCACGGCCGTGGTATACGACTTGACCGTTGTGATCTTGGCTTTTACTGTTGATAGGAGTTCTTGTGCTGACTGGGCGGCGGCATGACCGTACATGCCGATGCCGAGGATTCCTGCTGCTACGATGGCTACGATAGATTTCACGTTAGGATGTCCTTTCGTCGAATAATGATATGTGCCGCCGCTAGGCAGGCAATGATATGTCCTGCCAGCACGCTGGCCGATGTTGCTACACGAGCCCAGTTCACGTCTTGGTCGAACAGGTTCCGCCAGCCCGACATGTGATTGGTAAACAGTGCTGGACGGATATAGTCGAAGATCGGTATGCTAATGGCAGACAAAATGGTAAACACAATGATAATCGCCATCGTTGTCATGATTGGACCGATAGCATTCTCGACAAGTGCCGAGAACAGGAAGGCAATCGACGACACGGTCATCATACTCAGAGCTGCAAATCCGTAGGCCGCCACAAATCGCCATGCAACATCGCTCGCTGGCAGGATCGTGATGGTGCTTCGAATAACGACCAATTCGCCCGTTCCTAGAAAGGCCAAGCCCAGTCCAAGACTCAGCAGCGCCATCCACAGAATCAGCAGATTGGTATAGGTCATCGAAGCAATCCACTTTGCCCACACAATCGTACTGCGGCGAATTGGGCGTAGAAAAATCAGTCGATACGTACCGCCTGTGGCCTCGCCAGCAAGGATATCACCAGCAACGAGAGTTACCAAGAACGGCACATGCACGTAGAGCATGCCCAAGATGATGTAGGCCACGGTATAGCCATTCATCAGATTGCCGGCAAACGTAAACTGTTGTTGCAAGGCTGCGGTGGCGAAGCCAAAAAACATGTTTCCTTCGGCGCCCATGGCAACTACCACCACCGGTATCAGCAGTCCCAAAGCGATAAAACCAATAAACGTGCGCCACTTCGAAAACACCTTCGCCAGTTCTACCCGTAATGCAGCAATCATGCTGCCTCCTTAGTAAGGTTTAGGAAGTACTCCTCGAGCGATCGTACTGGCACCACGGCCTCTACGCGCACGTCGGCACTCACCAGGCCATCAACGATGTCGGCCACATGTTTGCGCTCCGCCATTATCACCACGGCACCATCGGCACGTTGTACTTCGCCTTCGATAAGGGGCATCGCTTCGAGCGCCGAAGCGGCGCGGAGCACGTCGGGCGTCGAAATGGTAATCTTCAGTTTGCCTGCGTTCAGCAGGTCTTGCACTGCCCCCTCTACAATGGCCTTACCACGGTTGATGATCACCATGCGGTTGGCAGTAAGTTCTACTTCGGGAAGAATGTGCGAGCTCAAGAAAATGGTCTTCTTGTGGTCGGCACTCAGCGACAAAATCAGCTCTCGGATATCCTTCATCCCATGTGGGTCGAGGCCCGTGGTGGGCTCGTCGAGAATTATCAGGTCGGGATTATGCAGCAATGCCTGGGCAATGCCAAGGCGCTGCTTCATGCCATGCGAATACGTTTTTACCTTGCTGGCGGCTCTGTCGGCAAGCCCTACGATACCCAGTACGCGGTCGACGGCACGCGTCGAGATGTCGGCTCCGCTTAGGCGACCAACAAGTTCGAGGTTGCGCCGGGCCGAAAGATAGTTGTAGAAGTCGGGGCGCTCGACGATGGCGCCTACGCGGCGCAGGATCGCTTCGCGGTTGGTACGCAGGTCGAGACCAAAGAGGGAAATCGTGCCAGCCGTTGGCGTGATGAGCGACGTCATCATGCGGATGGTGGTGCTCTTGCCAGCGCCGTTCGGACCTAAGAAGCCGTACACGTCGCCGGCTTGCACCGTTAGGTCGAGGCCATCGACGGCCTGAAAGGTGCCATAGACCTTGCGAAGGCCCCGCACCTCGATGATTGAACTCATAGTGTGATTGCTTGTGAGCCGCCGTCAACGAAATGCAAGGGCGAATAGTTCAGATGCGCTTCGCGGGACGCCTAACCCACAGACCCGGCGTCTCGCCGGGACTGCCTCCGGCGGTGGTGGGATAATATTATGTCTTGTGCAATACCCTTGGGCCGCCGGAGGCAGTTCCGACCAGAGGCCGGGGCCGGAGTCGTCCTCTTGCTGGAGCAGCGGTTATGCCGGAGACAGGTTTACGGTCACTATAGCCGAACGACGGGCCCAGGTGATGGCAGCAAGCTTCACAATTTCTCTTTGCATATCATTCAACAACAACAGCGTCTCGGGACGCTTCGCGGGACGCCTAACCCACAGGCCAGCGGTCTAGCCGAAACCGCCTCCGGCGGTGGTGGGATAATATTATGTCTTGTGCAATACCCTTGGGCCGCCAGAGGCAGTTCCGACCAGAGGCCGGGGCCGGAGTCGTCCTCTTGCTGGAGCAGCGGTTATGCCGGAGACAGCTTTACGGTAACTATGGCCGAACGACGGGCCCAGGTGATGGCAGCAAGCTTCACAAATTCTCTTTGCATATCATTCAACAACAACAGCGTCTCGGGACGCTTCGCGGGACGCCTACCCCACAGTCCCGGCGAGACGCCGGGACTGTGGGGTAGGCGGCAAGTTGTTATTCCATGTCCGTTACAACGTGCTTAAACGCTTCGCCGCGATGCTCGAAGTTGTCGAACATGTCGAAGCTCTTGCACGCAGGGGAGAATAGCACAACGTCGTCGGCCTCGGCAAGCGACGTGGCAGTAGCCACAGCTTCGGCAAGCGACGCGGCCTGAACGCAGCGCTTCGACGTACACCAGTGATTGAATATCGCTGGCCCCTCTTCGCCGATGCATACAATGGCACGCACATGCTGTGCTACCACGTCGTCGAGTGCGGTGTAGTCGTTCGCATCGCCACGGCCACCAGCAATCCACACAATGGGGCGGTCGTAACTCGACAGCGCATACCATGCGGCGTTGATGTTTGTTGCTTTGGAGTCGTTTACATAACGAATGCCATTCAAGGTGCGCACAGGTTCCAATCTGTGTTCGACACCCGAAAAGGATTCGAGGGAATGGCGGAGGTCGTCGTTGCTAACCTCAAAGGCTCTGGCGGCTACGGCGGCCGCCATGGAGTTGTACATATTGTGCAACCCCGGTAGGCCCAGTCGTTTAACGGGCATGAAAAACTCCTCTTTATGCGGTGATCCGGCCGCAATCACTAGTTGGCCATCTCGTATGCATGCGCCCTGCTGCTGGGTGCCTGCACTGATGAAGACCACGTTCCCGCGTGCCACCGACGCCGCCCCAGCTGCATGGGGTTCGTCGACGTTCAAAATTACGGTGTCTGTGGAGTTTTGATATTGGCAAATTTTCCACTTAGCATGCACATACTGTTCAAAAGTGCCATGATACGCCAAATGGTCCGGCGTGATGTTGAGGATACAAGCCACGCGCGGAGCGAACGACGTGCACGTGTCTAGCTGATAACTGCTTACTTCGGCTACAACGATGGTGTCGCTGGTCAATGTATCAACAACGTCCGACAATGGCGTTCCAACATTCCCCACGGCCACGGCAGTCCGCCCCGACGCGTTCAGTATGTGTGTGGTCAACATCGTCGTCGTGGTCTTGCCATTTGTGCCAGTAATGCCAACCACTGGGTTGTTGCAGTGACGCCATGCAAATTCTAACTCGCCAATGCTTTCGATGGTATGATGCAGTGCCCCTTGTCGAATGGGACTTGTTGGCGGAATGCCGGGCGAGAGCACGAGCAGGTCGGCTTCGAAGTCGGCATTGGTGTGGGGGCCCACTCGCAGCGGAATCCCTAAACGTGCTAGCTCATCGGCGTCGGTTGGTGATGGTGGTGCTAGCGACGTTACGGCTACGGTATGGCCCAGACGTTTGGCTAGGCGGGCGGCGGCAATGCCGCTGCGGGCGGCTCCGGCTACGGTGATATGCATAGCCGCGAAAATACGCTGCGGGTGACGTGCTTAGGTAGTGCGATGCATAAGCTGCTGAGCAAGGTCGGCTAAACGGTCGCGGGCGGCCGACGGTGGAAGCTGTTCCAAGTAGCCAAAGGCGGCATTGGTAGTGCTCTGTACCTTGGTGCGCGCATCGGCAAGAACGCCCATAGCTTCCAAGGCATTCCGCATGCTCTCTACTTGATCTGCAGGGATGCCACCGTCTGCAAAAAACCGATTCATAAGCTCCACGTGGTCGGGCATGGTTGCTCGCTGGCGGGCAGCAAGCACCAGCCAAGTACGCTTGCCTTCAACAAGGTCGCCACCCGGCGTCTTGCCAAACGAGGCGTCGCCAGTAACGTCCAATAGGTCGTCCTGAAGCTGGAAGGCAATCCCAAGATTTCGTGCAAAGAGCCGCAACGCGCGTACATGCAACTCCGGTGCGTTGGCCACGGTGGCTCCAATGGCTACACTCATCTCCAACAACTTGGCAGTCTTCTTGGTAATCATGTCCTCGTACTGCTCCTCGGTCACATCATGCCGCGTTTGGAACTCGAGGTCTAACGCCTGGCCATCGCAGACGTCGATAAGGCCCGTCGAAAAGGCCGCTACCACATCCATTGGATGCTTGGAATGCCGGGCCGATTGCTCAAGCTCGCGCATGGCAATGCCCATCATTACATCGCCAGCAAGAATAGCCACACTATCGCCCCATCGTACATGTACCGTCTCGCGTCCACGCCGCAGAGCAGACCGATCCATGATGTCGTCGTGCACCAACGTAAACACGTGCAGAAGCTCGACGGCCACGGCCGCAGGTATCGCTGGCTGCCAGGGGGCACCACATGCTTCGGCAGCAAGGAGAACTAAGAGCGGACGTATGCGCTTGCCGCCAGCGTCGAACAGGTAGCGTACGGGTTCGTACAGACTTATGGGCGAAGCGTAACGCTCAAGAACATCCGAAAGGTGGGCGTCGATCGATGCAAGATATGCCTGTTGCGATGCCTGTGCAGCGGCCATAATCATCGGGTATGAGAATAAGTGAACGGGGCGCGTTGCAGCGCCGCTACCGACGCCGAACCCGTGAGGAACATCCACTGACGCAGGTGCAGTTCCCATTCTGCCATCATGGCAACGCCGGCTTCGACGCCACCGGCTAGCACGGCCTGTAATAGGGGACGTGCTACCCCACAGGCTGCTGCACCCATGGCAATGGCCTTGGCAACAACGGGGCCGCTAACAATGCCTCCCGACGCAAGCATGGGAATGGCCGCAGCATCGCAGTGTGGGCGGCACTCATACAAACATCGGGCTGTGGGAATGCCTACGTCCCACAGGTGATCGACAGTTTCGGGACGAGGATGGCGTAAGATTTCGACGCCTGCCCATGATGTTCCCCCGGCTCCTGCAACGTCGACTCCATTCACGCCACAAGCAATCAGCCGCTGCGCCACGTGTTCACCTATACCGGCACCAACTTCCTTTACCACTATGGGTAGGGGGCACTGTTCAACAGCGGCGGCGATAGCCGCCGCCACGCCCGAAAACTCGGCTTCGCCTTCGGGCTGCAGCAGCTCTTGCAATGGGTTCAGATGGATAGCCAGCACGTCGAGCTCTACAACATCGAGCAAACGCCCTAGGTTGTCGGAAAGCGTGCTCTGCTTATGCCATCGTGCCACTTGCACGGCGCCTACATTGCCAATCACGAGGGGAGGGCGATGATGCATCACACTGCGAAACGTAGCGGCAAGACTGGGGTCGTCGACGGCCGCTCGCATCGAGCCCAAGCCCATGCCAATGCCTACCTCACAGCAAACCTCGGCCAGCATGGCATTAATCCGCTCTGCGTCTGCATAGCCCCCTGTCATGCCACTGGCATAGAGTGGAAGGGATAGCCGACGCCCAAACAGCGGCGTCGTGGTGTCGACCTGGGCCATGTCGATATCGGGCATGGCATTGTACACCAGTTCGACGTGTTCGAAGCCCGTGGTGCGCTCACGGAAGGTAACGTCGCGCGAGGCGACGAGGTCTACATGATCTTGCTTGCGCTGGCGAATGTTGTGCGACACGGCTGCGAAACTACCACGGGCAGACTAGACAGAGCCGCTACGAGCAAAGCGAAGTCCTTCGAACTGACAAACCACGCCGGCAATTTCGAGCTCAAGAAGGTGCACCAGGGTCGTACCCACGTTTGTGCCTATGGCCACGGCAATCGCGTCGACGTGCATGGCACCACCGTCGAGCACATCCATAATGGCCTGTTGCTGCGGGCTCGATGCAGAAAAGGTGGCCAATGGTTCGCGCACAAGACGTCCAACACCTAGGTGTGCCGTTACATCCGTTGCGGTACAGACCATGGCTGCATGACCTGCGGCGATGAGAGCGTTGGTGCCGGCGCTGCGCGACGACGTAATGGGGCCTGGAACGGCAAACAGTGCACGGCCGTGGCGTCGTGCAAATTCGGCGGTAATCAAGGCCCCGCCACGGGCTGCACTTTCAACCACCACAACGGCATGGCTAAGGCCGCTGATGATGCGGTTGCGTTGCGGAAAGAACGGTGGTAGGGCGGCCTGGCCGCACCGGTACTCGCTTACGATGGCGCCTCCGGCGTCGACGATCCTCGTGGCAAGGTCCGACGCCGAACGAGGCGATATACGATCGGTACCGCTGGCCACGGCTGCAATGGTAATGCCCCCCTGGCGCAGCGTACGCTCGTGCGCAACGGTATCGACGCCGGCTGCGAGGCCCGAGATGATGGCGCAGCCGTGGTCGACCCATTCGTCGACAAGTCGTTCGGTAACGGGCTTGCCGTATTGAGCCGTGCAAGCACGCGTACCCACAACACCAATGGCAGTCGTTTCTGTCGGCTGTAGTGTACCACGTACCCACAGTAATGCTGGCGGTGCGTCGATACTTCGAAGGCGCTGCGGATAGGCATCATGCCACCACGTTATCACCTGTGTGCCATTGCGGTCGGCTTTGTCGAGAGCCGCCGCTGCATGGCCGCGCAGCACGTCAAGGCCGTCATCAAGAAGTCCCGGCTGCGGCTGCAGCGCCTCGGCAAGCGATGCTGTTGTAGATACCAACCGAATAACATCGGCTGCTTCGAACGCGCGCAAGGATGCCAGCGCAACGATGTCGGAAAGTGGCCAGGTACTGTGCATGGTGTCCTTGTGGCACCAGCACGGCAAAATGTGACGCTACGCCCCCTCCACCATACGGGCGCGAAGCGCCTGCGCCGTAGCGTCTCGTATGGCTCCGGCAGGGATGACGCTGCACACTGCCGCAATTGCCGCATCAAGGTCGGCCCGAAAACGCTCGACCTTGGGCACAAGTTCAGCAATGATTGGCGCGTCGAGCGGAATTTCGATATGACGTTTTCCGAGCTCGACAAACAACCGTAAAATGTGGGCCTCCTCGGCCGAAGCACACTCAACAATTTCGTCGGCCTTGCCGCCTCGCAACAGCGTAACCTGCCACGTAAACATCGACTGTGCCACGGTAGCGTCGGTGATATAGTCGGGCACTAACACCACACGTTTATAGGCATCTGGAAGCTGATGGATTGCCACGCCATACCACTCCCGCAGTGGCTCGAGTTTATGACGTTCCAGCAATTCGTACTCGAGGGCCTCAACTAAAAACCGCTGTGCGTCGCAGCCCTGCCAAAATACCAGTAGCAGTCGAAGCATGGTGCGCTGTTCTTCGAGGGTTAGGCCCAGCATCATTTCCATAAACCACTTGTCGACGCCACGTCGGTCGCGCTGCATGCCGTCAATGCTTATCGCGTCAGCGTCGGCAGTGCCCCATTCCACATCGATGGTTTGTAGGGGGCGTCGCAAAAACGAGCGGTGACGCCCGGGGTGGACGCCGCCGAGTGCCGATGGGATAGGTACTGGTACAACTTCGGCGTCACGCACGGTAACGTCGGCACGGTGCCGACGCTCGCGAAACAGGGCATCGAAGAATAAACCAGGAGTGGCGTTAAGCCACAGGGCTAGGGGCTGGGCCTGGCGGGGGTCGTTAAGGACAACGCCCACGGCGGCATCGGAGATAAAGGCAGCGGCCTCGTTGGTGGCAACAATGCGACGTGGATGCTGGCGCTTGGGAATAACAAGGTCGGGCGCCACCGGTTCGGGCAATACCCACCACGGATTGCGCTGACGCAAGCTTGGTCGCGCATGTATGCCTTGGCGTTCGGCCGCGTCCAACCATGCACGCATGGCCGTGCCGTCCAAGGTTGGGTCGCCATCGGGCACAAGTAGCAGTCGGCGGTCGGTGTCGGGCAAACCCGTGATGCTCGTAACGTCGTCGGCATCGGTAATGATGATGTTGTCGACGGCGTGGCCACTCATAAGCGTGCGCTGCCAATATCGTGGCTCGAAACCTTGGCTGGCAACGTCGGCAGCGTCGACGATAAAGACGTCGTTGGCGCCGGTGCGCAGTCCGTTAACAACCGTGCCGTAGTCGTCGAGGCGACCAAGCTTGCCTGCCGCCTTGTGTAAGATGCGCGCCAGCACGTCGGGCGGAACAGAGAAGGGATACCAGCCACCGTCGGACGCTGCTGCGGCTGCTAGCCGTGCATGGTCGATATGGCGGACGACGGCTTCGGCGTTGTTCTTGCCGCGATCGGAGGCAGATAGGTAGCGGATAAAGGTCTCGATGCCCGACACACGTTTGGCATCGCGCTCGCGCGCCACGCCGCAGGGCAAGAAGAAACTTTCGAAGGTCTTACGCATGGTAACGAATCGCACGGGGCGCTCTTCGGCGTTGGCCTCGGCCGCCGAGGTGGCAGCGCTGCGCTTACGAGCAACGATACAGCACACGCCTGCATCGGGATGGGCCAACGGCTGACCGTCGCTGGTAATAACCCACTCTACAGCAAAGCCCTCGGCAAGGGTGGTTCGTAGTGCCGCCCACGACGCTCCGTACAGGGCAGCTAGGGGCAGCACAAGCACGACGGCTGCAGTGTCGGCAAGGTGAAGCTGCGAAAGCAGTAGGCGCAGACGGTGACGCTCCGAAGGGTCGGTAGTTGCCGCGCACACAAGGTCCCACGGCCTATCAAGCACGGCGCGTCGCCGCAGCAGGTGAATGCCGTCGGCACTGTCTAAACGTCCAGCCGTGCGCAGCACGGCATGCCGCTCGTCGTCGCTCGTGGGTACGTACACGTATGATTCTGGCGGCATGGCGCCCGACGAATCGGCGAGTACATTAGCGCGGACGCTAAAGAGTCCATTGGCAGCGCCCAGTTCCAACAGCGTGGGGGCCTGCGTGGGCGTCATGGTGCGCAGGGCCATGCGTAGCCCAACGTCAACAAGGTCAATCACGGGTGCAGCAACGTGACGCGTGCCACTGGTCCACTGCAAGTATGCGTCGACGGCGCGATGCAGGGCTAGGTCGTCGAGGCGCGACGGTTCGACGCGATGGATGATGCTGCACAGATCGGCCAGGGCCATACGAAACACCGACGTGTGGTCGGGGGAAATCCGCACGTCGTCGACCGACGCCGGAAAGACCGTATGGCCGGCAACGCGGGCGGCGCGAAAGTAAGCGCCGACGATATCGAGCATTAGCCGAGGATTCTTTAGGCGATAGGGAATCCGAAGCGGGTCGAGCGTTTCTTCGTTGCGCATCTGGATAAGCCCATAGGCCAGCACACTCGTGGCAAGGCGTACGACGGCCGTGCGCTGCCGCGGCGACATGTCGGTACAAGCCACGAGTTCGGAGGTGACGTGACGCAGGCGTTCTTCGAAGAACTCTTCGGGCGTAAGTCGAACGTTTTGCGCTTGTGCGTCGACCATGGCAATGACAACGTTGCGCAGGGCAGGCGCCAGCAATGCCGGTTGTTCCGAAAGCAGGGCCTGATGCAACACCTGTTCTTCGTCGGGTGCTCGACGCGTCATAGCGGCAACGTCGAACACCACAGCTCGGCGCAGGGTACACATCATGGCCAGCGGGGCCTGTAGGCGAGCGGCAGCCGTGCGCAGGCGGTCGCGGGCTGCGTCGTCGTAGGGATCGTCGTCGGGCAACCGAACATCGACAACGCATAGCAGGGTCTCGCCTTGTCGTATTGCCAGCCACGACCCGTCGACCATAGGGTGATCGTGGGCCGTTAGGTCGCCTTCGTGATGACGAAGGGCCCGTTGTAACGCGTCGAGCGCTACATGGCGAGCTTCGGCATATCGTTCGCTCAACATGGACTAGGCAAGGCGAGTATGCAGTTGTACAACAGCGTCGACCATGGCCTCGACGCCAGCGTCGTCGGGTGCTTCGGCAATGATGCGCAAGATGGGTTCGGTATTGCTGCTGCGCACATGAAGCCACCGTTCCGGCCAAGCAAGGTGAATCCCGTCGTCGGTAGATACCGATGCCCCTTGACTCATGGATGATAGGACAAGGTCGAAAAACTGGGCAGCATGGGCAAGAGAGGCGAGGTCGACCTTGTGCTTACGCATGGCGTAGCTGGGTAGGTTGGCCACGGCAAGCGATAGCGTGGTGTTGCGCATACGTAAGAGCGCCGTGATAAGGGCGATGCCAACTAAGCTATCGCGGCCGGCGTGGCAGGCGGGTAGGATGACGCCGCCAGAGCCCTCGCCGCCGATGACGGCGTCGACGGCGCGCATACGTTCGATAACGTTGATTTCGCCAACGGGAGAGCGGTAGCAGGATTGACTGTGGGCAGCAGCTACGTCGTCTACAACGCGCGTGGTGGAGTAGTTCACCACGCAGGGGCCGTGAGCACCCAAGGCATAGACGGCTTGTGTAGCCAAGGCAATGGTGAGTTCTTCGCCAATGGCAGTGCCTGTTTCGTCAAAGAGCACTAGGCGGTCGGCATCGGGGTCTACTGCCACACCAAACGCAGCCCCATGCTGTCGTGTGGCAGCGGCAAGGTCGGCAAGGTTCTGCGGAAGCGGCTCGGGCGTATGCGGGAAACGTCCACTGCCATCGCAGTACAGCTCAACAACCGAATAGCCCAGGCGGCGTAGCAGGGTGGGTACAATGACGGAGCCGGAGGCATTGACGGCGTCGACAACGACGGTGTGGCCGCTGGCGGCAGGGATGGTGATATTGGCATCGGCAGCAAGTGCTTCGACGGCGTCGAGCACACGTTGGATGTGTACGTCGTTGGCATTGGTAACAACGTGCACGGCACCACCTGTGGCCGCAGGTAGACTGCCAAGCGAAAGATGATCGGCAGCGGAATAAAGGGCCGAGGCATCTTCGGGCGAAAGGAAGACGCCATCATGTCCGATAAACTTCAGACCGTTCCACGCTTCGGGGTTATGGCTGGCGGTAATGCAAACGCCGCCTGCGGCGGCATGGGTTTCGATGGCTACCTGAACGGTAGGTGTAGTGGCAAGGTCGAGCAGCAGCACCGTGCGTCCTGCCGAGCGCAGGGCTTCTACCACGTGGAGCTGGATGTCGCGGCCCGAGGGGCGCCCATCACGTCCCACCACGATGGGCCCGTCGGGGCACCGTGCGGCAAAGGCCAGGGCGTGGCGGTGGATAACATCGACGGGCAGACTATCGGCCACCGTTGCACGAAGGCCCGAGAGGGAGCGTATCAGAGGCATGTGCGAAGATACGCGGCTTCGCCGCAGCGACATGCTTCGCATAGTTACGTGCTGCGCACAGTAACATGCTTCGCATAGTAACATGCTTCGCATAGTTACGGCCTTCGGCCAGTGACATGCTTCGCATAGTTACGGCCTTCGGCCAGCGACATGCTGCGCATAGTAACATGCCTCGCATAGTAACATGCTTCGCATAGGGGTTTGTAGATTTGCCCATGCCTTACCGCCTATTCACCGCTGCGCTGTTTGCCCTTGCATTGCTATTGGCTGCGCTGGCAACTGCTCATGCTCAGTTCGACGTACACATCTACGATACCGATGGTGTTCCGCCAAGCGTGTATCGCCAGCGGCGCGAACGCGTGCTGCAAGCACTAAGCCCACGTACCGCGATGGTGCTGCCAAGTGCCGACGTGCGCAATCGCCAGAACGACGTCGATTACGAATACCGCCAGAACTCGAACCTGCTCTACCTGTCGGGCTTCCCGTATGCCGGTGGTGCCTTGCTGCTGTCAAACGATGGCCTTACGCTGAACGGCGTGCTACGCCACGAAGTGCTGTTTGTGCGCGAGCGCAAACGCGACCGCGAAGTGTGGACGGGCGTAGAAATGGGTCCGCGCGAAGCGCAAAACCTGCTTGCCATCGATACGGCCTTGCCTGCATCCGATTTACTATCCGTCTTGGAAACAGCTCTTGCCAATGTTGATACCCTGATTATTCCCACGCTCCCCACCAAGCTTGTTCCGTTGCCCCTTGTAGGACTAAACCTGTACGTTGGTGATGTGCTGAAGGAAAAATTGCAAGAGAAATTTCCGAAGCTGACGGTAAAATACGACCCGTCGGTTCTTGCTGCTATGCGAGAGGTAAAAGACGAGCACGAAATACGACTTTTACAGCGGGCGATTGATGTGAGTATCGAGGGACACCTTGCAGCCATGGGCGTAACCAAGCCCGGTATTCTCGAATATCAAATCGAAGCGGCAATGGAATATACCTTCCGCGATCGAGGCGCCGAAGATGTTGGCTATCCGTCGATTGTCGGCTCTAGCTACAATGCCTGTATTCTGCACTATACGTCCAACCGTAAACAAACCAATGCCGGTGAACTGGTGCTGGCCGACTGCGGCGCAGAGTATCGTGGCTATACGGCCGATATTACTCGCACGTGGCCAGTAACGGGACGTTTTACCAACGACCAACGGACAATCTACAACGTTGTACTCGAAGCGCAGGATTCGGGCATAGCCGCTTGTAAGGCCGGTGCGCCCTTTTCGGCACCTCACCAGGCCGCCCTGGATGTGATTAAAAAGCGGCTGCTGGAATTGGGTGTAATTTCATCGCCAACCGAAGCGCAACGCTATTTTATGCATGGTACCAGCCATTATTTGGGCCTTGATGTTCACGATCCTGGCACACGCGGGCCACTCAAACCCGGAACGGTTCTTACCGTTGAACCCGGAATCTATATTCCATCTGGTAGCCCATGCGATAAACGCTGGTGGAATATCGGAATTCGCATCGAAGACGATATTGTGGTTACGCCCAATGGCCCAGTAAATATGAGCAGTAAACTACCTCGTGCCGCAGCCGAGATTGAAGCTCTCGTAGGCACTACCCCCAAGTTGCCACAACCGCGTTAGGCGGCCGCTACGGTTGCGGCAATCACGCTGCCCACACCCGATTGCTTTAGACTCCATGCACAGGTGTTGATGGTTGTGCCAGTGGTTAGCACGTCATCCACCACAATTACCGTGGCTCCAATCAGCGAGTACTCGACGTTGGCAACAATACTGCCGTCGAGATTGTTACGCCGTGCCGCTGCCCCCAGAGCCGTTTGTGTGCCGGTGTAGCGGTTGCGCCACAACATGTTGGTACTGACAGGAACCTGCATTGCCTCTTCCATACCACGCGCAATACACTCAGCTTGATTGTAGCCACGCTCGCGGCGTCGTGCCGTATGTATCGGCACTGGCACAAGCACCGCCGCCTGCACACCCCGTAGCACCAGCATTCTACCCACGGCAATACCTACGTGGTAGGCAAGCTTCTTGCGCCCACCATACTTGATGCCGTGAATAATCTTCATCACGTCGTCCGACGCTTCCCACATGGCATGGGCCTCGTCTATCAACAACGTGGTGGCATCGTGATGGCGCGCTAGCCCGGCCATCAGCTCGTCCGAACACGCCGCCGGTGGTAACACCTCTACTACTGCATCTAGAATGCCAGGAATGAGCCGTTCTGTGCCCTCAGATAAAGGGGCATCGGTAACAGCGCAAGTGCGCGGCAACACAACGTCGGCCACGGCCGTGGCGATACGTCCTATCGTCCGCGCCACGATGGTGCGGACGTCCATGCGGGGCTACGAGCGGAGTTCGTTAACAAATTGCAGGCGCTGTGCCACCTCGGTGGGCAACTGCGGCACGTTGGCCTGCGGTATCAGGAAGCTGCTCAGCGACGTAAGATCATCGAACACACGTTGGCGCATGGTGGTGGCCATCAGATAGTCGAAACCGCTCGACCCTCCAGTACCTACGCGCATGCCTATCATCTTGCTTACCATGGTGACGTGCCGGAATCGCCACAGCGACACCAAGCTGTCCAGCTCTACGATGGCGTCGAGCACGGCAGCCGGCGTGTGCAGCAACGGCTGATGCCGATACGTCCAGATGAAGATTGCGGCCAACGTGGCGCGCTGACTTATCCTGCGTAGTCCTTGAGCTTGTAGGCCCTCGTAACGTGACGCATCGAACATGGCGTCGAAGCCGTCTTCGAGTTTGTTGATTTGCTCCAAGGCCGCTGCTGGGTCATTGCCGTCGGCTTCGGCAACCGCTCGCGTGTCGCGCCGGTCGCGCTCGAACATGTCGGCAACTGCATTGCGATACTGCTGCCAAAAGGCATACTCGCCATATTCCATAAAGGGCATCTGCTGCAGCCATCGTTCAACGGCACCAAATAGCGTAGTGTGGCCCTGTGTGTGTTCGTCAACAAATGCTCGCTCCTGCGGCGGTAAACTGTCCATGTAGTTGCGCAGCACACGGCGCTGCTCCTGTAAGCCCATGGTGCGCTCTAACACCCTAAACTGTGCGCTCTGAAAACCACTGGCGGGGTTCAAGTAGGCCCTGAACTCCATAAACTGTCCAGCCGTCATGGTTTCCATCAACGTAAACTGCTTGGCCAAATGCTCCATGATAACATTGGTGCGCCGCAGTCGGTGCAGCACTACGCCCATGTCGCTCTCGGGCACGTAGGGCTTATCCAGTATTCCAATTATGCTGCCCACCTCGTGAAGCACCTGCTTAAACCACAACTCGAAGGTCTGATGCGTGATGATAAACAGCATTTCTTCGTGGGCTTCGGCACCATGCTTGGCACTTTCGGGCTCTTGCGCACGTAGCAGTTGGTCGATCTTAAGATAGTCTCCGTACCGTATCATGGTGCTATAGGTGCAGTTGTGAAAGGGGCATTGGTTGTGCGTTCGCGGAATGTCGTCATAATATCGACGGCGATGTTGTACTTCTTAAACGGCGGCATGAGGTAGACGCCGTGAACACGGCTATGCACGGCTGCCATCATGTCGACGGCTAGCTCGACGCCAATCGCAGTTGCTTCGTCGGTCGATGCTGCAGCCGCAAGGCGCTCGCGTACCCATGCCGGTACAATCATGCCGGGTACTTCGTAGTGCAAAAACTCGGCATGGCGAATGGTCCGCAAGGGAATGATGCCAAGGATAAAGGCGATGTCGAGCCCGGCAATGCGCGACAAAAATCTCTCCAATAGTTCGGGATCAAACATGGGCTGCGAGAACGCCACCTGCGCCCCTTGGGCGCATTTCTGCGCCAGGCGATCCACTTCGCGCTCTACGTCGTCGGCCGCCGGGTTCACTGCGCAAGCAATCGAAAACGCCGTGGGCTGTCCCAACGGATTGCCCATTAGGTCGACACCGCGATTCATGTGCTCGAGGGCTCGCACCAGGCCTACGCTGTCCACATCGTACACGCTCGTTGCGCTAGGGTAGTCGCCAATGTGCGTGGGGTCGCCCGTTACCGCCAGAATGTTGCGCACGCCAAGGGCGTGGGCCCCGAGCAGTTCGGCCTGCAGGGCCACCATGTTGCGATCGCGGCATGCCAAATGGCTGATACATTCCATGCCCGTCTGCTGCTGTACCATGGCCGATATGGCAATGGGCGACATGCGCAGGCGTGCGCGCGCTCCGTCGGAAATATTGACGGCCGACACACCATGTTGCGCCAAGTAGGCAGCGCCGTCGATAACGGACTGCATATCGAGGCCTCGTGGAATGTCGAGCTCGACGGTTGTCACAAACGTCTTGGCCGCCAGTGCTGCCGCAAATGCGGTAGGCGCTGGCGCCGGCGTTGGCTGGGCCAACGTGCTCTTGGCCTGGGCAGGCGGCGTAGCCGCAGCGCCGGGAACGCAGTTGCGCACGGCGTTGGCAATAGCGGCAACGTGATCGACGCCGGCGCCGCCATCGGCGCCAACGACCGATGCCCCTTGTCGAACAAGGCGTATGGCTGCCTGCGCAACATAGGAGGGCTCGGCGTTGTAGATGGGGCGTCCGTCAACGATGGTAGGAATGCCTACATCGGGCAGGGCAACAAGGGGTACAGCGCTTACGCGCAGCGAGTCGATAACACTCAGCATGCGCTGTGGGCCTACCGTGCCGTTGGAGCCGATGGCAGCAACGCCATGGCGGGTAAGGCGGTGGGCAACGGTGGCGGGGAAGTCGCCGGCTAGGACAGAACCGTCTTCGGGAAAACTCTTCAAGGCGATTACAGGCACATCGGCCGAGAGGGCACGTACGACGTCGATAGCTACTTCGAGTTCGTCGAGGTCGATAAAACTCTTCAGCAGCACAAGGTCGCACTGGGCAGCAAGAAGTGCCGAAATCTGTTCGGTAAAGGCAGAGCGAACATCGTCGAGGTCTAACGGACCAAGTGGGCGTAGCAGGCGTCCGGTAGGGCCTACCGTGCCAGCCACCATAACGGCCGAGCCGTTGGCAGCACTGCGGGCAATCCATACGCCCTTACGGTTGATTTCGTGAACGCGGGCCGACAGCATCGACGACTCGAGAGCATAGCGGTTGGCGTGAACGGTATTGCTTTGCAGCAGCGTTGCGCCTGCACGAATGAAGTCTTCGTGAACGCGTTCCACTTCGCGTTGCTGCGAAAGGTTGTAGCGCTCTACGGGACGCTCGGCAAGACCTCGACGGGCCAGTTCGATGGCCATCGAGCCATCGGCGACGATGGCTTCGGTGCCAAGGCGGTCAACAAACAGTGCCGAACCTGGCGTTGGTGCCCACGTCATGAACGAGCTCCGGCGGCATCGGCCGACCACGGCGTGGTGGGGAAACGTGCAAGCACCAGTAGGGCAGCCGCCATGGCGGTGTTCTTGCCAACTTTAGCCCACGAGACCTTTTCGACGACGCCTTCGCCAAAGCAGCCGCAGTCGATTTCGAGAGCATGTGCCACGGCCCATGCTACAGCGCCAGCAAAAGCAAGCATCATGGCCGCACCTAGGATCGACGCTAGGCGGGTACGGTAGCCGGCTATGAGCAGCGCTGCACAGGCCAGCTCCAGCCAAGGCAGTACCAAGGCGAAAGCGTGTACGCCCCACGACGGAAGAATGCCGTAATGTCCGATGGATGTGGCAAAGGGTAGGGGCTCGACGATCTTTGGAAGGGCAGCTTCGACAAAGGTGTAGCCCATAAACAGGCGGACGGCAAGGCCGAACCAGGGGAGGACGTTTTGCATGATGAACGAAATTACGGCTATGGCTGTATATTCGCCCCGTTCACGGACCTGCCGGAACCACCGGTTGGTTCACTGCATGTTTCACAGAGTTTGGGAGTGTATCGATGGACGACTTTTCTACGATGGACAATGGCGGTGTGCTTGCGATGCTTATGGGCTTCGGGCTAGTCGTATTCGTCATTCTATTAGCAGTCTATTTGTTCTACGGGTTCTGTTACGGCAAGATGTTCGAAAAGGCGGGAAAGCCAATGTGGGCGGGGTTCGTACCCATCTACAACTTGGTGGTTTGGCTTGAGATTATCGGGCGTCCGTGGTGGTGGGTACTAGTGATTTTAGGCGTCTCGTTTGTACCGTTCATCGGCACAATTGCCGTCCTTGCTCTGATGATCTTGTTCGGCATCGACACCGCTCGCAGCTTTGGCAAGGACACAGCCTTTGGTGTTTTGTTCGCACTCCTCTCGTTCATCTTCTTGCCAATTCTTGCCTTCAGCAGCGACATCAAGTACGTCGGCCCACGGGCATCGGGTCTTGGGGCTCCGCCGCTGGAAGGATAACTTTTGCATGCCTTCGGCATAGTGACATGCTTCGCATAGTGACATGCTTCGCATAGTGACATGCTTCGCATAGTGACATGCTGCGCATAGTGACATGCTGCGCATAGTGACATGCTTCGCATAGTGACATGCTGCGCATAGTGACATGCTTCGCATAGTGACATGCTTCGCATAGTGACATGCTTCGCATAGGTAGACACAAACACAAACACGAGCACGAACACGAACACAAACACAAACACAAACACAAACCGGCACCCCCTCTCGACCTTCAGAGGGGGCCGGGGGGTGAGCAGTGCCAGTTACGTGCTTCGCACAGATACATGCCTTCGGCATAGTTACGTTGGCTTCGCCAACAGCGACGCGGCTTCGCCGCAGCGACATGCTTCGCATAGCGACGGCCTTCGGCCAGTTGTCATAATCATTTGTTAGAACAACGTTACGCCTGCCATTTATGGCGGGCTGGAATTTGGCTCTGCGCCTAGGCCCGTCGTTTACGGCGGGTAGGAAGGTCGGCGTTTCGATTAGTCCCGCGCAGCGTCCCGTGCAGACGTATCTTTGCGCATGGTTGGACACCTGATAGCACCGGAAATCGAAGAGCTCGTGGTAGCACGCGACTTTGCGACGATTCGCGAGGTGTTTGCCGATTGGACGCCTATTGACGTTGCCGACGTTGTTGCCGACCTGAAAGAGGAAACACGTGTAGTCGTGTTTCGCCTGCTGCCCAAAGACCTTGCCGCCGAGGCGTTTGCGTACTGCGACTTCGATACGCAACAGGAATTGCTGCACGATATGGCCCGCGAAGATGTGGCCGCGCTACTCAACGATATGTCGCCCGACGACCGTACGCAGCTCTTCGAAGAACTGCCGGGCAACGTTGTGTCGGAACTCATTAACTCGCTGAGCGCCGAAGAGCGAGCCGTGGCATTGTCCCTGCTCAACTATCCCGAAGACTCCGTAGGGCGCCTTATGACGCCCGATTACGTGATCGTAAAACGGCATTGGACGATTCAGCAGTCACTCGACCACATTCGCACGTACGGTAAAGATTCCGAGACGCTGAACGTGTTGTACGTAACCGAGCACGGCACGCTGATCGACGAGATTCACATCCGCGAAGTTCTTCTGGCGCCGCCCGACTCGATCGTCGAAGATCTTATGGACTTTCGCGCCGAGGCGCTGGTGGCCTCCGACCCTCAAGAGAGTGCCGTCGAGGTCTTTCGCCGTCTTGACCGCTATGCTTTGCCCGTTGTTGATGCCGATAGGCGGCTGCTAGGAATTATCACAATCGACGACGTTCTTGACGTTGCCGAAGAACAGGCCACCGAAGAAATGCAGCGCTTTGGCGGCGTGGAAGCGCTCGAAGAACCCTACATCGACGTGCCGTTGATGGAGCTCGTTAAGAAGCGCGCAACATGGTTGGTGGTGCTCTTTATTGGTGGCTTTTTAACCGCCACGGCACTTGGTGCCTTTGCAACCCAAATCGAGCAGGCCGTGATGCTGGCACTGCTTATGCCCCTGATAATCTCCAGTGGTGGCAACGCCGGCTCGCAAGCAGCTACCCTCGTTGTTCGCGCACTTGCCCTTGGTGAAGTGACGATTGGCGATTGGTGGCGCATCGTGCGCCGCGAGATTGCCGCTGGCCTTTTACTTGGCATACTGCTTGGCGTACTTGGCTTTGGCCGCGTTGTCATAAGCGCCTACCTTGAAAGCGCCATCAGCGAAGCCACGTGGCTTCTTGCGCTCGTCGTCTTCCTGTCCCTCGTAGCCATCGTCTCGGCCGGCGCCATTGCCGGATCGATGCTGCCCCTTCTTATGAAGCGTTTGGGCTTTGACCCTGCAGCATCCAGTGCCCCCTTCATCGCAACGTTTTCGGATGTTATGGGCATCCTCATCTATTTTACTATTGCCACGCTGCTGCTTACGGGCGTGATGTTGTAGAGAGTCCTACTCGTGGCGCAACGCTTCGATGGGGTCGAGCGACGCAGCACGATACGCTGGATACAGGCCAAAGCCAACACCGATAAGCGTACAGGCGATGACACTAAACAGAATCGAAGTCAACGGTAGGTCGTAGCCAACACCATCCATGCCCGTCGTACGCAGCCAAAAGGTAACCAGCCACGATATTCCCACGCCTCCTACGGTGCCCGTCATACCACCCAACTGACACAACGTGATGCTCTCAACCAAGAATTGCCGCATAATCCATCGCCGCCGCGCCCCAACGGCCTTGCGAACGCCAATCTCGCGCGTGCGCTCCTTGACGCTTACCAGCATCATGTTCATGATACCAATGCCAGCCGCTATCAAGGCTCCAATTCCGCTAATCCAAGCAACAATGAGCAAGGCCGAGCCAAAGCCCGAAAACTGTGCCGTTAACGCCTCGTTCGTATCTAGCTCAAAGGTGTTCTCCTCGTCCGGCTTTACACCACGCAATACCCGCATGATTCCTATGGCCTCGTCGACCGTTGCGGGCAGCGACATCTTCGACCATGCCTTTACCGAAACGTCAACCGACCTGTCCCACTCCCACGTGTAGTACTTCACGAAAAGGGGCATCGGTATTAGCACACGATTATCTTGGCTTTGACCAAGCACGGCACCCTTGGGCGTCAGAGTGCCAATCACCGTAAATGCCTGATGCTTGATGGTGACGGTTTGCCCGATAGGGTCGCGCTGGCCAAAGAGCTTTACCACAACGTCGTTGCCAAGCACGGCGACGTTTCGCCCGAGCGTGACGTCCTGCTCGACGATGCCCCTTCCACGATCGTACGAAACGGCGTTGACGGTGGAGTAGAGGTGGTCGACGCCAATAAGCGAAACGTCGGGATCGGTCGATGCGCCCGCCGTCTTGATGGTATAGGCGGGATTGGTGTTGCTAATCGTAATCAGCGCCGTTGTGGTCATACGCTCACGAAACTCCAACGCCTGCTGATAGGTGATGGGTTTGCGTTGCATGTACTTGCGCCACGACGAGCCAAACTGTATGGATGGCGTTCGCTGTATCAGAAACGAGTGCTCGCCAAGGTCGGCCAACTGCGTGCCCACAACCTTTTGTAGCGTCGTGGTAACGCTGGTGCTGGCTATGATGGCAAACACGCCAATGCCGATGCTCAACAGCGTAAGGCCGCTGCGAAGCTTTTGGGCACGAACGGATTCGATGGCCTGGCGGACTGATTCGCGTGTGTTCATTCGTATCGCAGGGCTTCTACTGGATCCAACCGCGAGGCACGCCATGCAGGCGCTAATCCGGCAAGAATGCCCACAACAATGGAAACAACAACGGCAATGCCCAACAAGTGAAGCTGGATAAATGGCGATACCACGGTGGCAGCTTCGAAGTCGGCCACATCGATGGCTATCCAGCGTGCCGCCGCCACGATTGCTTGCGAAATGGGAAAGGCAATGAGAGCGCCCACGAAACACAGCACCGAGCTTTCCATCAAAAACTGCAACAACACCGAGCTGCGTCGTGCTCCCAAGGCCTTGCGAATGCCAATCTCGCGCGTACGCTCGGTAACACTCACAAACATGATGTTCATGATGCCAATCGATCCCACCAAAAATGCCAATCCTGTTAGCACAAGGCCCACCACCCAGATGCCTAAGCGTATGCTTGCCGCCTGCGTGTCGAAGGCCTTCATTTCGTTAACGGCAAAGTCGTCGGGGGCTCCTGGCGGTACGTTGCGGATTTCGCGCATCACGCCCACGGCCTCGCTACGCACAATGTCCATCATGCGCTCACTACCGGCCTTGATGGCCACGCTAAAGGAACGTCCCTGTAAACCATACAGAGCCCTGAACGATGGCAACGACACAAAAATCTGCTGGTCGATGAACTCCATGAACAAGAAACCACGTTTCTCTACAACCCCTACGATACGAAAGGGATGGCCACCTATCTTAATGGTTTGCCCCACAGCTCCACCGTCGGGAAACAAGAGGTTGGCGATGCCGTGCCCAATCACCACAACATTTGTGGCCTGCAATTCTTCGACCGGGGTAAAGAAGCGTCCTTCCTGCATGGTAGCCGCCGGAGTGGCGCCGTAGGCCGACGTCGTGCCCATGATCATCGTACGCATCGAGGTGTTGCCCAATGTAATCGATGCCATGTTTCGAGAAAGGGGCACCGCAAGCTCGGGCGACTCAAGGCGAGCGCTGAGTAGTTCGGCTTGTCGTAACGAGACATCTTTGCGAGCCATCGACTTCCGCCAGTTGCGCCCACCAGCCCAGTCCCACTTGTCGATGTAGATCATGTCTCGACCAATGATGCTGATCGTCTGCTCCCAAATGGCATCAAGGCCGTTAATGGTCCAGCCCATTACCACCACAAGAACTACACCCACAACCACGCCAGCCGTGGTAAGTACGGCGCGTAGTAGGTTGCCACGTAGCGACGACGTGGCAAAGCGGAACGACTCGGCGAGTTCACTCCACGTCATGTTACTGCTTCGTCGGATTCGATGTTGCCATCGCGCATGCGCACGATTCGACGTGCATGGCGCGCAACGTCCTCTTCATGCGTAACAAGGATAACCGTGTGGCCTTGCCGCCAGAGCTCGCCAAAAAGGTTCATGATGTCCTGCCCCGTGCGCGAGTCAAGGTTGCCCGTTGGCTCGTCGGCTAAGATGATGGCTGGGTTGGTAACTAAGGCGCGCGCAATGGCAACGCGCTGGCGCTGGCCACCGGAGAGCTCGTTCGGGCGGTGATGCATGCGCTCGCCAAGGCCCACGGTATGCAGGGCGTCAATTGCCATCTGGCGTCGGTCGCGGGCGCGCGTGCCGGAATACACCAAGGGTAGCTCGACGTTTTCAAGAGCCGTTGCTCGCGGAAGCAGGTTGAACGTTTGAAACACAAAGCCAATCTCGGCATTGCGAATGGCGGCCAGATCATCGTCGTCGAGGTCGCGTACGTTGTTGCCCTTAAACACGTAGCTGCCCGACGACGGCGTGTCCAAACAGCCAAGCATGTTCATGAGTGTCGATTTGCCCGAGCCAGACGGCCCCATAAGGGCAACGTATTCGCCCTCTCGGATTTGGAGACTGACGTCGCGCAATGCGTGCACGTCCTCGTCGCCCATTGGATAGACCTTGCCGATGTGGCGTATGTCGATAATGATGGGAGCGTCGGCCATAGCTATTGTTGCCGCATCGAGCGGAAGCGATCCTTACGGGCCTCTGCGGTTTCGACCTTGATGGCAGATCCAGGGCCAAGCAACTTGCTTACGGCCTGATAGGGTCCCACAACAACGTTGTCGCCTTGCTTCACGCCCTTGAGAATCTCGATTTTACCTTGATCGCTTATGCCCGTTTCAACGTTTGCAGCCCGTACGGTGCGCCCGTCGGTGGTCCAGACGATGTTTTGCACCTTCTCTGCTGAATCGCGGCGCGAGCCGCGGCGTTCAAGGATGGGGCCTTGCTGCACGTCGCTCTTGCGTTCGGCATCTTGGCGCACGGTAACGGCCTGGATAGGTACAGCAAGGACGTTGCGGCGTGTTTCGGTTTCGATATCAACGTTGCACGACATGCCCGGTCGCATCTTCGCGTCGCGATCAAGCAGGCGTATGCGAACCTGAAAGTTGACCACTTCTTCTTGCGTGCCTTGGGCACTCACGCGGGCACTGTTCCCAATCTCGTACACAATGCCATTGAAGGTTCGGTCGCGGAGTGCATCAACGCGCACACGCACCGTGTCGCCAAGACTAATCAGGGCTACGTCGTTTTCATCCACATCAACCCATGCATTCATTACGTCGAGGTTGCTAATCCGCAAGATCTCGGTGCCCTGCATTTGCGCTGTTCCAACCACTTTTTCGCCACGCTGAACCGCAAGCGTGGTAACAACGCCATCCATTGGAGAAAGAATGGTTGTCCGGCTTGCCGTGGCTTTCGTTTGTTTCAGTGCCCCTTGCGAGCGAATGTAGTCTGATTTGGAGGAGAGGTAGCGGCTTGTGGCAGACTGAAACGCGGCGGTTGCGCGGTCGAGTTCTTCGCGGCTGGCGAAATCTTTTTTGTAGAGTTCACTCACGCGGCGCAGGTCGGCTTCGGTGCGGTCGACCTCGGCCTTGTTAGCATCGATGATGAGCTTTGATGCTTGTGCCGAGGCCGTAAACTGCTCCACCTGCGTTTGTAAGATGTCGGGCTGAATACGTACAAGGAGTTGTCCGGTGCGCACGGTATCACCATCGCGAACGCCCAAGTACATGATTTCGCCGCTGGCCTCGCTGGAGATTTTTACTTGGTACTCTGGCTGGAGTCGGCCGATGGCAGAGACGGTTTGCACGATGGTGGCGCGGTCTACCGGTTCAACGCTTACGAGAATTGCTGTTTCCTTACTTCCCAGAAACAACGTAGCAGCGCCGAACACGGCCACCAATCCTACAATAGCCACGAGCAGCAGCAAACCAAGGCGGCGCTTGCGTTTCTTTCGTTCTTTAATGGTGGTCATGGTTTCTGCAAATGTTGTGTGAAAGGGTCATCGTGCAAGGCCTAGGCCGGACGCAAACTGGGCTTGGAACTTGGCGTCAAAATAGGCATAGACGGCAGAGATGCGGTTGATGCGCGCTGTGATAAGTTGATTGCTTGCCACTTGAACGTCTACTTGGTTGGCTGCTCCAACGCTAAAGCGTTCGAATGCTGCTTTGTAGCTAAGGTCGGCCGCAGCTAGGGCACGCTCGGAAATGTCAATCTGGCGTTCGGCTGCTGTAAGAGCCAGCAAGCTGGCTTGAATGCTCTGACGTATCGACTGCTCAAGGCGCTGTTGCTCGAGCTGACGTTGTACAACGCCAAGTCGAGCATTCTCGATGTTGGCATTGGTTTGAAATTGGTCAAAGAGGGGGATGCGTACGTCGAAGCCAACAGACATCTGCCCTTGCCTGTCGAAGTTGGCAATCTCGGTGTTACGCCAAGCATACCCACCGGTAGCAGTAATCGTGGGAAGGTAGCCAGAGCGTGCACCGGTAACCGAGGCCTCGGCACCACGGATGCGTACGTCCATGGCCTGCACGTCGGGGCGCACCGCCATTGCCCTGGCTATGCACTGCTCTTCGGTGCCTAAGGCCGCGCGGAAGGCGGTAACGTCGGACGCCGTGACGTCGGCCGGAAGACTCGACTCAACAACATCAACAACGGTGGTTGGGTCCATACCCATAACTGCTAGCAGGCGTCCCCGAGCTTGGTCGGCGTCGTTCATGCTACGCACAACCTCGAACTCTTGATTTGCTACATCGGCTTGCTGCGAATACAGTGCCGTTAGGGGCACCCGGCCTGCTTGATACTGTGCTTCGACCCGCTTGAGCGAAATCACGCCTAAGTCTAAATTCTCTTGGCGAGTGCGCACTACCTGCGAGGCCCGCAGTACATCCACAAAACGGCGATGTACGTCGAGAGCAGTTTGTAGTCGTTGCGCCTTCAAATCTAAATCGGCAGCGTCGACGTTGGCCTTCGCTCGGTCGTAGCTGGCTTCGCGGTTAAAGCCGTTAAAGATGAGCCAGTTTGCAGAGGCAAACATCGTGTAGGTATTGGGCAACGGTTCGCCCAAAATTGGAATACCGTTAAGGAAAGAAAACTGCGGCTGTAGATTGGTTAGCTGACGGTTGTATGCCAACGAAACGTTGGCTCCGGGCAGGTAGGCGCCAAAGGCGGCCGTAAGGCCGGCTGCCGACGCCTGAGCGGTGGCATTGGCTTGGCGAACGTCGAAGTTCTTTGCAAGGGCTATGTCGACACATTGTTCAAGCGTCAGTTGCGGTATACCGCCTGACACCTGGGCACGGACGCTCGGTGCAACAATGGCGAACAAGAGAACGGTGAAACAGGGGAGCAGTGGTTTCATGTATGGTCGCCGAATGCGCGACAAAAGTATGGCCATAGTGATTAGCGCGGGCGTCGTACGACGGCGTCGGCGGTGCGTTGCAGGCGTCGCAAAGGATCGGCACTGCGCACTTCAACGAGTTGTGTATGCTGCAACAGAAGGTGCCGCCCCTCCGTGTCCTTGTTACCCTCACGCTTTATCGTCACCTTCTGCTCGCTCGTAGCCGCATGGTGAATCGGAAGCAGGCGCAGTGGGTCGAAGGTCATCTTGCCATAGGAGTTAATCACGGCACGCAGTGTAAAGTCTAAGCCGGCCTGCTGCGGTTCGTACGACGCTATCGACGACTGCGTGTACTGGATTTGGCGGTAGCGAACCATGTTCGAGTCGACGAAGTCGAGGACGCGGTACAAGGCATTCGTAAAGGCAATACCTTCGGGTACGGCATTTTCGGTATAAACGACGGTATCAAGGTGTTGCCACGATTGGTACTGTCGGGCACAATCGCCGCCCAGCGGCGGCAAGGCCAACGGCCGAAAGATGCCGCCAGGAGCTGTGCCGGCCACATTGGGCCTGGCCGATGCGATAGCAAGGCGTTTACCCTGCCGCGTCATCGTGATGTACGTTTCACGGCCAACCCATGGGAACGACGTGCGGTCTACCGTGTCGCCAGTACCTGGCACGGTTTGCAGTTCGTGTGCCGCACGTAGCCATGTGCGAACGTAGTAAATGGTGTCGTGCCTGACAGAGTCGCAAACAACGACATTCTCTTCAATGCGCGTTTTGAGCAGCGTCGAAGCACCTGGGAAGATAACCGAGTCGATGGCCTCGGTTATGAAGTACAACGAATCACCTGCTTCCAAATGGTAGGCAAAACATAGCGTATCCTTGCCAATAACAGGTGTTTTTGATCCGGGCTTGACGCTAAACTGCGCCCGTGCAGGCGTAAGGCAAAATGCTATCAGTGCTACAGCGCCAAGTGCGCCGACCAACCTAGGCGAGATCAACGGCGCCTCCGAAGGGTTTCGCGTCGCTCGATCGTCATGGGCACAATGATGTTGGCCATTCCAACGAAGGCCATGCGTATAGACGTCGAACTTGACGCTTCGATGAGCACCGGAAGGCCCGTCGACAATTCAATCACACAAGTTCCCTGCGTCTCTTCCTCGCCTTCGAGTGTAAGCTCGATATCGCCCAGGGTTGAACCGCCACGGGCGTTGCCCGACGATCCGCGCAACGACAGTACCACGCAGCGTGTGCCCATGGTGTCGGCAAATCGCTCAACGGTATACCGCCGCGTTCGCGTATACACCAGCATGCCGTTGGCCGCAGCCGGCACACTGTCGGTAAGCGTTTGCGTCCACGATGCCCCTTGCACAAGAGGCGTAGAAGGGAAGACGATGCCGATTGGGTTCGAGAACTCGACGGCTATGCGCGAGGTGGGGCCAGTAGCCAAGGCCGAAACGACCGTGCCGTTGGGAAGTATCGTGTAGCGAATGGGGGAGAGGCCTGTTTGGCGAACAACCGAGTCGCGTGCGTCGAGTACGTTGTCGATGGCGCCAATGTTAAGAGTGACGTTCGATGTGTCGAGAGCAACGTCGAGGGTAAGCTTGCCAAGAACGTCATCGACGGCCGTTAGAGCAATAGCGTGATGCGACGTAATGGTGTTGTGTACGTCGGCTTCGCCCATAGAGCTGGTTTGATGTACTTCGGCATCGAGTGTAAACTCGTGACGGGAATTCTTGACTACATCATAACGGAGCACCTCCTGCGCAACACCGGCGGCGGCCGTGGCACACCATACTGCGAGAAGGAGGGAAAGCTGAGACATACGTTGACTTAGAGAGCGGCTTCGCGTTTTTTGGCGCGTTGACGTGTAGTTGCGTCGAGGATTTTCTTTCGCAGGCGGATGTTCTGTGGCGTCACCTCGAGTAGCTCGTCGTCTTCAAGAAACTCGATGTACTGTTCGAGCGACATCTGCCGTGGTGTTTCCAATCGTACCAATCCGTCGCTTCCACTGGCGCGCATGTTGGTAAGGTGTTTGGTACGACAGGCATTGACGACAAGGTCGCCTTCCCGTGCGTTTTCGCCAACAATCATGCCTTCGTAGATAGGAATGCCAGGGCTTACAAACAAGACGCCGCGTTCTTGTACCATTTCGAGAGCGTAAGCAGTAGCGTTGCCCGATTCCATCGAAACCAGTGCGCCGCGCTGGCGTCCGGGAATCGCACCCTTGTACGGCTGCCACGAGTCGAATGTATGATTCAGCACACCCTCGCCACGCGTTGCCGTTAGAAACTCCGTCCTAAAACCAATCAGGCCCCGCGCAGGCACAAGGAACTCGGTGCGTACGGTATCAAGACCCGGCGCCATGGCCGTCATCTCGCCCTTACGCTTCCCAAGGTTCTCAATCACCGTTCCTACGTGGGCTTCGGGAACATCAACCGTTACATGTTCGATCGGCTCAAGCAGGCGGTCGTTTTCGTCGCGCCGTACGATAACTTCAGGGCGCGACACAGCAAACTCAAACCCTTCGCGACGCATCGTTTCGATCAGGATAGCCAACTGTAGTTCACCACGCGCACTTACCTTGAACACGTCGGGCGACTCGGTGTCGTGTACGCGCATCGAAACGTTCGTTCGGAGCTCGCGGTAGAGGCGCTCACGAAGCTTTGGCGTTGTGACGAACTTGCCTTCTTTACCAGCAAACGGTGATGTATTCACCATGAAGAACATGCTGATGGTCGGCTCGTCGATGTTGACGTATGACAGCGGTTCGGTAATCGACACGTCGGCAATCGTTTCGCCAATAAAGACGTTCTCGAAGCCCGACAGGGCAATGATATCGCCCGCCGAGGCCGCTTCTGCTTCCACCCGCGAAATGCCTTCGAAGGTATACATCTTCGTAATACGGCCTTGTTCGCGGCTGCCGTCTGGCTTGATGAGCGACACCGTATCACCCATCTTTACCGTTCCCTGTGCGATGCGGCCAACAGCAATACGTCCCACATAATCACTCCACTCGAGCGCACTAATCACCATTGCGTAAGGGGCATCGGCATCAACCGATGGTGGTGGAATGTGCTTCAGGATGGCATCAAACAGCGGGTCGAGTGTTGTTGACGGATCTTCAAGCGTGGCCTTTGCCACACCCTGCTTGCCAATGGCATAAATCGTGGGGAAGTCGAGTTGTTCGTAACTGGCACCAAGCGAGATGAAGAGCTCCATCACTTCGTCCAAAACGTCGGCCGGCCGTGCATCTGAACGGTCAATCTTATTGATCACAACAATCGGCTGAAGGCCCATGTCGAACGCCTTACGCAGCACGAAGCGTGTTTGCGGCAACGGGCCTTCGGCGGCGTCCACCAGAAGAATTACACCGTCAACCGTGCTCAACACACGTTCAACTTCTCCGCCAAAGTCCGAGTGGCCTGGCGTGTCAACGATGTTGATCTTGGTGTCCTTCCAACGCACCGAGGCGTTTTTGGCCATAATCGTAATGCCCTTTTCGCGCTCCAAGTCGTTGGAGTCCATCACACGGTCGGCAACCTGTTGGTTGTCGCGGAAGGTTCCGGCTTGCTGCAACATGTGGTCAACCAAGGTGGTCTTGCCATGGTCAACGTGGGCAATGATGGCGATGTTGCGGATGTCGGAACGTGGGGTAAGAGGCATGCAATGGCCGTAATAGTTGCGGTTGGGATAGCCACAAAGATACGAAACGCATGCACGGGACGCTTCGCAGGACATTTGCATGGGACGCTTCGCGGGACATTTGCATGGGACGTTGCACGGGACGCTTCGCGTGTGGGGGCGGCCCCCTGTTGCCGCCCGCAGCGTCGTGCTGCAAAGCCGCCCTAGTACACGCTTGCCGGTACGTCGATGCCGAGAAGGGTGAACAGCTTGGGGTTGCACCGTGTAACCCAGTCGCCGTGGAGTCGCGCAGCGTCGGCATCCTTGCGTAAACGCGCAAGCTGGAACATGCCAAAGTGCGATCGAATGTCGCAAGGGTCGCGGCGTAAGGCCTCGGTATACCAACGTGTGGCCTCTGCTACGTCGCCACGGTCGAACGACGCGTCGCCCAACTGCTGGTGAACCCACGAACACGACGGTGGTGTGACGTCGGCAAGGCGCTCTAAGCGAAGCATTGCTGCACCCTTGGTGTTGGGCTGGCGAAGTTCGTCGAGCGCCGCTGCATAGTCGGCAATCCACGCCGTAGCGTTGCGCAGATCTTGGCGATTAACCGTGGGGAGGCGCTTAAGCACTTCGTTGGGCTTGCGTCGAAAGACGATCTGCATGTCCGTGGAACCAGCCACAGGTACGTAGTACTGATAGTACTCCGCAAAGAGCCCTTCGGCAAGTAGGGCCCGCTCTGCGTAGGCGCTTGGCTTGATGCCAGTGCTGAACACAATGAAATCGGGCTTTCGCTGCAAAACATAGCCAGCGTTATACTTGCGTTCCTTCCACGTAACGCCCGGCGTTGCGCTAATCTCCTCGATGATGTCGGGCTGCGTTGCAATGGTTCGGTCTGTCAACCCTAACATGTCGATGACCGTAGCCGACGACGTCCACGCCAGAGCGCCAATCGTTGTTGCGGCAATGGTTAACGGACGCTGCTGCGCATTGGCGATCGTGCGCAATGTCGTACCAGTGCGACTCATCTTCGAAACTAACTCGCCCTCGATGTAGATAGACTGCTGAATGGACGCTCGCTCGGAGTAACCCACGAAGGCAATGGCAAGGCCCAATGCAGCGGCAGACGTCCACGGCCACCGAAGGATCCGTTGTGCAACGGAATGGATGCCAACAACGAGGAAGGGAGTGGTGATAATGAAGACGGGCAGGAGAAATCGCTGGTGGCGCAATACGTCGCCACCTAAAACAACCACCGCCATCAACCACAGCGCCGCCAACGCAATTGCAACGGCACTGCTCTGTGCCCGACGTTGCCACGCACCGATTCCTACAGCAATGATGCCGATGCCCCATATCCAAACATGCTCTAGATAAGCAAGCAGGTAGGCGAGGCCGTCGGTTAGTTGGACGTCGATACCGGGCGTCTTTGCAGCAAAGGTGTTGGGCAACCATGCCTCATAGTACGTCACTCGCCATACTGTTATGGCCACCAGTGTGAGTATTGGTGGTAGAAGGGCCAGCACCGACCGTTGGCGAAGAAGGTGCCATAGTCCCAACACAAACAAGAGCAGAATCGACTCCGGCCGAATCAGGATGGCTGCGGCGGTAAGCCACGACCAGATCATCGACGAGGGGCGGAAGAGCATTGCAACGATGGCGCCTAGGGTGACGGCAAGGAAGAGACCTACTTCCATGCCGCTGCCTGCCCAATAGGCAAACGACGGCGTCAATGCTACCAAACAGCCAGCTCCTCCAGCAAGAACGCGCCGATACGACGTGGCCACATCGGCAAGCACGTGCCACGTCCATACGATAGTTAGGCCCACAGTCGCTAATCCACATAGGATGCCTAGCCATTGGAGTATTGGCAAGGGGGAGTTGGTGAAGGCAAGTAGGGCCGTCGACAACAGCATCCACGCTGGAGATGTATAGCCCTCGACAGTTTCGCCGGGGTTAAACACTGGGCCGTGCCCAGCAAGCAGGTTGCGGGCATGAACGAGCGTAATGAAGGCATCATCCTGGATATACCGAAAATCAACGGCATTCCAAAGAAACAAGGCACCGGCGGCAAGAACGGCGGGCCATAGGGCACGAAGGGCCTGCATGGGCTAAAAGAAATTCGACTCGTCGCGCCAGCGTACCACCTTCCACGGTTCGGTCGAGGCAGGTCGCTCCAAGCGCATGGTTACGCGGCCATTCGCGCGAATAACGTCGGTAGGTGAAAACGTAATGGTAAGCGTAAAGCCACGCGACACGTTATACGCCAAGGAGTCGCCATCGGCGGCAATGATGTCGTTCCACACGAGGTCGAGCTGCTGCGCAGCATTGAACAAGCCTAGTGTGGCCATCATGTCTTCGTCGCGACCCCACGAAACGTCTACGCTTCGATCGAAATTGCGATACACAAACGCAAACGAGCGGTCAAGCAAGCGTCCGTACGTGAGCGTATCGCGGAACACGTAGGCGAACCGGAAATTCTGAAAGAAGCCGTCGACCGTGCGTTGGTCGCCCAGGATCGGAGCCGAACCATCACGCTCTGCAAGCGATGGGGCAAAAGGGTTGGTACAGGCATGCAGCACAAGCCCGATCACAAGGGTGAACGGCACGAGCGCCCTTGCCGTCATCAGAACAAGAAGTTTACTGCACCAACAAACACGAGCACGCCAAATAGGAGGACGAGGGGGCCAACCCAGCCAAAGAATGCTGCTACAGTGGGTGCATGCGCCGATGTGCCACCGGCACCAATGACGGTACCAAGGAGACCACTAATAACCGAAGCAGCGGCCTTGTGCCAGCCCATGGTGTTGGTTAAGCCCACAATGGCGGCAATGACGATGAGAGCGGCCAAGATAGCCAGGATGCGTACTGGTAGGGTGTCGTTTACGTGTCCGCCGTGGTCGTCGTGGGCGTCATGCCCCGTATGTGCGTGTGCCATGGTACAAAACCGAGTTGATGATGAGTTCGTGAAACGCTGCCAAATATACCACGACGGGCGCGTATGAAAGGGCGGTTTTAGTTAGAGAACTGTGCCTTGAGCAAACTCCACGTTGCTTCGGTCGTGTCGGCAGGGCGCTTGGCATCGCGCCATGCGCTTATGCTCCACAACCCCGATGCTTCGGGCGTTACCGTTAACACCATGGTTCCCGTTAGTGTTTGCGGTATTGCCGTAACACCATGGTTTACGCGCAAGATGTAGTCCATGACGTATACCGTGCTGTCGGGCGATGAAAACGCCGTTGAAAACGAGGTTAAGTCTAATGCCGGCGCCTGCTCTTGTGTGAGTCGCGAAATCATCGACAAAAACGCTTGTCGTTCTGCCTGTGGACTCCATCGCAGGAATAGCGTGCCAAACCGGGCAGCAACTTCGGCCGAAGGCTCAAATGTATATGCATAGCGACTCCTCGACGTAGCATCGCTCAGGCAGAGGATGAAGTTCTCGGTGTTCTTCTCGAGGATGCTGTTTCGAAAATTCTCGACCACAATGTTCGGTGCCGTAGGCGGCTGAAACGTCAGCCGCGTTCCCGTTGGTGCCTCTGGTGTCCGCGTGCTGCAACCCACAAGCACGAACATACATACCACGAGATAGGCAGGCACAAACGTCATTAGGCCTTCCTGCGAGCAATAACAATGCACCGCGCCGAAGCATCGCGTTGATAGGCCGACCCATCGTAGTCGCCCAGCACGTTGTTAACCACAAGGCCGGCAGCCGCACTATGTCGCTCAAGGTCTTCGAGCGTTGTTAGCCACACTCGCTCTTCAAACTCCAAGTCGTGCGAACATGGATTCGTAATGGTGATCTTCTTTCGCACGAAGGGTCCGTCGATCCAACGCTCTTGTATGACCGTTGCCCCTTGAATTATCGTCATCGTTTCGGGTACAAGGGTGCGACGCAGCACATCTGCATTCAATACGTCGATGATCACGAGGCCGCCTGGCTCGACGCATACAGCCATATGCCGAGCAACAGCGGCATTCTCCTCGTCGGTGTCAAAATATCCGTAGCTCGTAAAAAAGTTTACAATGGCCTGATAGGGGGCGCCGGGATACGGTCCCCGCATGTCGCCTACAACGTAGTCAACCATAGGGTGCGCATACTCGTTGCGCGCTCGGTCGATAAGGTAGTTCGAGGCATCGAGTCCGGTTACGCGGTAGCCGGCTTCAGCTAGGGCCAGTGCATGACGGCCATAGCCGCAGCATACGTCGAGCACCCGCGAGCCAGTAGGCAGGTGGGCAACGTCACGAACCACGGTGACGGCCTTGCGGGCCTCCTCGAGTGTGCGGTGGCCGTAAAGGCGAGTGTACCATGGACTTTCAAACCACGATGCATACCAGGGTGCTGCTTCGGTCATAACGTCGTCCGTCCCTCGATGGCTTTCGCCAGCGTGGCGTCGTCGGCAAATTCTAAGTCGGTACCCACAGGTACCCCCCTAGCGATACGCGTTACACGTATGCCGAGCGTTTGCAGCTGTCGCGCAATGTAGAGCGTGGTTACCTCGCCTTCAACATTGGGATTGATAGCAAGGATGACCTCGTTGACGCCGTCAAGGCGGCCCAAGAGCTCCCGTATGCGCACATCATCGGGACCAATATTGTCGAGCGGACTCAGGGTGCCATGCAGTACGTGATACAGCCCACGGTACTCGTGGGTACGCTCGATAGCCATCACGTCGCTAGGATGTTCCACAACGCAAATCGTGCTTCGGTCTCGCTTGGGCGATGCACAAATGGCGCACACGTCGCGGTCGGTAAACGTGCAACACTGCGTGCACTCCCGCACGGCCGTGCGCATGGAAACCAGCGAGGCGGCAAACTGCTCGACAAACTCGGGCGGCTGGCGCAACAGGTGAAACGCTAGGCGTCGAGCGGTCTTTCGACCAATCGTTGGCAGCGTGGCAAAGAGTTCAACAACCTGGTCGATGGCGTCGGGCGCCATTATGCGTCCAAATCGGCAAATCGCTTGCCGCCACCCATGGCCACGATCTCGTCGTCGTAGTGGTCGGCAATAACGGCAACGCTGGCAATGGCACTTTCCAGCTCCTCGGTGGTAAGCGCATTGCCGGGCAAGGCATAGGTAAACACCACGGTATCGTCGAACAATAGTCCAAAGCCACCAAAGTGGAGTTCGGCATTCTTGCGCAACAGCCACGTAGCAAGTTCAACGGTCATGGTGGCGCCGGTAACACACTGGGCCAAAACTTCCACCACGGTGTCGGACTCGGTAAACGGGCGCACAACAACCATCACACTGGTGGAGCCGTGAGGTATCGCCCACGAGCCATCATGAAAGTCAATCAGATCGACAAAGTGTGCCGAGAGTATTTCGCCCACGCGCTTCCGCGTGGCGTCAAGAAGTTCAATGCTCGTAGCCATGGTGTTATGCGTCCTTATTGGATTCTGTTGATGCCCCACCGTCGCCAAGCAATCCCATTTGTGCCTTGAGGGCTAAAAGGTCTTGTTCGACGGTAGCGCTACTGCCGAGCTTGCGAAACTCCTCGTCCAAGCTTGTGTTCTCGCCGGCAAGTTGCTCAAAGGCAACGGCCTCGGCCTCGACCTTTTCAATCTTGCCTTCGAACTTGTCGAACTTGGAAAACGCATCACTACCAACCCCCGAAAAGGTCTGTGCAATTTGCTTCTGTGCCTTGGCAGCTTGCGAACGCGCAATGAGCGTGCTTTGGCGCGACCGTGCTTCGTCGAGCTTACGCTTAAGTTGGTCGAGCTGCTGCCGGAGCTTGACGCTCATGGCAGCGGCCTGCTCGTGCACGGGAACTAAGTCGGCCGCGTTGCGCTCGGCTGTGCTCTTCTTTTCAAGTGCCTGACGTGCAAGGTCCTCGCGTCCGGCCTGCAAGGCCTGCATGGCCTTGTTCTGCCACTCGGTTACAGCACGACGTTCCTTCTCGAGCTTTCGCTCGAGCGTTTTTTCGTTTGCAATAGCATTGGCAACAGCTAAGGTTGCCTTGTTCACCGAATCTTCCATTTCGATGACCATCTGCTTGAGCATCTTTTCTGGGTCTTCGGCTTTGTCCAACGCGTCGTTGACGTTGGCCTTAAAGACGTCGGCAATGCGTGAGAAGATCGACATTATTCCTCCGTGAAATTGTCGTGATGTAGTGCCCGTTATGGGCGTGTAGCGTGCAAAAGTACGCCGTTGACGCTCAACCCGTCACCGTGTTGTGATGCGGATGGACCGGTTTAAGAATCGCCCCTGGGGCGTAGCATCCGAGAAGCGCCGCGTGGTCGACTCCACAACAATTGGGTTTCGCTCACCGATGAGTTCACTCAGAAACTGCTGCGTTGTTCGCGCTCGCTGCTCGGTAAGTTCTTTGTTGCGCTGGTCGGTACCCAATACGTCGGCCGAACCGTTAATGACGATGGTACGCCCCTGGGGTAGGCGCTGTGCTAGCTGTGCAAGGAGGGCCTTGACGTCGGGTTGCAACGCACTCGAGTTATAGTCGAACCGCAAAACGGCGTCAAATTCATCTGTCCGCAGTTCAACTTCCTTTCGTGGCAGTCGGGCAACGGTAATGGTCGTGTCCTTGACCCGCTCCAAGCCATCGCTTGCCACACGCGTGCCTAATGTGACCACGCTCTGCTGCGGCTGCAGTCGGCGCCGAACTGGAATCTGCGCCAAACCTCCGCCCGCTTGTACGGTTGCAGAAACGTCGTCGACGCTCACAGTAGCAGGCCCTGTTGTGGTAGATACTATCCTAACACGGGCTTCTCCAACCATTTCTGCATACTGTGTGGTGCTAACCCACTCTTGTAACGGGGCATCGGTAACGTTGACGTCGACGCGCCGATTCTCGGCGCGGCCCTCGACGAAGTCTTGATTCGAAGGCACACGCGGCATCACGTTGGCCGCCGTCGTAATGCGGTTGCTGGCAACGCCAAGCTGTACCAAGGCGTCGCGCACTGCGTTGGCACGCCGCTGAGCCAAGGCAAGGCCCTCGGCCTCGGTGGTGGCGCCACTGGTTGCGCCTACTAACTGGACACGTCCCTGTGGGTTTGCCGCCAATACATCAGCAATACGAACTAACACAAGGGCGTGGGCCTCTACGGCGTCCGAGCTAACAGTACGGCCAGTACGTTCAACAGCATACGAGGCGGGAATAACGGCCTGAGCGCTGTCGAAGAACACAGCGTTAAGAATCGGTGGCGTTGCCACCAAGGTGCTTCCGGTGCGCACCTCGCCGTCGAACTCGATGCCCCCTATCGCAAGAACAGGGGGCTGCATACGAACCGGCGGCGGGGGAGCCACAGGCGGTGGTGGCGGCGGCGGCGGTGGCGGTGCAGCGGGCGACATGATGGTGTAGCGGAATCCGAAGCCACCACGTAGGCCTAACATCGACCAAGGAGCATCGGTGGTGACGTTGGTGCCGAACCAGTCGAACGCAAGCGAGGGAACAAAGCTCACGCGTGACGACATTGGCAACACTGCCTGAAGGCCAGCCGTTGCACCAAACAGTAAACTTGCCCTGCTGGTGAGCGGCTCGTCGGCTATCACCCGCTCGGTTGTGCGTTGGCCGTTAACCACAAGGAAACCGCCTGACGGTGAAACGACAGATTCGGACTGAACAAAACGCGACGTAATGGGAAGTGCAAACCGAGGACCAACGCTTGCCGTAATCACAAAGCCCTCGCCACCGGTAACGATGGGCACGGCTACAAGGGGGTTGATTTCGAGGAAGGAAACGTCGGCAGCAACTTCCATGCTCGTCGTCAAGGTTTGTTCTACACCGTTGATGGTGCGCGTTGGATAGTCGTTCGTACGAGTAAAGGTAGCACTACGCGGATGGAAGCCAACGCTGCCGCCAATAGAGATCCAGGAGGACAGTGGCGATAGGATGAGAACGTCGCCGTAGAGCAGGACGTTCGTGGCCGACGCGAGCGGGCCACAGTCGAGTATCTGAGGGTTCTGCTCGAGGTCGGCCGAATGCGTGGTAGGTGCCAGACCACCAGAGAGCGTGACGGAGAACAACTCCCTGCGGGGCTGGGCCGACGCAGTAAGGGCTATCGCCACAAGCGCAAGAGTTAAGAGGTGTCGTTGCATTGCTGGCAAAGTTAGCGTACGCAATGTTGCGAGGATGTAACGCGTGATGCTACAACCGAATCTGCATAGCAAGGGAGAGAGGGGCCGTTGGTGTAGGCGCAAGCCGTAATGACAACGACTCGTCGACGTTGAAGTCGTAGAGATGTGCACCCACGTAGGCGTCGACGGCGGCGATAAGATAGGTGGCAAGCAGCAGCGCGCCACTCACGTCGCGGTTCTGCCGGAAGACGTCGCGGCTACGCCGCAAACGGTCAACCACGATGGCGTTATCGCCTGCCAATAGTGCTGCGTCTACCTGGCGGTCAAGGTCGGCGTACTGACTATGATTGTGCACCATGAGAACGGCCGTCGTAACAGCAGCCCCTGCAAAAATGGGCACCTTCCAATACTGTTCGGTATAGAGCTGACCCACGCCGGGAAAAGCCAACGAGTACAGCACAGCCGTCGTGGGGTTCTTCGTAAGGGGCACTGCGCCAGCGGTCGAGTCCTGCTGAGCCGTAAGGGCTCCAACCGAAGCGAACAGGAGTAAAATAATCAGGGTAAGGGACGGCACGCAACGACCTCGATTTCAACCTTGGCACCCTTGGGAAGACCGGCAACGGCTACCGTCGATCGGGCTGGTCGGTGGCCGCCGAAGAAGTCGGCATAGACGCCATTAACGGCAGCAAAATCGTCCATCGTCTGCAAAAAAATCGTTGCCTTTACCACATGCGAAGGGAGTAATCCCTGCGACGATAGGATTGTGGCAACGTTAGCAAGGGCAAGGCGGGTTTGTTCTTCGACGGTGCCGTCGACGAACGTGCCATCGGCACGTAGGGCGATTTGTCCGGACAGGAATACAAGCGATCCTTGGCATTCCATGCCGTGCGAATATGGGCCGATGGCAGCCGGTGCCCCCTGAGCTGAGATAGGTGTAATCATAGGTCGAGGTGGTGATGAACAGCAGGCAAGCACGAACATAAGCAGGCCGGCACGAATGGCGTTACTCATGGTGCTGGAACTGCGGTTACAAGGGCAGCGGCGCCAATCACGCCAGAGTGATTGCCAAACGTGGCTGGAGCAACGGCAAGCTGCTTGGAAAGTGTGGGTAGGGCTCGCTCTCGAAGGAGTGCTGAGCTACGATCTAGCAGTTCGGGCAAGGCCTGTGCTACGCCACCGCCAATTACGAGGGTGGGAATACCAACAACGGCCATAACGCTGGCAAGTCCGGCTGCTAGTACGTGGGCTGCCTTCTGGATAACGTCGACGACGTGATGGTCGCCCGTGGCATAGCGCTGGGCTATCTCGTGAAGCGAGCATCCAGCAGCGGCTTCGAGTGCGCGCACGCCTACGTATTCCTCGACGGTGCCAGCGCGCCAGCGGTGTCCGGTGGTCGACGCCTGGTCGTCGCAACGCACAATCACATGCCCTACCTCGCCAGCCCCCCCAGTAGCTCCGCGAAACACGCGTCCATCCACAATGATGGTTCCGCCAACGCCAGTTCCTAAGGTGATGTAGATGAACGTAGAGGCCGGCGGAGTACCATAACGTACCTCGGCCATGGCTGCGGCATTGGCGTCGTTGTCGACAACCACTGGCACGCCAAGGCGTTGCTCGAGGATGCCCTGCAGGGGTATCGACGTCCACCCTTCGATGTTGGGCGGATGGTGAACCACTCCACTGGCATCGACAACACCCGGCATGCCGATGCCAACGCCGGTTACGGAATCGTGACGTTCGACGCATGAAACGAGAGCATCGATGATGGCATTTGGACCACGTGGCGTGGCAAGGCGCTGTTCGTGTACGGGCTGGCCTAATGGCGTAACCACTGCGTGCTTGATAAACGATCCACCAACATCAATGCCAAGAATCATGGTTGCGAGTCCCGCCGAATGATAAAGACCTCTTCGCCCGGGCGCACGTAGCCATAGCGTTCGCGCGCCAGACGTTCGAGCGTTACGGTGTCGGTGCGCAGAATCTTGATGACGGCACGTAGCGAGTCTTCGCGCTCACGCAGTTGCTGTTGCTCGTACTGCAGGGCTTCTACGTGACGTTCGTGACTGTACCTAGAAAGCACGCCATAGGAAGAAAACAACACGAAGCCCACGACGACTGCCGTTAGCGAGGCGATGATAACGAGGCGTCGTTTGGTTACGGTTTGTTGTTGCTTGGTTGCGTCGGCACGGGCCATATGGCAATATTAGCCACGAAGCGCCGAGCAAGACTCACAGTTCGTCTGGCTCGGGCCATGCATGTTTGGGATAGCGACCTCGCATTTCCTTACGCACCTGAGCATAACTGCCGCGCCAGAAGCCGGCTATGTCTTGCGTAACCTGCATCGGACGTCCGGCAGGTGACAGAAGATGCAGGGTAAGTGGCACCCTTCCGCCACCAACGGTAGGCGTGGCCGATAGTCCAAAGAAGTGCTGAAGCTTATCGGCGGCCACTGGCTGCGAAGGGTCCGAATAGTCGATGCGTACTCGACGTCCCGAAGGTAGCACAAGGTAGGCAGGTGCAACGGCGTCGAGGTTTGCGTGTTCATGGTACGACATCGACGAGTGAACGAGTTGAGCAACGTCAATGGTCTGCGCATCGCGCAGTTTTCGGCGCCCCTTAACAGCTTGTGCCAGTATCGATGGTGGCAGCAGTTTGGCCAATACGTCGATGCGGGTAACGGGGCCATGCAGCGTGTCGGCAAAGTGGATGCGGTCAACAAGCGTGGTGGCCGAATCTGTCCAGTCTAGGTCTCGCCACTCACGATCTACAATCCACTGAGCTAGGGCAAGGGATAGCGTCTGTTCGTCGGCATTGGGATCGTCGCGTTCATCAAGCACTACCGAGCCCAACATACGTGCGGTCCGAGCTACCACGGCCTGTTCGGCTTCGTCGATGCCATAGTTATGGCGGGATTCGATGCGGTGGGCAAACAACCACTCAACCTCGAACTTGGTAAGGGGCACTGCGTTACGGATGGTGGCATTGGCAGAGGTGGCCTCGACGTCGACGGCTACGATAACGTCGGCGTTAAGGTGAAGCGATCGCGACAGGTTGGCAAAGCGTCCATTAACCATGATGTAGCGATCTTCGGCTCGGCGGCGTGCCACACGGTCGGTATAGGCTAGGGCAAGTGCGCAGGCATAGTGATTGACCGACGCTGGTGCTATGGCATCGGCTTTAAGAGCATGGATACGAGGGGCGTGCACGGCATCGGCTTCGATGTCGTGCACTGCCGCCGCCAGTGCGTCGGCATCCAAACCGATGCCCCTTCCAGCAACAATCATGTGCGACAAGCGCGGATGTGTGCCAAAGGCCGCCATGGCGCGACCGTGCGGTGTGATGGAGCCTGCGGCGTCGAGGGCGTCGAGATCTTGCAGGAGTTCTATGGCATAGCGCACGTGGTGGGCTGGGGGAGTATCAAGCCAGGAAAGGTCGGCAACAGTTGCGCCAAACATGGCAAGGTCGAGCACAAGCGGTGTAAGGTCGCTGGCGAGAATTTCGGGTGTGCGACGAGCAGCCAGAGTGCCATGCATTTCTTCGGTCCACAGGCGATAGCACGTGCCTGGCCCAAGCCGGCCGGCGCGGCCTTGGCGTTGCTCGGCGGCATCCTGCGTAACAGGAACGGTAACGAGTTTGGCAAGCCCACTGCGTGGATCGAAGCGGGGCTCGCGAGCAAGGCCTGCATCGATGACGGTGCGAACACCGGGAATCGTGAGCGAAGTTTCGGCAATGGCCGAGGCAACGATGACCTTGCGGTGGCCCGCAGCGGGCGACGAAAGGGCGGCGTCTTGCGTTGCGGTATCAACGCTACTATGAAGTGGAATCACGTCGACCGTATCATCTAGTCGAGCCGAAGCAAGGGCGTCGCAGGTACGACGAATGTCGGCAATACCAGGCAGGAAGCACAGAATGTCGCCATCGTTGGCAGCCAGAGCATCGCGAACGGCGGCCACAACAAGGTCGTGGGTGGGCTTTTGCGAGGGGGATCGTAGGTAGGTCGTGGTAACAGGGAACTGGCGTCCTACACAGCGCACCACGGCGCGTTCGGCCATTGCGCCGGCAATCATCGAGGCAAGGGTATCGAGTGCGTGCAGTGTGGCCGACATAACCATGATACGCAGGTTGGGGCGCAGCAGGTCGCGACACAATAGTGTTAAGGCCAAGCCAGCATCTGCATGGACAGAGCGTTCGTGATATTCGTCAAAGATTACGCATCCAACGCCATCAAGATCGGGGTTGGCGGCAAGTCGACGTGTAAGGACGCCTTCGGTTACTACCTCGATGCGCGTGGAAGTCGATACGCGCCTATCGTTGCGAATCGTGTAGCCAACCGTGCGGCCTACGGCTTCGCCGAGTTGTGCAGCCATACGCGTGGCGGCGGCGCGGGCGGCCACACGACGCGGTTCGAGCATGACGATGCGCATGCCGTTCAACCACGGCTCGTTGAGCAGTTCCAGCGGTACAACGGTAGTTTTCCCGGCGCCCGGGGCAGCCTCGAGGATGCAGCACTGTGTGGCATCGAGCGCTGCGCGAATGTGCGGCAGTACACCGTAGATGGGTAGGCTGTTCACAGCTGCAAGTTACGGTCAAATGCGTCCAAGCATGGCGTCACGTTGACACCACGATATCGCAGTCGATTTTGCCAAGTCAATCAAGAGTGCTATCTTTGTAGCCCTTACCGCGGGGTGGAGCAATTGGTAGCTCGTCGGGCTCATAACCCGAAGGTTGTAGGTTCAAGTCCTGCCCCCGCTACAAACACCAACAGAAGCTCACGAGAACATCGTGGGCTTTTTTTGTGGCCACATCGAACAGACGAAGGCCAAACCACTTTCACCGATGCCACTACGAACGTAGGCGTGCCCCCGCCCCCTGTACCGGAGCATCCTGCCCCCCCCCCCCCAGCTTTATTTCGGGCATTGTCGGGAATGCCATTCTTGCACATGCTGCCCCCTTGGGTTCGCATTCGCGTCGCTTGTTGCTTCGCTGTGGATTTCCTATCAGACGTCCTCTTGGCAGGCCGAAGCATCCCAAGGCAATTGCAGGACTGTCCAGATGATCTAACGAGACTTTCGGAGAATGTAGAGCAGGATCATCCTGTGTGGTTCGATTCACCTTGGGGCGTCGATGTCCACCGCGGACGCTACCAGGACATCGCAGTAGGTGCCAGCCATCTGCTCGCCGAGCGTAGTCGGCTTGATTGGACGAAGCTGCTACTGTGGCAAAAGTGTATCGCAGAGAATCTTCAAGGGTAAGGCTATAGCCAATTCTGTCTTTGGCTTGCTACATTCGGCGCCCCACGGCGTGTTGACATAGGTCAAGATGTACCGCTCGAGCTTCAAACAGCAATCATGGCCGCGATGGATGCCCATGGCAACATGAGCAAACAGGCATTGGACGACCCGAAGATTCTTCTGGGCATTCTGCGCGCTCACATGGAGCACGACGTGTTGTATGAGGGATTACGGGGTGAGGGGGGATCATAAGCAATACCAAGGCGATTGGATTAGATGTTGTGAAAGCCGAATATCGACTTCGTGCTATTAGTTCGCAATAACTCGTGGGTTCCGGGTCAGCAATTCTGAGCAAAATGGACAACCAAAACGTACGACTACGCGTTCAAGAGACAGACATCAAAACTATAAAACATGTCGGACTATCAGTCTCTGAACAGCGCCATCACCGAGCTGGCAAGGACGTACATCACGAAGTTGGAAATTGCTAGGATTCGACGTGACATCTCCGCATCAAGTGACAAGAATGTACAATACATTTGGTTCACGCGCCGACTGACTGATGACAAGTTAGAGGTATCACAGCGAGTTGGATTAGAAGGCGAGCAGACTACCGAATTCCCGTCATTCATCAGTAATGTCGTTGACACATTGTCTCGGCACAAAGAGTATTTTCAACAACCTGAACGCGTTACTGTTGAGATGATCTACGACGCTTTAGCTTGGTTTGTGTACAACAATGACCATGGCCGCCCGACGCAGCTGCCATAGTTATCAACGAACTCGCTAAAGGACTATGCTCCAGCGCATGCTTTAACTACGAAGAATTGAGAGATCGTAACTAAAAGGTAGTCGGAGCCGCAGCATATCATTTGTATTGGTTTTGTATTGGTTGAACTATGTGGTCTTCTAGCTAGTTTTCCCAATCAGACGATTTCGTTCGTTGTCCTGTCACCTCTGAAATGGTATCTGACAAGACATCACATACTACCATTCCGTTAAGGAGCTTTCTATGCATCCGATGGACATTGTTCAACATGAGACGGCCCGTAAACGGTCAACATGCTCTACGAGGTTGCGGCAGTTTTGGCTGCAGTTTGTAGTCATTGCCACGCTGCTTGCCGCTTGTATGGTGCCGGGGCAATCGCAGCAGCCGGACATGCGACCGATCAACAAGCTGGG
>JALHPC010000014.1 GCA_022842685.1 Candidatus Kapaibacterium sp.
CACGCTGTGCCATGCATACAGGGAGAAAGAGGAATGGCGGCAACGCCATACTCTGTGGTGCAACGCTTCGACATCTCGACGTCGTCGACGTTGCTAGCGTATTCAACAAGCTGGAAGTACGTGCCTTGACACGGTAACAATCGAAGGGACGAATGCTGAAGTTGTTCGCGAAAGAGGTTTCGTTTAGCTGTAAAGAACCTCTGGAGCTCGTCGCCGATAGAGGGATCTGCAATGATGTTCGCTATTGCGTGCTGTGTTGGTGTATGCACGCTGAAAGCGAGAAACTGATGAATACGACGCAACTCAAGCGTGAGGGCGGGGGCGGCCAGCAAGCATCCCACCTTCCAGCCAGTGACGTGAAGCGTCTTGCCGAACGACGATACGACGATTGTCCGGTCGCGTAACCCTGGAAATGCAAACGGAGAGAGATGCAGTACACCATCGAACGTCATTCGGTCATACACCTCGTCGCTTACCACAATAAGGTTGTGATCGACGGCAAGGCGTTGTAACTCCAGCAGGTCGTCGGTGCCCCATACCGTACCACTTGGGTTGTGGGGTGTGTTAACAACGATGATGCGGGTTTGTGGTGTAATGGTTGCACGAATAGCGTTCCAATCTGGGGTGAACGACAGCTCGTGGAGTGGAACCGGAAGAACACGCCCCCCTAGCGAACGAACGGCAGGCGAATAACTGTCGTATGCGGGAGTGAGAATCACAACGTCGTCACCCGGGTGAACAAAAGCCGCAAAGGCAGTGTACAAAGCTGCGGTTGCTCCGGGTGTGATGGTAAGTTCTGCCTCGAAGTCGACGGAGATAGACCGTTGGGCATAGGACTCGGCTACAGCATTTCGTAACGCTAGAAGCCCAGGCATGGGCGCATACTGGTTGTGCCCGTCACGCATGGCCTGGGTGACATAGTCGACCAACTGTGGGCTACAGGCATAGTCTGGAAATCCCTGTGCCAAATTGATAGCACCTGAGCGCTGGGCCAGTTCGGTCATGACCGTGAAGATCGTCGTACCAACGTCAGGAAGTTTCGACGTGAACATATCCCCCCTAGTTGCTAGTTACGACACGGACGCGCTTTGCCACGTGCTCATCATCTGCGTTCACGCCCAATGTAAACACAACGCTATCGCCAACGCTAACATTGGAGAAATCGGCATTCAAAAGGTCTTTGGCATGAAAGAACAAGTTGTTGGGCCTATGGCGAATAAAACCGTAAGCACTCTTGAGCGAGAGAATCGTGCTCTCGAACAGCTCGTCGCTGCCATCGTCGTCGGTTCTGTACACCTCAAGATCGGCTAGATGCTGATGAGGAGCATCTGACGGCTCATTCTTGGAAAGTCCCCTTTTGTCTGATGTCACAAAGAGATTCGCCACAATGGGATCATCTACACGGTTAGGATCCGAGATGATCTTATTCATCGCAATATGCACCGAGGCTTCTTCGGAAAGTTCTTGCGACGTGCGTGTAACCTGCCGTTGGCCGTGCTCATCAACATAATCGTAATCCCAGCTAACGACAAAGACCTGGCAACCCTGTGTGTGTAGCTTGCGTACAAGAGGCGTGTAGTCTCCGTCTGGAGTCACTAAGACCACCACATCGTACTGCTTCAACGCGGCTAGTTCCAGGGCCTCCATAGCCAACCACATACTAACGTCACGCTCTTCTTTACGGCCTGAGCCATGTCTAGCTGGCAGGTAGTGCGTAACAACCCCCTCCCACATTAGGATGTCGTCGAAAACACGTTCGTAGTACAGTAGCTTTCCCCTCTGTTGGGCTTCATGGGCTGGTAGACGCGCACGAAACAGATGCATATCTACGATCTGACAGCGATGTACTACAGTACCATGCTCTTGGGCAACGGCATGCCGCATGAACTGATGGAGGCCCTGAAGACTTAACCGGCTTTGCCGGATGTTGTGGAAGGCGTAGTAGTTGGAAACGTGAAGAAGGTAGTTGCCGTCGTAGAACACGGCAATGCGGATTAGTCGGGAAGACTCACTGTCCGGCATAGTAGTGGTGTAGTGTGTGCAATCTGCCAGGTGGTGCAACTACACGCAACATACAACGGAACAGCGGTATCATCGGTGACGGATCGTCAACGCACAGAAACGAAGATCTTCGACGATTACCGCTTTGCTCCTGCTCGTTCTAACACTTCAACACAAAGATGACGATTATGCTGGCGTGCATATGCAAGTGCAGTTTTCAAAGCGTTATCTTGAGCTTCGAGCTCTGGTTTGCGAATCAACAGCTCACGCATCATCTCGTCTTCCCCCAGCACCGCGAGCAGCATGAGGGGAGTTCTACCTTGAAGATCTCTTCCGTTGGGGTCGGCACCTGCCTGCAGCAACTCCATAAGGATGTTCAGGTGTCGGTTACCACAGGCCGTCATCAACGGCGTGTTGCCACCTTTATCGCGAGCTTCTAAGTCGCTTCCTGCTTCTACAAGGTAGGATACGCAGTTCGTATTCTCCTTCGAAGCAGCAACGATGAGCGCCGTTCGTCCCTTGCTATCGCGCAGGTTGATGGGTGCGCCAAGCTGCAAGAGGTAGAGCAACATGTTTTCGTTGCCCGCATAGGCGGCTGCCATAAGCGCAGACATCCCAGATTGCGATTGCGCGGCCAAATCGGCACCCCTCTTCACGAGCTGCGTGAGCAATACCGAATCGTTATGCACCACAGACCAAAGCAGCGGCGTCAGCCCCGAGGAGTCTCTCGTTTCAATGTCGGCGGGCTTCTTCGAAGTCTTAAGTTGCGTAAGCACAGCGTCGCGTTTGCCGGCGTTCAACTTCTCGATTATCGACTGTCCGGCAACGATGTCCGGCGTGGCAGCCAGTGCAGCAACACAGAACGCCACAACGGCCAACAGTTTGATCTGTACGTTCATCAAAAACCTTGTCGCTGAAGAAAGATCCCCTTATCTACCTTGGCAAAGAACTCTTGGTAGAACTTCTGATCGTCGATGGTAAACACCTCCATTGGGTCGCCTTGGTTGTCGAGAATCTTTGCCAAGAAGTTTGCTCGTACCCTACTGCGGCGGCCAATCTCGGAGACATTTATGCTAACCTCAATGACCTTAAACTTACTGAAACGCGCTGGTTGCTGCTGGTTGTTGCCCTGGCGAGTTCGCGAAGCCGAACCACTCGAACCAAACACAGACTCGAACACACGCCACCAGTAGTCGTCTGACTCGCGCTGATTGCTCGTCCGACGTGTACCGCCGTTAGCTATCTCGATTTCCTTGGAAGCAGTTAGAAGGCCAAGGTCAACGACGGCATTTTTTACCACGAAGCCGTCGTCTTGCAGCGTGTTCAGAACGGCTTTCATAACCAAGCGAACGTCGTTGGTATCGAACTCTCGTGTTTGAAACTCGCGCACCTGAAGCTGGGTCTGCTGTGGCCGAGGCGGTGGTGGGCCCTGGCTTACAAACGTGCACGCACTAAACACCATCAACGATAGGATGGCGAAGACAGATAGTCGTAACATGCTTGAGTTCTTCATCAGAACTTGGAGGAATGGTATGAGAACGACTCCACCTTATCGTTCCCGTCAAAGCGTATCACAACCGTCAGCGTCTTTTGTGTCGTACTTGAAGCACCTGATTGATTCGACGACCCATACAGGAATAGAAAAAGTGAGTTCTGGCTGTTTGAGTATGAAGCTTCCGTGGCAATCTTGTCGTACACCCATGTCGTCTTCTCATTCTCGTCTCGTGTAACGATGTTAGGTGAGCCGAGGGCTTCCGCTACTTGTGCGCCCGACATTCCCTTCTTGATTTCGCGTTGAACGTTACCTACCGTCATCTCACGTTCTTGTGTTGACCGAAGGTCTCTAACGTTGTCTTGTGCTGTGCGACACCCACCGAGTGTCGAGGCTACGATAAGCACTGCGCCGAGGGCAACGATGTGCATGTTCATAAGGGTCTCTCTAGTTGAAGTATTGGTTGGTTGTTCTAAAACTGAAACGTGAAGCCAATCAAGGCAGTCACTATGTCTGTCGTTTCGACGTTTGCCGTCTTGAATTCGTATGTCTGGTCGGTGGCCGTTACCGTCGACACCTGCGTTTGGCCTCCAACGATGTACCGAAACCGTAAGTCTATTGTAATCCGCTGGAGTTCGTCTGGGAGCGTTATCATGTCGGCCAGTTTAACCGCCATTCCCGCGCCTAAACCATACGTCCAGCCGGCATCCGAACGAGAGTCGCTGGCAACCTCTCCCAAATTGGATCTGCTAACGGAATAACGAGACATGTACAGATTCACCCCACCGATAACCTCGGCATACGGATACAACCACGTTTCGACGTCGGGCTGTACCCGAAACGACACCGACAAAGGTATCACCGATGTTTGTGTGCTTACTTGAATGGTGTCTCGAAAGAACCCACTCGGTTCTATACGTTCCTTCGTATCCCCACCCATGAATAACACTCCGCCATCAATGGTGAAGCCAACGGGTATGGGATGGAAGATGTAGCCGCCAGTGAAGGCGAACCCGTAACCCACGTTTGGTGCTCCTAACGACCGAAGTGAATCTCGATACGCTCCCTGGGGATTGCCTACCAAGAAACCGCCACCAAACTGTCCCCTCAAGTAGGTCTTCTTAATCTTGGCTATGAGCGCTTCGTCAACCTCTTCTTGCGCAACAGCTGTACCAACACCTGCAATGATGCAACCGATCATCGCAAACCACAATCCAAGATGTCGTGAAAGGGTCATCGCTATTCGCAGGGCGGTCAAAGATGTGTGCAAGTTAGCGACTCCTACGATCAGAATTGAACCGTGAGGCCCAGGGCGAACGCCACCATATTGGAACTCGCGGTGCGCTGCCAGACGAAATCCGTAGTTGTGGCATCAACAACTCCGCGCACAACATCAAGTGCTCCACCCCGAAGGTATCGCATGGAGGCATCGACCGTGAACCGCTGAAGCGAATTCGGTAGACTCACAACATCGGCAACGTTGAGCGCGAGCCCAACACCAACGCCATAATTCACCGCTGCATCAACACGATTCTCGCGTCGCTCGCTCGACTGGTTGCGGCGGGATTCGCGATATGTTGCCGAGGCCGACATTGCAGTGATTCCAACAAATGTCTCCGCATAGGGATACAGGACGTGTGCTACGTCCGGTTGAATACGAACCCCAACAGTGAAGGGCATTATCATTGTCTGCGATGTAATCTCTCGACTAGAAAACAAACCACCGTCAAACGGAACGGTAACGTAGGTGCCCCCCATGAACGTAGGCGTGAACGCTCCAACTATCCAAACGGGAGAATGCTGAAGGTGGTAGCCAAGGTGAAGGTTTACACCAAGGCCCACGTCGGGGCCACCTACAGCAACAAGTGCGTCACGGAAACTGCCCTGAGGGTTAACAACAGCAAAGCCAACACCAGTCTGGATCGATAGTGAATTCTGCTTGATTCGCTGAATATGGTCTTCATCCGTGATGCCCTGTCCAGCAGATTGATGAACTGCAAGCACCAGCATTATCAGCATCATGGCGCTGGAGTGTATCCCAGCAATGGAGGAACGTCTCATAGTTGTGGTTTTCCGTTGTGTCGAGTGAAACTCCGGTGCTCGACAGCGCGTGAAATACGAACCCCTAATGGCCCGGTTGCAATCGCCAATCCTTCGTTACTGCCATGTGAGCTCGGTGTAACGCAAACGTGAACCCACGTAACGTCTTCGTGATGATGCGAAGGTAACGTGCATCGCACACATAGGACCACGATGTTTGCGACGGTTTCGGCCAACGTACTTCGCTCTCACCAGCATTCCGGGGGGAATCGACATGGAACGACGAGAAGTCATTCGCACGCTTATGCGTGGTGCCATCGGTGCGGCCGTTCTAGCGTCCGTGCCAGACAGGCAAGCACTAGCCCTTGCTCCCGTGTCTGTTCGGCGCACGAACGGACAGGAGAACACCGTTTGTAATCCACATGAGATTCGTGCGCGTTGGATTGGTCACGCAACCGTCTGGCTCGACATTGGTGGCTTTCGTATCATCACCGATCCTGTGCTATTCGACGCCTTTGGCGTGTCGCTCCTTGGCACCACCTTCGGCCCACGGCGACTAACACCTCCTGCCGTTCGAGTGGACGACCTCCCTCGACCCGACCTCGTGCTATTGTCGCATGCACACATGGATCACATGGATCGAGCAACGCTTGAAGCAATCGCAGAACGATTTCCAGGACAAGTAGACGTGATAACTGCCACAAGAACATCCGACGTCATCGATGATCTTCAATGGAAATCGTTGAACGAAATGGAGTGGGGCGAATCGGCTACACTGGGCGGGACAACCTTGCGCGCGCTGCAAGTAAAACACAACGGCTGGCGACTTCCAGGCGAGGCCTGCCGAGCAAACGGCCAGCCAAGAACTGGACGATCCTATAACGGCTACCTCATCGAACGAAACGGTGTGCGCATCGTGTTTGGCGGCGATACTGCCTACACGAAGCTACTGGGTAATCAGGTTCGCAATGTCGACCTCGCTATTATGCCCATAGGTGCGTACAACCCGTATCCCGAAACACACTGTACGCCAGAAGAATCGGTAGCCATGGCCGTCGACATGAAGGCGCGCTTCTTTATGCCTATTCACCACTCGACCTTTCGGCAAAGCCAAGAACCAATTGCCGAGCCACTGGCACGATTGCGATTAGCACTGTCACAAACGGCTATGCAGGTAGCCGCAACGACCGTCGGACAGGGTCTTGTTATGGATCTCTCGTGAACCAATCGTTACCGTAAGCGCGTTTTTTCGGATGTTTCGGCCAACGTTATACATCGAACATCCTTTCGCGCTATGATCCACATTCTTGCCAGCCTCTCATTTTGCCTCCTGGCTTGCGCTCCAGCCACAGATCAACCAAAGAAAACGCCTCCACCAATTTCGCCGCCATCACTGCCACTGCGTTCATCGTTTACCACGAACGCGCTGTGGGACGATGGCCTTGCCGAAGTGGCTACATACTCTTCCACTCGAACCATCTACGGGGCACCGCGACACTTTGAGTACACAATGGTGACCGTCAAAGAAGACTTCAACCGCGAGTACGATGTGAAGACCGATAGCTACAGCCGACATGACCTGTTTACTGTGCTGAAGGTCAACCTGTTTGCCCGTATACCAACAGAGAACTATCCGTACCACTTTCTAACAAGCATGTTCTTGCGTCGTGAAGACGTTGGTAGACTACATAAACTCACCACGTCGAGCCAAGAGTGGTGCGGTAACACATTCAAGAATATGGGTCGATCCGCAGGTCTGCTGCGATATTCGTGGGACTCATACTGGGACGGCGAGGGTGTTGGCAGCACGAATCTCGATACGACAGCACTCTTCGAAGATCAGCTGTTCGTTACGCTACGCGCGCTCGACTTTCGCGAAGGTCTGACGCATTCGTTTGCTCTTTACCCTTCGATGATTACGTCGCGAGCAACGCTGGCCCAACCACGCAACGCCTCTCTGTCTGTCACTACGGATAGTCTTGCTGTTACGTCGGTTGCCACTTGGCGCGTAACTGTGACGCAGTCAGAAGGCCCTCTACTAGAATTCTGGTTTGCTAAGGACTTCCCACACGTGTTGCACCGATACGTTGCGTCTGATGGCCGAAGTATGATGCTGTCGTCCATACGTCGTGCTGCCTATTGGCAGAACTAAGCATACATATTTTGGCATCAAGAGGGGGAACCATGCAAGGACTATTCGATACAGATGAACCAGCGTCGCATACGAATGCACACGCACCGCTTGCAGAGCGCATGCGACCTAGGGCATTAGACGACGTTGTTGGTCAGGAGCATCTTCTGGGCGAACAAGGTGCCCTCAAGGCCTTGCTTTCAAGTGGCATACTGCCAAGTCTCATTCTGTGGGGACCACCCGGCACGGGTAAGACCACGCTTGCGCGCCTCATTGCTGGTGCCACAGGAGCGCGACTTCATCTGCTGTCGGCTGTAGACTCGGGCGTAAAGGAACTGCGCGAAGTACTCGCTCGGGCTCGTCACGGTAATTCGGCCAGCCGACCCGTTGTGTTCATTGATGAAATCCACCGGTTTTCTAAGTCGCAACAGGACGCATTACTGCACGGAGTTGAACAAGGTCTCATCACGCTTATCGGCGCAACAACAGAGAACCCATCGTTCGAAGTGAATGCGGCGCTCCTTAGCCGATGCCGTGTCTATCGATTACGCGAGCTTGATGATGCTGCAATTCGGCTTCTCGTTGAACGAGCGTTGCTGACAGACCCTGCCATGAAGAATGTGGAGGTTGAAGACTGGACAACCCTACTGCGCTTAGCCACCGGAGATGCACGTAAGGCATTGAACGCTGTCGAGGCGGCGGCCAGCGCAACGAATGTCGAGAATAGCGTCAAGCGGATAACCTCCGACGTGCTCGAGCGAGTCCTACAGCAAAACGTTGTGCGCTACGACAAGCGCGGAGAGCAACACTATGATGTGATTTCTGCGTTTATCAAGTCTATGCGCGGGTCGGATCCCGATGCTGCGTTACTGTGGTTGGCTGTTATGATCGAAGCAGGCGAAGACCCCAGGTTTATCGCTCGCCGAATGGTCGTGTTTGCCTCCGAAGATGTTGGGAACGCCGACGTCCACGCTCTGTCGGTTGCCGTTAACGCCTTCCTTGCTGTGGAGCGCATTGGCATGCCCGAAGGACGTATCATCTTGGCGCAAGCAGCAACGTACCTAGCAAGCGCGCCCAAGAGCAATGCATCGTACGTGGCTATTGATGCTGCTCTCGAATTCGTTCGGAACGGTGGTGCGCTGAGCGTTCCACTGCACTTACGCAATGCCCCTTCTCGGCATATGAAAGAGGAGGGCTATGGTGTGGAGTACAAGTATCCGCACAACTTCGAGGGTCACGTTGTTCCACAGCACTACTTTGCCGACGGGATGTCCGAAACACGTTGGTACAGTCCAGATGACATGGAATCAGAGATTAGTAACAGACTAAAAAAGATTTGGCCAAATCGATGGAGCGAGGAGCCATGAACGTCGTACACTTTAGCTCGCACCAGTTTGAACGTCAGGAGTTAGACCGTGCCAACGCTGGTCGATTTAGCGTAGTGCATCTTGACGTTCGACTTGATGTTACCACGGCAGTTCTTGCAGCGGGTGCACAGGCGATTACCATCTTTGGTAACGACGATGCCTCGGCTGACGTGCTTCGTGCTTTGCATGACCTTGGTGTGCGACACATCGCTCTGCGAAGCGCGGGCTATAACCATGTGGCGCTCGACGTGGCTAGGCAGCTCGGCATTCGATTGGCAAATGTACCGGCCTACTCCCCCTATGCTGTGGCCGAACATACCATAACGTTGATGCTGGCGCTCAATCGAAAGATCGTGCGAGCGAACTCGCGAGTTCGTGAACTGAACTTCAGCGTCGATGGACTCGTAGGATTCGACATGCGCGGTAAAACCGTTGGTGTGATAGGAACGGGTAAGATTGGAAGCGTCCTTGTTCGAATCCTGAACGGCTTTGGCTGCCGCGTGCTTGCCCATGATACGTATCCCAGCGAAGAACTCATCCGGGATGGCGCCGTCACTTACGTTGACGTAGACACACTATGTAGTGAGTGCGACATCATTAGTCTGCTTGTGCCGCTCATGCCCGAAACGAAGCACATCATCAACGCGCGAACCATCGGACTCATGAAGCCGGGCGTGATGCTTATCAACACGAGTCGTGGCGGACTTGTTGACACGGTCGCCGTCATCGAGGCGTTAAAGTCAGGCCATATTGGGTACCTAGGACTCGACGTGTACGAGCAGGAGGCAGGAATCTTCTTTCATGATCACTCAGACAACGTTCTTCAGGATGACGTCCTAGCGCGACTGCTTACCTTCCCCAATGTGTTAATTACGAGTCATCAGGCCTTTCTAACGAACGAGGCGCTGAACAACATTGCTACGGCTACGTTCGCATCACTAGACGCTTGGAGAAGCGGTCAGAGAGCCGAACACGAGTTGTAGGGAAGATGACTATGAGCCACCTGTAATTTGGCGCTGGTGAAGCTCCAATGGTTCGCGGTTCTTCTTGCCTCGGTAGCGCATATTCATCGTCTCGACCCCTACACTGAAGGCCATGGCAAAGTAAACGTATCCCTTTGGTACGTGAACATGGAAGCCCTCGGCAGTAAGAACAAGGCCCACCATCAGCAAGAAGGCTAAGGCAAGAATTTTAATGGTTGGGTGGTGTTGGATGAAGCCCGTGATGCTCTTAGCAGTAAGCTGCATGACAATAATGCTCACAACCACAGCGATAACCATGATAATGAGTTCATTGCTCAGGCCAATGGCTGTGATCACGCTGTCGATACTAAACACTACGTCAAGCATGATGATGTTCGCAATCACGGCAAACAATGATACGCGGGCAGCGGCACCAGCAACATCACTCCCACCCTCGAGCTTATCGTGAAGTTCGGTGGTGGCTTTGTACAACAGAAACAAGCCACCACCAAGCATGATGATGTCGCGCCCAGTAACACCAAAGGGTGCATCCATAGCAAGTACGGCTGGAATCGAAAACAGTGGTTCCGTGAGGCCGGCAATCCACGTTGCAGCAAACAAGAACCCAACGCGAAGGATGAGTGCGAGCGACAACCCTACTGTTCGTGCCGTACCCTGTTGATGTTCGGGAAGTTTTCCTGCAAGAATGCCGATAAAGATGAGGTTGTCGATGCCTAAGACAATCTCCAGAACCGTGAGGGTAAGAAGGGCTGCAATGCCCTCTGAAGTAAACAGTACGTCCATAACGTTTGTGTTTGTGGTTACTACAGCACTCGAACGAATCTACTCCGAGCCGCCGACAGTGGTGGTTGCTCGCTTCGCTTTAGCTTCTTCTTCGCGTTTACGTGCCTCCTCGGCTGCCGCAGCGCGTGCCTTGCGCTCGCGTCGCAACTTATTGAAGTTAATGCTCTCCCGTAGGGAGACGTCCTGACGAATCACGCCGCGCTCTCGCAGGATGCTATCTGCGGCCACGTATCGACGTCGATTTGGTAACGCACCGCGGACATCCTTAGGTATTTGCGACATAGGCACGAGCGCTTCTTCGAGCGCGAGCGGTTCTTTTGGTAGTGCAAGTACAACATCTCGCGTCGATGTGATATCCCACCATGGTCCGCCACGCCTTCTCGAGTAGTCGAACACGTCCAATACAACAACAGGTGTACCTGTAAATGGTATGGGGCGTCGCGTACTATCGAACTTCGCCTGGCGTACCCACTTGAAGAGCCACTCCGCATCGGGCAAGAACTGGCGAACACATGAATGGCTAACAGGACGGCCGGGCATTTCGAACTGGTGAAACGCCAGACCGGCGTACTGGTGAAAGTTCACCGTGTAGGGTAGACGCCATGTTGAGTCCAGCGAGCTAAGTCGTAAACGCGCCTTCCAGTTTACTGCATAACGACCCGGGAACGTTGGCTTGCGCTCCTCGCCGGAGTTGACGGCTGCAAAGCGTACAAGCTCGCCATACTCGTAGCATGCGTACGCCTGCCACTTGTTGGAAACAAAGACAATCTTGGGAATCGTGTCGCCATGCTCGTAGTACTGGGGAAAAACCGAGTAAGCACGTCGGTCGGACATAATCGTGTCGGGAATCATCACTGTATCGCCGATGCGAAAAAACTGGATGTCCTTACGATTGACGGTGGCGAACGCACGATAGGCCAGATACGTTTCCCCTGTGGGAGCGTATGCGTGACGGATGGAGTCTAAGTGGCTGGCGGAACGAATAACGTCGCGGCGAAGCCCTATCGGCGAAAAGCGGCGAGTAATCGAGTCGATGCGCGCAGCGCGGTCGGCCTCGGCCTTGCGCTTTGCGGCCATCGCAGCCGCCTCGGCTGCCGCGTCCGAAGCCCCCTGATCGACGTCGGAACAGGAGATAGCCAGCGAGCAAACGAGGCCAAAGAGGAGGTGAGCGACGGCGGGACGTGACATGGAAGAACGCAATTTACAACGGTGGTTGCGTAGTTTCGGGATAGCTACGCGCTATTCAAGGCCTATTGATGGTGTTTCGCATGCGTTTCGTAGCCCGTGATAGCTCAATGGTGGCGTTGATGCACTCGAATGCCATCGACTACGCGTGGAGTTAGTGAAGCAATAACCTATGCAGGCCTGCCAAACTACCGGCGTGTTGTAGGTTCGCCTTATGCAGAGAAACTTTGTACTACAGGCAGTTGCGATTACAGCAACGCTGATGATGTTCGCGTGCTCTTCCGAGCGCGTGCCCGACGCACCGAAGTCTGCCGAAACCCCGGCAACGCGCACGGCCAACGAGCCGATAGAGCCGCTTACGTATACCATACTTGCAACCCTACCACACGACAAGGCGGCTTTTACGCAAGGACTTGTCGTTGATGGTGGCGAGTTTTTAGAATCGACTGGACAAGTGGGTCAAAGCACGCTTCGACGCGTCGACATAGCATCTGGAAAGGTCGTGAAGTCGATAGCGCTTGATGCCAACGTTTTTGGTGAAGGTATGGCCGTGATAGGCAACGAAGTATTCGTGTTAACGTGGCTACATCAGCGGGGATATGTGTTTGACAGAAGGACACTTCAGCAGATTAGAACGTTTTCGTATTCGGGCGAGGGGTGGGGATTAGCTTCCGATGGCCGTGAGCTATTTATGAGCAACGGCACGAACATGATTACCGTGCATGATCCAACCACATTCGGTGTTCGGCGTAGCATTCCGGTGACCCTTTCCGGAAGACCCATAGGCGAGCTGAATGAGCTAGAGTGGATAGATGGAATGTTATGGGCAAACGTGTGGAGAACCGACAACATCGTGCGCATCGATCCGGCAAGCGGAAAGGTAACGGCAGTACTTGACCTTACTGGCCTTTTGCCATACGGGGAGCGGACGATTGATACCGACGTCCTTAACGGCATTGCGTGGGACAGTGCGAACAAGGCGTTGTATGTAACAGGTAAGAACTGGCCACACGTGTTCCACATCGCCGTCAAGAAGAAGTAACGACGCGCTACGCAAGCGCACCTTCGTCGTCGGGTGCGTCACACTTTAGCAGCCAATCGCCACAAGGACTGTTGCGGACGGAAGTCTGCAGTGAATCACCGTTCAGTTCCTTTGGAGAATGGTCTATGCTCGTTCCATCTACAACGCTTAGCACGTGGCACCGGCGCCGTGAACGCAAGTGGCGGGTACTGTTGTACATCCTGTTTTTGTTTGGCTTGGCCATCTTGGCTAAGGCCGACGCCGTTGTTCCATGGATAGACCTCGTCTATCCTAGGTCGGCCGTCCTGTCGTGCCGCGACAGCATCGTCTTGCGCTGGTCGCGGCCTTTGTCGGCCCTACCACCGCACAGCCGCGGTCTGGTGCATGCTTCTGCCGGGGCTGTGCGCATAGCGCAGGACGACAGTACCATCATCATCGACCCGCCGCAAGGCGGTTGGAGCGAAGACGTAGCCGTCGTCGAGGCCGAAGTGTCGGCACTTACTGGTGTTTCGTCGGACGACCGACGCTGGTCGTTGCCACTACGTCGAGGCATGTTGGCACACTGTGTGGCGCGATGCGAGGGACACGTCCTACCCCCTGAAGATGTAGCTCGCTGTGTTGCCTCGCTAACAACCACAGTAACGGCTGGTGGAGCTGTTCCGATAGCCGCGCCGGGTACAATTGGTAGTCGGTGGCGATTCAGGGAGTGGCGTTACCGCGACAGCGGCATCGTGCGGAAGCGCGACGACCACATCGTTGTAATCGAAGCCCCTTGCTGGGAGATACGAGATACAGTGACCATCGAAGCGGTATATGAGCAAGACGGTATCGAAGACACCAACGACGGCAACGATGTGATTGAACTGCAGGAAGATGCTACTGATGATGCTGATCGCTTTAGGCTTCGAATCGAGATTCGGAATGTGGACAAGGACGTGCGATTCAATGCTGTTCAGGGTGTTGAGTTGCTTCCCGGAGATGTGTTTGACGACATTATCGAACGCACGCAAAACGTATGTGTGCGGGCAACGACTTGCTGGGAAATCATTGGTGTGGTTGACAACAATGGACGGACGATGTTTACGCAGCCACAGAGGGAGTACTGCGGTGCGTGGACACTGACGAGGCCAACGACCATCGTACGGATTCTCGTTCAGCGGCGGACGATTCGACTGAACATTGACCGACTATGCAGGAGCAACGGCACCGCCGAGGGATACGACCCCCACTGCAGACCGCATAAGGACGGAACCATCGCTGTATGTGCCGAAACCAAGGCACATGGCTTTACACTCTGGTTGCCCATTTACGGTGTGGAATGCTCGGGAAGCAATGTAGAACGAAAAGAGTGGCTCGTACGCTGCGGCGACAGGCTACGCATTGCCGTCCGCGAGCAGCCCCTGCGCGACCTGTATTGGTACGGCTGGTTAACGTCGGACCTGTACCCACGTCCTGAGTACGTTGGCTTTGAAGATGGGGCCCATTGGTACGAGGTGCTCGTACAACTCGCGCACGCACGGATGGGTCAACCTTCCTGTCGGGGTGAAGCAGGCGATCACCCTGTCATCACCTTACGAGCTCTGTTCGATCAAGGTCTCGTAGTAGAGTCGCTTGGGTTACGTGTGCGCATTGAGTCTTCTGAGGCGGTATCCTTGGCAGGGTTCGAAGAGCGAACGTTTGATGCGCTGCGATTATCGGCGCTGGCTACAGACGAGCCGCCTGATGGTCGACAGCTTGAGTACCTTCCTGGCAAAGGCACGTTGGTGGTTGTGCGATTTAGCCGCCCTGTCGATCTCACGACCATTAACGCCGGTGGGCTTGCCGCGGCAAGTTACGATAATGTCCACCCGCGATTCCCTGACCGCTCCACGAGCTTTGAAACGCGTTCGCAGTTTGACGAGCGACTCGTGATTCGGTACGATGGTCCCAACATTCCGCCGCAGGAGTTTGAGTTCTACATCACAGACCCAACAACGTCGCCACGAAGGCATGCACTCTACATGGGTGAGATTCTATTGGAGGCGGCTACAAGTCTGCGTGCTACAGATGGTACGCCCATGGCGCGTCGACAGCAATTTGTACTCTCACGCATGGAGTATCCAGGTGCTGCTCTTCGACTACAACATCTCTCCCTAGGGGGCATCGAATCACAAGGACCCTATGTGGGCATGGTACAGGGGTTTTCGGCAACAGCAAGGTCCTATCGTAATCAACAATACGGTTTTCGACTGCTGCCCGAATGTGAGGTCGACGAAGGATGCGTCTTCGACGTGGATGTAGGTAGCAACGTGGATGTTCACGGTGCCTTCGCCGTGTTCGAACCCAATGGGTTGTATCGTACCGAGGAGTTGCAAGCAGTGCTTTGGGGACTCGAGTGTTCCTCGCATGCGGACGTACCGTTCGTGCGCGACGCGGTTCGCGAGGTACTCGTTCGTTCTGCCGATGTTCTTGCCGCGCAGTATGCCGGAGGCAGACGTACAGCGCCAATTGCGGCACGGCAAGCTGTTTATCACGCTGCGCGTGTTGACGTCGAAACCACACATGCTAGCGGCATCGAAGCTCTTCACTGGTCGCTCGTAGATGTTACCGCCGAGCGTCTTCGGCGCCCCTTTCAGGCAGTGTCGGGTGGAGATATACGGTGGACGTATGACGTGCGGCTCTATCCCAGAAAGGCGGTGCTTGAGTGATGACAACAGCTCTTTTGCAGGCGATAATTCTATCCTTGGTGTTGGCTGTATCGAACGGACGTGCTGACCATGTTGCTGCTTCGAAGGTCTGGATACGAGGCACAACCGTTCGAATCTCGTGGTATCCGGTGGCGGGAGTCGACAGTGCTGATGTGATCGTGTGGGATGCCAATCACCGCAGAAGAATTGTCCTAGCGCGATCCGTGCCGATGAATGCGGGGCAGGCCGCGGTTGGAATTCCCGATTCGCTTCCAGAGCATGAATGGTATCGGCTACTGGTTGTTGGAGGAAGGCCAGCGCGACTTGTCCATCAAGATTCGGAGTATCATGCGATCATGGGAGGGTATGAAAAGGTCACGCCCGAGGAACCATCGATCGGCGACGACACGCTCGTTGCTGTGGTTCATCCCAATCCCGCATCAGAACGAAGCGTTGTTACGTGGCCGTGGCATGACGTACAGAGAATCCTCGTGCGGTCGGTCCACGGCAAGGTTGTGGCTAGCGGCAGTGTAGACGGTGTCGGGCGTGTGTGGACAACATCGGTGGCAGAGTGGCCAGCCGGTGTGTACAGCGTCGAGCTCCACCGAAGGCGGCGTATCGAATGTATCAGTCTTATGGTGCTGCGCTAGACCACTACCACAGGGTGTACGAAGCGCCCTGCCTAGGCACAATCACGCGCATTCCGGGGTGGCGGTCGAGAACATCTAAGGCAATGGCATCGCAGGCTTCGGTCGAGCCGTGGACGAGTACCAAGGTGGATGGCTTCACGTCATCGACGTAGGCAACAAGTTCTTCGGGACGAGCGTGCGCGGTAAATCTGTACGACTCGAGCGCACAGCTACGGCGCAAAAGCTTATTGCCAAACACAAACTTCTCGCCAGGCGCCGAGTTCTGCAGGGCATAGCCGGGCGAGTCGACATCTTGATATCCTACGATAGCGATTCCAAACGTAGGCCGACGTGCGAACATCATGGCAAGCCGCCACGACAACGTTGGTTGGTTGAGCATACCGCTCGACACCACAACGAGGGAGGGATTCGAGAAGAACTTCTCGCGTTCGAGCTCGTCGGGGTTGATGCGCTCCTGTGGAATGTCCGAGATCTCGAACCCTGCATGTCGTACGGGCTCGGTGTAGCAGTAGTGGTCATAGACCTTGCTAATCCGCACGCCCATTCCCGCAGTGTAGATGGGCATGTGGGGAATGCTACCCTTGCGCATTAGCGAATGGAGGATTGTCAGTATCTCCTGCGTTTTACCAAGGGCAAACACTGGAACGAGCACCGACCCTCCGGCCGAGCTTACCTGTGTAATGAAACGCGCCAAGCGTTGCTCCTCGGTGTGGCGATCATGGAGGTCGGTGGCGGCACCGTTTGTACACTCCATCACTAGGACGTCTGCATGTGTTCGCGGAAGCTGGGCGCCGCGTATGCTGGCTTGGTCAGTGAAGTTCACATCACCAGTAAGCATCACGCTGCGCCCCTGACATTCGAGGCGAACACCGGCAGAACCAAGAATATGTCCCGACCAATGCAGCGTAAGATCAACATCGCTCCTGCCGTTATACCCTCGCACCGACCGGACCTCGTTGTACGGAACGGCTTCGAAGGCCATTCGAAGGTGGTCGATCGTGGCGCCTCTATAGAACTCTTCAACTTCGGCAGAGAGAATCTCTGGATGTTCCTTGCGCAGCAATTTGCCTGTGTTGTGCAGTGTTATCTGCGAAAGGTCCCTCGTTGCATGGGTCATCAACGGCCGCATCCACGGCATCTTGCGTAGTACAAACGGCACGCCACCCATGTGGTCGGTGTGGGCATGCGTTACCACCAGTACGTCGCACTGCTTGTCCCCTAGCGACTGCATATCTGGAAAGGCGCCCGCGTCACGCCGTTTTGGGTGCAGGCCAGCATCGACCATCACGGCAGTGCCGTCGAGATCAACCACGCAGCAATTAGCGCCGATCTCTTCGGCGCCTCCAAGAACCGTTATTGTTGCAGTCATACGTTGCGCGTGAGGAACACTTCACGAGCGTTAACGGTTTCTGTGCACGTTTGGCGTTAGTCTTTTTGAGGTACCGGACACGTACGAATGCCCAATACCGAATACAGCGGGCAAACGCTCACGAGCGACGTCAGAACAAACACAACTCCAATAGCGGCTGCTATCCACATCATCGTACCCTCGATAACGTTCGTGGCCACCAGAATACCCAATATGCCAGCAACAAGTAGGCGAATGCCACGGTCGATTGTACCCATGTTCTTCTTCACGATTCCTCCAAAGTTGTTCATTATGCCACTGGACGTTCCAGGCAGTCCGTGCAAACATCTGCAATCGCCCTCAATTCTCCCGTGACAACGGTCACAACGCCCCTTGTCATGGTGGGAAAGGGGCGTCGAAGTCCCCTACCGGGTGTCTGTGGCTGCGGGGATGCGTAGTTTTGTGGGCTTTTCCATCAAGGACTTATGATGACTGACCAAGAACCGTACGTGCCGTCGACGACCATTCGGATTGTTACGGCGGCATCGTTGTTCGACGGACATGACGCAGCCATTAACGTGATGCGCCGCATCATTCAGGGTACAGGCGTAGAGGTTATCCACCTTGGACATAACCGATCGGTTGCAGAAGTGGTTGATTGTGCCATCCAAGAGGATGCACAGGCAATTGCTATGACGTCATATCAAGGCGGACATGTCGAGTACCTCAAGTACATGTACGACTTGCTGCGCGAACGAGGCGCAGGACACATCCACATCGTTGGTGGTGGCGGTGGTACAATCCTACCTTCGGAAATCGAGGAGCTGCACGCCTACGGTATCGACCGCATTTTTTCGCCCGACGACGGGCGCTCGATGGGTCTTCAGGGGATGATCAATAGCGTTGTGAAGGCAGCCGACCATCCAACGCCCGACGTGTTTGGTGCAGACCTAGAGCAAAGAGTTCTGGAACGCAACCCGCTTGCGCTGGCGCAGGCCATTACGGCTGCCGAACGTGGCGAGCACGCTCGGATTGCCTTTGCGCAAGGCGCTCGCCGCTCGCCGGTATTTGGCATTACCGGCACTGGTGGTGCCGGCAAGTCGTCGCTTACAGATGAAATCGTTCGCCGCTTCGTGAACGACTTTCCTGATAAGCGCCTTGGCGTGCTCTCTGTGGACCCCTCGAAGCGCAAGACGGGCGGAGCCCTGTTGGGCGATCGCATCCGCATGAATGCGGTGTCGCACCCGAACGTCTACATGCGCTCCTTCGCCACGCGCGAAGCCAACGTTGCCATCAACCGCAACATCTCGGCGGCGATCGAGATTTTGAGTGCAGCATCCTTCGACCTTATCATCGTGGAAACGGCCGGCATCGGCCAAAGCGACTCGCAGATTACCGAAGTGGCCGACGTTTCGATGTACGTTATGACGCCCGAGTATGGCGCAGCCAGCCAGTTGGAAAAGATCGACATGATTGACTATGCCGACCTGATTGCGCTGAACAAGTTCGATAAGCGCGGCGCCCTCGATGCTCTGCGCGATGTACGCAAACAGTATCAGCGGTCGCGAAAGCTCTTTGCCCAGTCAACCGATACCATGCCCGTTTACGGCACCATTGCCTCGCAGTTTAACGACCCTGGCACTAACACACTCTACCGTGCTATCATCGACGCCCTTGTTGCCAAGTGCTCGCTTGGTTGGGTTTCATCCATGCAGTCCGATGATGCCGACAGCGAGAAGATCTACATCATCCCCCCTGACCGCACGCGATATTTAGCAGAGATAGCCGAGGAGAACGAGCGCTACGACCGATTTGTTGATCAGCAAGCCCAATTGGCGCAACGCCTGTGGCAGGTACGCGGTGCCATAGCCGAATTAGAAAGGAACGACACATGATGCAAGCAACCTTACAGCAGTCACCTAAGACCACGTTACTGGGTCGTGCAACGCTAGCGCTCTTCGCCATACTTACGGTATGGCTTGCCGGCTGCGAGGACCCGGTAAACAACCCAGTGCCCGACAACGCACGTCTGCGTGTTATTCATCTGGCCTACGACGCTCCGTCGATAGATCTGCGCGTGGACGGCGGCGTGTTTCGAACCGGGATTGCCTTTGGCGTCTCTTCAGGATACTCTGTCATAGAACCGGGTAGTCGCCGGCTCGGTATTGCCGACGTTGCTAGTAGTACTAACCGCGTTGAAACGTCGGCCACCCTCGAAGCGGGAATGGACTACACGATCTTCGTCTTCCCGCCGGCATCATTTGTAACAGCGCAACTGCGCCGCGACGATCGTACCCTAGTGCCAGCCGGCCAAGCACGCATTCGCTGGGTGAATGCCACCACCGATGGTGTCAACCTTGAACTGCGTATCGCCGATCAAGCATGGATGCCTCAACTTGCACCAGGCCAAAGCAGCGAGCAAGCATTGAAGCAAACAGGCGACCTTGCAATCGTTGTATTTGATCGTGTGGCCAACCGTGCAGTAGCAGCATTCGAACCAGCCACGTTCGAAAACCAGACCTACACCGTAGTAGTGCATGGCACTACATCGACATCCGATGCTGTTCCACTTGGTGTTCGAGTGTTTGAAGATGGAGGTCAAGGGTCTGGTGCCTTCGACCTTACCCAGGCCTCGACCACAGCGCAACTCATGGCCTTCAATGCTCTTGCTGGTGCGTCAACGGTGAACGTCGTCGTTGATGGTACACCCTTTGCTTCCAACTTAACACCACACACAGCCTCGTCGTATGCAACTGTTCCACAAGGGGCACTGAACGTACGCTTCACGGCCGGCGGTACCGTTCTTTCAACGTCAACCGTAACTACGGCCGCAGGTAAGCGCTACTCGACGTTTGTAACGGGCACACTTACACCGCAAGATGTGGTTTCTCTAGCGTTCGAAGATGTAACGGTTCCTAATCCTGCCCAAGCACTTGTGCGCCTGCTGAATCTATCGCCCGATGCAGGCCGCTTAGATCTTATCGTTCCCGTGCCCGGACTTGGCGACTACCGTCCATCCGGCATGCAAGGCCTAGGGTTCCGACAAGTAAGTACGTCAACATCAACTGGCTTGAACTTCTTAGCCTTTCCCCCCACGACGGGAACACCCTATACGTTCCGCTTTGTACAGGCAGGAGGTACGGCAGAAATCGTCTCCTCACCTGACGTCACGCTGGAGGCTGGAGGCATCTATACCATGTGGATTGGTGGACGCCTCGTTGACAATAGCATGCGGTTATACACCGTTCGACATAACTAACAGCACGTACTTCGTGAAAGGCCGAACATGACGTCGAAACCAAACAAGTCTGCTGATAGCGCCACGCCAACATCACGTACAGCGTCGGAGAAGTCTGCGATAGCAGAACTTCAACGCCGCGCCGCCGACATCGAACAGCAGCTCCATCACGAAGTACGTGCAGTACTGGAGGGTTGGGAGGCACGCAAGAAGGCCTACTCCGACGAACAGTATGTGTACACAGTACGGAATCGCGAAATCCGTGTCGACAACTACACAACGTCGCTCTCCGGCACGAAGGTGCCAAAGATTGCACTGCCAACGTTCACCAATTGGGGGGACGTCGTGCGCTGGTGTATGCAGGAGAACGTGCCGGGCGAGTTTCCCTATACAGCCGGAGTGTATCCGTTTAAGCGCACAAACGAGGACCCTACGCGCATGTTTGCTGGCGAAGGCGGTCCTGAACGCACCAACAAACGCTTTCACTACCTATCTGCGGGTATGCCGGCGGCACGCCTTTCCACGGCATTTGATTCGGTGACCCTTTATGGAGAAGACCCTGCCACACGACCAGATATCTACGGTAAGATTGGCAATTCTGGTGTGAGCATCGCTACGTTAGATGATGCTAAAAAACTTTATAGTGGTTTTGACTTATGCTCTCCGACGACGTCTGTTTCCATGACGATTAACGGTCCGGCACCTATGCTGCTGGCCTTCTTCATGAATGCTGCCATCGATCAAGAGTGCGAGAAGTTCATCGTCGACAACGGTCTTGTTGATGACGTCAACGCGAAGATCGATGCTATCTATGCCGAGCGAGGCGTGCCTCGACCTATCTATCGGGCAGGCGACGGTAGCACAGAGCTACCAACGGGCAATGGTGGACTAGGACTGCTGTTACTAGGCGTTACGGGCGATCAGGTGCTACCGGCCGACGTTTACGCAGCGTGCAAGGCCAAAGCGTTGCAGAACGTGCGTGGCACGGTGCAGGCAGACATTCTCAAAGAGGATCAAGCGCAAAACACCTGCATTTTTTCGACGGAGTTTGCCTTACGCATGATGGGTGATGTGCAACAGCACTTCATCAACGAGAAGGTTCGCAACTTTTACAGTGTGAGCATATCGGGCTATCATATAGCCGAGGCAGGTGCAAACCCCATTACGCAGCTAGCATTTACGCTTGCCAACGGCTTTACGTATGTGGAGTACTACCTTTCGAGAGGCATGCATATCGATGATTTTGCACCGAATCTCTCGTTCTTTTTCTCCAACGGCGTCGACCCCGAGTACAGCGTTATTGGCCGTGTAGCACGTCGAATCTGGGCCAAGGCCATTCGCAACAAGTACGGTGGCAACGAGCGCTCGCAAATGCTCAAGTACCACATTCAAACGTCGGGCCGTTCGTTACATGCTCAGGAAATCGACTTCAACGATATCCGCACAACGTTGCAGGCGCTGTATGCCATCTACGACAACTGTAACTCGCTTCATACTAACGCCTACGACGAAGCCATTACAACGCCAACCGAAGAAAGCGTTCGTCGGGCTGTGGCCATCCAACTCATTATTAACCGCGAGCTTGGACTAGCTAAGAACGAAAACCCCCTTCAGGGTAGCTTCATCATCGAAGAGCTCACGCGCCTTGTTGAAGAAGCCGTGTTGGATGAGTTCCGCCGTATTACCGATCGTGGCGGTGTACTCGGCGCCATGGAGCGCATGTATCAGCGCAACAAAATTCAAGAAGAGTCACTGCACTACGAGACCCTCAAACACACAGGCCAATATCCCATCATCGGCGTCAACACCTTCCTAAGTTCTAAGGGGTCACCGACCGTTGTTCCGGCCGAAGTGATACGATCGACTGTCGAAGAAAAACAGCAGCAAATCGACAACGTCGAGGCGTTTCGCCGTAGGAACGATCACGTATCGTCGCAAGCGCTTGCAGAATTAAAGGCCGTGTCGGTGCGCAACGGGAACATCTTCGAGGCCCTTATGGAGGCCGCCAAGGTATGTTCGCTGGGACAGCTTACGCATGCGCTCTACGATGTGGGCGGACAGTATCGGCGAAGTATGTAATGACGCCCTCAACAATCGTTACTCTTTTCGATGTGCAGCAGGCAGCCGAACGGATACGGCCCTATGTGCACCGAACGCCAATACATACATCGAGCGCGCTAAACAGGATGTTTGGTGCCCAGCTTGTATTCAAGTGCGAGAACCTTCAAAAGATTGGTGCCTTCAAAGCACGAGGTGCTGTGAATGCAGTTTTGCAACTGGACCAGGCAACAGCCCAGCGTGGCGTAGCCACGCATTCCAGCGGCAATCATGCGCAGGCATTAGCCTATGCGGCGGGCTTGCGGAACATACCCTGTACCATCGTCATGCCTACGTCGGCCCCGGCAGTAAAGCGCAGTGCCGTGCTGGGCTATGGTGCCACCATTGTTGATTGCGCGCCGACGCTTGCAGCACGCGAAGCAACGCTTACGCAAGTAGTAGAGCAGACTGGCGCACACGTAGTACCGCCGTACAATGATATACGAGTGATAGCGGGCCAAGGCACGGCAGCACTCGAGCTCCTGGAAGAAGTGTCCGATCTGGACATCGTAATGGCACCTGTTGGCGGCGGCGGCCTTATGAGCGGTACTGCCGTGGCATGTCGAGGCATGCAGCCGAACATCGACGTCATTGGGGCCGAACCGTCCGTGGCCGACGACGCAGCACGATCTCTGCGCGACGGCGTTATACATCCTGCGCCAACAACGCAGACCATTGCCGACGGTCTGCGCACGTCGTTGGGCGACGTAACGTTTGCTCATCTTCGGCATCACAGTGTTGACATCCGCACGGCCTCCGAGGAGTCAATCGTAGAAGCGCTATACCTTGTGATGGAACGCATGAAGCTCGTTATCGAGCCCAGTGCTGCGGTGACCCTTGCAGTACTATTGGAGCAGCCGGAGTTGGTAAGAGGCAAGAAGGTGGGAATAATACTTTGTGGCGGAAATCTCGATGTGCGTACGCTGATGCATGGAGTTACGGTAGGTTTTTAGCAATACGGGAGTACTATTGCTCGTTTGCCGTATTTTGATTTCCCCGTCACAAGCCCAACATCACCTAGCAAGGGAATAGCACCGTAATGAATATCGTTTTGCTATCACAAGCCATTGCGCTGCTCTGTTTGTTTGCCGTAGCGAATTCAACAGTCGCCGCCCAGCACACCCTGCCAACCGCCTCTGGCGCCACCTCCCTTTACATCGAAAACAAGGGCCAGATTGGCGACCAGCATGGCAAGCCAAATCATGATGTGCGGTATCTGCTGCGCTACGGTACTCTTGCCATTCAACTTCGTAACAATGGCTTCTCGTACGACGAATACTCAGTATCAGAAGCTCGTCCATCGCATCGCGTCGTACGTCGCATCGACGTTGACCTCGTTCATCCGTCGCCCACTATGCGGATCGCGGCGTCATCGCCCGGTGCCGATTACCGTAACTACTTTACCCACATTACGGCCCAGTCTCGTGCCGATCAAGGGGCAACGGAAGTACGTGGCTATGCCACGGTGACCTATCACGACGTGTGGCCGGGGATTGACATGGAGTGGCATATAGATGCCGAGGGACGTCCGCAGTACCGCATTAACCTCCGCGAAGGTGCCGACTCCGCCAACATCCAATTCCATGTTCGCGGAGCCGATGCGTTTAACCACACAGCGATGATTGCCAACGCATCTCCGATGCCCCCTATCAGCGCAGAGAGCGGCGGTTTTATGAAGCCATTTGCGGCTACACGGTGGGGCACATACGTGGGTGGTAGTGCCAGCAACCGTGCATTGGGTGTGGCGGTGGCGCCAGGGGGCGATGTAGTAGTTGCTGGGCTAACGATGGCCGACGAAGCAATTGCTACGAGCGGTGCCTATCAGGTGGAAATGCTCGGTGAGACGTGGGACGCATGTGTTGTGGTTCTCGCGGCCGACGGTTCAGCGCGTCGATGGGGTACGTACCTAGGTGGCGGCATGTCCGACGTTGCCACAAGCGTTGACGTACTGGAGAATGGCGACATCGTGGTGGGGGGCGAAACGCAATCGGCAGCAGGTATTGCCACTAGTGGAGCACACCAGACAGTGTTTGGCGGAGTGTTTGATGGGTTCGTTGCTGTGCTGAGTGCAGACGGAGCTACAATGCGCTGGGCAACATACGTAGGCGGCCCCGATCGCGACGCCGTCAACACCGTACGCGTAACGCCACAAGGTGCTATTGTGGCTGCCGGAACTACGCAGTCCCCTTCTGGTCTTGCTACGGCTGGATCGCACCAGATTGGATATGCCGGTGCGACCGATGGATTCGTACTGTCGTTCTCCGGTGAAGGTCAGCGCCAATGGGGTACGTATGTTGGAGGGGCAGGTACCGACGAGGCCTTGGCCCTGTCGGCACGCGGCTCGTCAATTGTTGTTGCCGGTACTACTGGAAGCCGTACAAACATTGCAACAACAGGGGTGTTCCAGCCCGTCTATGGCGGAGGAACCGAAGACGGCTTCCTGGCCATACTAGATGGTACGCTTGGTACGAGGCGTTGGGGTTCATATGTTGGTGGCGAAGGGTTCGACGTTGTGCTTGGCGTTGATGAGCACACGAATGGCGACATCATCGTGGGTGGCGAAACACGGTCGACATCGGGTTTGGCGTCGCCAGGGGCCTTGCAGGCGTCGAATGCTGGCGGTCGTGGTGACGGCTTCGTGGGAGTAGTATCGTCTGGCGGCCAAGAACGCCGCTGGTTTACCTACGTTGGTGGCGAGCAACTTGATGGTGTATTTGGAGTTACGGCAATGGGAACGGCCGACGTCGTGGCAGTTGGCAGAACTGCCTCTCCAAGCAGTATTGCTACCGCGGCGGCAGCTCAAACCACACTGGCCGGTGGCGAGGATGGCTTCGTAGTCGTTATCAATGCATCGGGTACCGAAAAGACGTACGGATCGTACATCGGAGGATTAGCCAACGATGCAGCAACGGCTGTAGCTAGCGCGGCTCCGGGTACGGCTGTTATTGTTGGTAGGACGTCATCGACTACGGGCATAGGCACTCCGGGGTCGTTTCAAAGCTCACCAGGTGGCGAATTCGACGGCTTTTGCGTAGGATATAGCGCCCTACCCTTGCGTATCCAACACAGCGATACTTCCGCGCAAGTCCTTCACTGTTGGCCTGTTCCTGCCTCTGAGGTGTTGCACGCCAGCGTCACGAAGGAAGGTCCAATGACGCTTCGATTGTTCGACCTGACAGGTAGGCAAGTTGCCAATACGCGATGGGTGGAACACGCAAGTGTTGGCCATGTGGAGCAATGGGATGTTCGCGGACTTGCCCCAGGGATGTATACCCTGCATTACAGCACACCAACCGGCTGGCATGCTGTAGGCATTACCATCATGCGATGACGTTCTAGGTAGGTTCCTCGGCCGTTGATTCGTACCTTTGTAGCCCCCCGATTGGGGCACAACGCATCACTGTACCGACATGCAAACGACCTACGAGGCAATCATAGGGCTGGAGGTTCACGCCCAGCTCAAGACATCGTCGAAGGCATTCTGTGCCTGCTCAACGACGTATGGCGCGATGCCCAACGTCAATGTTTGCCCCGTTTGCTTAGGCCATCCCGGCACGTTGCCCGTCCTAAATCGCAACTTGGTTGAGTGGATCGTGAAGATGGGCCTTGCCACCAACTGCCATATCCGCGAGAGGTCGAGCTTCTCTCGCAAAAACTACTTCTACTCCGATTTGCCCAAGGGCTACCAGATTTCGCAGTTTGCAGACCCAATCTGCTATGGCGGCTCGGTGGAGATAGAAACGGAAGAGGGCCCAAAACACATCGGCATCACGCGCATCCACATGGAGGAAGATTCCGGTAAGTCTATCCATGATTTGGACATCGACACGCTCGTCGACCTCAATCGTGCTGGCGTACCGCTCATTGAAATTGTCTCCGAACCCGACATCCGCACAGCCCGCGAAGCGTACCTCTACTTGCAGCACATTCGCCAAATCCTGGTATACCTCGACATCTGCGACGGAAACCTCGAAGAGGGTTCCTTGCGCTGCGACGCCAACATCTCGATTCGCCCGGTCGGTCAAACTACCTTCGGCACCAAAACCGAGGTCAAAAACCTCAACTCCTTCCGCAATGTCGAAAAGGCCATCCAATTCGAAATCGCCCGTCAAATCGCACTTGTTGAAGGGGGCGCCGCAGTACAGCAGGTAACCATGCTGTGGGACGCTTCGCGCCAAGAAACACGGGTGATGCGAAGCAAGGAGCAGGCGCACGACTACCGCTATTTTGCCGAACCAGATTTAGTCCACGTTGTGGTGGATGAATCATGGAAACAACGGCTACACAGTGCCCTTCCAGAGTTGGGTCTCGCAAAGCGACGTCGCTTCGTCTCGCAGTTTGGTCTGCCAGCCTATGATGCCGCCGTGCTTACAGATGATGCCGAAGTTGCCGCATGGTACGAGGCATCATGTGCCCATCTGAACGCTCAAGGTCCCGAGGCCTATAAAGCTGTCAGCAACTGGATTATGACCGACGTCATGCGCATCATGGGGCAGAACAAAGTGTCGATATCCAATGCCGGACTTTCGCCCGAACAGCTTGCATCGCTGGTAGACGTCGTACAAGACGGCACCATTAGCAGCAAGAGTGCCAAGGACGTGTTTGCAGCCATGCTAGGCACAACGAAGACTGCAAGTGAGCTGGTGCAAGAGCTAGGCCTGCGGCAGGAGTCGGACGAAGGACTGCTGCGTCAGCTTGTCGAGGACGTCCTGCGCGACAACCCAGACAACCTTGAGAAGTACCGCGGTGGCAAGTCGAACCTCTTGGGGTTCTTTGTAGGGCAAGTCATCAAGCGATCGGGTGGGTCGGCAAATCCCGCTCTTGTTACTAGCATCATGAAGGAAGCGTTGGAACAACCCACCATGTAACGCATCGCCGTGGTCCTTGGGGGAGGCCATGGCACTACCGAAAGGACGCAACCATGCCCATAACACCAACATCGACGATATGGAAGAACGGAAAGCTCATTCCGTTTGAACAGGCGACGATTCACGTCCTGTCACATGCCGTCCATTACGGATCGTCCTGGTTTGAGGGCATTCGCGCTTATGGCACCCCGAAGGGTACTGCCGTGTTTCGTTTGTACGAGCATATGGTACGATTCCACCATTCCATGAGGATCTATCGTACGGCCTTACCATTCAGTATCGACGAGTTAAGCAAGGCCGTACTCGACGTGATTGCAAAGAACAACCTCACTACATGCTATGTTAGGCCAGTGGCCTTACGTGGTTTTGGCGACATGGGAGTGTATGGGCTGAACTGTCCTTTAGAGGTGTACATAGCCGCATGGGAATGGGGGGCGTATTTGGGCGATGAGGCGGCCGAGCGCGGTGTAGATGTCTGCATATCCTCGTGGGATCGTATAACGCCCAACAGTATGCCGTCGTTATCGAAAGCTGGTGGAAACTACATGAACAGCCAGCTTGTAAAGATGGAGGCCGTCGAGAACGGCTACGCCGAAGGCATTTGCTTGGACACGTACGGTAACGTAGCCGAGGGTAGTGGCGAGAACGTCTTCATCGTAGTAAATGGCGAGCTTATTACGCCTCCGGCAGCGTCGTCGCTTTTACCGGGTATCACGCGTGACACAGTCGTAACGCTTGCGCGCGATCTAGGCATACCTGTTCGTGAGGCGAACATTCCGCGAGCGATGCTGTATACGGCCGACGAGATGTTCCTAACGGGTACTGCCGTAGAAATAACGCCTGTAAAGAGCGTCGACAGAATACCAGTTGGTACGGCCAAGGTTGGACCGGTTACGAAAGTCATTCAAAAACGCTTCATGTCGATCGTCACTTCTGGCGATGACCCTTACGGATGGTTGACGTATGTGCCTACCAAGCATGAGGTTAATGGAAGAGGGAAGGCAGCGGAAAAGAGCCGCACATCGGCAAAAGCAAAGAAAGCATAAGAGCTACCACGCTAACGAAACAAACGAACGATAGAGATACAATGGCAAAAAAAGCATCAACAACGGCATCCAAGCAACGGCCACCGGCGCCAGCACCGGTTAAGGCATCGAAGGGGAATGGCACGCAGGCGGCAAAGGCAGCTAGTACAGACGTGTTCGACGTCACCGGCTTCGACAAGGCGACGCTACTGGACTGGTATAAGGTTCAGCATCTTGGCAGACGTCTCGACGAGAAGGCAGCTTTGTACTTAAAGCAAGCCAAGGGATGGTCGTACCACGCCCCATTTGCCGGACATGACGGCATTCAGCTTGCATTGGGCAAGATTTTTCGTCCAGGTAAGGACTACTTGTTTCCGTATTACCGTGACATGTTAACGTCGTTGGCAGCTGGAGTTACGGTTGAAGAGATCATAGCGAATGGTCTTAGCAAGGACGCTGATGTCGCGGGCGGTGGCAGGCACATGTCGAACCACTTTGCCAAGATTTCCATTGGACTGCAGAACTCCAGCAGTTGTACGGGCAATCACAGTCAACAGGCAGTGGGCACTGGCCGGTCGATTAAGAAGTTCAGTGGCGACGAGATTGTATACTGCAGTACGGGTGAATCAACCACCTCGGAGGGCTATTACTACGAAGCGGTCAACGGAGCCGACCGTGAAAAGCTCCCGGTGATCTTTGTGTTGCAGAACAACAAGTATGGCATTTCTGTACCACTCAAAGACCAAACGGCGAACGAACTTGTAGCGGAGAACTTCAGCGGCTTTAAGAATCTGAAGATCGTGTACTGCGACGGACGCAACCCCATGGATTCGTGGCGTGCGCTTTCTGAGGCCAAGGCCTATGTGGAAACAGGTGCTGGCCCTGCCATGGTTCACGCTGATTGCGACCGGATTGGATCGCATTCGAACTCGGACAATCACGAGCTCTATCGTGAACCTGAAGACATTCAGGCCATGAAGGATCGAGATCCCCTGCCAAAGATGCGTGCAACGCTCATAGCAAATGGCGTAGCCACAGCCGAGGAACTCGATGCTATTGAGGCGGCTAACAAGGCGGCTATCTTCGCAGCTGCAGACGTTGTGGAGGTGCTACCGGATCCTGCGCCCGAATCCTACATTGACTATCTCGTGCCGCCTGCTATCGTAGACTACAACGACGTCAGCGAAACGCGCTATGTTAATGACCCTACTGCGCCCCAACTAACCTTCAGGGAGGGCATCAATACGGCCCTCATCGAGGAGTTTCGGCGTAATCCGGCCACGTTCCTCTTTGGACAAGACGTTGCGTCGCACAAGAAGCAAGGCATCTTCAATGTCTGTAAGGGATTACTCGATGAATTTGGCAACGACCGCGTATTCAACGCTCCCATTGCAGAGGACTTCATCGTAGGAACGGCAAATGGTATGTGTCGATACCGCGACGACATTCGGGTTGTGGTTGAGGGTGCCGAGTTTGCCGACTACTTCTGGCCTGCCATGGAGCAGTTGCTGGAATGTTCGCACGACTACTGGCGCACGCGCGGGCAGTTTTCCGCCAACATGGTGGTTCGTCTTGCTAGCGGCGGATACATCCAAGGTGGTCTTTATCACAGCCAAAACCTCGAGGGCACCTTTACCACGTTACCAGGTATACGCGTTGTAATGCCGGCTTTTGCCGACGACGCCATTGGCCTAATGCGCAACGCCATTCGTTCGCGCGGGGTTACAATGTACCTTGAGCCCAAGTTTCTCTATAACTACCGTCCTACGTCGGCCAGCATGCCACCCGACGACTACATCATTCCTTTTGGAAAGGCGCGTGAGCGCAGGGCGGGCACCAACCTCACCATTGTGTCATGGGGCACCGCAGTACATTTGAGTCTGCAAGCGGCCGACATCATGGCAAACGAAGGCATCTCCTGTCAGGTCATCGACTTACGATCGCTTGCCCCTTGGGATAGAGAAATGGTTCTGGAGAGCGTAAAGCGCACAGGACGCTGCGTGGTAGCACACGAGGATAAGAAAACCGGTGGTTTTGGAGGTGAAGTTGCATCAACAATTGGCGAAGAGCTCTTTAGGTGGCTTGATGCGCCGGTACAACGGGTAGGTTCGAAGGACACACCAGTTGGTTTTGCAAAGTCACTTGAGAAGGCCATTCTACTATCGGTTGAAGACATCGTGGGGGCCTGTCGCACAGCTTCGCGCTTCTAAGTTTGGTGTCAGAATGGTCTTACAGTGTCAAGCCTCATAACGAAGGCATAGGCACTGCGAACGACCTGCGAAACGGATAGTGGTTGGTAATTGGAACATTGCCACCTATATTTGCACGTTCGCGCACGGGCTGGTAACGGCCCGATGCGTAGCGTGCGTGCTTTTGTACGCCTATTACAGTAATGGGACATTGATGGAAACAACGACAACAACACAGAACACCGAGCACGGCAGTGCGGTCACAGCTGTCGCACAACAAGCCACCGGTGCATCTGTGTTTACCAATATCAAGCTTATCGGCGGCATTGCCGTTGCCCTTGTTGTACTCATAGGCGGATACGTCTGGTACGACGCAATGCAAGAAGCCAAGAACGATGAAGCGAACGTAGCACTGGGCAGAGTTCGCGAAGCATTTGTGAACGGAGACTTCGACAAAGCGCTTACGGGCGAAGGATTACCACGTATTGACGGTGCAACACCTCCGGGTCTACAGGAGATAGCGGACACATACGGAAGCACTCCTGCAGGAAAGACGGCTAGTCTTATGGTTGGCAGTGTGTTGGTGAATCGTGGCAAAACAGCCGAAGCTAGGCAGTATTTTGAGGCAGCAACGTCATCAACGTCAACCGAAGTTCGAAGTGCTGCGCTAGCTGGCTTGGCCGCATGTGCCGAGCACGACGGAAACTTTGCTGAAGCGGCGGCTAAGTATGAAGAAGCGGCGCAAGTGTCTGATAATACAGGACTTGAAGACCGACACTGGCTACATGCAGGACTAACGTATGAAAGGGCTGGCAACAAGGAGAAGGCAGTTGCGGCCTATACGATCGTAATTAAAAAGTATGGACAAAGCGACGCGGCAAGTCAAGCGAATCTTGGTTTGGCGCGTCTTGGCACGGCAATTGATTAGTGGCGACTCGCCGAGTTCCGCATTGTTAAGAACATCGCGTGAAGACCGGCGAAGAAAAGAAGAATGAAACAAAGTTTTAGAGTTTTTACAACTGGAGGTAGTATGCAACGTTGGTTTCGTCTAGGCAGCCTGCTGCTTGCGCTAACTACGGCACTTACAACGGTACTGGCACAAACGCCGGATTACGTTGAGGTACGCGGTAGTTTGCCCCCGGGCGAAGTCCGTGTCTTCGTTAGAGATACGATCTATCGCATCAGCGGAACGTACACGATCGGCGGCACGCTCGTGATTGAACCGGGAACACGGGTTGAGTTTTTGCCTAACGGTAGGCTGATTGACTCAACTGGTGGTCGAATCATTGCCGACGGACGGGCATCGGCAACGTACAATGCCGCAGCGGTAAACCCGCTGTTTCCGCCGTATACAGGTTATGACGACCTGAACTACTTCGGACAGGCAGGCGTTGTCACGTCGACGATTGCCACAGAACCAACGATTGATCCATCCAAGTATGGAATCATCTTTAATGTCAACCTTGGTTCTAATCCAAACCTGCAAAATCTTACACCCGCCGAGGCGGTGATGTATAAGGCAGCACGTTTGGAGCTTGGAAACGTCCAACCTACGATTCGTTTGAATCCATGGTTCCGGCCGAAGGCAAACAGCCCAATCAACGTCCGTCCCGCACGGATTACCTTCATTGCTGGCGATGTGAACAACTTCTCACGCGAGTGGGGACATATCATCGTTCTACCAGGTGCACGCGCTGCGTTCTTCCGTGACGTAGACTTTACTGGTTTCCGTAAGGACACAACGGTAGACACCGAGCCGATCTATCTTTCTGACGCCTCGGGCAACTCATTCGCAACGCGCAGCGAAGCACTTGCACGTAACAATCGCCTTCTGTCGATGACAAATGGTGGTGGTGGTGCAATCACAACATTCTCGTCACGTACGTGGATTGTTGGTTGCCGCTTTACGAACAACATGGCACGCTATCGTGGTGGTGCCCTTCAGGTTCTTCAAGCTCCTGACAATTTCGATCAACTGTATCCAGTTGTACCATCGAACACGCTTACGGCTCTTGGTACGTATCCTGCACAAGTGAATCCGTACATCACGGATCCAGTAACGGCACAGCCAATTCAGCAGAACATTCGTCGCATCGACAACGTCTACACATCAGACGTTGAGCCACTAAGCGACAATGCACGACAGTCACTTGATGACGGTCGTTTGGCGATCTACCTTGGACGCATCCGTCAGACACGCTTCATTAACAACCGTGTCGTCCTAGCCGATGTTGATACTGTTCGCATTGGTGGCATCCTGGTTGTTCGCGACGTCGACAGCCGCGCTGCAACTACATTTGGCACCACTGGCCGTTCACAGAAGAACTGGGCATATGGTGGCGCTATGTACATTGGCGGTGATAGCGCAATGTTCATTGGCCTTGGCGTCAATGACTTCCAAGGTAAGGACACAATCGAGTTCCAAGGCAACTATGCCGAGAACCGTCAGAACGCCAATGCGGTAAACACTGTACGCACTGATGGCGCTAAGGGTGGTGCTTTGTATGTAGGTGGTTCACGCACGAGCTTGATTCTTGCAGGCCGCTACGTCTCGAACTACACATCGGTACCGTTCATTCCTAATCTCAAGGCTGAAGGTACAAGCCTGCTAACAGCGCGCGCTACGTATTCTCATGGTGGTGCTGTATACTTCGCAGGTACAAACGAACAACTCCACATTCGTGGAAATCTTGACAACAACCCAGCAACACACTTTACCAGCAATAACTCTGGAAAGGGTGGTGCCGTATACGTAGCTGCAGGCAGTCTAAGTCCATCACCATTTATTGGTGGTTCTGACGGACTTATCGTTGCTCGCAACTACGGATTTAATATCAAGTTCCGTGACAATCGCGCTGACGCACACGGTGGTGCTGTATTCACCGAACGCAACATGCAAGTTCATGGTGCAGGTGGAACATCAGGTCCATTGTGGGTTTACGGATCGAACTACGGTGTAGAATTCTCCAACAACACAGCCGGCTTTAGCGGTGGTGGTGTTGCAGTACACCTTTCAACGGGACTTCCGATCCAGCGTCGTGCGCTTCGCTTTGTACGCGCTCACTTCGTAAACAACCGTGTTGGTGATGTTGCAGACACACTGATTGGCGACGTACGCGGTGGTGGTGGTCTTTATACAATCAATGCAGACCTCAACGTAGTAAAGGGTGTTGAATTCCGTGCGAATAAGGTATGGAATGGTAACGGTGGCGGTATTGCTGTCGTTACTCCAGACACGCTCACACGTAAGCGCTTCATGGTTACAGACCTTGACAACGTTTCGTACGACGTTAACGGTGTTGCAACCGGATACATGGGACGCGATGACGTGTTCACATGGGGAACTACAGCTCCACGCGCCGATGAACGCATGCTTACCCGCTTCTACGATAATGAAGTATATGCAAGCGCAACTCGCCAAGGCAACGGAACCACACAGCGTGGTAACTCTGGAAACCTGACTCATCCAGGCGCAAACGTTCGTGAAAACGGTACTGGTCTTGGTGGTGCTATCTACATTCTCGACAGTGTTCGTGTTCGTGTAGACACATTTAACTTCGACCGCGTACGCTTCCAAAACAACAGTGCCTACTCTGGTGCTGCAATCTACTCTGATAACTACGATCTTAAGATTGCTCTTCGTCGTTCGCTTATCACCGGTAACGTTGCAACGTCACCAATTGGTCGTTCAGCTGACACGATTACAGGTCCTCTTGTAAACGGCTCCAACGCCGCTTCAAGCGACTTGGCAAGCGCCGTACTTTACGGTGAAATCGTTGGACCACTACCGTTCAACAGCTATGGAACGGCTGCTAACTCGATTTACGACAACAACGCTCGCTTTGTAATTCGCCTTCCAGACGCTCAAGACACGAAGGGTGTTCTTGCTGGAACGACAGGTCTTGGCTTTGGTGGTATCGACACACTCCGCGGCAACTATTGGGGCCGTACTGAAGCCAATGTCAATACCATTCTACCAAACTCGACGAATAACACATTCCAGCGTATTCAAGAAACATTCTTTGTAGCTGGTGATGGACGCACGCACATGCGCTTTGTACGCGGCACGGTTAACGATGCTCGTGAACAAGGCCCATTTGAGTCGACGCAATTCTTCACATACAAGCCTGTTCCAATCTACGACATCCCAGACACGCTTCTGATGGCTGGTCGTATTTACGACCTCTTCGATAAGGGTACCGACATCAAGACCGCTGATTATTCACGTCGTCGTATGTCGCCAATTGAAGACTTCGCTGTTGGTGTTCCACCAGTGATCCGCACATTCAGTGACGTTCTGATGCCGTCGTTTGGCAAGCATGTCAAGCGTATGACACGTGATCCGTTCCACGCTGAAGAGTTCGACTTTATTAATCGTGTACAAACGGAATTCGTTGGTGATCATCCAATTGGATATCCGCTATTCCTCGAAGCACGTGTAGATTATTCGCAAGCAAGCGAAATCAGCAACAACGATGCTCGCGCTATAAATCAGTCTGTGTACTTCGTTATCAACGAGCGCACAGGTGATTACATCCGAGTAAACCTTACGCAAAAGACGCTGACAGACACGATCTTCCGCGCACGTGTTGAACTCGTTCCAGATTCGACAAACGGCGGCGATCCTAATGTTCGTCGCTCAGTTGAAGGTTTGACATCTTATGGTTCAGGTGCTTCACTTCTAGAGCGTCTATACCGCGATGGCAATGCCGAAGATAGCTCTGCTCTTGGTGGTCGTCGCTGGGAAGGTTCAACCGTTCTTAATGAACTTGGTGGCTTTGGTTTCCGCCTTGGAAATCGTCCAGGTCTACCAACATCTAACCAAGGTAAGGAAACGTACTATGGTGGCGAACGTTACCGTGCCCTTCCTGTAATTGACGGTGACGTTGTTACTGTTGTATCGCGTACTATTCTGTGGAGCCAAGGCATCACTTCAGCAGTAAACGGTGCACTTCAATTCCGAGTTGGTACATCAACAGTACCACCAGTATTTACAGGCAGCGCTGATACACTTAGCAACGCACCTAGCTTGATCCCTGAGATGCGTAATCGCGTCTTCGTGACCGAAAATCGTCTCTACACGCCTATAACAGCAGCAGCTTCACCACGTCGTCCGAATGGTACACCATGGTTTAATGAACCTACAGCGTATCCTGCCGATGCTGATGGAACTGTACTATCTGGTACACAATATCAGCGTGACTCGATCTTTACGATTACTGCTGTTGACGTAAATCAGTTCTACGACCCACGAGTAATCCTCAATGGTCAAAGCGGTTCAGAATTGTCATACTTCTGGCGTATTCTTGATCCTGCTGGTGCTTTGAAGTACTGGCTGCATGATGAACTCATTCCAGCTCGTCAGGCAAGTAATGCTGTAAATCAGCGTTGGAGTGCCCGTGGCTATCGCATGCTTAAGGGTCGTCCGTTGAACTCGCATGTTGTTCCTGGCGGTGAAGAAGTTGAAGTTGTAGCTAAGAACTTCCCACCAAACCTCGAAACAATGGATTCACTTCGTGCCGCTGGCATCGGTGAAGACACATTGAACAAGTGGTTGTATTTGTATCCATCGTATTTCCACGCTGAACAGTACGACAATAACAGCATTGACTTGTCACAACGTGACCAGACAAACACCAATGCTCGCTTCTTGCAACAGGATACAGTTAACCATGGTTGGAACGACACCGTAGCGTATCGTTTCCGCATCTATGTTGTTGACTCAATGCCACGCTTCACGTGGACAACTCCTCTAAGCAATCAGAACCGTGAAATGCTTACGGCTCCATTGACGATCGTTGTTAATGGTGATCGCAACAATCCGAACACATTTGATGCAGCTACAGGTACGTACAACGATACTCTCCGCTATGAACCATCGTTCAGCCGCGTTGGACGTCGTATTGTTCCTCCATCAGCTGCTAACGATTGGAGCCCTGAACTGTACAACGTTCCTGCTCAAAACCAGAACGACATTCAGAATGTACAGTTCGTTGCAAACATGACCGACTCACTCCGCTTCAAGCTTGACTTGAACACGGATGATGAGGCAGAAGACTCAATTGCAGTTGATGCTAACCGTTGGGTTGTTCAGCGTTACGGTGCATGGGACTTCCGTTATGGTCGTACATCGTACGGTTTCATGTCAACTGCACTTCGCGGAACACCTGGTGACACATCAGTTGATGAAATCACGGTTGCTCGTCCATCATGGCTAGGTGGTCAATACCTACGTCGCTACTCTGATCCTTCACAAGCAGACCAATTCGCAGAAGATCTAACGTTGAAGGGCAAGATTGACGTCCGTATTGACGCAAACACAGCTCGCAACCTTCTGCGTCCAGTCAACGATCGCAATCCACAGCGTGGTGAGTTTGACGACTTGAACACGGATACACTTGCAACGTTTGTTGTAAACGACGGTCACGGTGGTATCAACTATATCTCTCGTCGCCTCTTTGTGAATGTTGTTCCTCAGATTATCACGCAAAATCTGCCAGATGCAGTCGAAGATCAGGACTACAATCCTGCCCTCATCGATTCATCACGTATGATTCGTGTATACGATCCAAACTGGGGTCAGCAACACACCTTCGAACTCATTTATGCAGATGATCAACGCGACAACGTAGCAATTGACCCATACTTCCCAGAAGCAGGTTCAATTGATCTCTCTGACAAGAAGACAACTCCAAACTGGCTACGTATTAATCGTCGCAGCGGTCTTCTTTCGGGTACACCACGCGTAACAGACACTCCATTCCCAGATACAACAGTTGTTGTAACTGTGGTTGTTCGTGACGCCGGTGGTCTTGCAACATTCCGTCAGTATGATCTTCGCATTCAGGCTGTAAATCACCGTCCGGATGTCTTCTCTTCACCAACTGTTCGTTGTGTTGAACGTGGTCAAGCCTACACAGACAAGATCATGTTGACAGATATTGACCTTGCTCGTCTCCAAACAGGCAATGAACGTATTAATTTGGAAGTAGTAGAACCTGCTGGCACATGGACATTTACTCCGACACCTATCGAATCAAATCGACTAGATACGTTGGAAGTGACGATCCAAAATCCGAATCTCGATGGACCTCTTGACGACCGCGGCAGAATTCGTGTTGTAATTCATGCAACGGACGCACAAGGGTTGGTTGATACTCTGATCTACCACATCGCAGTCTCTGCAGCTACTCGCTTCACTTCAACTGTACGCGTAATCAACAATTACGGTGCGCACCAAGACCTTGTATGGGGTGTTGGTCAAACTGAAATTGCCACACGTGGTGATGAAGATGGTGCCTTTGGCAAGCTTGACTCGAACTACTGTGAGTATGAGATTCCTCCAGTGCCACCAGTAGACGTGTTTGACGCTCGTTGGACTATTCCAAATCGCAATGGTATTCTCCGCAATATCTTCCCATTCAGCAACAATCCTGGTCTAGCGGTATATCGTTCCAGGTTCCAAGCTGGTGGTGAGATTGGCCAAAGCTCAGCATACTATCCAATCAAGATTACATGGTGCCGCGACGAAATTCCGGCAGCAGACGCAGCGAATCCAGGATCGTACTACATTCGTGATGATGTCACGGCAGGCGGCGAAAACTTCCGCTTTGACATGCGCACAGGTGATGGTACTTCGATTCCTGACGTAATCTTGAAGCGTGCAGCAGCAGGCGAGTGTGATACGATCATAATCAGTCGTGATGCTCTTCGTGGATTCGTCATCGTGTACGACTACACAACAAGTGTTGATGAATCGGAAACAACGAATGCGCTTGCGATCACACAAGCTGTTCCAAATCCATTCAATGATGTGACACGTATCGAGTTTACTACGCCAGGTAGCAACATGGTAACGGTTGAAGTATTCAATACCGTTGGTGTAAAGGTTGCGACGCTAGCTCAAGATGTATACTCTGCTGGTCGTCACTTCGTAGAATTCAACGCAAGTGCAAAGGCTGGTTCACTACCAAATGGTGTATACACTGTTCGTATCACCGATGGTAAGAATTCGGCTTCACAACAGATTGTTCTTGTCCGCTAACCATTAACATTGGGGGCCTCTCAATGAGGCCCCCAACTCTTAAACAATGAAACAAAATAATGTACACATTGGAGTTCGTATGAATCGACATGTATCGAAAGCTTTGGCGTTCATACTGTGTTCACTCATTGTTGGTACGGTTGATGGTTCAGCACAGCAGATCTTCAATCAATTCCGTCAACCAACACTTGAAGTTGGCCGGCCGTATCGTGACCTTGACTTCTGTCAACAAACACGGGCTGCGAAAACAGTAATCACACCACAACAGTTTACACTACCGCCAACCAACATCAACGATTTGGACGACGGTTATCACCGTATTAATTTTCCAGCTTCTTTCCGGTTCAACTTCAATGGTGTTGTTCACAACAGCATCAATGTGTCGATTAACGGTTTCGCAACCTTTGATAACACGAAGTTGACACCAGCAAAGCAATCGTCTGGTTTGTTTACGAATTCTGCCTCGTTTCCAGATAACGTTGTTGCTCCATTTTGGGGTGACCACCGCTATCGTGTAGCAGGAGACATTTCGAACGGTTATATGCCTTCGGAAGTATCTTGGGTAGTCGATTTTGATCGTGACGAGAATTGTAATGTCATCGATTATACTCGAACAAATCCGGTGACCGGTGCACAAGAAACGTTCCAACGTCGCTGCTTGATTATTCAGTGGAAGAACATCAACATTAATGATGCTTCAGTGAACTCTTCTGTAGCGAACTTCCAAGTTCGACTATACGAAGCCACTGAAGAAAACAACCGCCAAGGCGATGTAGAATTCGCTTATGGTCAAGTTGGTGGCAATCCTAACACGGTCAATACGGTTGTCGTAACACGTGGTGCTTCAGTAGGTATCAAGGGCCGTGGCGGATTCCCTGGTTTCCTTTCCGATTTCTGGAATGGTCTACTATACGTTCCTGCCCTAGGTGCAAACTCACGTACTGACAGCACATCCATTTGGCAACCGTCAGGTGGTCGTTCGGATGCTGTCATTCGTTTCTCTGCCATTCCAATCTTCACGCAAGACCAATGGGGTTATGGCGATGCAGATTTCTCTGGTATTCGCGGACAGCGTCACTTTAACATGTCGCAAAACCGTGCTGTAACAGCAAGCGATGCTCGTGTCATTCTCCGTTCCATGGTTACGAAGAAGTATCTTGACTCCGTTTGGAAGCGTCAAGCTTATCAAGGCGATGTAAATCATACTGGACGTTTTTACTTCACAACCTTGCGTCGTGACTTTGGTGGTGATTCGGTATTGTTCCCAGGTGGACGTCCGATCGTTTGGCGCCGCACGATAGATGTCGACCAATTTACCGGTAAGCTATTGCGCCGTGACCTTTTCGAAGGAGATGGTCTTTACGGTATTGGTGGACGTGCTCCGGATCTTGCCAGCCTAAATCAGATCTACTACGAAGTAACTGAATATGATGCTGCTATGATCATGCGATATATCAGCGGACGTCTACCATTCCTACCTTGGGTACGTGACAACGATACAACGGGTCCAGATTTTGGTAAAGTTGGTGATGTCGCAGTTGCAAGTGGAATCGTATTCGGTACACCACAGTCAATTGATGCAGAACGTGTTCGAGTGCCTGTGTTCTTGAATGGAAACCACAACGGCGTCTTCGGTGCAAAGTTCGAACTCGATGCCCAGATTGAAGATGTTGTTGTTTCGGACAACGGCAAGGGTACAATGAACTCTGACTTTTCTACAGAGGTTGCTGTTCTAACCGGTAATGGCGAATTTGACGCGACGACTCCTATCGCTTTTGTTACGATTAAAACAAAGGATGTTGTAAATGTCACTGGCAATCGCTTTAACGAAGTGGCCCAAGGTGATGCGCGGATCAATGTTGTTACTGTAAGCGATAATGCAACCGAAGTGTATCCTAACCCAGCAACAACATCTGCATCTATCGTTGTAAAGACGCCGGGAACGACAACTGTTCGTATTTACGACACATTCGGCAATCTTGTAAAGACGGTTGCATCGAATGTAAATGTAAGTACAGAGGCCGCCTTTAACTGGGATACAATGAATGAAGCTGGTGTTGCCGTATCGCAAGGTACGTATGTTGTCTCGATTGTTGCAGACGGCATTCAAACAACGCAAAAGCTTTCAATTGTACGTTAAGAAGTGAAATATTAAGCGGAAGGTTACTGTGAGATCAATCATCTGGCTACTACTCATGATGATTGGTCTCACAGTGACCGGACGCTCGGATGACACACTGTTTGTTCGATCCATAAGGACGATAGATAAGTGTTCATCTCAGAGAAGTGCACTTTTTGTCCTTGAAATGGGACAGATAAATGCTTCAGATTCTCTGATGCTCTTTGACATAACATTTGGTTACGATACTAATTCGATGCGTCCTGGTATTCTTTTAAAAGAGAATACACTTGGTAATCAGTTGAACTATTACAATGGCCCCTTCATGAACTTGACTGTGCCATCTGAGATTAGACTCAGCGGATTTACGATTAATCGTCTGGCTGTTGGTCGTCTACCACTCATTGCGTTTAACGCTGATGTAACTGCTGACTTCTGCAGTCCAACATCGCTGTTAACAATGCCCTACTCACCGGAGTTTAATGAGGAGTTCAAAAAAACTCCCAATGTTGTTGTAATCGATTCGGTGATCTCGGTAGCCAATCAACGAAGCGATAGTACGAAGGGCATTCAGTTCAATGTTGATTCAATAGGAACTGACTCATCAAGAGTAATTAATGTACCGTTTACGATTGATCAGGGTCTAGCAGTTGGAAGTTATGCTCACTTCGCCTTAGCGAACAACAACGGATACAAGACTGTAAACGTTGAAGTTGATCAATTAGGTATAGAAATTGTAGCTATCGACGATAGCACGGTTACGACTCTAATACATGAGAACGTCCAAAGCATCACAGGTCGCATAGTTCTGAATAGAAACCTTGATACGGCAACGACTACTATCACGGCACTCGTTACAGTAGACAGTTGTCAATGTATCAGACCGGCAAAACAAGATCGCCTAGAAATATCGTATACCAAAGAATCCACAACGAGCGTGGATGCTGATGAAGATGTTGAAATCTTTCACATAACAGATGGAAGAATTATTCTACAACATCTTCACGAGCACCCAATAGCTACAATCGTTGACATACTCGGAAAGCACTGGTGGTCATCAAACGCTCCAGTCTCAGAGTTAGATCTCAATGAAATTGATTTGCCATCTGGTGTGTATTACGTAGTACTTAAAACTAGTACTCGTACTCAGGCTCGAAACTTTGTTAAGAAATAGTTTGGTAACCTACTCAATAGAGGAGTTCGTATGATTCGTCGATATGCTCTCTGGGCTCGTAACACCGTAGGTGTTTTAGCTCTGTTGGCTTTGACGGCTGTGATTAGCGGTGTAGCAACTGCCCAGGTTAACCGCCCGGAATTGCCTACACTAAGCCTAACCGGTGCTATGTCGGGCTGGAACAACAATATCTATCCAGATGGTCGTATTTGGGTTCCTCGTCGTGGTGTAAACGGCGAGCGTATCCTTACGGTACCTGTGTTTGTTCGGAACTGTTGGCGCAACACGCCAACGTTCACAGCATTCCCAATCTACTCATTCAAGATGAAGATGCAGTTCGATTCAACTGCATTGGAATTCATCGGAATCGAGAAGAATGGTCCTGTTGTGGCACCTGGCCTTCTGCCACGCCCAGCATTGGCGAGAGACTTTGAATTCTCTGCTGAAGTAGCTCGTGACACTACGTATCAGAATGTCATTAATGCACCGCTTGATAACCGTCTCCGCGGAAAGCGCGTCATGATTTCTGCAATGTCACCAAAGCCACTACCACAAACTGGTGATCCAACTGCAAACTGCGAAAGCCGTCCTTTCGTTGAACTGTTCTATGTGAAGTTTCGTGTTGTAGCCAACCCTGCTAACAATCCTGTATCGGCACGTACACCAATCATTCTGACGAATGACACACTGTACTACAACGATTTTGCAGTTGGTCAAGAGGCCATTCTACCAAACGATCCACCTCCTGGTCGTTACGCAGGTCTTGGCGGCGTAGACAACTTCTTCTTCGACATTAACGGTATCGAGCAAAATCGTGATGTACCTCGTTACTCACGTCCTGGCATGATCTGGGTAGAAGTAACGGACGAAATTCCGAAGTTGTCTTTCACTAACGTCGCTGACCGTCGTCTACGTCTCGTTGACTCTGTAGACGGATCTAACGGCGCAAGCTGGTTCGTTACGCAACCAATCACGATCGACTCAGGTCTTGCATCAGGTGATCGCTTTGTTGATGATGTAAACGGTATTGGAACGCGTGATATCGACGTAATCAATGCCACTGCTGGTTCACGTGCAACGAATATCAGCGTTTCATCTGATGAAGCATGGCTTCTATTCCGTACGTTCCGTCGTGGAGGTGGATCAGGCGAAATCGACCCTATCCCAACTCCATCACGCGAAGGCTTTATCCCTGTACTAGACAAGGGTATCCTTGGTACCGTACTTGGTGCAACTCCACAGGGTGATCCGACGGAACTACAACGTGACGTAGCATTCAGGATTCTGTGTGACCCTCAACGCCTGCCACTCAACGAAAACCGTGAAGTAACAGGTATCTATACAGGTAATATCACGTTTGAATCAGCCAGTCTCGACATCACACCAGTAAAGGTTCGAGTTACGTTTATCTATTTCCGCCCACCATTTGAACCATCAGAATTTATTGAAGGTTGGGAAAGCACAGGTCCAATTCCAACAGGTCGCGGTATTCAGCTCGAAGTTCGCAATTCGAACAACCCAATTGAGCGTACTTACCTGGCAATGGGCGTAGGCGCACGTGCAACTGATGGTGCTGACACACTCTTCGGTGAAACAATTTGGGAAGGACCGCTGAACTCCTTCGGCGCTCGTTGGTACCCAATGAACCGCCAAGGTCAAGACATTTATGCAAACGGTTTGCGTGACATGTGGTTCCGCACAGGTCAAGGTCAAGCAGCTGCATCACGTGATATTCGTGACATCTACAGTGACTCCACTCTGATCTTTAAGTGTCGTTTCAACGCCGGTAGTGCACTGAACTACCCAGTAGTTGTGTCGTGGAACACCGATGACTTTACGCCTGGATCGGAACTGTTCATTCGCGATACGCTAAATGGTTCACGTTTCAATGTGAACATGCGTAGCGCAACGAACATTGGTGGCTCACGCTACTCGTACACGATTCAAGATGCTGACATCAATGCCTTCATTATTGAATACACTCTTCCGAAGGTTGCCACATTCCCAGACATCAAGAAGGGTTGGAACCTCTTGTCGATGCCTGTAAATCCATCGAATGCATTGTATTCTAATGTATTCGCAAATGGCCTGAACAAGCCAATTGTGTTTACACTCAATACCTATCAGCAAGAAGAAGTTCTTCGCCCAGGCGTTGGCTACTTTGTCAAGTTCCCAGACGACGAACGTGTAATCATTTCTGGTGCCCGTCTTCGCCGCATCGACAACGTAACGTTCCCAGTACGCCTATTTGAAGGATGGAACACCATCGGTTCGCTATCTTCACCTGTAGCTACCGAAGATGTTAATCTCCTCCCGTTCGCAGCTGGTCAGTTCCCAACGATCGATGGTGACATCTATCGCTACGCAACAGATCGTGGATATCAACCAGTGACAGAAATTGCTCCTGGCTATGGCTATTGGATTAAGGTCTCTGGCCAAGCATTCCTGCAAATGTTTGCTAAGTCAACAAAGGCAGGCGTGAACTTCTCGCAAGTGCGTGAAAACATGGCTGCAGAAGCTGTAAAGGTTTCTGTTTCCGATAACGCCTCGAAGATTGGCACACTTTACATTGCTCCAACGGTTGAACACCGTAGCGTGTTTGAACTGCCACCACTTCCACCGAACGAACTCTTTGATGTTCGCTTTACGAACAACAGCTATGTAGAAGATGCTGCCAGCCCAATCATTCGCATGCAGGGCGTTGAATTCCCTGCAACGATTTCGGTTGCTGGTGCAAATACTACATACGAAGTAGTAAACGCAATCACAGGTCAAACACTGGGAACGATTACTTCGCAAGGCAACACGGTTGTTATCAACGATCCATCAGCTACGGTTATCCGTCTGAACAACGTTGAGACAGTTGGCAATGGTCTTTCGGTCTCTCCTAATCCAGTAACAGCATCTTCGATTGTTACATACTCGGTAACTGAACCCGGTAATGTATCTGTTCAAGTGTTTAATTCGGTTGGCGAAGCGGTGCAAACCCTTGTCAATGAGTTCAAGACAGCAGGACAATACATGACAGACTTCACATCATCGAATCTGCCATCTGGTTCCTACATCGTTAAGGTTGTTAACGGACGTAACGTCACAACGACGACCGCAACAATCGTTCGATAAAAATTGCATTTGCTCGGCAAAAAGGCAGCAGGTTTCTGCTGCCTTTTTCCGTTTTAACAAGATCAAGCATGAGTTTTCTCTGGTTAATTGTTCTCGGTGTGTGTTCTGCTTCATCGCTGATTGCACAATCAACACGGATTCCGTTGTCGTTTCAGAATCGAATCCCCTCGGGTGTTCAGACTAAAGTTCAAACATTAGGTATTCATGACTCTGCAACAATTGGGTACGATGAATCCTTAGGTGAAATTGAAATACCGCCATTTCCACTTCCAGGTGGGATATTCTATGTCTGGACAGTTGTCGAAACACCAGAAGTGATTTGGCTGAGTCCTCTCGACTTGCGGCCTCAACGTCCAGGTACACGTTGGTTAGACACGTTCGACATTCGTGTAGCATGGAGTGGTGGTACTCTTGATGTATCGTGGCCTTCCACGAAGCCAGAGACCATTGACTCTGCCTATCTTATCGATGCCTTTTCGGATTTCCCTCGGAACGTCGTAAAAGCGAAGCTATGGTCGAATGATGTGTTTTCGACTGCCAACCCCGCAATCGATCGCTTTCGACTTCTCGTTTGGTGGAACACAACTAATACAAGCGTAAATGCAGACCGTCGTACCAGCACGAATGTTGAGATCTTCCCTTTGCCCTCAAGTTCGTCACTGACGATTCGTGCCAATGCAGCATCCTACATGCTCTCCGACCTTGTAGGACGTGTTCTTCTCCAGGGGGCATTGCAAGACGGTGAGACAACTTTGAATGTGGACCATCTCGTGCCCGGAACATATCTTGTACGACTCATTTCGCCATCTTCAATCGTTGGCCGCACCATCGTTATAGAATGATGCAGAAACTATATGTCTGAAGAACAACGACCAGAACGACAAGATCGGCAAGAACGACCAGAACGACCAGACCGTCCAGACCGTCCAGACCGTCCAGAACGTCAGGATCGATCTGATCGTCCTGAACGACAAGACCGTCAAGAGCGTACAGAGCGGGCTGGCCAAGGACAACGTCGCCGACGGGAAGGTGGCCACAATCGCCGGCGTAACGACGGCCAGCGATCTGAACATCATCGTGAACGACGTCAGCAGATCCCAGAGACGATTAGTGTTGTTATCCCGCTATTGAACGAGGAAGAGTCTCTTCGCGAACTTGCCCAGCAGCTTGAGCGAGTGTTGGAACAAACAGCGCCACGTAGATGGGACGTACTCTTCATCGATGATGGGTCAACGGATGACTCGTTCGACGTCATTGCTGAACTCAACGCAAGAAATCCTAGATTTCGTTGTTATCGTTTTCGACGAAATCATGGCAAGTCAGCCGCTCTCGCTGTTGCTTTTGCCGATGTACAAGGCGACATCGTCATCACGATGGACGCCGACCTGCAAGATGACCCTAATGAGATACCGGCTCTCATCTCGAAACTACACGATGGCTACGACCTCGTTTCGGGCTGGAAACGTAAACGTCATGATCCCTGGCACAAGACCATTCCGTCGAAGTTGTTCAACACTGTGACATCGATCATGAGCGGCGTAAAGCTTCATGACTTCAACTGCGGACTTAAGGCCTACCGCCGAGAAGTCATAGAAACGGTTCAAGTCTACGGCGAGATGCACCGCTACATTCCAGCACTAGCGCACTGGGAGGGCTTCCGTGTTACCGAGATACCCGTCCAGCATCATGCTCGCAAGTATGGCTCCAGTAAGTTCGGAGCCAGTCGCTTTGTAAAGGGCTTTCTTGACCTGTTGACCGTGATGTTTACTACTCGGTACATCAAGCGGCCATTGCACTTCTTTGGAACCATTGGAGCACTGTTTGCTCTTGTTGGCTTCGTCACCGACACCTGGCTTGTCGTTGAGTGGTCGCTGGGTAAAACCAGCTTATCACAGCGCCCCTTAGCATTGTTTGGTGTTGCTATGATCATTGTTGGTGTACAGTTGATAAGCATTGGACTGATTGCCGAGCTCATCGTGAAGAATTCGCTTGAGCGCCAAACCTATCCAATTCGTGATCGGCTGTAGAGTAACCAAACGTCTGTAGCGTTGTTGATGCAGTACACCCTCTCATTCCTGATTGCATGAAATTCTTACTTCTTGGGGCGCTCCTGCTTATATCCGCACTTGACAATGTACAAGCACAAGTGCGCTTTCGTGTATCTGGTGGCTTGTCAACGAATTGGATTGTGTCCGACAACCCAGCTGTACAACGTATCGTCTCAAACACCGAGGGCTCGGTACTCGAACCAGATGAACCTGCCAACATTGGGGGGGCATTTGACGGCAACCAAATAGGATATGGCATTCGACTGTACGCCGACCTTGACAAGCAGAAGTTGTTCCGCATCCCATTCGGCGTCGATGTGTTCATGATGCGCGGTTCGCAGTCTTACCTAGCCCCGAACTTTGGCGTATTGGCACGGCATAGCACCGACCTATACTCCTTCCATGCCGGTTTCGAATATGCCTTCGTCGAGTTTCCACTAGCATTTGCACGTGCATACGTTGCTGCCGAACTGCGGGGTACGATGGTCACCAACGACAACCTATACATCCGTTTACAAACCATCAACCAAGATGGCCAGCTAACAACATCCGAGCGAAACATCACTGGAAAACCCGATGCTTTCCGTTTTGGATCGATGATTCGCCTCGGCTTAGAGGGCGAGATATATTACCCCGTCTTCCTCAATACAAGCGTCGGATATGGGGCACTGAACCTCCTTGGTAGAGACACACGTCCAACCACAGCCGGAGGCCGTGGTGAGCTCCTAACGCCCGACCGCATCAACGAGGGGCCAGAGCAAGTGCTTCAGTATGTGAACTTCACCTTCATGTTCCAAGTTCGTCTCTGATGATTCCTTGGAACGACGACTGTGTTCACTTTCGTGGACACATCCCCTGCGCCCCCAATAAGCGCGACGGTTCTACCTGCCCAACGTGTTCGCACTATCGTGCGCGATCGAAGCGTATCCTGATTATCAAGCTCGGCGCCACCGGCGACGTCATTCGTACTACGCCGTTGCTGCACCTTATCGAGCAACAGCATCCTGGCGCAGAAGTGTGGTGGCTTACCGAAACACCGGCCGTTGTTCCCGATGTGGTTCACCATGTTCTTCCAATGAACTTGGACTCTGTGTTGCGCCTGCAAGGTACGCCGTTCGACGTTGTCTACAGTCTCGACAAGGATCCTCACGCATGTGCGCTAGCGTCATCGCTGCAGGCCACTATGATCTACGGCTTTGTGCTTCGCGATGGTGTTCCCGCTCCGGCAAATTCGTTGGCCAATCACAAGTTCGTTACGGGAATCTTCGACGACGTCAGCAAGGCAAACACGCTCTCGTATCCCCAGGAGCTGATAGAGCTTTGTGGCGGTACCTGGAGTGGTCAGCGATATATCGCTCCTGTTCAGCTGTCGACGCGGTCCGCGGAGCGTCCTCGCATTGGGCTTAACACGGGCTGCGGCACGCGCTGGCTAACACGCGAGTGGCCTATCGCGTCGTGGACCATGCTAATACAACGACTGCGCGAAGCTGGTTACGACGTTGTGCTGTTAGGTGGCCCATCAGAGCATCAGCGTAACGTCGAGCTATCGTCGAGTACTGGTGCTAGCTACGGAGGTGTACAGGGCTATCGCGACTTTTTTGCAACGGTTGGTTCGTGTACCGTCATCGTCACAGCCGTTACGATGGCCTTACACGTAGCTATCGCCATGGGCACACGCATTGTGCTCATGAACAACATCTTTAACTCGCATGAGTTCGAACTGTACGGCCTTGGCGAGATCGTCGAGCCAACGCGTACCTGCCAATGCTACTTCCGTGGAACGTGTAGCCACCAGCAGGGCTCGTGCATGCAAACGCTCAGCGTCGAAGCTATCGAAGAGGCCACGGCGCGGCAGCTGGCGCTGGCCGCAGCTGCCTACGAGTAAAACGTTTCTGACGCTCGACGAACTTCTGGTCTGCCTAAGATGATACGTTCCACAATGCCGCGGGCAAAGCCCGCGCCATAGGCCACGTGTTGCACAATGGTTGTGATAACCGACAGTGCGCCACATCTTGCGCTTTGCGTTCGCAGTGCCCCTTCCAGACCAACGAGCAGAAGGTAGGCAACCAGTGGCAGCAGAGTTGTGTAGCCCACGGGGTGTGTGAATGAGGTTACGAGACTAAAGAGCAGGTACGAAGTGAAGGCCGCTGGAAAGAAGTGCGTGAGTTTTAACGAGCCCGCGTGGCGTAGCGTAAGGTCAATTCGGGCCCTGCCACTTTGGTGAACCTGTTTGAAGAAGCTTGTTAGCGTACTGCGGCGTTTGTGGTACACCCACGCTTCGGGGATAAGTCCTGTACGAAAACCGCCGGCGATGATACGTAGCGAAAGGTCGACGTCTTCGCCAAATCGCATTGATGAGAATCCCTCTGTGGCGTTAAACACATCACGGCTGATGCCCATGTTAAACGACCGTGGGTGAAAGGCACCGCCTACGCGTAAGGCCTTGCCGCGAATGCCGCCCGTGGTAAGGAACGACGTCATTGAGTGGCTTATCGCACGCTGTATCGGGGTAAACGACTCGTGGTCGCGGTCGGGCCCTCCAAAGGCGTCTAGGGCGTTCGAACTCACGGCCTCGTCGATCACCGCCAAATAGTGCGGCGGAACCATGCAGTCACTGTCAAGAAAAATGAAGTAGTCGCCGGCGGCACGCCGGCAGCCGTAGTTGCGCGATGGTCCCGGACCACTGTTGGCTTTTGCATAGTAGGCCAGCTGCAGTTCACCAGCCACGTGGTCGCATTCGGCCTTGCTTGACAACGTCGATCCGTCTTCGACGACGATAACCTCGAAATCGCGATAGGTCTGACGCGTAAGACTCTGCAACAGCTCGCGCATCTCGTCGGGACGGTTGAATACGGCAACAATGATCGAATACTTCATGGATGCGAAGATACGTCTGGAGCGTGGCAGGGCTACTGCCCGCCGTATCTTTGCCGGTGCATGACAAGGCCATCACCAAGTTCCGACCTTTACACCATTGTACGCAGCAGCGGCCTACACCCAAGGGTCGTGCACAACTGGTATCAGCAGTATCGTCTGGCACAGTTTACGCTCCTGCCATGGCTTAGCAAACATGTTCACGTGCCTTCGCAGGGGGCTGTCGCAGAAATTGGCTGCGCCGAAGGCGGCGTACTCATGGCGGCGGCGCAAGCGTATGGCGGTTATGCGTTAGGTACCGACATACAGGGCCCGCTACTCCAGCAGTACTCGTCTACCATTGCCAACCTGGTTGGTCTCGACGTGACGTTCACCGAGCATGACGTCATTCTGGGTCCGATCGACCCCGCATGGGAATCCCGCTTCGATGTGGTGTTTCTGCGTGATGTTCTTGAACACCTCGACGATACGTGGATAGCACTCCGCAATATCATGCGTTTGCTCAAGCCAGGTGGTTCGCTTGTCGTTACCTTTCCTCCGTATACGTCGGCGTTTGGCGGCCATCAGCAACTCTTGCAAACGCCACTCGGATCGCTTCCCTTTGTTCACCTTCTGCCTCGCCCGCTTTTCGAAAAGATCATTCGACAAACAACAACGGTCAACGAAGACGAGGTGCGTCGCCTGGCATCGATCCGGCTTAGCGGCGACCGCGTGCGTATCGCAGCATCCGATGTTGGCTACCGTATTCTCGACGAACGTTACTTCTTGTTGCGCCCAGTGTTTCGTTACAAGTATGCGTCGTGGATTCCTACCGTCGAGGTAACAACACTGCGTTCCATTCCGCTTGTACGGCGCCTTGCCATGGAAGCCGCCTTTATCCTACAACGCCCGGCATGAAAACCGTCCTAGTTGTTGCCTACCACTTCCCCCCAGGTGGAGGTCCGGGCGTACAACGCGTTCTAAAACACGTTACCTACCTTCGCGAAGCGGGCTGGAGACCTGTTGTCCTTACCGTCGAAAACGGCGACTTCCCCGCGCGCGATGAATCGCTCTTGGCACGTATCCCCGCCGACGTAACCGTGATACGTGTTCCCATCCTTGAGCCATATGGCCTTTACCGCTCGCTAATGGGTGCCAAGGGGGCAGCGATCGACGTAAACGTAAACAAGACCGAACAACAACGCTCGGGCTGGAAGGCCGCTGTTGCCGAGTTTATTCGTGCCACATTCTTCATTCCCGATGCCCGCGTTGGATGGATGCTTACGGCAGTGCGTGCGGGCATGAAGGCCATTGCCGAACACAATGTCGACGCCATTTACAGCTCTGCACCGCCATACACATGTGCCCTCATAGGCCGAGCGCTGCACAAGCGAAGCGGCCTGCCATGGGTTGCCGGCTTTCGCGATCCGTGGACGGGCTTCCTTACCACGCCAACACGATGGTGGCTTCCAGCTTGGATCGACCGTCGGCTAGAACGTTCGGTGTTTGCCAATGCCTCGGCCGTCGAAGTGGCATGGCAAGGTATTACCGACGACGCTCTGCGGAAGTATCCCAGTTTAGACCCTTCGACGTTCGTTCACATACCCAACGGTTACGATTCTGCCGACTTCCCCGTGGTGACCGATCCGCCGCCAGCGCAGTTCACGATTACCTACACGGGCTCGCTGTACGGACGTCGAAATCCGGCCACGTTTCTTGAAGCGCTTGCGCTACTGGAGCGACGGGGCGTGCTACGCACGTCCGACGTCGTGCTACGCTTCGTAGGGCGGTTTGGTCAGGACGTGCTGGACATGATGGCTGCCTCGCCATTTGCCGATAGCATTCATAACGTGGGCTACGTGCCCCATCACGAGAGCATCGCATGGCTACTGCGCTCGAACGTGCTACTGCTAATCGTCGACGAAGCCCCCGAAAGCGCTGCCATCGTTCCCGGTAAGGTGTATGAATACCTTGGCACGAAACGTGCTGTCTTGGCGCTTGCACCGCACGGCAGCGCTATCGCAGAGCTTGTGCAGCAAACGCAAGCGGGTATCAGCGTTCCGCAGTCAGACGTCGAAGGCATTGCGAATGCCATTGCAGCGATGTTCGACCGCTGGAAGCAGGGCCTGCCGCTTGCGCAGCCGCATAGCGGTGCTATCGAACAATATGAACGCAAACATGCCGCCTTTCAGCTAGCCCAGTTGCTTACTACGCTTACATCATGAAACGCATTGTCGCTATCGTCGTGGCTCTCGTAGCCGCTTGGTTTATCATGAAGGTTCTATGGTGGCTGTTTACGGCTGCCTTTACGATTGCCATGAACCTGTTCATGATTGTGCTGATGGTTGTGATTGCGGCGCCACTGTATCTTATCATCTCGCGGAGATTACGATGATACTGCGACTTATTGCTATTGTTCTGGTTCTTTCTGCCGCCAGTGTTAGCGCACAGCAGTTTTACAACCCGTTGGCTGTCGACGTTACCCGTGGCCTTGTAAAAGACCTCTTTAGCACGAATGCTGTCGACTACGTCCAGCCCATGGTTACCAGCGTCAACGCAACGTCGAATGCCCGCTTCTTTACCCAGGCATACGTTCCGCGAAGTGTCGATCGGCCATATTTCCGCTTTGGTATTCATGGTATGATGGGCGTGATTCCCGAGGCCGACAAGACATTCAAGCCGTCGTTCAACCTTGGTGAGCCATCGCAAAACCTGCTTACCGATGTTTCGAGGTATGGCACGTTCGATATCGTCAATCGCCGGTTTGCCATCAACCCACGGTACCAGGACACGCTTGGATTAACCCAGCTTTTGCTTCGAGAAATGCTACTTGAAGCGCAAAAGCAGGGCCGCTTTCCATTGCCCGACGAAGCTGCGACGCTTTTTGGTAATCGTCCCAACGTGCGAGTGAACCTGCCAACAACAGCAACGCTCCTCGAAGTTATTCGCAACCGCGACGACTACCGAGCGCTCGTTGCCTTGGGTGGCTCTAGTATCGATTCGTCGTTGGCGTCGCTTGTCGACTCGCTGTCGCTCCCCGGTTCGCTTACCATGCCGCCTGGAGCCAACATGAGCACACTGGTTGCTGCAGTGCCGCAACTGGAAATCGGTTCGCTCTTTGGTACCGAAATGCTTATCCGCTTTGTTCCGCCGGTAGAGTTCGACCCCAACGTCGGCGAGTTTTCGTTCTACGGCATTGGTCTCAAGCACAGTTTGTCGCAATACCTTGCCGATACCGTAGTCCACCTTGCTGTCCAAGGCGTGTATCAACACACGTCGCTTACCAACACAGTAGGCGTTACCAACTCCAATCTTAGCGCCGTGGCCGATATTTGGAACGCCAACCTCCATGCCAGCAAGAAGCTGTTTGGGTTTTTAGATGTGTTCGTTGGCGTTGGCTATCAACAGATCGATGTGGTGTCTACCTACACCTACGTGCTCCCGCAGGAGGTCCAGCTTTCGCTTGGCTTGCTTCCCGAACCTCCGGGCCCGGGATTGCCATCTGTGCCCACGCCCGAGCAACCGGGCGACACGAGTCCACAGCAAAGTGTTGTAAACGTTTCGAACACCAACATTAACGCCGTCTTTGGCGCTTGCGCGCAGATCGGTCCGCTTCGTGTGTTTGCCGACTACAACGTCAGCCAGTTTAGCATCTTCTCTGGCGGTCTCGAAGTCTGTTTTTAGTCCGCCAACTCAAGTCGCGTAGGATGTACAATCCCATCGCGGCGTAAGGCGGCTATTATGCCCTGCAGCCAAGCTGCATCATCCGTATTGTCCAAGCGTGTGCCTGTTATCGTGGCAAACAGCCCTCGCTGAGTAACGCCCTTGTGGGCCGTTCGCAGCACGTCAACAATACGTCCACGCCACAGTCTGTTTGGTTCGCCACGAAAGCTTGGCTCTGTCCTCTTCTGTTTCGGCACGTATCGCAGCGCCCCCTTCGAAGGGCAGTGTTGTGATAGGGGGCACTGTGTACACTGCGGCGAACGTGCCGTGCATACGGTGGCCCCTAGATCCATCACGGCGTGGTGCCAATCAGCAGAACTGCGGGCGGGGATGATGGACTGGGCAAAAGCGTCTAACCGGTGGTTGTCTAACACGTCGGACGTAAGCACTTGCTGCACTGCCAGGCGGGAATACACCCGACGCACGTTCACGTCCATCACCACCACGCGCTTGCCATAGGCAAAGCAGGCAATGGCTGCGGCCGTATAGGGGCCTAGGCCTGGCAAGGCGCGCAGGGTCTCTATGCTACTGGGAACCACACCATCATGGCGTTCCACTATGGCACGGGCAGCGTCGCGCAAGCGCAGTGCTCGCGAGTTATAGCCCAAGCCCCGCCATGCGCGAATCATCTGGGAATTGCTAGCCGCGGCTAGGTGAGGTAGTGTTGGAAACTGCTCCAAGAACAACGGCAAGCGCTCTGCAATTCTCGACGCTTGCGTTTGCTGCAGCATGCACTCGCTCACCAACACCACATACGGGTTGGGCGTTGCCGTGCGCCACGGAAATGGTCGCGCCGTCGCCCGATACCACCGTAGTAGGGCGTTGCGGATGCGCGTTGTATTTTCGGCGGCGCTTGGGGGCATTACCTGCAACCTACAACGCACGCAGCAAGAAAAACGCATGACACCACATACCGAACATCACGCCATCGAAGCGGCCATAGCCGTGCGTGACAAAGCATGGGCACCATATTCGAACTTCTACGTTGGCTGCGCCCTTGTCGACGCCGATGGCGGCATCCACGTTGGCTGCAACGTCGAAAACGCATCGTACGGCCTTACGCAGTGCGCCGAACGCTCTGCAGTAACGGCGGCCACGGCCGCCGGCCATCGCGATGTTGTTGCCTGCATTGTCGTTACCGATACTCCCGCACCCACCATGCCATGCGGTGCGTGTAGACAAGTACTTGCCGAGTGTAATCCAGACATGGTGGTGATAAGCCGCACGCTCTTGGGCGCCGAGGTTCGCACTACGGTTGCTGCATTGTTGCCCGATGCCTTTATGCCGAACCATCTAACCACGAGCCAGCAGTAAGCCATGCCACCATTCCGGTCTTCGCAGGTGTCGTCGAGTGTCTGGCTTACGGTTATCGTATGTGGCCTTGGCTACTTCGTCGACATCTACGACTTGATTCTGTTTACCATTGTCCGTCAAGAGTCGCTGGCCGACCTAGGCGTAACAGGTGGTGCGGTACTAGACGCTAGCGAGCTCATTTTGAACGCGCAGATGGTGGGCATGCTTATTGGCGGCTTGCTGTTTGGCGTGTTGGCCGACCGCAAGGGCCGGCTAAGTGTGCTGTTGGGCAGCATTCTGTTATACAGCGTCATGAACATCGCCAATGCGTTTGTAACGTCGGTGCCCATGTATGCCCTATTCCGGTTTTTGTCGGGCATTGGTTTAGCTGGCGAGCTAGGTATAGCTATCACGCTTGTGTCCGAGATTATGCCAAAGCGTACACGTGGTTACGGTACCACGTTGGTGGCCAGTTTGGGCATCCTTGGAGCGGTTGCCGCCTACGGCGTTCATACGCTTACGGATTGGCGTTTGGCCTACATCATTGGCGGCGTGATGGGTCTGGCATTGTTGCTTATGCGCGTACGCATTGGCGAGAGCGAGATGTTCCGCTCGGTAGAGCGAACCCAAGGTGTTTCGCGTGGCAATGTAGCGTTGTTGTTTTCGCCCAAGCGCATCGGGCGCTATCTGTCATGTGTGGCCATTGGTGTGCCCATTTGGTACGTCATCGGAATCCTCGTTGCATTTAGTCCGGAGTTTACCCGCGAGTCTGGCGGTGCGTCCAACGTTGTGGCGGGGCAGGGCGTGATGTGGGCCTATGTAGGTCTTGCCACGGGCGACCTAGCAAGCGGCCTGCTCAGTCAGCTTCTGGGCAGCCGCAAGCGATCGGTGTTGTTGTTTATCTTGGCTACGGCCGCCATGGCAGCCGTGTATTTGTACACGCCTGAAAAGACGGCCCAGGTAACCTACCTGATGTGCGGCGTACTTGGTGTTTGTGTTGGGTACTGGGCCGTATTTGTAACCACGGCCGCCGAGCAGTTTGGCACCAACTTGCGGGCAACGGCAGCCACGACCATTCCCAATGTTGTTCGTGGGTCGCTGGTGCCAGCCATCCTAGCGTTTAGTGCCTTACGTCATGCGTGGCAGCACGAAGCGTTCGAGTTGCGCTTAGCGGCAACAGTTGTTGGTGGAGTGGTATTTGTACTTGCGCTTGTTGGGTGGCTGTTCCTGCGCGAGACGTACGGAAAGGATCTCGACTTTGTGGAGCACTAAGGCCATCTGTACGGCTGCCATGTTGGTGGCATCGCTGTGCCACGGGCTTGCGCAGCAGCACCCGGGCTTACGACTTGGTCTTCTGGCGGGTTGGCGCGTTGCGGTGCAGACGTCGGAAGTCGACGGAGCGCTAACGCGACGGGCTGCCCTTGGCATGCGTCCAGACGTAGCGGCACGCGCGCGCTGGAACATCGACCGCGAGCGTGCCATCGGCCTTGTGGGAGAGCTTGCATGGTCTACGCAGTCCACGGCGATTGGCCAAGGAAGCACCAATGTGGTAACGCAGTTAGACTACCTTGTAGGCGTTGTTGGAGCTACCTACGGCCCGGCCTGGATAGGTCTGGGCTACGGCCATCCACTTGCTGAACGTGTGCGAGTGGCCAATATCGACGGCGTGCGACAGCAAGTCACACACCATCACGACGGTACCCGATTGGCGTCGGTAATCGATGTTCGCGCAGGAGCAGTGTTCCCTATTGTCGTCACCGATGTTGGAGACGTCGACGTAGGCTTTGTGCTTGGCACGTCGTTGTCGTCTGCCTACGTTCCCAACCATCCGGGCCTTCTGCGCTCCGCTTGGTTCCGTGTCGACGTGGGCTGGACGATAGAACTGTGGTGATGGCGCCGTCGGCGCTCCGTAGTTTTGTGCCATGACGCACGCCGAACGCATCGTGATCCTCGACTTTGGTTCACAGTACACACAACTCATCGCCCGAAAAGTCCGCGAGGTTGGCGTGTACGCCGAAATCCACCCCTACTCCATCCATCGCGACGACCTCGTAGCCTTATCGCCGCAGGGCATCATCCTAAGTGGTGGACCCAGCAGCGTATATGCCGAGGGAGCCCCAATACCCTCGTTTGATGTGTTCGGCCTTGGCATCCCCGTCTTGGGCATCTGTTATGGCCTGCAACTCATAGCATATCAGCTTGGAGGGGGCGTCGACAAAGCGGCTCGCCGCGAGTTCGGTCGCGCGTCGTTGAATATCGACGATGATTCCGATCTCTTCGCTGGCGTGCCGTCGTCCACCACCGTGTGGATGAGCCATGGTGACCACCTTACGGCCATACCGCCTGGCTTCGAGCGTTTGGCGCATACCAGCAATGCCGACATCTGCGCCATCCGCAACAGCGAACGTCGTATCTGGGGCGTACAGTTTCACCCCGAAGTCCATCACAGCGACTATGGCCGCGAGCTGTTGCGCAACTTCGTTGTTGGTATCTGCGGCTGCAGCACAACGTGGAATGCATCGTCGTTCATCGACTCTGCCATTCGTGATATCCAAACCACCGTTGGCTCCGAAGGTGTCATCTGCGCCCTCAGCGGCGGCGTCGACTCTACCGTAGCCGCAGTGCTCTTGCACCGCGCCATTGGTAGGCAGCTTCACTGCATTCACATCGACAATGGCTTGATGCGCAAGAATGAAAGCGCCACTATTGTGGAAATGTTCCGCGACCAATTTGATCTTACCATCGACCTTGTCGATGGCACGGAGCTCTTCTTGTCGTACCTCGATGGCGTTTCCGATCCCGAGGTCAAGCGCAAGGGTATAGGCAAGGCCTTTATCGAGTTGTTTGAAATCGAGGCCAAGAACTTCTCCGATGCCAAGTTTCTTGCCCAGGGCACACTCTATCCCGACGTCATCGAAAGTGTCAGTGTTAAGGGGCCCTCGGCAACCATCAAGACGCACCACAATGTGGGCGGCCTTCCCGAGCGCATGAACTTGCGGCTTATCGAGCCATTCAGAGAGCTATTCAAGGACGAAGTGCGGGCCGTAGGGCGCGAGCTAGGCATTCCCGAGTGGTTCATCGAACGCCACCCGTTTCCGGGTCCTGGCCTTGCTATACGTGTGCCGGGCGTGGTAACGCGCGAGCGCTTGGACATCCTTCGCGAGGCCGACGACATCTATCTGGATGAGCTGCGGAATGCCGGATTGTACGGTAAGATATGGCAGGCCTTTGCTGTGCTTCTGCCTGTGCAAACCGTTGGGGTTATGGGCGACGAGCGAACGTATGAGCATGTATGTGCGCTTCGCGCCGTAACGAGCACCGATGGTATGACGGCCGACTGGTATCACATGCCGTACGACGTGCTGGCACGAATCTCCAACCGAATCATCAACGAGGTGCGCGGCATCAACCGCGTCGTTTACGACGTGTCGTCGAAGCCCCCTGCCACCATCGAATGGGAATAACATGAAGGCGTTGGTTCTTATTGCCAATGGCAGCGAGGAGATGGAGGCCGTTGTTATCGTCGACATCCTGCGCCGCGCAGGCGTCAATGTTGTGTTTGCTGGCGATGCCGACATTGTAACGTGCTCGCGTGGTGTGCGCATTCTGCCCGACGTCATCTTTCAGGATTTGGGCGACGAAGTGATCTACGACGCCATCGTGTTGCCTGGTGGGCAGCAGGGTGTGCAGCACCTAGTCGAGAACCATCAGGTTCGCGACGTTGTCGAGCGGCACCGTGATGCCGGCAAGATTGTGGCAGCAATTTGCGCTGCGCCGTCGATGCTGCACGAGTGGGGCATGCTTCAGCGGCACAACGTTGTTACGGGCCATCCCAGCATCGAGCGACAGTTGGCCGCCTACACCTTTACGTTTGACCGTGTTGTGGAAGATGGCGCACTTATTACCAGCAGAGGGGCCGGTACTGCGCTCGAGTTTGCCTTGGCCTTGGTTCGTAGGTTGGCCGGACAAGAGATGGCACGCCACGTTGCTAGCGACATTGTGATGTTCGAGTGACGCCGTGGGCCCTTCAACAACACCCTTCACACAGGACAACACGTGAAACGTCATCTCATTACATCGGCACTTCCTTACGCCAGCGGCGTTACCCACTTGGGCAACGTCGTTGGTAGCACCTTACCAGCCGACGTTTATGCGCGGTACTGTCGTCTTCGTGGCCGCGATACACTTTACGTATGCGGGTCCGACGAGCACGGCGTGGCCATTACCATTGCCGCCGAGCGCGAGGGCATTACACCGCAGCAGCTCATCGACAGATATCACAACATCAACAGCAAGGCACTTGCGGCACTTGCCATCGAATTCGACATCTACGATCGCACGTCCAACCCCATCCATCGCGAGACCGCACAAGAGTTCTTTCTCGAGTGGCGCAAGCAGGGCTTGCTCGTGGAGCGTGAAGAGGATCAGTTCTACGATCCCACGTCGAACATCTTCTTACCCGACCGCTACGTCGAAGGCGTGTGTCCTAACTGTGGATACGACAAGGCTCGTGGTGATCAGTGCGACAACTGCGGAGCATACTACAACCAGCTA
>JALHPC010000015.1 GCA_022842685.1 Candidatus Kapaibacterium sp.
TGGTGTCGTGCTGGGTGACGACATCCTGCCGAACATTGATACGCTTGTCGACGCCGGTCATCCGATGCATCACATGGAAACCGGTCAACCCATTGCCGACGTACGCAGTCGCCTCCTATCAGCCAATGTTTACACAGGCGCTGCCCCGCTCGTTGAGGCTCTTCGTCAAGGGGCACAGATTATCATTACTGGCAGAACCACAGATACCGGCCTTACGCTTGCACCGATGATTCACGAATTCGGTTGGACGATGGACGACTGGGACAAGCTTGCAGCAGGCACGGTGGCGGGCCACATAAACGAATGCGGTGCCCAGGCAACTGGGGGGAATTTTTTAGGAGACTGGAGAAACGTGCCAGACCTAACGGTTCCCGGATTCCCGATCATCGAGGCCTATCCGGACGGTACGTTTGATGTTATCAAGCATGAATCCACAGGAGGCCTTGTTACGCGGGAATCTGTAAGCGAACAGCTTTTGTACGAAATCGGAGACCCGAAAGACTACATAACCCCCGATTGTATAGCCGACTTTACGTCGATCAAACTGGAGGATCTTGGTAACGATCGTGTTCGTGTGTCGGGAATTACCGGCAGACCAGCTACACCCACGTACAAGGTGAGCGCTAGCTACCTCGACGGCTATATTGCTTTTGGATCGCTTACGTATTCAGCTCCGGATGCCCTAGAAAAGGCACAAGCTGCCGATCGCCTACTACGATCGCGCCTTGCACACTATGGGTTGTCGTTCGACGAGATTCGTACCGAGTTTATCGGAATGAATGCATGCCATGGCCCACTCGCTGCGTCGATTGAACCGAATGAGGTTATGATGCGCATCGGCGTGCGTGGACCTGATAAGGCCAGCGTCGAGCGGTTCGGCAAGGAGATTGCCCCCCTAATCCTCACCGGCCCACCGTCTGTGACAGGATTCTCGGGTGGTCGACCTAAACCAAGTGACGTAGTGGCATACTTCCCGGCACTGCTCGATAAGTCGGTCGTGGAAATGAGTGTTGTCGTCGATGAAATGTAAAGGGGCGCTGGCTAGCCTCGCCCTATGCACCGTTATGGCTAGCATCGCTCTTCAGGGGCAGACGGCGGATAGCACGTACCTTCTTCCTGATGAGTTTACCTATGCCGGTGACAAACGGACGACGTTCCTAGGAGCAATGCCACGGCGGACAACCGAGATTCAGGTCGTTCCGTCGGCGATTGTTGGTGGCGCCTACCTTGGCTTTGCTATTGCTTTGCACGAGGTTCAAGCGAATGCCTGGTGGAAGGACGAGCGAGGTCCATTCCATTTTCAAGAAGATTGGGAGTATGCATTTCAGGTCGACAAGTTCGGGCACACCTTCGGGGGCTATACAATGTCGTGGCTGATTGGCGATATGATGATGGACTGCGGCCTCGACGTAGAAGCCGCAACGATTACGGGTGGCGCACTCGGCCTTGCCTATCAAACCTACGTCGAAGTACTCGATGGCTTTGGTACGCGATGGGGATTCTCCCCATCCGACGCAATGGCAAACACCGTTGGCTCTGGCCTCTATGTTGCCCAGCATTATGTCCCGTTCCTTCAGAATTTTACTCCTCGTTGGAACTATACACCGCCACAGCTCACCGGTGAGCGAGCGCTTAACAACAGGACTGCAAATTTTATCGACGATTACAACAGCGCTACGTTCTGGCTTGCCTGCGATGTTGATCGACTTTTGCCAAGCGATGCCGCGGCCTACTGGCCCGATTGGGCAATGATTAGCGTCGGCTACGGTATTCGCGATTACGAAGTACGACTCGAAAATGGCCAGTTGGCCGATGCGTATCCGCGATGGATGATCGGCCTTGATTACAATTGGATGCGCATTATTCCGCCATTGCCTGGCGTGCTAAACTTCTTCCGCCAAGCCCTTAACCATATTCGATTACCTGGCCCTACCTTCGAGGTGTCCGAACGTGGTACGCGCTTCCACCTCTTGTATCCCTTCGTGATCTCCGTTGCCAATGTCCGCTTCTAACCCCGCCGCGGACGCCCATCCGATGATCAGCATCGTCGTCCCCGTGCTCAACGAGGAAAAACTCCTAGAAGCATCGCTCGCAGTGTTTTCTAAGGGGCTTCGCGAACGCTACCGCGCCGAGCTCATTGTGAGCGACGGTGGAAGCACCGATTCGTCGCTCGACATTGCTCGCCGACATGCCGATCGCGTTGTCGTTCACGGCGAGCTTCGCCGGCAGACCATCGCCGAGGGACGCAATCGCGGAGCCGCTGAGGCCCGCGGCGACGTCATCGTGTTTATCAATGGCGATACCGTTCCGGCGAATCCCGAAGTCTTTTTTGCTACGGTCGGAGATTTCGCTCAGCGCCGTGGCGACTATCGTCGAGCAACAGCATTGGCATGCCCAGTTAATGTAGCGCCTGCCGAGCGTAGGGGCGCCGATAGTGCCTTCCACACGTTCTATAACACCTACGTGCGCTTCCTATCGCTGCTACGCATCGGTGCGGGCAGGGGAGAGTGTCAAGTGGTTCGACGCGATGCCTTCGAATCCGTTGGTGGATACCGCGAAGGGCTTGCCGCCGGAGAAGATTTTGACCTCTTCGCACGCATTGGGCTACGTGCTCGCGTGCGCTTTGCCCCCGAACTTCTCGTCTATGAGTCGCCCAGACGGTTCCGCAAGTTTGGGTATCTTCGTGTTCTTTACTGGTGGACCATTAACGCCCTGTCTGTGATGTTTCGAGGACGAAGCTCCTCGGACGAATGGGAACCGGTTCGGTAGGTCGACCATCCTCCAACGTCCTCGTCGCTAACAACATGTCTCTAACGTATCAAAATGCCGGTGTCGACATCGATGCCGGAGAACGTCTCGTTGATCGCATAAAGCCAATGGTCCGGCGTACAGTTACACCGGGCGTTATGTCGGAAGTCGGACTATTCGGCGGGCTTTTCGACGCACGATTCGAAGGATACGAGCACCCGGTGATTGTAGCAAGCACCGACGGCGTTGGTACCAAACTCAAGGTTGCTTTTCTTGCAGATTCGCATACGACGATTGGTACGTGCCTAGTTAATCACTGCGTTAACGATATTCTAGCGTGTGGTGCTAAGCCGCTCTTTTTCTTGGATTACTTTGCCACGGGCAAGCTGTCGGTAGACGTTGCGGCCGACGTTGTTTCGGGACTAGCAGCAGGCTGCGAGGAGAATGGTTGTGCCTTGCTAGGTGGCGAAACAGCCGAGATGCCGTCGATGTATGCCAATGGCGAGTACGACCTAGCTGGGACGATTGTTGGCGTTGTTGAAAAGTCGCACATCCTTAATGGCAGCCGAGTGGGCATTGGCAATGTTCTTATCGGCCTTCCCTCGAACGGTCTGCATACGAACGGCTACTCGCTTGCTCGGGCGGCACTGTTCCCTCGATACAGCGTTCACGATTATATCGACGAGCTTGGGACGACACTTAGTCAGGCACTGTTAGCCACACACAAAAGCTATTATCGACCACTCTGGCCAGTGCTAGAAAGTGGTCGAATCAATGCTTTAGCTCATATCACGGGTGGTGGATTGGTTGGAAACACCTCTCGCGTACTTGGACCAAACATGGCATTGCGCATCGCATGGGGATCATGGTCAATTCCGCCAATATTTGAGTTGATTCAGAAGGCCGGTGGAATCGAAGACGAAGAAATGCGCCGCGCCTTCAATCTTGGCGTTGGCATGGTTGCAATCGTCGATGCGGCAGCCGCGCCGGGAGTGCTTGACGACTTGCGCGACCACGGTGCCTTTGTTGTTGGCCAGGTTGTAGCCGCAGGTGCATAGCCATGGCACTTCGAGCGATTGTCTGCATAGTCCTATTCATGTTGTTGGCGAGCACTCTTGCCGCCCAGGACATTCGCTACGAACCCCCGGTTATCGACTTTGGAGTGGTTCCGCCATGCAAACATGCTCTCGACTCGTTTGAGCTCGTGAACGAAAGTGCCGATTCGGTTCCTACGCCAAGCGTGTTCACGATTAACGGCTTTCAGGTCTCCTTTGCCGACACTACCAGGAATATCCTCGTCGGAGAGCGCCGACGGGCCTATGTGCGATTCGTTGGAGATGCCAGTATCCCGATCCGCAATCAAGTCCTTGCAATTCAGTTCGCACGCGCTGACGGCACGTTCGTTCCTACGCGCAGCATCCGCTTCATAGCTTCTCGTTCAACGGGGCCTTGCGTACAACTCGCAATTCCAACGATAACAGCGCTGCCTGGGACATCGATCGATGTTGGCATCGTGCAAGAAGGCGATTTCATCGACTTTGTGAATACGTTGCCAGATCTCACGTTCGAAGTTTCGTGGGATCCAACTGTCATGGTCCCACAGGCCTTTCCTGTACCGCCTATTGCCAGCGGTCTACACCGAGCCACGTTCAGAGTTCCACTGTCTCGAGAAGGTGGAAAACTTCTAGAACTCCCATTTGTCGTTACGCTAGGAAATCGAAGCGAAGCGCCAATTACCTTAGAGTGGCTTTCGCTGTCTGACCCATCCGTGATTGCACAAGGTCGTGGCGGACGTCTAACGGTTGACGGCGTCTGTCTCGATCCGCGAAGCCGACTGTTCGACGCATCCGCATCGGTAATGCGCACCTTTATGGTTTACAACCTCGAAGGCCGAGTGATTGAAACCGTACAGGCATCGTCGATGGATCAAGCCCTACAACGTATCAATGTTGAAGGCGTACAAGCGTTGCGGTTTTGTGTTGATCCACTATCGGTGAAGGCCGTGCCGGTTTGGCCTCGGTGAGTGCAAATGGCTGACTCTCCGATTCACGTTCTTCGGTCGACGTTTGGATATCCGGCCTTTCGCCCCGGCCAAGAGGAAGTCATCAACGCCGTAATGGCTGGGCATGATGCCATAGCCGTTATGCCAACAGGTGGCGGCAAAAGTCTTTGCTTTCAAGTTCCAGCTCTCCTCCTTCGGGGTGTTACCCTCGTGGTGTCGCCCTTGATTGCCCTTATGAAGGATCAAGTAGACCAGCTTCAACGCCGTGGAGTTGCAGCGCAAGCGCTCTATTCCGGGCAGGAGCGTCACGAGCAGGCGCAGATAATGTCTGCCGCGGCCAACGGAGCCGTAACACTACTGTACGTTGCTCCTGAACGCCTTGCAACTCCGGCCTTTCGCAGATTTGCTGCGTCATTACCTTTGCGTTTAGTGGCCATCGATGAGGCGCACTGTATATCCGAGTGGGGACATGAGTTCCGTCCGGCATATCTCGATATTCCACGATTGTTCGATCATGTTCGACGTGTACCCATTCTTGCCGTAACGGCTACAGCCACGGCCGACGTGCGCGACGATGTGATAGCATCGCTGGGCCTTCGTAATCCTGACGTAGTTGTTCGCGGCTTCGATCGCCCAAATCTGTCCTTTATTACGCACACAACAGTGTTAAAGGCCGAGGTCATCGCAGCGTGGGCCCAGCAGTTCCCCAACACGACGGCAATCGTCTATGCTGGTTCTCGTCGCCGGGTTGAGTCTTTTGCCTACGACCTCCAGCAGCACGCCATCAACGTTGCTAGCTACCACGCCGGAATGCCTCCACACGTACGCAGCAATGTGCAAGAGGACTTCCTCGCCAATAGAGCGCAGATTCTCGTAGCATCGAGTGCCTTTGGCATGGGTATCGACAAGCCCGACGTGCGCCACGTGTTCCATGTCGATCTCACCCTTACACTTGAAGCCTATTACCAAGAAGCAGGTCGAGCAGGTCGCGATGGTCAACCCTCGGAATGCACGTTGTTATATCAGCCCGACGACCGTGCGCTCATGGACCACTTCCTGCGGTATACACATCCCGCAGGTTCCGACATCACGTCTGTAGCTTCGTACCTCCACGGCTTCGTACGACATCGACAAGGGGCACCGGCAACCATCGACGTTGATGCCGCATCGATTGCTGCCACAATCGGTCTTCCTCAGGCAACCGTCGACGCTGTACTTGGGGCGTTAGAACGCGAGGGAATGGTCTCAAGAATCCCACCATCTACAGCACTTTTTGTCGAACTTCAGGCCAGTCGAGAATCGTTGGAAGACTGGGCAGCACGCTGCCCTCCAGAGTGGGCCGGTGTTGCCGATGTCATCGTCCGCTCGTCGTCGTCGCTTATGGCTTCCTCCAAGCCCGTGCCGTTTCGTCTCGAAGACATTTGCCGTCGAACCGACCTTCCCGCAGCCACCGTGATACGTGCATTTCAGGCCATGCAGAACGCCCATATCGTTCGGTTCAAAGCACCGCAGGCAACTGCCTCGCTAACGCTGCTTGACGATCTGGCAGCGATTCCACGCGAGTTTTTTGAGCGCAAAGAGCTACGCCGCCGCCATGCGATTGCTAAGCTCGATGCCGTACAGCGCTATGCCGAGGCGAAGCACTGCAAGCGGTCAATTATTCTACGGTACTTTGGCGACCCAATGGCCGACGAACCGTGCGGACGTTGCTCGTCGTGCAAGCCGGTACAGATCGCGGCACTCAAGCCGTCGTCGGCTTCGGCGCTCGTAGACCGGCTTCGCTCAGTCGTGCGCGTGGTAATGCAGCTTGATGGTCGCTACGGACGAACTGTGGTTGCAGACATCTTGCATGGTCGCCTTACAGATCGCACCAAGGCCATCAAGGCGACCCAATGCGACGACTTTGGTGTGCTCCGCGACGAGCCCAATCACGTTAGTTATGCGATTCTGGACGCTGCAATTGCCCGCGGTTATCTCCAGTCCACTGGAGGTTCCTATCCAGTCATCGAGGCAACACCAGAGGGCGAGGTTTTTCTCGGTGAACGTCCACGAATACTGCCAAGGACAGAGTGGTCGAGGTCGTCGACTGTAGACGATGTATCGCATGACGAAGATCGGTCGCCACGTTCGAGTATCGTCAATGCTCTACGCCCACAGTTTACGCTCGAGCAGGCAGCATATAGCGCTGGCGTACGTCCGGCCGACGTCGTTGCAGCCATTGAACGCGAGATCGCCCGCGGTGGCTCGGTCCGGCGTGGTCGCCTTGTTCCTCAAGATTTGTATCGAATGGTTCGTTCGATTGTCATTACTCGACGTCACGCAACGTTACGCGACATTCTTCACGAGCTTCCGCACGGAACCGATGTTGCTGCTGCGCGGCTTGCCCTTATTTTCGTTCGCGCCGAACTCAAATAGTCCCATTACGCATGCGCTTTCATCAGACCCTTCTCATTCTCTCCATAGTTGTTGCATCGTCGACGTCGTTGGTTGCGCAGTCGTTCATGGTACGGCTTCGACAAGGGGCACCGCTACCCGATGCGTCGGCCGTCTTCACGTCGATCGTACCGCCATCATTTCGCGTTAAGAATAACGATGCCCCTTTGTCTGTTGGTGCGGCGTCGGCACTCGAGCGGTTGCGGCGAACCTACGTTGTTGTGGGCATGACCGAAGCGGAAGAACGGATGGTGCAATCCAGTTCGAGTGTCGAAGAGATGTGGCCGATCGGAAAGGTTGCCGTACACGAACCACGGCTCACTTCGGACAGTTTGATCGACTCGCAATACGCCCTGCGAGTACTGCGGGCGGGGCAGGCGTGGTCGGTCGCAACAGGCAAGGGCATCCTCGTTGGCGTGCTGGATACCGGCATAGACTGGACGCATCCGGACCTTGCCGACAACGTTTGGGTGAATGCGCGCGAGGATCGTAACGGCAACGGACGCTTTGATGCCTGGCCGTCGACTATCGAAATCGAAGGTGTGTTCGGAGATCTCGACGGCGTTGACAACGACGGCAATGGCTGGGCCGACGACGTGATAGGATTTGACTTTGTTGATCAGGAGGTGGGGAACATTGGGGACTATCGAGGCCGAGACGCCGTTCCTGTAGATGAACATGGACATGGAACCAGTGTCTCGGGTGTTATTGCAGCTCGCGCGGCCAACACGATTGGCATAGCAGGGTTGGCGCACGAGGCGAAGATTGTAACACTGCGTGCATTCGACGCGACGGGAAATGCCGAGGAGGACGACGTAGCTGTGGCGCTACTCTACGCTGCTTCGATGGGCATTCCCATTGTGAACATGAGTTTTGGCGATGGTGTAGATTCGCCAGTGTTGGCCGATGCGGTGACTATTGCCTCTGAGTCTGGGTGCTTGTTGGTGGCATCTGCTGGGAACACTGGGCAAGTTTCGCGGCAGTTCCCAGCAGGATACAACACCGTTATGGCAATTGGCGCAACGAATGAGCAAGACCGTCGAGCGCCGTTTTCGAGTACGGGGGCGCTTGTAGACATTGTAGCGCCGGGGCAGGACATTTTGACGACGGCAATTGGTGGGCGCTATCGTAGTGTTAATGGGACGTCGTTCGCCGCTCCCTACGTGGCGGCGGCAGCGGCCCTGTTATTGCAGCAACGTCCTGGACTAACATGGCAGGAGCTTCGGGGTATTCTACGAGAGACGAGTGTCGACCTTGGTCCACGAGGCAACGATATCGAATTTGGCAATGGTCGTCTGGACGTTGTACGTGCGTTAGCAACACCGGGCGCTGCGGCTATAGCGATTGCTACACCGACGGCTGGTACCGAGGTCGACCAGCGCAGGACATCGTCACTTGGCGTCAGCGGCACGGTCACATCGACGCAGTTTTCCAAGTGGAGTGTCGTTGTGGGTCGAGAGGGCAGCACGCAGTGGGACACCGTAGCACGTGGTACAGAACAGGTAGTCGATGCCCCTTTAGCGAATATTGACTGCACAACGCTGGGGGCAGGGGAGCATCTGCTGCGGCTGATTGTGGAGCAGAGCACTGGGCGAACACTCGAGCAACAAGTGCGCTTTCGGGTTGCGAACACGACTCTCGAAATCGAGGATGTCGAGGCTGTTGCGGCATGGCAGGACGACCGCCGGGTACTGGTGGTTACGTCGAAAGCATCGCGGCCAACACGGATGCGGGTGGTTGTATGGGATGGAGCTCGGTCGCGAGAGATCGACGATCAGCGACACCGATCGCGACTACACTCCGTGGCAATTGCTGATGTGGCTTCGGGAGTGCCCGTGGACGTGGAAGTCATTCACGTTTCCGAGGGTGGCGACACCGTGCGACGCATGGTGCAGGTAACGCTTCCTAACGACGCTGTGCCTAGGAGTAGCATGGCGCAGATTGGTACCGCGCCAATTGCTGGGTACTTGTTGAACGACGTTCGACCACTCTACGGTGACGGCCGACCGATAGTGTTTATGAATGATCTGTCGAGTGGTGCGTTTGGGGCAATCAAGGCTGCGGCGCCGGGTGCTCTATCGTGGACCACACGCGATTCGCTCAATGCCGTTTGGATTCCTCGAGGATTGGGCGACATCGATGACGATGGCCGGCTAGATCTCTTAGCTCATGTTGTTGGAAGAGCAGTCGTGTTTAGTCAGGCCGAGCCCAATGGATCGATCTTCGCACGCACGCTTTGGGCCGATTCTACGGGCGACATCAATGGAACCGCTTTGGCAGATATTACGGGAGATGGTATTCCGGATGTCTTATGCTTGTCGCGGCGCGGCCTACATGCCTACACGTTCCAGGGTGGACAGGTGCGCTTGTTGGGTGTGGCCGAAAACACGACTCCGCCAACAACCGGTAATGCTCAGAATAGGGTTGATGAAGTATCAGCGGCCGTGGGTGACTTTGATGGTAACGGTAAGATCGAAGTGGCATTTTCGGATACAGATGGCGACTTAATTATTGCGGAATGGACTGGTAGTCAGTTTGAACAAAAACACGTTGTTCTGAATGAAGGGCAAGGCGGTAGCGGCTATGTGCATGGCCGCGACGTCGATGGTGATGGCAGGCCAGAAATACTGCATGGTGTTCCCGATAACACTGCGCCAAACGCTGATCGCGAATATGGTCGGACGTTGTGGACGTATAGATTGTACAAGGGGACTGCGCCTGGGCAGTATGCAGTTGCGTGGCAAGATCGGTTCTACGGTGTTCGATATGGTATTGGTTACCGCAATGGTGTCGAGGGTGGACAGCTGGATATGCGTAGCGGCGAAGAGGTCGTCATCAGTGTCTATCCTAGGTTGTATGTATTTCGATGGGATGCTGGTCGAGGGACATTGGAACCATTCTGGTACACGGACGGCGTTGCAACCCCCCGCGTAGCGATTGCAGATTTTCTGAGTTCGGGTGTCAACCAAATGGTGGTAGGTGTATCGAGACCAGAAATAGGATTTATGTCGTCGTCCATTTTGGTTCAAGCCGATACGGTGACGACAAGACTGCCGCAGGTAGCGGGGCTTCGCGTAACACTTATGGGTGGAAGTCTCGTGCGGGTTTCGTGGGGACGAGTCAGAGGTGCGCGCGCGTACGATGTTGAGCTTTCTACGGCTGGCGGTAGTTTTCTGCCTGTAGGCTCTGTAGATGGGACGTGGTGGATGCTTGACTCTGCGCGAACAGGAACGGAGTATCGGGTACGGGTGATTGCTCGAGGTGCAACTGCGGCCGACAGTCGAGCATCGGCTCCGGTCTCGTGGACGATGCCATCCGAAATCGTTGGAATTCGCTGTGAGCCCATGACCGTAGACGTTGGGCAGGCCGAGCGGGGACTCAGCTTCCGTGTTACGTTCGATGGCGAGTCTTCGGAGCGCCCCGCAAATGCATCTGGATGGCTTATACAGCAGGGATCTGTGTTCCTTCGCGCAACTACAGTGATGCCTGCTGGCGATCGCACGTACGTTGTGGCATTTTCCCCGACGCAGGCACTTCAAGTGGGCGAACTAACACTGGTTGTTCCCGAGGTTGAGACGCGTGCGGGATTGCCTTCGCCGGGAACGTCGTTTACCATTCGTGTGCAGTCTGCAAGCCAGCCAACGGAGTTTCACCTGCGTTCTCTCACCGTCGAGAATTTACAGCGTCTACTATTACGCTTTAGCGAGCCGGTTGAGGCCGCTGAGAGCGAACGTCCAGATCGCTACCTCTTGCGTCCTATTGGTTCGATTTCGACGGCAACATGGGTTGACGACACGACCGTAGCGCTTGCAATTGCCTCAGACGCACCTATCGGTCCGCGAGGCAAGTCGTACACGATAACAGCCGAGGGTATCCGGTCGCAACGCGGCCGGCTCATGACGACGGGCGCGGGCAATACCCTTGGATTTGTAGTAACGTCGACAGCAATAGACGACGTTTATCCCTTTCCACATCCAGTGCGTCTTTCGATGCATGACCGCGTAACGTTTGGCAACATGCCTACCGGAGCGTCTGTGGAGATCTTTGACCAGGGCTTTCGAAGCGTTAGAACGCTAGTAGATACCGAAGGACTTGGTGGCTTGGATTGGGATTTAACAGATGCCCAGGGAGCGCAGATTATGCCAGGAATCTACGTGTACGAAACGCAATGGAATGGCGAACGCCATCGCGGTAAGCTGGTTATTCAGCGCTAGCCGACGTTGACACGAGGAGCTCGCGCAGGCCGCCTACATTGCCATTGCTCAGCAGTAAAACAACGTCGCCGCGCTGTGTTTCTGCTTCCAGGAATGGTATTGCGGCAGCGCCCCACGAAGCCCCTTGCTCTGTTGGTTGTGGAATAGCTAGGGCCGAAATAGATTGGCTGGAGTAGGCGTTTATGACGGCGTCGACGTTAAGGCGTTCCTGAACAGAATACCGTTCCGGGCGGTTAATGGGTCCAATGGCCACGGCGTCTGCACCCGAAAAACAGCGCTCAAACTCGTGTTGAAAAATGGAACGTGTACTCGTGTTGCTGCGTGGCTCGAATACGACGCAAATTCGAGATGATGGATATCGCTGCCGAACAGCGTCGATCGTCACCTCGATGGCTGTGGGGTGGTGGGCAAAGTCGTCAACAACAATGCGCTGCTGCCACCTGCCAATCTCTTCGAGGCGACGCTTAGGCAGTTGGAGCGACATCAGAGCATTGGCCTGTGTTTGTGCGTCGACTCCAAGTGATGCCGTCGATGCAATGGCCATTGATGCATTCCGAACCGAATGGATGCCCGCCTCGGTGGTTCGATAGCGGCCATGGTATTCACCGTTGTAACGTAGTGTCCATTCAGTTGCCGATGCTTCCCGTTGAACTTCGACGATCCTCCATGTTGCGGCATCGGCAAAGCCAACGGACTGCACTGCCGCCCGCGGACTTGCCATTTGTACCGCGTGGAGTGCATTGGCATCATCAGCATTTACCAAAACCACGCCTTGGCTCGGCACCATCCGAATGACGGTAGCGAATGAACGCAGAATTGACGCTAGGTCATCGAAGATGTCTGCGTGGTCAAACTCGACATTGTTTACAATCAAGTGCCACGGTCTGTAGTGAACAAACTTGCTACGTTTGTCGAAGAAGGCAGTGTCGTACTCGTCGCCCTCAACGACGAAGATGCCTTCAGTGCTGTTCGACGGATGGACGCTTGGTCGACATGCCATGTCAAAGCAGCGAGGTACGCCTCCAATCAGGAAGCCGGGGTTGCGCCCAGCGCATTCGAGAATCCAAGCAACCATGGTGGATGTCGACGTCTTACCATGTGTACCGGATACAACAATTGATGTCGACCGTCCGATGAAATGTTCACCCACAAACGCGGCCATAGAGGTATATGGCAGTCGGTGGTTCAAGACGTATTCAAGTTCGGGGTTGCCGCGGCTGATGGCATTTCCAATGATAATCAACTCGGGACAGGCGTCGATGAGGTTTTTCTCGCTGTAGCCATCGAACCACCGAATACCTGCTGTCGATAGCACCGTGCTCATCGGAGCATACACGGCTGCGTCGCTTCCAGCCACGTCGTAGCCCAAATTTTTTGCCGCTACAGCTACCGACCCCATCGCCGATCCAGCGATGCCCATGAAGTACAACCGTTTTCCCACTCGCGTGTCCGTTGAAATTGCTAACTTCCACCTTTCGTTGCGCAAATCTAGCCCTAATGTTCATGAAGTCCTTCTACTCCTCGTTCGGTGCACTCGTAGTGGCGGTTGTTGTGAGTCTCGGTTTAACCGGTACGTCTGTCCACGCTCAGTTGTACTGGAAGAATCTCGAGGCCCCTCCTGCCAACGTAACGAGCATTGTCGCAACATCCGACAACGTCTTTATCGCCGGCACGAATGGGGCAACGGTGTACACGTCGACAGATCGAGGCGACACGTGGGTTTGGCAATTTCAAGGCGGCATCCCGTTCGACCTTCGAGTGCGCGATCTAGCCCTCACAAGCAACGATCACGTTTATGCGGCCGTCGTTGGTGGTGGTCTCTATCGGTCGACGGATAGAGGTGTGACGTGGCGCGACGTCACAGGCGACCTACCGAGTACGTCGGTCGTGGCTGTTAGCACGAAGCGGATGGCGGATGGAACAAACAGGATCTTTGTAGGCATCGATGATCCGGCGCAGCGACTGTTGGCGTTTTTTATGTCAGATGACGACGCAGTGTCGTGGCGACGCATCAACAATCCCACCGGACAGATGACGGCAGTGTTTGCTACGGCCATGAGCCCTGTGTCCGATCGAATCTTTGTGAGCGTGGGATATAACAAAGGCCTGTACCGATCGGAAGACTTTGGAGCTTCGTGGACTCGTATTGATGACCGCGCAAATCAAAGTGAGAGCGATGATAATTACAGCGTTATCCGATTCAATCGGCAAGGACACATGTACGTGGGTCGCAATTCACTCGAAGCTTCAACAATCGTGCAAAATGCGGTTGTTATTAAGTCAACAGATTACGGACTTACGTGGTCGTACCTCGAGAAAGATGGTTGGTCGAAGGACCACGTTGTTAACAACCGTGTATCTGGAATCGCCTTTGGAGTGGGTGACGACGTAATAGCCACAACCGAGAAGTCCGGAACGTTCTATTCTAGCAATGGAGGTGCTTCGTGGGTCCGTCGCAACGAAGGGCTTGCCGATGATGGCTCCGGAGCTGCAGCCGGTGCCACAAACGATGGCACGACGTTGCTAGTAGCCCCGCGTTCGACGTTCCTGTTCCGCTTCATTCGTGAAGGCACAACGTCGGTTCAGTCTGAGTTTGGTTCCGCTTCGTCGATTATTCCCAACCCAGCCCACGATGTTGCAACCGTGACGTTTGCTACAACGGTAACTGGTGCGGCCACGTTGCGCGTTATCGCTGCCGATGGTTCGGTTGTTGCTTCGTCGACGATCAATGACAATGCCGGTAGGTATGCCGCTCTGGTTGATGCCTCCTCGTTGTCGCCCGGCGTATACACTGTTACCCTGCAGGTAGGGGGCACCGTTCAGCGCGAGCGGTTGTGCGTGGTACGCTAAACATCGCTAATCACTAGCGGTCCATCACCTTGATGATGTACCATAGGTCGTCCTTCTTCAGCGTCTGGAACTGAGCGCGTCGTATGTAATCGAAGGTAACGTCGACAGTATGCGCAGAGGCGGTTGTAGTGTCGACTGAGTACGAGGTAATTGGCTTGCCGCTTAAGCGCCGCTTCCACCGCGCTAGGTCGTCGGCCATCTCGTGTTTTTCAAGAGCAAGCAGTGCCCTACCTGATGGGTGTAACATGAGATCGGTTGCTGCGGCAGTCGACGCGCTGTCGAGTTCGTCGCACCATAGTCGGATCGCTGATATCGACGACCTCTGACTGCGTTCGATACGTGTTGGAGCGCTCTGCGTGGAACCTATCACGAATAGCTCGCATGCAGAAAGTAGGCAACAGCAAAGCGCAGCAAGGATAGCGATTCTCATTCGTGATGAAGCCATTGTATGGTGTGCGCCATGGCGTTGTCGAACGCCGCAGTTGATTGTCGAAAGGGATGTTCAATGCCGAAGGTGTGTCCGGTATTTGAAATTCGAACCAAGGCGTCTGCCTGATGTGCTAGGTCTAACAACGATTGGATTTCCTTGAGCGGGACGGTGACGTCCTGCTCTGCATGCACAAAGCGAAGGCGACCGGCCAAGTTCTGTGCGGCAACAACAAGGTCGAAGCGCTGCGGGTTCTGTTCGATGTCAAGTACGTACTGGAACCCCATCGTAAGGCGCTGGCCGGTGCGTGCGTTTTCGATGTCAACACTGCCCTGTGACTCCCAAACGGTTCGCTGCCGTGGGGTCCAGCGGACGTAGGTACCAATCGAGTTCAGCAACACGAGTCGCCCGAGTGACAACCGCTTGACGGATGTCGAAAGCTCGTTCGCAACGACGAGGGCAAGAGCTGCTCCGCGACTGTGGCCCACAAAATGCAATCGTGAGTCCCAGGTCTCGCCCAAGATCTCATTAGAACGCCCCGAGGTTTCAAGCCACGAAAGAACATTCGTAACATCGTTAACATCGGCTGAGATGGTCTGTTGGTGGAACGCCTCAGTATCAAGAACCACATCGCTGCTGCCGCGCATGCCGTTGCCACTAAGGTCGATTGCCACAATGTGCAGTCCACTGATCGCGAGTCTGCGAGCAACTTCGGGAAGAAAGCCCCATTTGCGAAAGCCCTTGAATCCGTGCAGCAGAATCACGGCTGGCGCCGGCGCGGCTGCGTTGGCACGGTACACGTCCACGTGCAACGGTCCCAGTGCCCCTTGTTCAATGATGAAGGTGGATGGAGTCATGGCGTGTCTCCCTCGCCCTTAAGCAAATCGGGCCGACGAGATTGCGTTTTCTGCACAGACTGTTGTTTGCGCCATTCGGCGATGCGAGCATGGTCGCCTGATCGGAGAACATCAGGAACGTCGAGACCGCGATACGATGCGGGCTTCGTATACAGCGGAGCATCAAGGAGCCCGTCCATGAACGAGTCTGCCAAAACAGATTCGGCATCGCCAACCGCTCCAGGAAGCAAGCGTGTGACGGCATCAACAAGTAGGGCGGCAGGTAGTTCGCCACCGCTTACAACGAAGTCTCCAAGCGAGATCTCGCGTGTGATCAGGACGTCGCGCACGCGTTGATCGACGCCCTTGTAGTGGCCTGCAAGCAAGATGATATTGGATTGTAGTGACAGTGCTGTACAGACGTTTTGATTGAGCACTTCGCCATCTGGGCAAAGGTAGATTACTTCGTCGTAGGTGCGCTCTAACATCAGTTGTTCGATGCAACGAAAGATTGGGTCGCACTGAAGCACCATGCCCGCCCCTCCACCGTACGGCGTATCGTCGATGTGCTTGAACTTGTCGGTAGCGTAGTCGTGTAGGTTGTGGACAACAACGGTTACCAACCCCTTCTGCCGTGCACGGCCAACGATTGAGTGGTTAAAGGCAGAGTCGAGCAGTTGAGGCACTGCTGAAACAATGTCGAATCGAAGTGGCAAGTTAGGCATCGATGTCGTCGTCTGCTGTTACGCGGCCCAGTTGATCCAAGCCATCCATGAGGCGGACGGTAATTGTCTTTGATTCGACGCTGACGTCAAGAATGACATCATCAATCACGGGCAATGGAATTGTAGAACCGTCCGATGTCGTAACCTCCCACACATCGTTTGCAGGAAGTAGCCAGACGTCTGTTAGCGTACCGATGACGTTGCCGTTGATGTCGATGACAGTGCAGTCAAGTAAGTCGCCGATGGCAAAGCGTTCGTCAGATCGCGCACCCACCGCCGACGCAGGAGCATAGATGGCGCGTTCAGCCAGTTGAACGGCCTGTTCGGCAGTTGTAATCTCTCGGAACGCAATTCGCCGGCGCGGGCCATGCTCGACGTACGATCGCACGTGGTACACCTCCACGAAATCGCGAGAGTACCCAACACCTACGGCAATACCTTCATGTAGGGTAAACGACTGTGGAGGAGCATCTACAATCGACATGGTTCCATCGGTACCATGAGGACGTCCCACGACGCCCACGTACTCGTCCAGCGCGGTACTTCCGCGCATTAGCCAAGATAGGAGCGTAGCGTCTTAGAACGCGAGGCGTGGCGCAGCCGGCGGATGGCCTTCTCCTTGATTTGACGTACGCGCTCACGTGTGAGATTGAACTTCTCACCAATCTCTTCAAGCGTAAGAGCTTGCTGATCGTCCAATCCAAAGTAGAGGGTAATGACTTCAGCTTCTCGGTCTGTAAGAGTTCCTAGCACCTGCTTAACCTCGGTACGCAGAGACTCACGCATCAGTTCGCTATCTGGTGGTGGCTGCTGGTCGTTCGGTAGAATGTCCAACAGTCGGTTGTCTTCACCTTGAACAAAAGGGGCATCGACCGACAGGTGGCGACCTGAAATCTTAATGGTCTCGGAGATCTCTGCAATCGACATGTCGAGCTGCTCGGCCAATTCGGCAGCTGTAGGTTCGCGCTCGTATTGTTGTTCGAGCTCGCTGAACTTCTTGCCGATTTTGTTCAACGCACCAACACGATTTAGTGGAAGTCGAACAATACGCGACTGTTCAGCCAATGCCTGAAGGATCGACTGACGAATCCACCACACGGCGTAGGAGATGAACTTAAAGCCACGCGTTTCGTCAAATCGCTTTGCAGCCTTAATCAGGCCGAGGTTGCCTTCATTGATGAGGTCGCCCAGCGACAGGCCTTGATTCTGGTATTGCTTGGCCACCGACACAACGAAGCGCAGATTGGCCTTTACAAGTCGTTCAAGAGCAAGGTTGCCTTCGTAGCCACCACGTTTGATGGCCTGGGCAAGCATGATTTCATCGTCACCATTGATGAGGTCGACACGTCCGATTTCCTGGAGGTACTTGTCGAGCGATTGACTCTCGCGGTTGGTATACTGTTTCGTAATGCGCATGGGCTTGCGGTAGGGAGCGGTGACTAAACGAATGAAGACACCGAACGACGAATGCCGTCGCCGGTGAGTGTGGTAAAACGGGTGATGCCGTTTTACAAGACCACAAAAATACGAAGGAGATTACTGATCGCCTGCTACGGGCTGTTCCAAAAACAGGGCATAGCGACGTGAAGCCAGGATACGACCGGCTGCCGCCACCATATTGTCGAACCTCAAATCAAGAGAGGCGCGTACGCGTTCTGGCTCGAATCGGTGCCGAACTTCACGCTCGAGGTATGGACGAAGAAGCTCGGAATGGCTGCGGATGGTCCGCTGAAACTCACGCTCAGCAAGGCGTTCCGTTTGCTCTAGGCTTCGAATGACCGAGGACGGATAGCCGTCAATTTCGGCAACACGGCGCGATTCGGCGAGCGAGCCAAGGATTGGCGATCGTTTGGCTGGAGGCACAGCGTCGAGGTAGCGAATGAAGGCGTCAACGATCTTGTCGAGCGACGTCTGCGAGGGAAGGCTATCAAGCGTGGCCGTGTACCAGGTAGCGAATCGAAAGACGACGTTGTTGTCCACCAAGTGACGTACGGCAGGAGGGAACGACATGTCGGTAAGAACAGTGTCGGGCTCAATGCCAGAAAGTTCGCGTACGGCACGTCCGTTCCTCGTGTAGAACACGGCAGTGTCGTTCGACTGCCCCTTACCCTTGCGGAAAGAGGAGTAGTCGATACGCTGAATGCTGCGACCACTGGGCGTGAAGTATCGGCTGGTCGTCATCTTGAGCTGCGCTTCGCCGGGCAGGGGAACGACGGTTTGAACCAAGCCCTTGCCAAACGACTTGCGGCCGACTACAATGCCGCGATCAACATCTTGGATTGCGCCAGCAACGATTTCGCTCGCGCTGGCGCTACCTTCGTTAATGATGACGGCAACGGGTAGCTGACCTTCATACGGGTCGGTGTCGGCAACAACTGTGCGCGACTCGTTGGCGTCGCGGCTACGCGTAGACACAATCGTTGAACCTTTCGGGACAAAGAGCTTGGCAACGGCAATACCCGACTCGAGCAGACCGCCTGGGTTGTCGCGAAGGTCGAGCACGATAGACCGAATCTGCGCAGTGGAGCGCATTTCGTCGAGAGCGTTCCGTACTTCGGTAGCGGCTTTGCGACCAAAGCGACCTAGTTTTACGTAGGCCACACCACCTTGGAGCACTTCGAAATGTGAGACGCTATTGGCGTCAATGGATGCTCGCTGCATTACGACCGACAGCGTATCTGGGCGTCCTTCGCGAACCACTTGGACGCGAACATCAGTGTGGAGTGGACCACGTGTGTACTTGCGTAATTCGCGTGGCACTAGCGTGTCGACACTAGCACCATCGACCGTGACAATACGATCTCCAATGCGCAGGCCTGCGCGGTGAGCCGGGTAGTCTTGTCGAATGTTCGTGATAACGAGACCACTGTCGATTCGCTCGATCATGACGCCAAAGCCTGTGTAGGAGCCGGTAGACAGCATGTCGAGGTCTTCGCTGTCTTCTTCCTTGATATACGTCGTGTACGGATCCAGCGTGCGAAGCATTCCGTTGATTCCTGCCTCGATGACAACTTCAGGGTCGACATCTTCGACGTAGTTCAGACTAACCTGGCGAAAGACTTCGCCCATAAGTTCGAGCGATCGAGCGATGCGAGCATACATCGACCCGTCGCTTACGCGAACAAAGCCAAGCGAAAGCGCACCGGTAACGACGGCAAGAATGAGGACGCGTTTATTCATAACACTGTGAAGTGTTTGTATCGACCGACTATAGCACAATGTGTTACGGCTGCAACAATCGTGCCCCAATAACAGCGGCAACGTCGGCAACGTTCACACGCTCCTGCTGCATACTGTCGCGGTGGCGAATCGTCACGGTGTTGTCGGACGTTGTCTGGCCGTCGATCGTGATGCAGAACGGCGTTCCCACCTCGTCTTGTCGGCGATAGCGTCTTCCTATGGCGCCGCTTGTGTCGTAGTCGACACGAAAATGGCGCTGCAAATCGGCACGCAGTTGCTGGGCCGCCTCGGGCATGCCGTCCTTATTCACAAGTGGTAGAATGGCGGCAGTCACAGGGGCGAGACTGGGCTTTAGGCGCAAGACAGTACGTGTTTCGGTAGTGCCATCACCACCGTCTATCTCCTCTTCGGTGTAGGCGTCGCACAGCACGGCCATAAACGTGCGTGTTGCGCCAACGGCCGTTTCGATAACGTAGGGCACATAGCGTTCTTTCGTAGCAGTGTCTACGTACTCTAGCTTCTTGCCGGAGAACTCCTGATGGCGCATCAAGTCAAAGTCAGTTCGTGAGTGCACGCCTTCAACTTCGCCCCAACCGAATGGGAATAGGTATTCGATGTCTTCTGCGGCGGCAGCATAGTGGGCTAGTCGTTCGTGTGGCTTCCGTCGCAGATGTTCACTGTTAATGCCAAGAGACGTAAACCACGCCCAGCGTTCTTGCCGCCAATACTCGAACCACTCGCCCTCTGTGCCGGGAGGAATGAAGAACTGCATCTCCATCTGCTCGAACTCACGTGTTCTGAACAAGAAGTTCTTTGTGTTGATCTCGTTGCGGAAGCTCTTGCCAATTTGAGCTATCCCAAACGGCGGCTTCAAGCGGGCAGATTCCATCACATTCTTCATGTTGACGAAGATGCCTTGCGCTGTCTCTGGACGCAGGTACACCACACTCTTGTCGTCCGCAACAGGGCCAACATGGGTGCTAAACATGAGGTTGAAATTCCGCACCTCTGTCCAATCGGTTGTGCCCGAAACCGGATCTGGAATCGCAAAGTCCATGATGATGTCGTACAGGTCCGCATTGGTAGCCACGGCTGCCATCCGCGTATCAATCTGCTGCGCCACATCGGTTTTGCCTTTTGCTCGCATCCGTGCCGCAAAGTCCTCGATCAGGTTGTCGGCTCGATGCCGGGCCTTCGACGTCTTGTTATCGATCATCGGATCGCTAAACTGCTGGACGTGGCCCGATGCTTCCCATGTTCGTGGGTGCATAAGAATCGACGCATCAATTCCTACGATGTCTGCGCGATAGGTCATGGCCTTCCACCATGCGTCCTTGATATTGCGAAGCAACTCAACACCTAATGGGCCGAAGTCCCAACAACCATTTAGGCCGCCATAGATTTCGGAGCTTTGAAAAACGAAGCCCTTGCGTTTAGCAAGAGATAGGAGTGGTTCGAGCGAATTGAGCGACGCCATGCAGGGAGAGAATGTGAGTTGATGCGGGGGCGAAGATACGAAACCACCGTGCTTGTGTAGTTTTGTGCCCATGGCAGCAAACTCCTTGACGTCACTTCCGACTGTTGCGATCGAGCTTCAGCGATGTGCCGAAGCCGTTGCGATTGGCAACGACGGTCTGGCACGTGTTTGCGCACGCAGAGCCGTTGGGCTTGCCGCCATTGCTGCCGAAGTTGTTCCAGCACAGGCCAATGCCATGACGGTATTGCGCCATGTTGCCGAAGACACAACGTATCCGTCCAATGTGCGTCTGCTGGCGTCTTCCTTGCTCAACGGTGAACGTGCCCGTCTTAGCGGCACTTCCATGATTGCAGATCCCGGAGCAGCGGCCCTCACCATCATTCAGTCTTTTGCATGTCAATCCAATTAGGCCTACGGGCCGCCCATTGTTTCGCTGCTGTTGCTCTATGCATTCTTGGTTCGACTGCTGCCGTAGCCCAGCCATTAGGTAGCAAGTACATTTCTATCGCCAAGGTTACTCCTCTGAAAGGGGCAGCGGGCGACACGTTGTGGGTAGACGTAAAAACTACCATGGCGACGGGCTACTATACGTATTCGACAAAGGTTCTCGTTAACAAGGACGGAATTGGCCCCGAAGCTACGCGCCTTGTTCTCGCAGATAACAGCGTGGGTAGGATTCTTTCTGGCATCAAATCACCAAAGCCCAAGACGGTTTTCGACGAAGGCTTCGAGATGAATATCGAGAAGCTCCAAGGCACGTTCACGTGGTCGGTACCTATTCGACTGTCGGCATCGCTCAAGCCTGGAGTTGTGCGTACCACGTTGAACGTGCAAGCGCAGATTTGCGACACCACCATGTGCTTGCCGCCCGACGACTATCCGGTGCCCCTTGAAATCGAGATTACGGCTGCCGCCGCCGAAGGAGTGGCCGACGATACGGTAGAAGAGTCGGCGGTGGATAGTGCGAGCAACGCACCGGTACGTGCCGGATTGGGGCAGGGGGCTCCGGCCGAGATTGCCGACGCCCAGCAAGAGATCGAACGCGAAAAAGCCAAAGGCCTTCTGAATTTTTTCTTCTATGCCATGGGCGTTGGCTTCCTTGCCCTGCTAACTCCATGTGTGTTCCCGATGATTCCGATTACGGTTAGTTTTTTCACTAAACGTGATCAATCCAAGCGATTTTCGGCCGTTCGTGACGCTGGGCTCTTTGCCGTGGGAATTATCAGCACGTTCACGCTCATCGGAATCGTGATGTCGATTGCGTTTGGGCCTGCCGTAGTACAGGACATGGCTGCGAATCCCTGGTTGAACTTTCTGATAGCCGGGCTTTTCCTGGTGCTGGCATTTAACCTGTTTGGAGCATTCGAAATTCAGATTCCGGTGAGTATCATGAACCGGCTGAACAAGAAGACGCAAGGGAGCGGCATCGCAGCGATTTTTATGATGGGTCTTGTATTCTCGCTGACGTCGTTTACCTGTACTGTGCCGTTTGTAGGTACAATCTTGATTGGCGCAGCCAACAAGGGAGAATATCTGTTCCCCATGGTGGGCATGTTGGGCTTTGCAACAGCATTTGCATTGCCCTTCTTCTTTTTGGCATTGTTCCCTTCAATGCTGTCGGCACTTCCGCGGGCCGGTGGCTGGATGAACAACATGAAGGTTGTTATGGGCTTTATCGAAATTGCGGCAGCGGTGAAGTTCATCTCGACGGCAGAGTTTGTGCTAGGATGGGGAATCCTGCCACGCGAGCCGTTTCTTGCTATCTGGTCGGGCGTGTTCATTCTGACAGCGCTGTACCTATTGGGTGTCTTCAGAATGAAGCTCGACACTCCACTTGAGAGCGTTAGTGCGCTACGAGCAATGTTTGCAGTGATGTTTATTACGACCGGACTTTGGTTTGCTGCGGGGATGATGGGCAGGCCACTAGCGTCAGATATTGAAGCGCTCTTACCGCCCGACAACTATCGCGCGATGATAGACGGCATTGCTCACTCCGAAGAGTGGTTCACGGACTTCGAGGCGGCGAAGGCCGAGGCCAAACGAACGGGCAAGCCAATTTTTATAGATTTTACCGGTTTTGCGTGCACGAACTGCCGACTCATGGAGAAGGACGTGTTTACAAAGGAGCCCGTTAAAGAGATGTTCAAGAAGTTTGTTCTCGTCCAACTCTATACCGATCGAAAGGAAGAACCATACATCGGCAATCAGAATCTGATGAAGAGTTTTGGAACGATTGCAAACCCGTTGTACGTGATGCTTCGATCCGATGGATCCTACATTGCGCAGACTGGGTTCTTGCCAAAGTATCGGGGTAATCCGGCTGACTTCATTGCCTTCCTTCAGCAGGCGCATCGTCCGCTGTAAGATCAATCCGGTACGGAATCCACTGCGTCATAGCACGGGCTCCACGTTGCTCGTAGAAGTTGCGAGCTAGCGCATTCCAGTCGAGAACTTGCCACTCCATACGTCCACAGTCGAGCTGTATGGCCAACGCTCGAACGTGGGCGAACAGGGCATGGCCAACACCGTGACGCCTGGCCTGTGGCGCAACAAAGATATCTTCGAGATACATCGTTGGCTTTGCCAAAAAGCTCGAATAGGTGGTGAAGTACAAGGCATAACCCACGGCTACCCCCGCCTGAAGTGCCAAGAGGCCCTAACATGAAGGCCGTCGCAAACATCCTGTTGTAGTCGTTTGACCGCATCGGGGCTGGGCGGATCGAGTTGCTCATATTCAGCAAGGGCATGTACGAGATCTACCAGCTGGCCAACATTGTCTGTCGAAATCGGGACTACCGAGACGTCGGTCATGGAATCTGCATCACGTCGTTGTCAATCAATCGCGTGGTGCCCAATTTTGCCGCAATAAGGCACACGACGCTGTTTCCCGATGTAAGTCGGTCGATATCAGACAACGTTGCCGAGTCGCGAACAACAGCATAGTCGACTTCGGCGTCGCGAACCGTGCTTAGCACGTCTGCCATCTTCTGTTCGATGACCGTCGGGCTGCGCTCGCCTGCTTCGATGGCGTTGCGCGCTTCGCAAAGTGCTCGATAGAGCACAGTGGCATGTTGCCGTGCGTCAGCGCTTAAGTAGACGTTTCTGCTCGACATTGCCAAGCCGTCATGCTCGCGTATCGTTGGCAGTACGACAACTTGCGTGGGTAATTCCTGCTGTGCAACCATGGCCTTCACAACAAGCGTCTGCTGAAAATCCTTGGCTCCAAAGTACGCCGCATCGGCTTGTACGATGTCGAACAGGCGCTTAACAACTGTTGCAACTCCGTTAAAATGCCCAGGCCGGTGACGTCCCTCGAGTACCGTACCAATCACGCCAACGTCAATCGTAGCAGCAGGGCCATCGGGATACATTTCGGCAACGGAAGGGGCAAACATAACGGTACCACCATAGGACGCTATCGTGGCTTCGTCGAGCTCGAGATTTCTGGGATAGCGTTCGAAATCTTCGTTAGGACCAAACTGCGTTGGGTTGACGAACACGCTTACTACCACCACGTCGTGGCGCTTCGCTGCTTCGGCAATCAAGGCGCCGTGGCCCGCATGCAGTGCGCCCATCGTTGGCACAAAGCCAACCGTCAGGTTCTGTGAGCGTGCTTCCTCACGTAGTGAGAGCATAGCTGCAACGGAAAGAACTCGCCTCATGTGTCACATTTCGTCATCGTTACGCCACGAAGATACCATGCCGGCTGTTTGGTCCAATCACATCTGTCGCTTTCTGCTCGCTCTGGCCCTGTTTGGTGCCGCGCTTCTCCAGCATGGTACCGCTGCTGCACAATCACGTCGCGGACGCGACACCATTCACGACGTTGTAGACTGTGCCCCTTTCCTACGCGCATGGAAAGGGGCAACGGCTCGAGGATGGCTGTCAACAGCCGTGGTTGACTCTGCGTGGTACAGCGAGTGGATGCAAACGCTGGCTACGACTAATCCTCAATCAGCGGTTCCATGGGCGCGTAGGGCCTTCTGGGTGCAGGCATGGATGAGTTGTATGCTCGTAGTGGCACACCGCCGCATGGGCTATCGAACGACGCGATACGATACTACTATCGTCGAGCAGGATACGTTTGTGATTGCTGGAGAAACCTACTGCCTACGCGAGATTTCGCTGAGGGTTGTTCAGGAGTTTGGCACCGCTTCCAGCATTGCCCTGTTCGGTATGGGCAGCACCTATGGGCCTCCTTTAGCGCCCTATGCGCCTGTAGCGTGGACGGTTGAGCGGCTTATGCGAGAACAAATGCGCAAGGTTGTTCGCAGCGAGCGTCACGTGCTGTGGGATCCCGCGGCCGACGTCTTGCAGGTAGCTACATGGATGGAGCCGTGGACAGAGGCCATGCGCCATGAGGCAGGCGACGTTGTGGCTTTCCTGATGCCGTATATGGATGACGCAATGGCGGCCGGAGTGGCGCTGCGCCGTCAATATGTTCGTGTGGTGTTTTCGGACCGGCTGGAACGGTGGAAGCGGAGGCGACAGTGATGGCAAGCACATCGACGATGGCAGGGAATGGGTTTCGTAACTTTGCGGTTTCGTGCGCAATACTGTGCACAGCTTTATACCTTGGAGATTCCATGTCCCTACCAATCGACCGTACGTCCAGCCCCATGCTAGATGCTGCCGCGGTGGCTGCCGGAAAGATCACGAACGTTCACAGCGATCACATGTTCATCGCTGAATATTCGCACGGCGAGTGGCGAAAGGCACGCATACAGCCCTATCGACCCATTCCGATGGCGCCGTTTGCCTTGGGCTTGCACTATGCGCAAATCGTGTTTGAGGGAATGAAGGCCTACCGGCAAGACGATGGCGGTGTTGCTGTCTTCCGCACACCACGGCACCACGCTCGCTTCGTTCGATCATGCGAGCGTATGTGCATGCCTGCTGTCCCTGCCGACCTCTTCGCCGATGCCGTTCATACGCTTGTATCCGTCGACGCTGGCTGGGTACCGCCGGGACCGGACTCGGCCTACTACCTGCGCCCATTCATGATTGCCAGCGAGGAGCGAATGGGCTTGAAGGTTGCCGACGAGTATCTCTTTATGGTCCTTGGTGGGCCGTTCCGCCCAGTGTTTACGAAGCCCCTTGCTATCAAGGTTGAGCGCGAATATGTACGTGCTGCTGCTGGTGGGACGGGAAGTGCCAAATGCGCCGGAAACTATGCGGCTGCGATGTATCCAACGCAGATTGCAAAGGACGAAGGCTTCGACCAAATTTTATGGACGAATGCCGGTAGTCACGAGCTTGTGGAAGAGAGCGGTGCTATGAACGTGATGTTTGTGATTGACGGAGTTGTGACAACACCGCCCGTAACCGACACGATACTTGATGGGGTAACACGCATTAGCGTGCTACAAGTGTGCGCCGACCTAGGTATTCCAACGGCAGAACGACAGATTCGAGTGGATGACTTGGTTGCAGGCGTCGCCAGCGGCTCGGTTTCGGAAGCGTTTGGCGTGGGGACAGCCGCAGCGGTTGCGCCAATCAAGACCATCGGCGTTGATGGCGCTCGTTATGACCTGCCACTCGCCCCTGGACCGATTGCCACGCAAATTCGTGCGCGTCTGGATGCGATTCGTCATGGGCGTGAGCACGATGCACACGGTTGGATGCATCACGTGCCTGTTGCTTCCCTGTGATTTCTTCGCTCCCTTTGCAGTATATCAAGGGTATCGGCCCTAAACGTGCCGAAGTCCTTGCCGCAGAGGGAATCGTAACCCCACTCGACGTCATCCTTAACGTACCTCGCGCCTATATCGACCGTCAAGCCGCGCCATCGATTCGCGCCGTGGTTGCCGAGAGTGTTCATGCGAGATCCAACACCAACGACGTGAGCTTCCCTCACGTGCAACGCGAACTGTCCATTATCGCTACAGTTGTGGGCGTACAAAAGCGTACCGTTGGGCGTGGAAGGGGACGTACGATGTTGTCGGTGACCGTTGCCGACGGCAGCGGCAGTACGGCCGAACTTGTGTATTGGAACTTTGTCGACTACTACGCCAAGGCGCTCAAAGAAGGCATGACAGTGGTGGTGAGCGGCAAGCCAGAGTTCTCGCAGATGTATGGTACGCTGCAATTCCACCATCCAGAGATCGAGCGTGTCGACGACGAAGATCTGGCAACATACCGTGCAGGCGGAATCTTGCCGAAGTATGCCATGACGCAGGGAATGCGCAACGTTGGTATCACGATGAGAACGCTGCGTGAACTCGCTCGTGTTGTTCTAGAAACGTATGGGCAGGGTATCGCCGATCCATTGCCCGACAGTATTCGCCGCGCACTTAACCTGACGGATCGACGTTCTGCACTGGGTGAACTTCATAACCCACAGAACATTGCCCAATTGGATGCCGCCCGCCATCGCATGAAGTTCGAGGAGTTGTTCTTCTTTCAACTGCTTGTTTCTGCCAAGGGGCAATCGAGAACGCTGCCCGACCATGGCATCGTGATGAGTCCTCGCAGTCCGCGCGCGCGCGCGCTTGTCGAGGCACTGCCATATCAACTGACTGCTGCCCAGCGGCGCGTCATCCACGAGATCGTTGGCGATATGCATAGTGGACGTCCGATGAATCGCCTACTCCAAGGCGATGTTGGCTCGGGCAAGACCATCGTAGCCCTGCTTTGTTTGCTGAACGTTATCGATAACGGCTACCAAACCGTCCTGATGGCACCAACGGAAATTCTCGCCGAGCAACACTTCCACAGTATCTCGGCATTGGTCAAGGATCTCGACGTTGCCGTGGTGCAGCTTGTTGGCGGACAACGAAAGTCTGTTCGCACGAAGGTAGCCGAAGACATTGCCAATGGAGCGGCTCAGATCGTGGTGGGAACACATGCTGTGTTCGAAGCCGACGTGTCGTACCGACAGCTCGGCTGCGTCGTTATCGACGAACAGCATCGCTTTGGCGTCGCGCAGCGGGCCTCGCTTGTCGACATGGCCCGAACGTCGCACGATGGCTCGCCCCGCTCGCCTCATGTGCTTGTAATGTCGGCCACACCAATCCCACGCACATTGTCGATGACCGTCTACGGTGATCTCGACGTTAGCGTCATCGATGAACTCCCAGCTAACCGACTCCCCATCAAAACGCACGTCGTCTTCGAATCCGGAATCGATCAGGTGTACGACTTCATTCGCAACGAAGTCAAGTTTGGACGTCAGGCCTACATCGTCTATCCGCTCGTTGAAGTAAGCGACAAGGTCGACCTCAAAAGTGCGGTCGAGCATCACGAACGACTTCAACACGAGGTGTTTCCCGACTTACGCGTGGGGCTACTCCACGGACAAATGCTGTGGTACGAGAAGGAAGATGCTATGAAGGCCTTCCTAAACCGCGAGTATGATGTTCTTGTTGCCACAACCGTCGTCGAAGTTGGCATCGACGTGCCCAACGCTACCGTGATGCTCATCGAAAATGCCGAGCGTTTCGGCCTAACGCAACTCCACCAGTTGCGTGGACGTGTGGGGCGAAGTTCATTACAAAGCCACTGCTTTCTTGCCACGAAGGACCATTTCAAATACAAGGTTGGCGGGAAAGGGGGCGTCGACGACGCTGTGGCGGCAGTAACACGACTTCGAACGATGGCGGCAACAACGGATGGCTTCCGTATCGCACAGGTCGATCTTGAATTACGAGGTCCCGGCGATGTGTTGGGTACTCGGCAGAGCGGGCTGCCAGAGTTTCGCTTTGCCGACATTGCTCGCGACGTCGATATCATTGCCTCTGCAAGAACTCATGCACAGCAGCTGTTACAACTCGATCCTCGGCTGACTATGCCCGACCACGCCTTGACGCGCGAGCACCTTGTGGAGTTGTACGACGAGGCCTCGAAGTGGATGGCCATTGCCTAGAGACAGACGCCGTAGTTTTGCACTCCATGAGTGAAATCGCACAACGTACCATGATGGATAGCACGGTTCAGCAGCTTCCGCTGCAAGTGAACGAAGTGTTCTACTCGATACAAGGCGAGGGCACACGCGCTGGTATTCCATGCACGTTCGTTCGCTTACAAGGCTGCCGCCTGCGGTGTACGTGGTGCGATACGCCGTATGCACTCGACCGCCGCGACCCCGCCACAACAATGACGCTTGCAAAGCTTGAGCAACAGATTGCTGACATTGGCTGCACGTTTGTCGAGTTTACCGGGGGCGAGCCGTTGGAGCAGGACAACGTGCTGCCATTGATGACGGCCTTGTGTGACGCCGGCTATACCGTGGCAATCGAGACTGGAGGTCACGTAGATATAACGGCAGTCGACGATCGCGTGATTCGCATTATCGACGTCAAGTGTCCCGATTCAAAGATGCAGACGCTCAATCGCTGGGAGAACATGGCCGACCTTCGATTAACCGACGAGGTGAAGTTTGTGATTGCCAGTCGGGACGACTACGACTATGCTTGTGACGTCATTCGGCGATATGACCTTGCTAACCGAACGGCGGCCGTTCTAATGTCGTGCGTATTTGGTCGGCTTGCCTTCGTCGACCTTGTTCAGTGGATATTAGAGGATCGACTTCCCGTTCGTTTTCAGCTACAAGTACACAAGTTTGTGTGGAGCCCCGAAACCCGTGGCGTCTAGCGTCTATCGTATCGTTGTGGCTGCCATGGCTGCGTGTAGCACGCTGCTTGCGATGCCTATCGACGTTTTTGATTTGGAGCACCTGGCAGAGATGTATGATGCTCCTGAGAATGCCGTGTTCTTGAATTCCGTTGACGATGATTACGCACCGATGTTCGACGTGCTCTATCATCGTTTGCTTTTTGCATCAGACAGAGAAGGTGACTCGAAGACGTATGCAATGTCGATGGACTCGCTGCGCCATGGCGCAGCGCAGACGGTGCCCCTTGTCGAAGGGTCGATGAATCAAGCAGGCACGTCGCGTGCACATATTGCAATCGGCAGTGACGGAACCATGGTGGGCACATGGTGGAAGATGAACCGCCACCGTGCATATGCTGGCCTTGTAACGGTTGAACGAAATGGAGCTGCGCTGAATGCTGGCCTGCCGATCGAGTCGGTGAATGGGCCGTTTTTTGTGTCGCATCCTGCGATTTCTCCTGACGGATCGAGACTGGTGTTTACGTCGGACCGTGCAGGGACGGGCAGGTTGAGCTTATACATGAGCAGGCGTCTTGCGGGTGGCCAGTGGCAGGAGCCAATGGCAATGGGGCCAGCGCTTACGAGTGCCGGTGACGAGATAACACCGTGGTTTATGAGCGCCGACACGTTGGTATTTGCCTCGAATGGCATGGGCGGCAAGGGCGGCTTTGATGTGTTTATCAGTGTCTTCCGCGATGGAGCATGGCAAGAGCCAGAACCAGTAGAGTTCTGTAATAGTCCGTTCGACGATTCCGATTTTGTCCGGCTATCGGACGGAACGATCATGTTTGCCAGTAATCGGCCGGGAGGTCGAGGTGGATTGGATTTATACATCGCGCGCCGACGTAGCGGGGGAGCTGCGCAATAAAAAAAAACCTCCGCAGAGAAGGCTCTGCGGAGGCGAAATCTGTTGTTGATGGTGTGAACTTACGGAGCTAACACGTAAGCCTTGAGGACGATGCGGCGGCCGGGGATGTCCTGTGGTGCAGGAATGATAGGCGGCGTAGCAGGAAGAACGAACGGCAAGCGCTCGTATCGAACGAGACCAACATTCTTGCCGAACCAGTGCTCTTCGCTAAACGCGAGGCTGATGGAAACTGGTCCGAAGACTGGAACTTCCGACTGGATACTCGCTTCGACATTGAAGCGTGTATGGACCGTGCTGATGGTTTTGCCGTCGACGGTCACATCTGGTGTACCAACCTTGTTGCCCATGATCTTCATCTTTACTGTACCAGTAAGCGGAAAACCACCGTAGGTGAACGACACGTTCGAAATCGTGGTGTCGAGTGCCGTCCATGAGCTGAGCGTCGGATGAGAGGCGACGACCCATGCCTTGCCCGCGACGATGGCTGGTAGGTTGCCGAGTGCAGGGGAACCGATGCGGTACCACTTCGAAAGAACGCCACCTGCCTCGTGGTACTGGTTTGTATCAAGCGACGGCTCGTTAGCAGCACTAAGGAAGGCATCGAAGATGACCTGAGCGGTGCGTTCGCCCACAATGGCGTTGGCTCCAACGGTGGCAACGCCGCTACCATTTGGTGCCGCCGTAGGTGAAGCTGCCGTTCCCGTTAGGACAAACTGATCGTACTGGAACGTACTGCCAGACTTTGCCACGGTGAATTCAGGGTTCGTTGGCGTTGGGTCTGTTGGATTGTCGGTATCAGTATCGGTGTCGCTAGAGCAAGCACCAAGGCCGACGACAGCAGCCGCAAGGGCGGCAAGAGCGAACAGCTTCATGGGTGGAAACGGTATAGTGTGGAGAAGTGAAAGAGCGGAGGGCGAGGGACTCGAACCCCCACAGGCGCAAACCCGGCTGTTTTCAAGACAGCTGCAATACCATTATGCGAGCCCTCCGTTGGGCGAATCGGCCACAAAAATACGTTGTTTGTGTCAGATTCCATTCATCGCTACTCAAAGACGTCGTCATCGTAGGCAAGATTGTGTGAAGCTACCTTCGTGTAATCCTCGCGTTTCAGGTTCAAGAAGTCAAGTACTGTCCCGCTCATGAGCTGCTCTTTGACGGTGTCGCTTAGGTCTTCCATCTGCTCGATGAAACGTCCATGCTCGAGGTCTCCCAACGGAAACGGGAAGTCGGTCCCATAGGCGATACGCGTTGGTCCCATGAGAGCAAGGAGGAATCGCAGGGCGTCGGCGTTATGCGTGATAGAATCTACCCAGAACCGACCGATATAGGATGACGGGTCGGATATACGGTTGACGTTGCAAAGATCGGGACGTGCAGCGTAGCCGTGTGAAATTCGGCCAAGCGTAAAGGGGAATGCCCCGGCGGCATGTGAAAACATCACACGTAGTCGAGGAAATGCGTCGAAGACGCCACCAAAGATCATCGACGTAACGGCCAACGTTGTTTCGGCTGGCATACCTACCAGCCATTGCTGGAAGTACCTTGTCATGCGGTCGGACCCGAGCATTTCCCACGGGTGGACGAATATGGCGGCACCAATCTCCTCTGCGGCTTCCCAGAAGGGGAAAAACACCTTGTCGTCGAGGTTCTTGCCGTTTACGTTTGTGCCGATCTCTATCCCCGGCAGGCCTAGGTCACGAACGCATCGCTTCATCTCCTTGATGGCAAGGTCGACGTCCTGCATGGGAACCGTGCCAAGGCCGATAAAGCGTCGTGGATGGTTTTCCACTACATCAGCAAGATGGTCATTCAAGAAGCGACACCAATCGAGGGTGTCGGCTGGCTTTGCCCAATACGAGAACAGAACTGGTACCGTGCACAGCACCATGGCGTCGACAGCATGATGATCCATCACGCCGAGGATCGACGCTGGATCCCAGCACGTTGCATCAATATCCCGAAAGAACGTACCATCGTCCTTCATCATTCGTGCCCTGCCGGGGGCGTAGTGATCAAGGGTAACCCATCCACCATAGCCGTATTTGTCCTTCAGCGATGGCCAGGATTCAGGTAGAATGTGTGCGTGGCAGTCGATTTTTACCATGGTGTGCAGGGGCAGACGTGCAATAGCAAGGTCACGTTAGGAACGAACAGGGGGCTCGATAACTGTGCCACAGTTCGAGCACGTGCGGTGTTCTATCGACGACCAGAAACGGTCAAAGATCGGGGGCAGTTGTGACACGATGTCGGTTAGCGGCAGGTACTCTTCGTAGAGTTTCGTGCCACACTGCTCGCAGAACCACATAAAGGCGTCGAGTTCTTTTACCTCTCGTTTACGCTCGATGACGAGTCCAACGGTATTGGCAGGTCGTTGCGGAGAATGTGGCGTCCGAGGTGGCAGTAAAAAGATGTCGCCCTCGCGAATGTGGATGTCCTTGGGCACGCCATCATCAATGATCTTCACCGTGATATCGCCTTCGACCTGGTAGAAAAACTCTTCACCCTCGTTGTAGTGATAGTCCTTCCGGGCATTCGGTCCACCCACGACCATGACGATGAACTCGGTGTCTTCGTAAACCTTAGCATTCCCCACCGGCGGCTTAAGTAGATGCCGGTGTTCATCAATCCACGTTTGGAAGTTCAGGGGGGGAAGTACTGCCATATTCTACCTCGAATGATACTTAGGTTTGCAGACCGCAAAGGTAGGACGAAATCCACGATCACAAGACACACAACATGCAGTATCCAGAATCACCAATCTCTACTGGTCTTGACATCAATCTTAGGGGGCGTCGAGCCCTCGTGGGAGGTGCCAGCAAGGGCATCGGCAAGGCCTGTGCCACGGTTCTTGCCTCGATGGGGGCGAACGTTACCGTTATGGCACGAAGTGCCGACGTATTACAGGCCGTTGTAGACGCATTACCGTGTTCCGACGGACAGCGACATACGCTCATCACGGCCGACGTTCAACGTCCCGACAAGCTCTGCAATCTTGTTTCCCACCATGTGGATAACCACGGCGGCTTTGATATCGTTATCAACAACACGGCAGGCCCCGCGGCCGGTCGAATTGTTGATAGCAACACGAACCAATTGATGCAAACCTTTGCTGATCATGTACTTTTATCGCATCAACTCATGTTGATTCTTCGTGGATATATGGTGGAAAACGGATGGGGTCGCATTATCAACATCATTTCCACAAGTGTGAAAAGTCCGCTGGAAGGACTAGGTGTAAGCAACACGATTCGTGGAGCAATGGCCAGTTGGTCAAAGACGTTGGCAACAGAGTTAGCGCCGTATGGAGTGACGGTTAACAACGTGTTGCCGGGGGCTACGGCTACCGAACGGCTTACGGCAATCATCGAGCGCAAGGCGCAGGGGCGGTCGATTACCGAGGTCGAGGAGGAGATGTTGGCAGAGATACCGATGAAGCGTTTTGGACGTCCCGAGGAGATTGCCGCGGCCGTCGGCTTTCTAGCGTCTCCGGCGGCCGGCTACATCACCGGAACGAGTATCGTGGTTGACGGTGGCCGAACAAGGGCGTTGTCCTAGGTTTTCCACATAGTAGTTAAGGCCCAGCGGCGAACCGAAGCCCCCTATCAAACGACTTATCAACCGACTGTGGATAAGTTGTGATTTTCTTTCCACTATAATGAAGTTCAAACACTTGCGTATTGCACTTGGAACCCCTACTTTTGCCGTGGCAGTAAGCCCTTCGATAAAAAGCACATAGAGCAACATGGCGGTTCACACGCTGTGTGGTAGTCTAGGTCGGAGAAGCTAGAGTTATCCACTGCCAATGTGGAAAAAGCCCTTGGTTATCAACATCTTGCGATGGTTTAGGTTGCCTGGGCGGGGGTTTAGGAAACAACAACGGCGAACTTCAGCAGACGTGGCAGCACGCAACCGAGGAATAGAGGCACAAAAGGCATCAGCAAGTCGGGCGCCCAAATTGGGCGTTGTGGTCTTGTCGGTGTGCTTTGTAGCTGTTGTTGCAAGTCAGTGGCAGGGACGCCAGACGTGGCAGGCCGTGGACGTTGAGGGTGCGTCGGAGCTTAGTCGTGGCGCAGTTGACTCGACGCTGGCCCATGTGGTGGGCAAGGAGATGACGGACGTGTCGTTTGCCGAACTGCGGGAACGGTTGCTGGCCATCCCGTATCTGTCTGGAGCAAGTGTATTCCAGAAAACCAGCAATCACCTTGGTGTGATAGTGTCGGAGCGTATACCGGTGGCCTTCTACATTGCCAAGAACGGCTCTGTTGCCATGGTTGACGCCGAGGGCATGATGCTTCCGGCGGGTCGTAAGGTCGGCGCACAATGCCTTCCAGTGTTACGACGCAAGGATGGTGCTACGCTGACGAAGGCCGATGCTATCGGGCTTGCTCGGTTTGTTCAGATCGTGCCATCGGCGATGGGACAAGAGTTGGCGACGTGCGTAAGCGAAGTGGTATTAGACGTTGAGCGTGACGAAGTCATCGTAGTAACGGATGGTGCGCAGTGGCGTTTGCGTTGGTCGCAGACCGAACACCTCCACGCTGCCTTGCTGGATGCTGCCGCGCTTGTGTCGTCGGGGGCATTGGCAAATGCACAGAACGCCTACATGGAATTCGACCTTCGCTGGAAGGGTCAAGTCGTTGTCCGTACTGTCCAACATTCCGGGCCACTTACATGAGTGAGCGTATCATCCACGTAGGTCTTGATATTGGAACCACGAAGATTGTGGCTGTTATTGCTGCAACGGAACCGCGCACGCGTACCTTGGAAATTCTTGGCAAGGGAGTGGCAGTTTCGACCGGATTGAGTCGTGGAGTTGTTACGAACATTCAAAAAACGGCCGACGCGATTCGTCTGGCTGTTGATCAAGCATCAACGCAAAGTGGGATAGAAATCAGTCGCGTCTCGATTGGGATCGCCGGCGATCATGTGCAGGACTTTACCACGCGGAGCATCGTGACGGTGTCGTCTCCCACACGTGAGATTTCGCACGACGATGTTCAGCGAGTGCTCGAGGACGCACGGCGAGTGCCGATTGGTCCGGAGCGGCAGATACTCCATGCAATTCCCCAGGACTATATGATCGATGGACAGTCGGGAATTACCGACCCCATCGGCATGAGCGGAAGCCGCCTAGAGGCAAACGTCCTGATTATCACGGGCGCAGCCACGGCGATTCACAACATGACGCTATGTGTTGAACGCGCAGGACTACAAATCGAGAACATCGTGCTGCAGCCATTGGCGTCAGGCCTCGCGGTGCTCGACGAAGGTGAACGCGAGATTGGCGTGGCCCTTGTGGATATCGGTGGCGGCACCACCGACATAGCAATCTTCAAGGATGGCATTCTTCGCTCCACATCGATTTTTAGTATCGCTGGTCAAAAAGTTACCGACGACATAGGCCAAATGCTCGGAATCATGAAGCAGGATGCCGAGCGGATTAAGCTTCAGTACGGTCACGCTGTTTCCAACAGCATTATGCGAAACGACACGTTTCAGGTACCTGGTGTTGGTGGTCGCTCTCCTAAGGAAGTTTCCAAGAGCATCCTGTGCCAGATTATCGAACCCCGCATGGAAGAGATTTTCGAGTTCGCCATGCAGGAGCTCATGAAGTCTAAGCTCTTTCACCACTTGTCCGCTGGCGTAGTTATCACCGGTGGATGCAGTCTTCTTTCAGGTGCCGATGAGCTCGCACAGCGTGTGTTCGCAATGCACGTCAAGATTGGCATACCAGGCGGTTTCGCAGTCCGCGGTATGGCTCAAGAAGTATCGTCGCCCGTGTTTGCTACGGCGGTGGGCCTTATTCATTACGCAGTTCAGCGGGACGCAGAGTCCCTGAATACTCTTTCAATGTCGACATCAACCATCAACCAGCCATCCGAGTCCACTGATACTCCCGCAGCTTCTTCAGAGCAGCGCAAGAACAAGGCAGGAATCATCACACGGCTTCGTACGTGGCTGGAGGACCTTTAATATCATGCTTGGAACATTTTTCCGGGGGGAAACATGCCAATAGAACTAGACATCAACCAGCCGTCGTACGATGCCCGCATCCGTGTTGTGGGAGTAGGGGGCGGCGGTGGCAACGCTGTGCGTACAATGATAACACGAGGCCTTGAAGGCGTCGAGTTCATTGCCGCGAATACCGATCATCAGGCCCTGATGAATAACCCCGCAGGGGTGAAAATCCAGCTTGGAAAGTCGCAAACGAGAGGACTAGGTGCAGGCGCCAATCCCGAGATTGGCCGTCAAGCCATCGAAGAAAGCATCGACGACATGCGCGATGCGTTGGCCGGTAGCGACATGATCTTCGTTACTGCAGGCATGGGCGGTGGTACCGGTACCGGAGCAGCACCAGTGATTGCGCGGCTTGGTCGTGAGCTAGGTGCCCTTGTTGTGGCAATCGTGACCAAACCGTTTGACTACGAAAGCAAGCACCGCATGCGCATTGCCGAAACAGGCATTCGGGAGTTGCGCGACGAAGTCGATGCACTTATTGTCATCCCGAATCAGCGGATTCTTTCCGTTGTCGACAAAAACGTGCCCTTCGTTGAAGCGCTCGGTCGCGTCGATGCAGTGCTATACAATGCCACGAAGGGCATTGCCGACATCATCTCTGGCGTTGGTTATGTAAACGTCGACTTCGCCGATGTGCGTGCCGTAATGTCTAGCATGGGCGATGCCCTTATGGGTATCGGAACCGCCCGCGGCGAGCACCGTGCAGTCGAAGCAGCTACCAATGCGCTTAACTCTCCGATACTCGAAGGCATGTCGATCTTCGGTGCCCAAGGGCTTCTCGTAAACGTCACCGGCGGCAACACGATGTCGATGCACGAAGTGTCCGAAGCTGTCACTGCCATCGAAAAGGCCGCAGGCGGCGAGGTGAATCTGATTCACGGCGTAGTGATCGATGATACGATGGACGACGAGATGTCGATTACCGTTGTTGCCACTGGGTTCCGGCATGCCAGTGACGCTGTTGCACGACCAGCCGCTCCGCCGGTAGTGACAATTCTCACGCCAGTCGTCGACACACACGTGCCTACAGCCGCACCACAGCCAGCGATTACGATCGACACACCACGTCATCACGACGAGACGGCACCTGCGCCGCAGGCGCAACCTCGTCAGAATACGTTCCCACTGCAAGCCGTGCAGAAGCCGCAGCGCGAAACTCCCCGTGGTGAAGCCGACTTGGTCGATTATGATACTCCGGCTGCATTGCGCCGCACTCCAGCATCTGCGCCTGCGCCATCGCCCCTGCCTGCGCCAGTGCCGCGCCCAGTAGAATCTGCCAAACCAAAGGTTGCCTCTGGATATTCCAGTTCTGCCTCGTCGGGAACGCCTGCCTTCCTAAAGAAGATCATGGACTAAACTGCTACTTCGTTTATCGTAGAAGCTCTACGGAATCTGTCACGAGTAATGAAAAAGGCCCGATTCGTATCACGAATCGGGCCTTTCGTTTTGTCTACCATGTCGGTGACGACGTGTTGGCTATGGCTTAGCGACGGAAGTTTGCGATAACGGCCTTGTATGGCGCGTTAGCTTCGTTCGGTGACTGGTCAAACGCAACGCGTACGGCGCTGCCCGAGCCAGTGACAGCCAAACCAAGTTGGTCTGGTGATGCACCAGAATCAACAAAGATCAAACTGCCAGGAATCACACACAGACCGTTGCCATCGGCGTAGACCGAGCGGCCATCGACATATACCGAGCTACCTGCAACGATGTTGCCTGCCGAGCCAGTGCTAAGAAACGTGACCGACGAAGCTTGAACTACGGTAGCACGCATCGATGACGATGCACGAGAAGTGCTGGCTCGTTGTGCGGGTGCAGCAGGCGCTGCCGCTGGTGCTGCTACCGGTGTTGCAACAGGATTCTTGCGTGGGCGACCGCGACCACGCTTTGGAGCACCGGCGTCCTTACGGGGTCTTCCGGGCTTGCCCTTGGCTGCCACCTTCGCAGCAGGAGCTGCAGCTGCTGTTCCCGAGATAGGCGTACCATCGGCATTAACGAAGATTGCACCCTTTGGCGGGCGTCCACGTCCGCGAAGCTGCGGGCGACCATCTGGACCCAAGATGTATACTGCTGCGCGTTCCACGGTGCCCTTGGGCTTGTTCTTCGAGCCCTTTGGACGTCCGCGCTTGCGCTTTGTGGTTGCATTAACTGTTGCGGATAGCTTAGCGCTATCTTTCACTGGCGTAGCCTTAGCGGCCTTTGAGCTCGCTCGAGATTTCGCCCGCTTCTTAGCGGCCGTGCTCGATTTTCTCGCTGCCATTCCGAACTCCTGTAAGATAAAAGTGGTGAGTGGTACTCGCGTTAGCAATAGCAATTGCTAAAGCGCGGTGGTGAACCGAATCGCAACCTACGAAAAAAGAAGATTGATAACATAGATTTTCAACAGGTCGGTGACAATCATCACTGAACGAGAATAGTTCCCCAGTATTCTCGCGATGTAGTTACAACGCCGGCGACTGCCGAGCTTCTTCGATGCCCCTTGTCACATTGACACGCAATAGCAAGAGGATTCCAAGTACGATGAAAACAACGAGAGAGAGAATAGCCCACCGATAACTTGATGAAACGGTAAGTGCCAGACCAAACAGAAACGTCCCAATCCAACTCGTGCCCTTATCCGAAATCTCATAGAGTGCAAAGTACTCACCCTCCTTTCCCCGAGGAACCAGCAGACTGAACAATGAACGGCTGAGGGCTTGCGTACCGCCAAGTACAACGGCAATAACGGCTGCCAAAACATAAAAGTCGGTTGCCGTCTGCACCCAGCCCCACGCTGCCAACAGCACGCATGTCCAGCCAACGAGCGCAATCACAATTGCTGCTTTCGTCGAGGTTTTTCTTGCTATTCGTTCGAATCCCAACGACCCTGCAATCGCTACAAATTGCACCATGAGGATGGCCGTTGTTAAGGTACCAAGATCAAGGCCAAGTTCCTCTTGTCCAAACACACTCGCCATGGCAATGACCGTCTGAACTGCGTCGTTATATAGCAGATAGGCGATCAGAAATAACAACGCGTTTCGGTATCGGGTAATATGGCGGAGTGTGGAAACCAACTGACGTAATGAAGCCGCTATGCCCCTGGGTGACGTTGCCGCGACGCTCTTTGGCAGGAACCTCATTGGCACGAGAGTAAACAATGCCCACCACACTCCGGTTGACGCGAGAATAACTCGTACGACGTGCTCAGTTCCACCGTCAAAGGCATCTGCCGATTTGAACAGAATGAGATGGGCAAACAATAGCAGACCGCCACCTAGGTAGCCCAAAGCCCATCCACGACTTGACACTGCATCGCGCTCCGAGGCAGATGCAACAACTGGAAGAAAGGCATTATATACCACCATGCTCGCGCCAAAGAACACATTGGCAAGAACAAACAGCCCACCACCCAACAGGTAGTGTCCAGCAGTAACCTGTACCATGTACATGAGCATGGTGGCGATAGCTCCCGCATAGGCCGTTGCACCTAACACAAGACGTTTGCGCGGCGTACTGTCGACGATAGAGCCGATGACTGGCAGGACGAGCACCTGGCCAATCACGCTCAGCGATACGATGAACGAAAACCAAGCTCCTGGATGAACCGACCAAAACAGAAATGGCAGGCCGCTGGCATCGGCTGATGCTGCTGCTACCGACGTTAGATAGGGACCAAAAAACACGGTCACCACAGACGTCGAGAATGCGCTGTTTGCCCAATCGTATGAGTACCACGCTATGCGTGGTGAGAGTCGTGCGTTCATAGTCTGCGTCAGTCGGTACATCACAAAGATACAGCCTATCTTTGCGCCGCCTTGTGCCTCCAAGTCACTCTACACCATCATCAAACCAACCGTGAAGACCTTAGGCCCCACCAAAAATTTCCTTGCCATTGAGCGCGAGGTTTCCTCACTCGATACGTCTGCTATTGCTGTCGTCTCTGCTCCCTACGAACATTCCGTCAGTTATGGAGGGGGCACCGGTAAGGGCCCTGCGGCCATCCTTAAGGCCAGTGCCTACGTTGAATTTTACGATGACGAGTTCGACCGCGAGCTGTGCTTCGACGTTGGTATTGCAACGCTAAAGCCACTCGATTTTGGCAAGCGCGCTGATGGTGAAGCACTAGACATGTTGCAGGAACAGGTTGCGACCTTATTAGACCTAGGCAAATTCGTGGTTACGCTTGGCGGTGAGCACACCATAACGGCTGCACCTGTTCGGGCATATGCAGCACGATTTCCAAATATCAGCGTACTGCAGTTTGATGCGCATAGCGATCTACGGCATGAATATCAGGGCTCGCCCTTTTCGCACGCTAGCGTGATGGCGCGCGTAGCCGAAACGGTGCCCCATACGCGGATTACACAGGTTGGTATTCGAGCCCAGTGTAAGGAAGAAGCAGACGTTATTCGTCGGAATGGGGTGAATACGTTTTACGCTTCTGCCATTCGGCGTGGGCTTCACGGCACGGAATGGTGGCATAATGTTGCCGCTACGCTGTCGAACGACGTCTACATCACCATTGACGTTGATGCGCTGGACCCTTCAATCATGCCGGCGACTGGCACGCCAGAGCCGGAGGGGTTAACCTATAGCGAGATCCTCAATGTTGTTCGGGCCGTACGACAAGCAGGAAAGCGCATTGTGGGACTTGATCTTGTTGAGCTTGCACCAATGAAGGGCCTGCACCATCCCGACCTTACAACGGCGCGATTGATGTATAAGGTGTTAAACATTGCCTTTGCCCCTTCGCGGAAGGCTGCCCCTACAACGAAGCGCACTATTGCGAACAAAGGCACGAGGAAGTCATCATGAGTACCAACGTCGAGTCACTTCGAAGCCACGTAGAGGCACTGTTGCAGCGCGACATACAGCAATCTGCGGAGCGGGATGCGGTACGAGAGGAACTGTTGCCATTCCTACGGGCACTTAACAATGGCCAAGTGCGGGCGGCATCGAAGAATTCGCAGGGAACGTGGGATGTCCACCAATGGGTGAAGCAGGGCATTCTGCTGTGTTTCCGAGTATCGGACGTTGTTGATATGTCCGACGGCGCCTTTTCGTTTCACGACAAAGCGTTGCTACCGGCGCGGTCGTTTGCAACGTCGGATGGTGTACGCATCGTACCGGGGGGCTCGACGATTCGCACAGGAGCCTACGTTGCTCGGGGCGTTATTTGCATGCCGCCAATGTACATCAACATTGGGGCCTATGTTGATGAAGGAACGATGGTTGATTCGCACGCCTTGGTAGGAACGTGCGCGCAGATAGGCAAACGTGTACACGTAAGTGCCGCTGCGCAGATTGGCGGCGTGCTTGAGCCCGCCGGTGCTCAGCCGGTGATAATCGAGGACGACGTGATGATTGGCGGTAACTGCGGCGTCTACGAAGGTGTACTCGTTCGCGAGCGCGCCGTACTTGGGTCGGGCGTCATCCTTAATGCCTCCACACCATTGTATGACGTAGTGAATGCAAGCGTGATTCGTGGCACGGCCAACCAGCCGCTGGAAGTGCCGCCTGGAGCTGTCGTAGTACAGGGTGCGCGCAGCGTGCGCTCGGCCTTTGGAGCCGAACATGGACTTTCGGTGGCTACGCCACTTATTGTCAAGTATCGCGACGCAAAAACCGACGCAAGAACGGCATTGGAGGACGCCCTGCGGTAGCAGGGCGTCGCACACGAGTTACGACAGCGTAGGATCGCCCTTTTCTCGGTTTAGGCGCATGGCATGCTTAATCAGCTCTGCAAACGCCGGGGCGTTGAAGTCGTTGGCCGACGTTAGCTTAACGTGGCGCAACTTCAGCCCGTCGCCTGTAAGCAGGCCTTCTGGATCGCTCAGTTCCGACCCACGCCAGAATCCAAGATTCACGTGGTTGCTAAACGCCTTCATGTAGCACAGGAAGCCCTCGTACTCATAGACAGGTTGGGACCACTTGATCGACTCGACAGCTTCGGGGCACGTTGCAGTAACGAGTGTGCGAAGTTTGGCCATCACGTCACGTTGCCAGCCCTTATGGCTTGCGATGTACTCATCGACGTTCGAGGCCTTCACGGGCTCGATAACCGGTATGTATGGCTCTTGATGCAGGTCTTCGCGTGGTCCATCGATACGCACCATGCGTCGCTGAAGGCTTCCCGGCTGCGAGGCAACGTCGGGTTTTTCACGTTTCTTCTTGTTTCGGTCGCGCTTTTTCTCCCCGCGTTCCTGTTGCTGCGCGGAAGGTTCTTGCTGGCGGGCCTTTCTTTGCGGCTCGGCCGCCGTCTCCTGTTGCTGTTCGTTATCAGGATTCTCGGGCTTACCGTCGGCGCCTTCCTTGCGTTGCCCACGGCCTCGTCGATTGCGGCGTCCGCGGTCAGACTGCTCACGTCCGCGGTCGGACTGCTCACGTCCGCGGTCGGACTGCTCGCGACCGTTCGTGCCTTGTGGGTTTTCAGCAGGCGCCTGCTGTTTGTCACTAACGGCAACGCTGGACTCTTGGCCTTGTTGTTCGCGTGGTTCGTCGGAAGCAGGGCGCTGGCGATTGCGGCCGCGGCGACGACGGCGGCGCTGATCGTTTTGCGACTCATTCGAGTCGCGTGTTTCGTTTGGATGTGCGTTTGAACTCATCGATAATCTTCTGTTGAACTCTGCTCGTCGAAGCCGCAAAGATACGACCGCCTATTGACGCGATGCCCCTTCATCGGGCATAAATGGCGAGTTTTGAGGAGTTACATCACGCAGGGACTCGCAATGACACGGCACAGCACGGCAGTAGAGTGGAAGGAGGGACTACTATTTGAGGGCCAGCAGCAGGGGCAAACGCTCTGGCTCGTGGGGAGTAGCGCCGAGGGTGGCGAACGTGCGGGGTTTTCGCCAAAACAACTCGTTCTTACAGGTCTAGCCGGTTGTACGGCAATGGACGTGGCATCCTTGCTCCCAAAGATGCGTGTTGAGTTCTCGGCGTTTCGAGTCGAGGTGGATGGCGACTTGAGTGCTGATCATCCACGCACGTATGAACGAATTCGACTTCGATACATCGTAAGGGCGGCTGTTGCCAGCCGCCCCTCGATAGAACAAGCGATTCGACTTTCGATTGAGAAGTACTGTGGTGTGTATGCGATGCTGGCGACGTCAGCCGCTATATCACACGAGTTGATTCTTGAGGATTAGCGACGCGACGTAGCACCGCTGCGACCACGGCCAAACCGTGGTGGACTAAACGTCTTACCACCGGAGTAGGAATGACGTTGGCCACGACGAGCTGCGGGCTGGACCGGTCTGGTATCGAACTCGGCTTCCTGCGAAGCGAACGGATGTTCGGCAATGCGTGGAATAGGATTCTTTGTGAGCTTTTCGATAGCGCGGATATCCGACGCTTCTTCACGATCTGCCAAAGTAATGGCAATGCCAGTCATCCCTGCGCGACCTGTTCGACCAATGCGGTGAACATATGTCTCGGGCGTCTCTGGCACATCGTAGTTTACAACGTAGGGCAGCTCCGAGATGTCGATTCCGCGCGAAGCAATATCGGTAGCCACGAGGACGCGTGTTTGACGTGACTTGAAAGCCCGAAGGGCTCGCTGACGTGCCTCCTGTGACTTGTCGCCGTGGAGGGCATCGGCACGGATACCGGCTGCCTTCAAATCCTTCACAACGCGGTCGGCACCCCGCTTGGTGCGAGTAAAGACGAGTACAGAGCCCTCAAGATCCTCGGTTAGAAGGTGGTTAAGAAGCTCGCGCTTGTCTGAACGCTTTACCATGTACAACCGTTGCTCGACCATTTCGGTCGTCGACGATACTGGGGCAACAGCAACCGATACCGGATCGGTGAGCATGCTGTTGGCCAGATCGCGGATATCTGGCGGTACTGTGGCCGAGAAGAACAGGGTTTGCCGATCCTCGGGGATAAGCTTCACGATTTGCCGAATCGGGATGATAAAGCCCATGTCGAGCATACGATCAGCCTCATCGAGTACTAGCGTCTCAATGCGATCGAGGAATACGAGGCGCTGTTCGATAAGATCGAGGAGGCGTCCGGGTGTGGCAATGATGACGTCGACACCACGACGGATGGCATCGACCTGAGGGCGTTGCGAAACGCCACCAAACACCACAACTTGCTTGAACTTAACATACTTGCCGTATGCAGCGAACGACTCGCTGATTTGTACGGCAAGCTCGCGTGTTGGTGCAAGTACAAGAACGCGTGGGCCCTTACGAAAGCCATCGGCCAACACGTCCAAAATGGGAAGAGCAAACGCAGCCGTTTTGCCTGTACCCGTTTGAGCACATCCGAAGATGTCTTTACCAGACAAGATTGGCGGAATTGCCTGCTGTTGAATAGGGGTCGGCGTATCATAGCCGAGTTCGCGCACAGCGCGCTGCAGCTGTTCACACAGCTGAAGATCAGAGAACTTCATGGATCCTTGAATGATAAGGATGGAGAAAAATATTTACGGCCGATGCTCTCGGTGCCAGCACAGCGGCTTGGCGACTTGCAACCGTAAACACATCCTACCAAAGGACCAGGGCGAGGAACGGGGCGAGAGAGACTACAGACGTTGTTGCAGTATGCAACGCCACAAAGATACGAAGAAAAACGACGTGTATTGAGGATTGAGGCATTCTGGGGCTATGTGGTGGGTGTACACGTTCGAGACTCAAGCATTTACTGCATCAACGTGTTTGTTGCAAATACCGTATGTTAGAACACACTTTTTTGCTAGGGTGATTCTAACGAGAGTGACCATATTGCTGCCGCTAGCCCTCGGCCTTTTCATGTGCCAATTGTCGATGGCTCTTGCTTCCGACGTCACCCTCTCTGGCGTTGTCAATTTCTATTCGCCTGTAACGCGCATCGACCAGCGCTGTAGTACCGTGATAACCGTCGACAACGCGGCTGGATTTTCGGTCGGCGATCGCGTTCTCATCATGCAAATGCAAGGCGCAGACGTCGACCGGTCGAATTCGGGAAGCCATGGCCGCGTCGTAAGTCTCAATTCAGCGGGGCGGTTCGAATTCGGTACTGTAAGCAGCATCGATGCTGGCACGCGACAGTTACATCTTCGCGAGCCGCTAGGTAATACCTACGACGTTACCGGCCGCGTCCAAGTTATTCGCGTAGTTACTGCCACGAATGCCACCATTGCCGCTACCGTAACAGCCCAGCCCTGGAATGGTCGGATAGGGGGCGTCGTGGTACTCGAGATCACAAACGATCTTCGTCTCGACGGCTTTATCGACGTGCGCAACTGCGGCTTTGCCGGCGGAGTGCTTTGGCAAGGCGCTTTGACGTGTTCTGTTACCGACATGTATGGCGCACAGTATGTAGATCGAGTTGCTGCTAGGGGACATGGCATCGCTGTAACTGTTCCTGGCTTCGAGGCTGGTCGCGGAAGTTGGGCGAATGGTGGCGGCGGTGGCGCTGCTCACAACTCTGGTGGCGGCGGTGGCGGTAATGGCGGCGCTGGGGGAAAGGGCGGTAATCAGTGGATTACCTGCGGAGCTACAGCCGACAATGGTGGCTTCGGTGGCGCAGCCATACCATTCGATGTTGCACAACCACGTCTCGTGATGGGCGGCGGCGGGGGAAGCGGACAACAGAATGACAACGTTGGCACCGGCGGCGTTCGCGGCGGTGGCATCGTCATTATTCGATGCTCGACGCTTACTGGCTCAGGACAAATTCACGCGTCGGGTACTGCGGTATCAGCCGTCGCACAAAACGACGGCGCAGGCGGCGGCGGCGCTGGCGGTGCCGTTTGGCTCGAAGCAGCCTCGGCCGACAATCGCCTTCGCGTTTTTCTTCGCGGTGGAAACGGCGGTAACGTCCGCACTGGTGTCCCTCACGGCCCCGGCGGCGGCGGTGGCGGCGGCCTGTTCATCACGTCGTGGCCTAGCTCTGGCCCAGATCTCGGTGTCGACCTAGCCGGTGGGGCCCCTGGCCTGAACGTCAATGCAACCGGTACTAACCGCGTCTACTTTACTCAGTCTGGTCAGGCCGGTCTACATTACTCCGGCTTGGCGTTACCTCGCGAGAGTCCAACAACTCCACCCAGCATCATCGCATCAGGCGATACAACTGTCTGCGCCGGCTCTACCGTTCGCCTTGCCGCTCGCGTGTTGCCCTCGTCGCCGTCTCCATCCATCACCTGGGTAGATGCCGACCGACGTCGCGTCTCAACCCAGGCGTCCGTCGACGTCGTCGCTACGCGCTCGATGCGCTACGTCTGCACGGTCACCGATCGGTTCGGCTGCGAGGCCACCGACACTGTTGACGTGGTTGTAACGCCCAAGCCACGCCTGGCCTTGGCCAACATCAACCTAGGGCCGACAGGGGCCTGTAGCACGCCGGCCGATACCGCCGTGTGGCTGTATAACCGGGGAAGTACGCCGGCAGTTATCTCAAGGATTAGTACTCGGTCTTCGGCTTCGACCACTGTCGACAGCACAGCCGTCACCCTGGCACCGGGCGACAGTATTCGCATCAGGATTGGCCGAGGCGGTGCAGTAACATCGCCTGTGACGGTTGAAGCCGTTGCAGGCCCCTGTGACACCGTTCTTGCGAGTACCGTGCAATGGCAAACAGAAGGGTTCGAGGCCACTCTAACGCCTCCGTCGATTGTTCGCGGTCCGTTTCTTTCGTGCAAAACCGTTGTGCTACAAGAGACGCTCACCTTGAGTGTTACTGGCGACACAGCGGCCATTGTAGGAAGTATCGAAGAGGGCAATGCAACGTGGCAAACGCCGCCTCGAGGTATCGTTAGCCCGGCCGCGCCTGCGCAGCTGATGGCCCGGATCGTTGCAGACCGCAACAACCGCGTTGGCCGACTTGCCGTGATACTTGAAGCTGGCGACTGTATCGACACCGTCTGGTGTACGATCGACGTCACGTTCCATCCTCCCATCTTCCCAACCGATACCATCGACCTGGGCGTTATCGACCGGTGCTTGCCCGATGCAACCTATCGTGTTGCCATTCCATCGGTGTCCACCGAGTCGCTCACCGTTGCGCACGTCGAATCGTCCAGTCCTAGCATCGTCGTACTTACGCACTCTGCCAATCTTTCACCGCGTGGCGAACTTGTGGTTACCATTCGGTATAACGGTGGTAGCCACACCACTGGCACCCTCGATATCTACTTTGCAGAATGCGACTCTGTCGTCACCATCCCCATTCGTTGGTCGTATGACGGGTCGCTCTTTGTCGTCGAACCCGCAGTCGTCGACCTTGGCGACTCAATCATCTGCAACGAACGCATTGTCACAATCACACCCACTGTCAGATCGGTCGTGGGTCCTGGTACTATCTCTGCTACCATTGTCCAAGGGGCATCGATCAACGTCGACACTCCCAACGCTGCCATCGCCGATGGCGGCGAACAGTCAGTTGAAATCCGATGGTCGATGCCGCTTGGACAAGCCAATGCTCGCGTTGGAGTTGTGGTAACGTCGAGCCGCTGCGTAGACACCTTATGGGTCGACCTGTTGGGCTTCACGCGCACGCCCGATTTGCGCGTAACCGACATTCTACGCGTCGAAGGTGGCACGATTGGCACCGTAGAACAGCGCCGCATGGTTATAGAAAACCCATCCACGGTCGATGTCCTTGTAACGTCCATACGCCTTCCCGAAGCCCCTTTTTCGGTTGACACAATGGGACTATACTTACCACGGCGTATAGCTGCTGGGGCAACAGTCGAGCTACCTGTAGACGTAACGCGCGCGTGTGGAGCGTTCGTAGATTCGGTGGTTGTGTATTCGACAACACCGTGCGCACTTGAACGCGAAACACGACTAGAATTGCAGGCAACAACGGTTACCACTATTGAGCTTGTATCGGTAGAGGCAGGTGCAGGTGGTATCGTGGAGATTCCCGTGGTTGTTGCCGGACGCCCTAACGCCGTGCCAGAACTTACGCAGTCATTCACGCTGACCCTGCAGATGGATAAGACGGTGGCTGCCCCGCTGCCAGAGCAAACTCCAGGACTTGTAGACGTACGATACACCGACACGAAGGCATTCGTTACCAGCAGACTACCATGGGATGGCTCCGATACCTTAGCACGCATTCCCGTGCTGGCGATGCTAGCGGCCGCGGCCGAAGATGCTGTGAGTATTGCCGACGGTGGCTTTATTTGGTCGGGCATCGACTGTACGCTGAATCACACTCCGGCTGTGCTTACTCTGGGGCCACCATGTGCTGGCCGAGAATTGCGTCTAGTACGAGTGGGCGGTGCCATTTCGGGAGTGCGAATCAGTCCCATGCCTGCCTCAACATGGCTCGACGTGACCATCGATGCCACAGCCGAAGAGGCATTCGACATTGCGTTTGTTGATGTTACCGGGCGTACTCTAGCACCCACGAAGGCAACATCGAACAACACTGTTCGCATCTCGACAGACGATGCTCCGAGTGGGCTTATGATGTTACACATCCGCGGACGTTTCGAGACCGTTATTCTACCGGTTATGGTTGTGCGATAGCCCACGGCCTTGTTGCGAATCGGTAGTTTCGAACGTCAACCACACCGCAATCAACCTCATCATCGTAAGGAATAGTATCCATGTCGACATTTCAGAATATGAAGGTTACTCCACCGACGTCGGCCAAAAACATCGTGCGTTGGATCATCATTGGCTTCGTTGGCTTCTTTGCACTCATCATCTTTCTAGCGAGCACCACTACCATCGATGGCGGACGTGCAGGCGTGCTGTTTCGAACGTTTGGAGGGGGCATCGATCTAGATATGACCTATGGCGAGGGCTTCCACATAATTGCGCCGTGGAATAGTATGGAAATCTACGAAGTGCGGCAGCAGGAGCTCAAGGAAACCATGGTCGTGCTTTCGTCGAACGGCTTGGAGATTACCGTCGACGTCTCGGCTTGGATTCAGGCGCCGTTTGGCGAATTACCTAAACTGCACAAGGAGAAGGGACCGGCCTACATCGAAACGGTAGTGCGTCCATCCATTCGCAGCGCTACGCGCAGTGTGATTGGACGCTATACACCGGAGGCGATTTATTCTTCGAAGCGCGACATCATTCAAGACGAGATCTTCGAGGAGACCAAGAAGATTCTGCAGAAGCAGTGGGTGCAGCTTAACGAGGTGCTCGTGCGAGACATCACCTTGCCGTCGACGCTGAAGACGGCAATCGAGAACAAACTCAAGCAGGAGCAGGAAGCGCTAGAGTACGAGTTCCGACTTGAGAAAGCTAAGCAGGAGGCCGAGCGACAGCTTATCGATGCCGAAGGTAAGGCAAGGGCTAATCGCATTCTTAGTGCGTCACTTACGGGCCTCATCCTACAGGAAAAAGGCATCGAGGCTACCAAGGAACTTGCCAAGAGCGACAACGCCAAGATTGTCATTGTTGGCAACAAGGATGGTCTGCCACTTATCCTTGGAAATCAGTAGCGGCCTTACTCTTTCACAATCGTGAATTCCACGCGGCGGTTACGAAGTCGTGCTTCGTTGGTAGTGCTTCTTGTAAGTGGCCTAGACTTTCCGTAGCCCCGTGCAACTAGGCGTTGGGGGGCTATACCATTGCGAATCAAGAAGTCGAGTACGGCTTGTGCGCGGCGTTCCGAAAGGGCCTGGTTGTGGCTCGCGCTGGCGCGGTCGTCGGTATGGCCTCCAATCTCGACGTGGAGCGACGGGCGAGACGTAAGCATCGTGACGAGTCGCAACAGCTCTTCGCGGCTTTCTTCATGCAGGTCGAACTTGTTGGTTTCGAAAAACACGTTGTTTAGACGTATCGTCGAGTTTATAGCGATTGGAAATAACACGAGGTCTTGACGCACGGCGGTTGACGTCTTGGACGACGTAAGGCGGACGTGCTGACTTACGGGAAAGAACCCACCTCGTTCGGCATAAAAGGCATAGTCGCGTCCGGATGGCAACACGATAGAGTATTCGCCTTGGGCGGGCTCGCTGATGGCCGACGACGACATTGCACCGTCGAGCGAAACGATCTTAATGGCACCGCCGAGAGGCTCGTTCGTTGCCCCATTCAAGACTCGGCCCGAGACGACGGTGGTGGGGTCGGGAAGTACAGTGTTGTTTGCTGCACCGGTGGGAAGGGTCAGGCGATAAATGCCGCTGTTAAATCCGTCGCTCGTGCGCATGTAGGCATAGTGACCTGCAGGATGAATGGTGAAGAAGGCATCCCATCCTGGGGTGTTAACGCCTGGACCCATATTAACGGGTTCGGACCATTTGAGCCATGTATCGTCGAGTCGTTTACACACCCATACGTCGGCGTCGCCAAAACCTGGGCGATGTGATGAGAAGTAGAGTGTACGGCCATCGGCGGCAATGGTAGGCGAAAGCTCGTTGAATGAGCTGCTCACGGGCTCGGGGATACGAATCGGAACAGAAAAGCTATCTGGACCTATACGGCGTGAAACGTAGAGATCTTTTTCGTCTTTACGGGATGCATCGGCTTGATACGACAGAACGATGACCGAGCCATCGGGCGACATAGACTCTTCGCGATTGCGAGAGTAGTTCTTATAGCCGTCGATGGTGAGGTTAGATGGCACGGCCCAGCCAGTGGCGGTACGAGTTGTGGTAGAGAGCCCGGGGCCATCGCCGGCACCATCGGGTTTATAACGTCCCCACAGCATGAGTTGGTTATTATCCTGCGAGATACCGATAACGCTATTCGACGACATATTGTTGATTGGCGCTCCGATGGGTCGAGTGCCGATCCACGTAGAGTCGGTGATTCTGTCGGCGGTATACACCACGTCGCTACTATCGCGAGTTGATCGAACCCAGTAGATTGAGGCACCATTAGGGGCAACCTTGGGTGCGCGATCGCTCATTCGGAAGGTATCAAGGTTGAGTTCGCGCACAAACGTCCGATGCACCTTGCGAAACGTCGGGGGTGCAACTGAAAACGCAGGTGCCACGGTATTGGCAGTGAGGTCCGAGAAGGAGGCGACGCCTAGCCCATGAATGAGAATACCTGCGGTGAGTGCTGGGGAGTCGAGGAACGCTTGCGCATCGGGGCCGGTAAGGCTATCGAGCGTAGCGTTGTTTACCTGAAACAGCAGCGATGCCCCTTTTCGAGAGAGTGATAAAACAAGGGGTCCGGTGGTAGGGCGTGCGGCTACCGAGGGGCGGAAGATAGAGTCTCGATGTTTGGTACCAAGGGCACGCCACGAATTGGCAACAACCATGTTCAGCCGCGTGCCTGTTGAGTGGTCGGCCGGGCGATAGTAGAAGGTGACGCGTCGTTCAGGTGTGCCGCACAGCAGGCCTACGGCAAGGGACGGAGAGGCCGAGTCGATCGTAGCGTGAACTTGCACCGACCATGGTTGTTGGCCATCGAAGCTTTGTACGCGCGTATACATGCGGGTAAAATTCGACGTCGACCTCCAGGTTAGGCCTCGCGGGCCAAACCTCATATGGGGTTGTTGGCGATTCGACGTATCGAGTCCCAACCAAAACGGCGGTTGTTTCGAAAACGCCTCTCGATGGACTGCGTGGTTTTGTCCAACGGCGAGCAGCGTGGAAAATAGAGTGAAACACGCAGCAACAACCGTCGAGCACCAACCAGCCACAGGCACTGGCGATTAATCCAGCATTGTAATTGGCATTGCCGATTCCGAGATCATCGGAGTTCCGGCAGGGGGCTGGTCGCCGCCGCCGATGACGAAGAACACCGTGCCGGCACGGACGCGGATTGGTTGATTCGTGGTAGGGTGAAGCTCGACGCTAGACGGCCACACGGCGATGCGCGTGCCTTCGGATAGCGAAACGGCCGAAGCGAAGTGCTTGCCCTGCTGCGAAGACCAACGGATAGGCGAGGCCTGCGAAGCGATGGTGATTTCGTAGGTGCGCAGTCCGACGTCGTTAGCATTCGTAAACGAAAGCGCCGGTAGCAGGGAGGCCTGATTTACCGGCGCACGGTGAACATCGGAATTATTGACAGTAAACGCAAACGAAAACAACAATACGAGAACAAGAGCCATGTTGATGGCCAATGGAGATGCGGAGGATGGTGTGGCCTTCATGGCGGATAAGTTGGTTCTGAAATTTGTCGTTACGAGAAATAAAAATCCAAAATCATTAACGTCTTGGCTTTACAACCCTGGGCTTCTTAAGTTTTGCCACGATCGATGGTGGCAGCGGCGTGGTGACCTTGGTGGGATAGGCAAGGTAGGGTTCGGTAGACTTGAGTCCTACAACATTCGGGTCAATCGTCGAAACGGGCATTGCGGTTTCGAGGTAGGCGGTTTCGGAGCCCATCGTGAGGGTAGGATGCGATCCCGACGAGAACGCAACGCGCGTGATGATGATGGCCTGAGGGCGAACCCAATACTGTCCGCTACCATCAAGGATTACGTTGTGAGCACTCGTTAGAATGTAGCTGTTGAGTGGGAGTGGCAGGTCGGTGCCGGGAGTGGCAGGAATCTCATAGGTAGTAAGATGCTTCGCAGCCATCTTAGCTCCAACGCGAAGTAAAACAAGGGGCATTGTGCAGACTCCAAGTTAGTATGTTACAAGACGTAGGGACGTGCAAACATAACAGAATCGAACACCGGTACAACAGCGTGTAATTACCTAGTCTGCTAGTGTTCAGGCATAGACGTTGGACTGCTCGTGTTGCCCATACCGTTTTCCTTTCCGAAGTTTGAATCATGTCATGCAACCAAGCAAATTCCAACGTTTGTTGGATGGGGCGAGTCAACAACGATGGATAGCGCGCAGGTTATGTTGCCTAACGGCAGCACGTCACTGGATTGGTGTGTGCGGGTTTTGTGTGGATATCCTGCAGAAGATGCGTTGGCGTATCTGCAACGCTTGCCTCGAGATGCCTATGCCAACGTGCCATCAGTCCAGACGATCGTGGAAGTCGCTCGACTGTATTTTCAGGGAGACTTGCATGAGGCGTTGCGTCGTCTCGACGCTTTCGATTGGAGCGCTGAAACTGCGATGGTGCGAGCTGTCGAGGGCATCTGGAGGGCACGCCTGCACACGAGGAGCAATGACTTTGCGGCAGCGCGGCAACAGTTAGAAGGCGTTGTGGCGCTTGTTGATGGGCAGATGCCGGAGTGGCATATCATAAGCATGGTTGCTAACTGGCGGCTTGGCCTGTTGCTGTTCAATGACGGTGACATGCAGAGAGCACGGGTGCAATACCGGCAGGCGCGTGCCCTTGCACGCACTGCGGGGCTCGTCCGCGAGGAGGCCATGCTTGATTCCGACATTGCTACTGTATACCTAGAGATTCACGACACGTTACGAGCAATCGAGCTCTTTAGTCGATCTGCCGATGCGTTAGCAGAGGTTGGCGAGCACTTTGTGGCCGGCAAGATTCGCATCAACATTGCCACCACGTTGCAGCGTCATGGTCACCATGCCGAGGCCGCGAAGGCCTACGAGGACGTCATGGCGCGCAGTTTCGATGCGTACGAGCCAACCGTTCAGTTTACGTGTATGATGAATCTCGCGCTCTGCTACAAGAGCATGGAGCAGCACGACAGAGCCGAAGCCCTGTATTCACGACTCAGTGGTGCCGATGTTCAGCGCTATGGTGCCGAGGCCCATGCACGCCTACGGTATGCCATGGCTGATCTTCGTTACCGATATGGCGACGTTGAGTCGGCCCTCTCGGAATGTGCGTTGGCGCAATCTGCATTAGGCGACTCCTCGGCCATGTTGTTTTTGGAGATAGAGGCATTACGTTCCCAACTGCTATGGCAGCAAGGGCACAACACCGAGGCGCTCGACCGCATGTCGATGGTCTTTACCGAGGCGCAACGTTTGGATCACCGGCGAATCCTTATTGCGATTACCGGTGACTATGCTTCGTGGCTTGCGGAAGAGGGACGTTATGCCGAGGCCTACAGGGTAATGGCCGAACGTAGTTCGATTACCGAGCGAACGCGTGCGTCCGACGACCAGCGGGCGGCCACTGTGGCGTCGATGCGGAATGCTATTGAACAAGAGCGCGTTGTGATGAAGGCCGTCGACGACCAGCGCCGGGCCATTTTGTCTAACGTCATGCCGTCACACGTAGCCGACCGGCTTATGGCGGGCGAACCGACGATTGCCGAGCAGCGTGACAACGTTGCTGTTTTGTTTGCCGACATCGTCAACTTTTCGCGTTTGGCGGTTGAGCTTCCGGCGAAGGATCTCGTTTTGAGTCTTGAAGCGCTATTCCGCTCGTTCGACGACGTCATGGACCACCATGGATGCGAGAAGATCAAGACAATAGGTGACAGCTACATGGCTACGGCAGGTACCACCGAGGCAGATGTAGCCGGGCAACGTCGGCGGATTATTGCCGCGGCGATCGACATGACGCGCCTTGTTGCCGAGCGGGCCGACGGCTTACGGGTCCGTATTGGCGTTCACGTAGGTCCTGCCGTCGTTGGAGTCATGGGGGGCAAGCGCATGACGTACGATGTCTGGGGCGACACCGTGAACATTGCTGCTCGCATGGAAAGCACGAGCGAGCCCGGCCGTATCCAGGCCAGCGAGGCCGTGGTAGCCGGGGTTGACGCCGAGTTCCTTGCCGCGCTTGGTGCCCGGGTAACACCGCGCGGCATTATTGCGCCTAAGGGCATTGCCCCGTTGTCCACCGTGTGGATCGACGTTGAGTAAAACAGCCGAGCATCACAAACGCGCCGGAAATTTGTCCGGTGCGTTGGATTTGGCTTCGGTAGCCCAGGACAATTGCATGGGACATTGCATGGGACATTTCACGGGACGCTTCGCGGGCACTAATGCCATATATTGCTGCAGAATAAATAGTCATTCACATTAGTAGCATTCTTATCATGGATTACCTACGTGGTTTGTGTGTGCAGATGCGCACGGGTCGTTTCTCGCATTGGCTTCTCCTTCCGCTTCTTGCATTCCTGTCCGCCTGCGGCAGCGACACTCCAACACCACCTACCGACGCCACACCCACGCGGCCCGTGCGTGTATCGGGTAGCGTGATGAGTGCCACGGGCGTGCCAACAGGCGGAATTACGATCGACTTGACCGCAGCCGGTAGCGCCATGCGCACAACGCAGACCGATGCCACAGGCGCATGGGCGTTCGACTCTGTAACCCGTGGCACATACACCATACGCCCAACACGTACGAGCATGACGTTTACGCCGGCCCAACGTGACGTAACCGTTGACACAAGTGATGTAGGAGCCATTACCTTTGAAGCTACCGTGACGGCACCCGCAGCCAATAGGCCCGACATGGTGCCCACACCGGCAGGGGAGTTCGTGATGGGGACGGGGGCCGATGTGCCGAAAATGGACTTGATTCCTGTGCGACTGACGAAGCCGCTGTGGGTGGCCACAACAGAAACGACGCAAGAACAGTACGAACGTGTTATTGGCAACAATCCGTCGATTCGCAAGGTTGTTAACGGACCAGTAACAGGTGTAATCTGGCAGGACATGGCGCGATACTGCAATAAGTTGTCTGAACTCGAAGGATTTGAGCCGGTCTATACAGTTATTACCGACACCCGGATTGAATGGGATCAGAGTCGCAATGGCTATCGGCTACCAACGAGCGCAGAGTGGGAATTTGTAGCTCGTGCAGGAGACACGAATGCAATCCCGGGAATCACCTCAAGAAATCCGACGAGACTATCGCCTGAACAACTTAGGCCATTGGATGCTATTGCATGGTACCTCCATAACAGTGCAAGCCCACCCGACTACAAAAACCCAGTTGGTCCCATGCCAGTGGGACTTAAACAACCAAATGCGTGGGGGCTTTATGATGTGCTTGGTAATGTAGTCGAGGCAGTTTATGGTGTCCGACCAAGCTCAAAATCCGAAATGCTTGTTGATCCTGTCGGCACAAACGTGGATTATGGAGAAATATTAGTACGAGGTGGCGGAGCCTACAATGCTACCCATCAGATCAGTCTCAGGCCAACTAGTTATGCTCCAGTGCCAGAGACTTCCCACATTGTTGGATTTCGAATAGTTCGCAATAGACAATAACTCTACAGAGATCGGACCATGGCACTTCGCAATCACACAACCGTTCTCGCCGTCGCTCTAACGGCGATGCTGTGCACCGTGCAGGCTGCATATGGCCAAGGGCCGAAGAAGACCACTGAGGAATTGCAGTATGTGCCGCCACCGGCGCGAGTTGTCCATGACTCGGTGATTGGTAAGAGTCTGATAAGTACTAGCAGTCCGAGTAGGTATGCCACGGTTGCGCTAACACCTGTGATTGACTACGACTTCTGTGGCATGGGCTGTATCAGTAAGGTTCTTGGACGCGTTGGGCTCAGTTTGGATGGCGCGTCGGTGCAGTACGATCTTGGAGACGAAGAGCTTGAAATCGACGTCACGGTCGAGGTGCAGTTTCACAATGGGTCACTGTGGGATCCGCTTGGCAGTGCCATTGTGTTTAAATTACATGTCGACAATAGCTCAACTCCAAAGAAGTACCGTATCCACCAAGAGGTCGTTGTTGATTTACTCGATTACAGAGGCAACAAGTGTGGAGCTTACCCCAGCAATATTTACGATGACCTAAGGCTGAAAGTCATGGCCTACAATGACCACAGTGCTGCCGCAGCCATCACCGACAGTCTGAAGCTCTATTTCCGTTTGGAAGAGTATGCACGTATCCACCCGTCGTCGGTAGAAGCTGATGGTTGCAGCGACGGTGAGACCATGGTGAAGCTCTTGGCGCCCACTGCTGACCTAGCTACTAACCCAGTGACGCTTAGCTGGGAGAACTGGACGAGTGCCGGTGGTGGAAGTGGAAGTGCCTGCGACGAAGCCTACCCTTGGTACGAAGTACAAGTGCTGCGTCTGTACAACACCGACGCAGGCTATCGCAACGATCCGGCGAAGCTCAAGGCCGTTGTTAACTGGTCCGAAGCGCAACGCTTTATCCTCTACGGCCAGGCCACGTCGATGACCTTTACGCTTGCCGACGGCACCGGCTACTACCTTTGGCGCGTACGCCCCATAGGCAACTGGCACGAAGGGGGCTTTGGCAACGACACCAACTGGGGCTGCTGGACGCCACACCCTGCCGACGGCGCGACGATCAACTTGTCGCTAACCAACAGCACGCCGCAGGCCCAGGTCACGGCATGGCGCAATAGCCACAGTGGCGCCGTCATCGCGCGGTCGCTGTTCCATTACAACCAGTTCGACGAAGACAAAAACTGGATTTTTAACCGCACCTTCATGGAAGGCCGCGATGGCCGCAATGGCGGCTACGAAGGCATCACCTATGCCACCGGCCTGTTGCAGCCCATACAAACGCAGGCCGCCTCGCAGACTACCGGCCAGGTAATGGTATCGCACACTGTGCTCGACGCCAACGGCCGTCCCACGCTGAGTGTGTTGCCGTTTGTCCGCAGCGGCGTCGACAACGGCAAACTCGAATTCCTCGAAGGTGCCGCCCTGTATGGCAGTGCCCCTTACACATGGAAAGATTTCGACGATGCCGCCTGAACTAAAGTAGGTTCTAGGCAGAGGGTAGGTAGTGAGGATATCACAAACGTAGCCCGCCCTCACGGACCCCTCCGCCGTATCTCCATGGGCCGCGACTCCGTCCAAGGCATCGACTATACCTATACCATCAACGGTTGGCTTTCGTGAACCACGGACTAAAGAACCCCGGACTAAAGTCCAGGGCTATTGAAGCCCAAATCGATGGTGGGTTAAAACCCGTAGAATAATGGAGTTGCACACAACACCTTAGCACCACGAACGCGCCGGACATTTGTCCGGTGCGTTGGATTTGGTTCGTTTACAAACCACGGACTAAAGTCCGTGGCTACAGAAGCCAAAATGATTGCGGGTTAAAACCCGTTGGATAGGCGGGCTATACTCAACACACCTACGCTACAAAACGCGCCGGACATTTGTTCGGTGCGTTGGAACTGGCTTCGGTAGCCCAGGACAATTGCATGGGACGTTGCACAGGACGTTGGCACGGGACGCTTCGCGGGATTGTCGATCGTGGGTTAGAACCCGTTCGGCAAGCGCCTATACACAACACCCTATCACCACAGACGCGCCGGACATTTGTCCGGTGCGTTGCATTTGGCTTCGGTAGCCCAGGACGTGTGTCCTGGGCAAACGTAGTGGGGGAGATGTATAGGTCCTCCACTCCATGTCGTCGCCAAAATCGTGTTGCATTATCCTCACCAATCATTGGCCCATTGCCCCTTTGCCATCCCCACCGAATGTGCTATGTTGCGAGACGATGATTTGGCGTAGCAGACATAGAATATGGGAGTCAGCCGCCCAACCCTCCGGCATGACCCTCCAATCCCTCTACAATGGCAACATCGCCGGATGGATGTGGAACTCGCGCGATAACACCGGGGCTATGCAAACACGCCTGGGCTCAGTATACCGCTACGACCAGCTTAAT
>JALHPC010000016.1 GCA_022842685.1 Candidatus Kapaibacterium sp.
TCTTTTTCAATTTGCGTGGTCGTCCGTTCGTGAACAAGGAAGGCGTAACCATGTTCTTCACCAACCTAGAGGCATGGCGCATCGAACCAGCGCAGGCCAGCGGTGGGTCATCGGCACCAGAGTACTCACAGATTGCGCCAGCGTCGCCACAGGTACAAAGTTCGGACTTCGACGACGTTCCGTTCTAAGACAGTGGACTGCTGCAAGCGGACTCACCGGCGTGGCTTCCGTACCTTTGCAGCCACATGGAACGAATCCTTCTCATTGGGTCGGGCGGGCGTGAGCACGCACTGGCCGTAGCTCTTGCGTCATCGCCGTCGTGCAGCAAGCTGTGGTGTGCACCAGGTAATCCAGGTATTGCGCGCGAAGCCGAACTCGTATCGCTTCGCATCTCGGATGCGGAAGTTGTATCGCGATTCTGCCGAGAGCAGAACGTAACGTTGGTTGTGGTTGGCCCGGAGCAGCCGTTGACTGATGGTCTTGCCGACCATTTGCGATCAGAAGGCATCGACGTTTTTGGGCCGTCGCAAGCTGCCGCGCAGCTTGAAGCCTCGAAGGGCTTTGCCAAGGACTTCATGGCGCGCCATGGAATACCGACTGCCCCTTATCGACGATTCGGAGCTGGTGCACGGCAGGACGCATTGGCCTACGTGCAGTCTCACGCATTACCCGTTGTTGTTAAATACGACGGCCTAGCGGCGGGCAAGGGCGTGGTTGTTGCTGCAACGACTGCCGAGGCGCTGCAAGCCGTCGAGGCGATGTACGATGGTGTGTTTGGCGACGATGGCATTGTTGTAGAGGGTTTCCTCGAGGGGCAAGAAGCGAGTCTGTTCGCAATCTGCGATGGCGAGCGATACCTGACTCTAGCAGCCGCACAAGACCACAAGCGTGTAGGCGATGGAGACACGGGAAAGAACACAGGGGGCATGGGTGCTTATGCACCAGCACCACTTGTAAGCCAAGAGGTTCGACAGCGAATTGAACGAACGATTATCGAGCCAACACTTGCTGGTATGCGTGCCGAAGGGCAGCCGTTTGTGGGCTGTTTGTTTTGCGGCTTGATGATTCACAACGATCACCCTTCGGTCGTCGAGTTTAACGTCCGTTTTGGTGACCCAGAAACACAAGCTGTACTTGCCGTACTCAGTGCCGATGTTGCAGCGCTTTTGGCCTCGGCAGCTAGGGGAGCAGTAGATACGAGTACCGTTGCCTCTGTTGCCGTTGGATTTGCTTGCAACGTGGTACTAGCCAATATGGGCTATCCAGACATGTATGAGAAGGGGGCAGCGATTACAGGTATCGACAGGGCCGAGGGCGATCCGATGGTAACGGTGTTCCATGCTGGAACGACCCAGAACGACGACGTCCTGCGTGCGACGGGTGGGCGAGTATTGGGCGTCACGGCGCGTGGTACAACGTTAGCCGAGGCCATCGAGCGGTCGTATGCCGCCGTTGGAAAGATTGACTATGCAACGAAGATGTTTAGAACCGACATAGGGAGGAAGGCACTGTGAAGATATGCGTCACCGGTGGAGCGGGCTTCATCGGATCGTGGATAGCCGAGGCCTATGTGGGCGAGGGGCATGAGGTTGTGATTGTCGATAACCTATCGACAGGTGTTGTTGCCAACGTACCCAAAGGGGCACGTCTGGTAGAGATGGATGTAACGTCGGACGCCTTCGATGCGTTGGCAGACGCGGAACGCTTCGACGTTATCAATCATCATGCGGCCCACATGGAGCTACGTGTGAGTGTAGAGAAGCCGCTTCACGATGCACACGCTAACATCCTCGGATCGCTGCGTGTGCTTGAGGCAGCTAGGCGAACCAACGTAGGGCAGGTGATACTTGCAAGTAGCGGGGGGGCGCTGTACGGTGCACAAGAGGTGTTTCCGGCCGACGAGGAGCAGCCATGGCGTCCGATGTCGCCATACGGTGTTGCGAAAGGGTCAATGGAACTCTACGGCTCCTGCTATGCGCGTATCCACAACATGACGGTCACAGCGCTTCGGTATACCAACGTCTACGGACCCAGACAGAATCCGTTCGGAGAAGCTGGTGTAGTTGCCATTTTTCTTGAAAAGGCACTTAGCAATGCAGTTTGCACGGTCAATGGGGCAGGCGATCAGCGGAGGGATTACATCTATGTATCTGATGTAGCTGCTGCGAATATGGCCGTTACTCGACATCATCTTGGTGGGGTATTCAACGTTGCAACGGGACTCGAAACTGATGTGAACACCATCGTTGCAGCATTGGCTAGGTACATGGGGAAAACAATCGAAGTTCATCATGGTCCGGCAAAGCCGGGCGACTTGCCACGGAACGTTTGCTCGAGCGAGCGTCTCACTTCGGCAACAGGTTGGAAGCCACAGATCGGCGTAGAGCAAGGAATAGAGCGGACTGTGGCATGGTTTACTGATCGATGGCGACGTAAGAACGGCGCGTGAACTTCTTAGCCAGCACTCGTGTTGCTGGCTGTCTCTTGAAGGCAAATGCCTTCATATCGCATCGCGCTGGGGCCGCTGCACCGAGTCCATGCTTTTTCGTTCGACAGGAACGCCGTATTTTCGGACCGTTTGTGCCACGACACGTGATCAACAGCTTGGACGTATGATTGATACTACTTCGCGCAGAAACCGCGCACTCTCGATCTTGGCTACCTGCTTCTTGGTAGGTGCCGTTGTTCTCAGCTCAACTGGATGCAATGTCCAGGGCTTCTTCACCTCCTATGGTGACGATCCCGTATGGGTTGACCCCGACGCTCCAAAGGATGGCGGCGCGGCAGCGGCCGATGCCGGTGGTCCGGGCAAGGCCGTGTACGGACGAATCTGTGCGTCATGCCATCTTGGCACGGGCAAGGGCGTTCCTGGAAACAACATTCCCGCTCTTGCTGGTAGCGCCTTAGCTACCGGCGATGCTACTGTACCGATTCGTATTGTGCTTCACGGATTGCGTGGTCCGATTGAGCGTAATGGAGTACAGATAAACGGCCAAATGGCATCGTGGAAGGATCAATTGTCAGACCAAGACATTGCCGACGTACTCACGTATGTGCGCAGTGCCTTTGGTAACAGCGCTGGTGCAGTAACGGCTGACGAGGTTGCTGACGTCCGTGGTAAAACGTCTTCGCGTGTAGTACCGTACACCGAAGCCGAGGTACTTCAGCCGCTGTAAATCGCGAAGCAACGTAACAACAGAAACTTACTTGGAGTGAATGACCATGTCTGAAGTCTTACGCGTACTCGACATGCTCGCGTGGTTCCCCGAAAACATATCGACCTTCGGGGGCGAGCTCGACGCCTTGTTCAACATCATCTATTACATCTCGGTTGCGATCTTCTTCCTGACGTTCGGCATCCTGATCTACTTCTTGATCAAGTACCGCTTCAACCCCAATCGCAAGGGATATAACTACCACGGTAACAACATCGTGGAGATTACATGGACCATTCTGCCCACGATTCTGTTTGCCGCCATTGGCGTTTACTCCGATGACATCTGGGAAGAAACCAAGTATTCGAGTCGCGTACCAAAACCCGACGTCGAGATTCTTGTGTTGGGCAAAACCTACGGCTGGTACTTCTTGTACCCGGGTGCCGACGGCAAGTTTGGACGAAATGCCTTCACGGATCGCTCGGCGCGAGCGCTAATGAGCGCGACGAATCCGTTCGGCATTGACTCGAGTGACGCAGCATCGGCCGACGACTTTACGACGGAGAACCAGTTCCGTGTTCCTGTTAACGCCAACATCGTGATGCGCGGCTCTTCGATCGATGTGCTGCATAGCTTCTTCCTTCCGAACATGCGGGTGAAACAGGATGTTGTTCCTGGAACATGGATGAACATCTGGTACAATGCGTTCAAAACAGGGAAGTTCGAGCTTGCCTGTGCTGAATTGTGTGGCGGAGGCCATTATGCAATGCGTGCCGAGTATCAGGTTGTCTCCGCTTCGGACTACGACGCATGGCTCGATCAAAAGAACGGCGAGGTTAAGGCCGCACGCGAAGCATCGGTTCCACCGGCCGACACTGCAGCGGCCGCAGTTGCATCACTTCGATAAGAATTCTACAAGGATACTACCATGAGTACAGCAGTTCTCGGTTCGGCAGAAGCCACAACGCATGGGCACGGCCACGATGATGCCCATCACGACCTACCGTGGTTCCGTAAGTACCTCTTTTCTACCGATCACAAGGTTATCGCGAAGCAGTTCCTGGTAAGCTCGCTGTTCTTCCTGTTTATCGGCGGCGCATTTGCGCTATTCATCCGCTGGCAGATTGCCTATCCAGGCAAGCCAGTGCCAGTGATTGGCTCCATTATGCCAGACACATGGGTAACCGAAGCGGGAAGCGGCGTAATTACGCCTGAGTTCTATGCTCAGCTGCTTACGATGCACGGAACGATCATGATCTTCTTTGTCATCATTCCGTTTGCTGTTGGGATGTTTGGCAACTTCTGTATCCCGCTCATGATTGGCACCGACGACATGGCCATGCCACGATTAAACATGTGGTCGTTCTGGCTTGTACCTCCGGCAGGTATGATTATGATGTCGGCCTTCTTTGTCGAAGGTGGATATGCAGCTGCCGGTTGGACGTCGTATCCGCCCTTGTCGGCAGTCATTCAGTCGCCCACATTCACGTTGTCCGGGCAGACGCTATGGTTAATCTCGCTCTTTCTCGTTGGCTTCTCGTCGATCATGGGTGCTGTCAACTACGTCACAACCGTGCTCAACAAGCGCGCCAAGGGCATGAAGCTGTTTGACATGCCTCTCACCGTGTGGGCGTTGTTTATCACAGCAGTCATTATCACGCTAGGTACACCAGTCCTTGCAGCTGCCTTCGCCATGTTGTTCATGGACAACTTCCTTCACACAAGCTTTTTCTTGCCTGATCATCTTGTTACCAGTAGCAAGTACTTCGGTGGCGGACAGCCAGTACTGTGGCAGCACCTTTTCTGGTTCTATTCGCACCCCGCTGTTTACATCATGATCTTGCCGCTCATGGGCATTGCATCGGACGTTCTTGCAACGTTCTCGCGCAAACCCATCTACGGTTACAAGGCCATGGTATTCGCCATTGCAGGTATTGCGTTTTTGGGCTTCATCGTATGGGGCCACCACATGTTCCAATCGGGCATGAATCCGTTGCTTGGCACCACGTTCATGCTTTCGACCATTGTGATTGCCGTACCATCATCCATTAAGGTGTTCAACTGGCTTGGAACCCTATGGCGTGGTAACATCAAGTTTTCGACGGCCATGTTAAACGCACTTGCGTTTGTTTCGATGTTTATCATCGGCGGTCTTTCAGGTGTGTTCATGGCGTCTGCACCTGTAGACATCTACATTCACGACACGTACTTCATTGTTGCTCACATCCACTACGTGCTCTTCGGTGGATCGCTCTTTGGAATCTTTGCTGGTATCTATTATTGGTATCCAAAGATGTTTGGTAAGATGCTCAACGAGTCTTGGGGACGCAAGCACTTCTATTGGACCTTCATCACCTTCAACCTAACGTTCTTCCCAATGCACGTTCTAGGTGTTGCTGGTCACATGCGTCGTATCTATGACCCCAACGTGTATGACTTCCTTAAGGGGCTTGGCGGAATCAACGAGTTCATTACGATTGCCGCAATCGCCCTAGGATTCTCGCAGCTCATTCTGGTCTTCAATGTTCTCTGGTCACTCAAGTGGGGTAAGAAGGCGCCGCGCAATCCTTGGCGCGCCAATACCCTAGAGTGGGCCGCTCCAGCGCACCCTGGCCACGGTAATTTCGATCGCGATATCACGGTGTACCGTGGACCATACGAGTTCAGCGTTGAGGGTCGTGATCTTGACTACTGGCCACAGTGGGAGCCAGGCAAGTCGATATCTGTGCATCACCACACGGTTGCCGTCAGCGACGCCTCCGAAGAGTCTTCGTCGGTATCTAACCACTAACATCATTCACGACTTCGTGAGCTTGCGGCAACCATCTGACCTCGCATTGTTTCGCTTAGCGGCAACGCTTGTAGCCGTGACGTTTGTCCTCATCGTTTGGGGCGGACATGTGAACACAACGCAAAGTGGCATGGCCTTTCCAGATTGGCCTACGTCGAATGCTGCTCCCATGGTTACGTATGCACCCAGTGAGTGGCTTTGGCAGTCCGACAGGTTTTGGGAACACGGCCATCGATTGCTAGCTACGGTTGTTGGTGCGCTCACCGTTCTCGTTCTCATCGGAGTCTATCGTCGAACTCCAGCAGCATCGCGGCCGTCGAAGCAACTTGGCTTCGCTCTTGCTCTCATTGTCACCAGCATCATCGTCACCGTCGTCACAGCCATTTTCGGCATCCAAACCATGCCAGGTGTCTTCATGGAATCGTTCATGCTGGCACTTGCTTCGTACATCGCATTCACCGTCTATCGTGCCATTCGTAGCAGTGGCGACGAGCGCCTGCTTTGGCTTTCGTTTGCCGCATTCGGTGGTGTTTGTTTGCAGGGCATGTTCGGTGGCTATACCGTGCTCAATAATCTACCAGATTGGACCAGCACCACACACGGAATGTTGGCGCAGTGTTTCTTCATGACGGTTCTTGGTATTGCGATGCTATTGTCACCGTGGTGGAAGACGCTTGCAACAGTGAAGGAGGGCTCACCCAGAGTGCGGCGCATAGCCATGCTCACGTGGTCGGCCATCGTTGTGCAGTTCCTTCTGGGAGCTCTCACGCGTCATACCGATGCATGGGGTGTTAGTACAACGTGGCCGCAGTGGTCAGACGCTGGCTTCTTACCCGAGTCTTCGCTCCTGCAGTACACGACGGTTGTTGTTCACTTCATCCACAGAACGTGGGCCTATGGTGTTGCCCTGATTATTGCTGGCTTTTGGTGGATTGTGCGGTCTGAGCGCCATTCACAGAGCGGCGTATTAGCACTAGCAACATCACTACTTGCGCTTGTGTTTGTACAGATAGCTCTTGGTGCTGGAATAATTTGGACTGCTCGAGGCGAGCTTGTAACAACCTCGCACGTTGCGGTAGGTGTCGCCATGGTTGCTCTATCTACAGCCGCCATGATTACTTCTGTGCGCCTCTCAGCATCACGCCGTCTTCACCTAAGTGTTCCAGCTTCCATGCATTCGAAAGGGGGCATCGGTGTCAAAGCGTGAAACACTGGCGGCTACAGCCGCCATTGATGCGGCGCCCCCTACAGCAGCATCAGGACTGGTGCGAGCATATTACGAGCTTACCAAGCCTGGTATTAGCCAGATGGTGGCCATGACGACATTGGCTGGGTATTACTTGGCAATTCCTGGCGACCTAGTATCCTACGCACAGAGCGGCAACAACTGGATACACTTCGTAACGACGATGATTGGCACGTTGGCAATCAGCAGTGGGTCGTGTGTGGCCAACCATGTGATGGAAGCCGACATCGACGCGCGGATGCGACGTACGGCATCACGGCCCATTCCTAGTGGACTCATTAGCATTCGTGCGGCGGTGGTGTTTGCGAGCATTCTCACCGTGTTGGGCGTTGCGTTGCTTTCGATGGTTAACGTTCTAACGCTTGTACTTGCGGTGGCAACGTGGATCACGTACGTGATGGTGTACACACCCATGAAAACACGGTCGACCCTTGCAGTGGTGGTGGGTGGAGTTCCAGGGGCGTTACCATTCGCTGGCGGATGGACTGCAGTAACGGGGACAATGGACCCCATGGCGTGGGTCTTGTTTGGCATACTCTTTATGTGGCAGTTGCCGCATTTCTATGCACTGTCGTGGATGTATCGAGCCGACTACCGCGAGGCCGGCTTTGCTCTTCGCGCCGTTCGCGACTCGAATGCATCAATGCTTTCTTGGCAGATTATTGGTACCAGCATCCTTACCAGCATTCTCGCTCTATTCCCAACGTACCTCGAGGCAACAGGATGGCTTTACGCTATCGGTGCACTTGTGCTAGGCGGTTGGTTAGTTGTGGAAGGTGTGCGGTTTCGACGTGATGCCACAACGCAGTCGGCCCGTCGCGTGCTCTTGACGTCATACGCCGTGTTGATGGGGGTGATGATTCTCATGTTTCTTGATAAACGATAACTTCTTCAGTATTAACCAAGGTAGCACTGTATGTCAGCTGCACTCAATCTCTCGCACGAACCGATAACCAAGATTGCCAACGGGAAGCTTGGCATGTGGGCCTTTCTGGGGTCGGAGCTTATGTTCTTCTCTGGCTTCTTTGGAGCCTTCATCGTGCTTCGCAATTCGAACTACGAGGTGTTTGCCAATGGCTCTTCGCACCTCAACGTTTGGCTTGCGCTTATCAACACGTTCTTTCTGATTGGTAGTTCGCTTACCATGGCCTTGTGTATCCATGCAGCCGAAAAGAACGACCGTAGCAAGCAGCAGCTCTTCCTTGGGCTCACCTTGCTTGGGGCACTTGGGTTCTTGGTGATCAAGACCATTGAGTACAGCGACAAGTGGGCACACGGCTACTTCCCATCGCAGGAGAACCACACTCTCTTTTACAGTTTCTACTTCATGATGACTGGCTTCCACGCCCTTCACGTGATTGGTGGCATTATCCCCATGCTCTTCATGTGGTTCCGTGGCTACTCCAAGAAGGGCTATCCCTATCCCGTGAAGCTGGAAGTGCTTGGTTTGTATTGGCACTTCGTCGACCTAATGTGGATCTTTATCTTCCCGGCCTTGTACCTGATGATTCCGTACCACGGTGCCGGTGGACATCACTAACGAATACGAGAAAGGACCAACCCATGGCTTCACACGCTCACGATTCCGATCACGCACACGGTAATCCGATCAAGGAATACATGAAGGTCTTTTGGACCCTGTGTTTCCTGACACTTCTTACCGTTGGTGCCGCCGCACTTCCGTTTCCAGCTGAGTGGGGAACACCAGGCGACATCCTGCACGTCACGATTGGTGTAATTATCGCCGTCATCAAGGTGGTCGCAGTGATGTACATCTTTATGCACTTGAAATTCGACCACCCGCTCATTAGGGCATTCGTTTACGTTCCGGTGTTCTTGTTCTTTGTCTTGGTGTTCGCGTTGAACTTCCTAGAGTCATTCGAGTATACTCGGGTTGTTGCTCTGCCATGACCCTGCATACGCTGGTGGTGACAACGAGTCTTGCATTGTTCGTAACCCTTGCTGTGGGCTGCGGTGGCGAGTCGCACGAAGCTGAGACCGCGGGAGATATCCATGCTCCAGAGGTTCTCTTCGCATCACCATCGTTTGTTGGTGTCGATCAATACGGCGAGTCGTTTTCGTCCGAGTCGCTGCGTGGCCACATCTGGGTGGCCTCATTTATGTTCACTGCATGCCAAACCGTTTGTCCAGACCTCAACGCGAAGCAGCGAGTTCTGCAAAGCGAGTTTGCCGAACGTGGCGTACGATTTGTATCCATAAGCACGGATCCCGATACGGATTCCCCTGAGACTCTACGGTCGTACGCAAACGACTACGATGCTAAGCCTGGTGTGTGGCATTTCCTGCATATGTCGATCGACTCGGTCCGGTCGTTGTCAACCCAGGGCTTCAAGCTAATGGATCCAGAGACGCCCGAAATGCATAGCACGCGTTTTGTCCTTGTTGATGCTGCGGGTAACATCCGTGGCTTCTACGATTCCGAAGATCAAACGCGGTTAGATGCTCTTCGTAGCGACATTCTGCAGTTACTAAGCGAGGTGGCGTCGTGAACCTTGATGCCTTGCCTGGCGTGAACGCAATCTTGAACTCTATCAGCACCGTACTTCTTATAACGGCTGTTGTTCAGATTCGTCGAAAGAAGGTTGCCGCCCACCGAATGCTCATGCTTAGTGCTTTTGCGGTTTCGGTATTGTTCTTGGCATTCTATCTTCTTCATAAGTGGCATCTCTATAGCACAACGGGGGCGTGGAACACCACATTCCAAGGTCCCGATGGTTGGCGCATTGTCTATCTCGCCGTGTTGTTTACGCACGTCGTGCTCGCCATCACCGTTCCGTTCCTGGCCATTATCACCATTGGTAGGGGGCTTCGGATGCAGGTGGACAGACACCGTGCAATTGCTCGGATCACCTTTCCTATCTGGCTGTACGTATCCGTGACTGGCGTGATTGTTTACTTCATGTTGTATCGGTGGTTTGTATGAAAACGTTCGTTCGTGTTGCCGCTACTGCCGCAGTTGTTGCTATTGCTACAGCTCAGCGCATGGTGGCTTGTCCGTCGTGTTCAGACAATTTCACCAAGGGATCAGCGAATGCTGCCCTTGGCGAGGCGTATTCTTGGTCGGTTCTTTTCATGCTTGCTGTACCGATTAGCATCGTCACTGCCTTCGGTGTGGCCATGTGGAGAAAGCAACGCAGTCATTCACGTGCATAAGTAACCCCGTGTTGGCGTTGGCCGACACGGGATTTTTCTGGATATTTGCCCGACTTTTTCCAAGGGTTGCGAATGTTCTCACGCAAGTTCGACGTAGGATTCAAACAGGCAGTGGCCGGCATCGGTGCCGTTGCAGGCATTGTGTTCCTGATTGGCTACTTTGGTGTTCGTAACGAGGTCCTCGATGTGGGCTATCGTCCCGAACAGCCAGTGCCGTTTTCGCATAAGCTTCATGCTGGCGATCTTCAGGTAAGCTGCCAATACTGTCATGGCGGCGCCGAGGTATCGGCGCACTCTCCGGTGCCCACCACACAAACGTGTATGAACTGTCATACATTGGTGAAGGCGGAGAGTCCCAAGCTAAAACTCGTACGCGAGAGCTACGAGACGGGCAATCCGCTGGAGTGGGTGCGCATCCACAAGGTGCCGGACTATGTGCACTTCAATCACTCGCGGCACATTCGTGCGCAGATTGATTGTAAGAGCTGCCACGGTCCCATCGAGCAAATGGGTGTCGTAAGTCAAGCGAAGCCCCTTACAATGGGATGGTGCTTGGATTGCCATCGCAAGCCAGAAGATCACATAGTTGGTGCGCGGCCAATTTCGGGCATCTTTACGGGCAAGCTTCACGACATGAAGCACCTGAAGGACAGTACGTACATGTACACGCCAATCAAGGCGCAACTTGGTACGCCCGTGGCACTCACGGAACCAGCGTTTGGACAGTGGACAACGGCATTGCCTGCTCATCAGGTTGATGGCATCCCTCATCCAAAGGTTGCTGGCCTTGGACCCGAGAACTGCTCGGCATGCCATTATTGATGTGAACGGCCACATTCACGACACGACACTAGGAACGAACATGTCAGATCGTACGCATAAACCATCGTCGATGCAACAGTGGCAGAGCTTGGGACAGCTCGCCGGAACCGTCGAACCGCAAGGGGAATTCCAAGCGGGAGTAACAGAGCCTGCTCAGTATTCGAGTGGGCTAAGCCGCCGTGGCTTCATGGCCTTACTGTCGGCCTCGATGGCTGTTACAGCAGCTTCGTGCCGACGTCCACTCCAGAAGCTTGTGCCCGCTGTTAAGTCCAATCAAACGCTCACACCGGGCTTGCCTGTAGACTACACTACTGTGTGGACAACGGGTAACGTTGCCTATGGTGCCGTTGTTCGCTGCCGTGAGGGACGCCCAATTAAGGTGCGCGGAAATGAGCAGCATCCAGTTAATGCTGGCACGGCGTCGGCTGCGATGCAGGCCTCGTTACTTTCGTTGTATGATCCAGACCGGATTCGTCGTCCACGTGTAGGTAAAGGTCAGTCGTCGTACGACAACGCCGTCCAAAAAATTGCTGATGCCATCAGTGAAGCAACCTCAGCCGGCAAGCGCGTAGTACTTGCAATCGACGAACATGCCTCGCCATCGTTTGCTGCTCTGCTCAATGACTTTACGGTTGCTGTTCCGAGCGCGAGTGTTGTTATGCTCCCGCCGGTGGTGTGCGACAATGCCGTCGTTGCCAACCGTGCCGTGCTTGGCGTTGCGGCCGAGTTGGTTCCTGATCTAACCGAGGCAGACGTTATCGTTAGCGTTGAGGCCGACTTCCTGGGCACCGACCCACTTGCTGTCTATCACACCGTGCGATTTGCAAAGCGCCGCCGTCCATCAGCGGATGGCACTGGCATGAGCAAACTTGTTGTTGCCGAGGCGCAGTACACGTTAACGGGATCGAATGCTGATGAACGCGTGCGCTTGCACCCATCGCAGTTTGACGCCTACCTTGCATGCATTGAGCAGACCCTTCGCGCAGGTAGTGTTGGATCTGACCTTGTCGGCGCTGCCGACGCAGCTACGCGCAAGGCAGCAGAAGCTGCATCGAAGTCGTTGGCTGCTGCGCCTGGTCGTGCCGTCGTCCTTGTAGGTCGCCATCTCTCACCGCGTGCCCATGCGATTGCGTTAAGCATCAATACATCGGTTGGTAGCATGACTTCGGGCATTCTTAATCCCGCACGTTCGCTTCCAATGAGCGGTCCTCGCGCCGAAGGAGTTACAGCCCTTGAGTCCGACATGGCCTCGGGTAACGTCCACGCCTTCATTGCCATCAACGTTAACCCTGAGTACAGCGGATCGCAGTCCTTTAAGGCGGCATTGGCCAAGGTGCCATTCCGGGCGGCGCTCAATTTATACGAAGACGAGACTGCCTCGATTTCCCATGTGAGCATTCCGGCTGCGCACTACCTTGAAACGTGGGGTGATGCCATGGCCATTGACGGAAGTCTGAGTCTTCGTCAGCCCATGATTGCTCCGCTGAATGAAGGTGTTCCGGGCATCGAGGATACAGTCATTGCGCTAGCACGCAAAGTATCGCCGGGCGCTTACGGCGAAGGCGTAGAATCCTACTACGACTATGTTCGCGCTCGCTGGATGCCTGTTATCGGAGGAACCGAAAAGGACTGGGCGAACGTGTTGCGCAAGGGCCTTATCGAAGGCCAAATGCCTGCAACGACGTACAACATCGCGGAAGCGACTGCTCCGCTTGCCGCATCCAGTGCCCCTTCGGGAATGGTAATTGTTGCTGTTCCGGATCTAGGTGTTGGAACGGGAGCTGATGCAAACAATGGATGGCTGCAAGAGATGCCCGACCCCGTAACCAAGATTACGTGGGACAACGTTGCGCTGATGAGTGCGCAAACAGCAGTGTCGATGGGCTTGTGTGCGTCGACAGATCCCAAGGACGTCGTTCGTGCAAACGAGCAAGTGGTGACCATTGCTACCGAGCGTGGAGCCATGGACGTGCCGGTATGGATTCAGGTTGGAATGGCCGACAACGTCATTGCCACGCAGCTTGGATTTGGTCGTACCAAGGGAGGTTCTGTATGCGCTGGCGTTGGTAGCAACGCCTTCCAGATCGTATCCGCCACACACGTTTCGGCCTACCATGCAGTTCGATCGTCAAATGTCGTATCAGGCAAGCGTCATCGTATTGCAGCTACACAAGACCACCACACGCTCGATGATGGTAACGGAGAGCGCCAGATTGCGCATTCGATAACCACGGGCGATTTGGCTGCTGGGAAACTCAAAGATCACGACCTCAACGCACACTACTACAGCAAGGAAAAGGACCGTGACGGCCGCTATGCTGTACCACTCTCCATCACTCCCGACTATCAGTATAAGGGGCATCGGTGGGGAATGGTGATCGACATGAGCGCATGCACGGGCTGTTCGTCGTGCGTGGTTGCATGTCAGAGCGAAAACAACATTCCTGTTGTTGGCAAGGATCAGGTGCTACGTGGCCGCGAAATGCAGTGGATTCGAATTGACCGGTATTACACGGGCGACATGACGAATCCTGATACGGTCGTTGAGCCGATGCTCTGTCAGCACTGCGAAAATGCCCCTTGCGAGAATGTGTGTCCGGTTGCGGCTACAACGCACTCGCCGGAGGGACTCAATGAAATGACGTACAACCGTTGTGTTGGAACACGCTACTGTTTGAACAACTGTCCATACAAGGTTCGTCGCTTCAACTTCCTGAACTATAACAACGATCAAAAGTCTCCGTTGGATCTTGTGTTCAACCCCGAAGTAACCAAGCGCGACCGCGGTGTGATGGAGAAGTGTACCTTCTGCGTGCAACGCATCAACGATGCGAAGTACCACGCAAAAGATGCTGGCCGTGCCCGTGTATTGGACGGTGAAGTAGTGACGGCATGTCAAGAGGCTTGTCCTGCTGGTGCTATCATCTTTGGTGATATGAACGACCGAGAAAGCGCCGTATCGAAGGCTCGCCGGAATGAGCGTGGTTTCCACGTGCTTGCCGAGTTGAACGTGCGTCCGTCGGTGACGTATCTGGCGAACGTCAGAAATCGGCCTGCAACGGTAAAGTCCGACGGCGGACATCATTAATCTGAACGACTACCATCCTTTTTTGGACGAAGGAAGAATACCATGACGGCACAACATCACGAGCAGGTACGAGAGCCGCTCGTACTTGGGAATCCGAGTCTACGCGACGTTACTGCGCGCATTGCCAGCATCGTCGAGTCGAAGATTTCCATGAAGTACCTCCTCACCTTGGGCTTTACGGCCACCATGGCCGGTTGGGGATTGTTCGCCTTGTACTACACGATTACCACCGGTATTGGTGTATGGGGGTTGAATAACCCGATCGGATGGGGCTGGGATATTACGAACTTCGTGTTCTGGATTGGTATCGGTCATGCCGGTACGCTTATCTCGGCTATCCTTTTCCTCTTCCGTCAAAAGTGGCGCACTGCCATCAACCGATCGGCCGAGGCCATGACGATTTTTGCCGTTATTTGTGCGCTCACCATGGTGTTGTCGCACACGGGTCGTCCGTGGCTCTTCTACTGGTTGTTGCCATATCCCAACCAAATGCAGATGTGGGTGAACTTCCGATCGCCACTGGCGTGGGACGTATTCGCCGTTAACACCTACTTTACCGTATCGGCGCTCTTTTGGTTTGTTGGCTTGCTGCCAGATCTGGCCACGTTGCGCAACTACGTCAAAAGCGATCTAGCCAAGAAGATTTACGGTTTCTTCTCGTTTGGTTGGACGGGTTCTACTCGTAGCTGGCACCACTACGAAATCGCCTACATGATTCTGGCTGGCATTTCGACGCCTCTTGTGTTGTCGGTACACTCTGTCGTTTCGTTCGACTTTACGGTGGGCATCCTTCCAGGTTGGCACACAACGATCTTCCCTCCGTACTTCGTTGCCGGTGCTATTTTTTCGGGGTTTGCGATGGTGATGACGTTGTTAGTCATCTGTCGCGAGATTCTTGATCTCAAGCAGTTTATTACGCTCAAGCACCTAGACAACATGAACAAGATCATGTTGGCAACGGGTATGATGGTAGGGTATGCCTACATCCTTGAGTTCTTCATCGCGTGGTATTCTGGCAGTGATTGGGAATCGTGGATCTTCATCAATCGAGCATTCGGTGATTATGCTTGGGCATACTGGACCATGTTCACGTGTAATGTTGTTTCGCCGCAGGTGTTCTGGTTTGCCAGTGCACGGCGCAACATCCCGCTCATGTTCATCATCTCGATTTTCATTAACATCGGAATGTGGTTCGAGCGTTTTACCATCATTGCTACAACGCTACACCACGACTTCCTTCCCGCCTCGTGGGGCTACTATTCGCCAACGTGGGTCGAAATCTCGATCTTCATTGGAACGTTCGGCATTTTCCTAACGCTGTTCTTGCTTTTTGCAAAGTTTGTCCCCGTTATTGCCATCGCCGAAGTTAAGTCGATTCTGCCCGGGGCACAGCCAGCTCACCATCACGGACACGATCACGATCACGACAGTGCGCACGCAGCGGTGCCTGCAGTTGCCACGGAAGGGGGACATTAAGCATGTCGAAGTCAACCATTGGAGTAGTCGGCGAGTTCACTGATGTGAACGCTCTCACGGCTGCAGTTGCAAAAGTCACCGATGCGGGCTACCAGCGTTGGGATGTATACACACCGTATCCTGTACACGGTCTCGACAAGACCATGAAGATTAAGCGCAGCTATCTCACCTATATCAGCTTTGCAGGACTCCTTGGCGGAATCACAACGGCGCTGGGTCTTCAGTGGTGGACGGGAGCTGTTGACTATCCACTCAACATTGGTGGCAAGCAGCTGTTTGCGTGGCAATTCTCGGTACCGATCGACTTTGAATTGTCGATTCTTGGTACAGCCCTTATGACGGTGATGGGACTGTTCCACCTTTGCCGTTTGCCTACGTGGTATAACAAGTACCAAGATGATGAGAGCTTTAAGAAGGCAACAGACGACACCTTTGTGATTGCGATTGATGCCGATGACGATCGCTTTTCGGCCGACAACGCCCAGCAGTTTTTGCGGCAGCTTGGAGCCCAGAACGTCCACATCGTTCACGCCAGCTAAATGCCCACGAAGAACCTCCGAAGCGAAATCTTATGAAACCAACATTCCGCACGATTCATCTCTTCTCAATCCTTGCCGTCTTGGCGGTTGGGGTGTTCGTGGTTGCCGTTCTTAGCGGTAACATCACATGGTTCTCTACCGAACCGCCCTTGGAGTTTAATCCGGGCATGGATCACCAGTTCAAGGCTATACCTCAGTCGTCCAACTCGTTCTTTGCCAATCGCAGTTCACTTCGAGAGCCGCTGACTGGTACTGTTGCGCGTAACGTAGACGTATACACGCTTGGGCAGGGCGATATTGATGCCGCTGAGATCGAAAACGTCAACCCCGGATTACCAAAGACGGAGTTTGTTGCTGCTCGAGGGCAGAACCGCTTCAATGTGTTCTGTTCGCCATGTCATAACTATGACGGCAAAGGTGAGTCGCGCGTAGCCGTTCGAGGTCAGTGGGCTGGGATTCCAGATCTCACCCGTCCTGAGACGCAAGCCCTGAGTGATGCCCGTATATTCCACATCGTCTCGGCTGGTCAAAACCTGATGCCGAGTTATGCCGACAAGATTTCGACAGTAGATCGTTGGGCAATTGTCTACTACCTACGGATGCTGCAAGGCGTTGAATCAATGCCTTCGACATCGTCTTCACCAACGGCAGGCCGCGCTAGCACTGGCCGCAGTAACCTCAACTGATAATTCCGCAGAGGAACCCCACGCATGGCACACGTTGATTTAGGATCTACCCCGCTCATTGCATCAATGCAGAAGATTGGCCTCGCTCTTATTGGCGTAGGTGCTATCGGCCTTGGTGCCGCCTATGCCCTGCACGGTCAGGAGCGTTTCTTTGCAGATTACCTCCTTGGTTTCTGGTATTTCGCCGGTATTAGTGTGACGATGGTGTTTTTCTCGGCGCTTCAATACCTTGCCCGTGCGGGCTGGAGCGCGTCAATCCGACGTATTGCCGAGAACTTTACCGGCTTTGTACCTTATATCGGAATTGCCCTTATCCCGATTGTCATCAACATGCTAGGGCACCACTCAATCTATGAGTGGTCACACGAGTCAGCCGCATCAGACCCAATCCTCATAAAGAAGGCCGCCTACCTCAATCCTACGTTCTTCATTGTTCGGCTAGGTTTGTATGCCTTGTTGTGGATCGGTATGGTGAAGTACATCGTTGGAAACTCGGTAAAGCAAGACACAGCGGGGTCCGACATTACACCAACGAAGCGCAATTGGAAGCGCTCTGCTCCATGGGTACTCGTCTTTGCCATCACCATCACGTTTGCGTCGTTCGACCTTCTTATGTCGCTCGAACCCCATTGGTTTAGCACGATTTGGGGTGTATACGCATTTGCTGGTCACTTTGCCGCTTCGCTCGCAATTATTACGCTCACGCTGATTGCCTTGTATAAGCGTGGACTCATGAAGCAGTACATAACACTGGAGCACTTCCACGACCTTGGCAAGTTGATGTTCGCGTTCTCGGTGTTTTGGACCTATATCGCGTTCTCCCAGTACTTCATCATTTGGTACGCTAACCTTCCCGAAGAGACCATCTACTTTGATGTTCGAACGTCTAATGGTTGGGAGCTGTTTGGTCTGCTGTTAGTGCTGTTTCACTTTGTATTGCCATTTATCTTACTCCTGCGGCAAGACGTTAAGCGTAAAATGGCCGTCCTTACCGTCGCCGCCATTGTCATCCTGATTTCACACTTCATCGATCTCGTTTGGATTATCATGCCAGCTGTGTCGAAGGTCGTTGGTGGCACGCACATGAGCGCCAATATGATGTTCGGATGGAGTGAGTTCACCGGTGTTGTGTTTTTCGCTGGAGTGTTTTTATTCCTTGCAGCCAAGAATTACCAAAAGCGCTCAGCAGTTGCTGTTAACGATCCACTCCTTAACGAATCACTAGAGTATTCGTCGTAATCTGCCTGTTAAGGGGCAACGTTTCCGTTTCACGATGCCGCGCTTCGCGAACGCACGAATGAGGAATCTAACAAACGCCGCTGTAGCCCCTCGCTACAGCGGCGTTTGACGTTCTAGACGCATGCGCACATTAAACCACAGATGTGTCGTTGCCGACGTAGTGCGCCCTCGTTGCTACTATCCGAATCGACATGTTATGCGTACACTGCTTGCGCTTGTGCTATTAGTCCATCAGGCGCTTCATGCCGAGCTCAGGGAGTTTCCAGAGCAAACGCAGTCGCTGCTCAGGCAGCGTCTTGAGGCCAGCATAGCAGCATCGGGTACCCTTGGTGCATCGGTAGCCGTTCGCCGTGACGTGCTTCAATGGGTTTCGGCAGCCGGATCGTCCACCCCCAATAGCCCCGCTCTATCTACCATGGCATGGGGCATCGGAAGCATTACGAAGTTGTTAGCGGCAGCCTGCATTATGCGGGCGGTTGAGGAGGGTAGACTACGCCTCGATGAAACCGTTGAGTCACGCATTGGCGTACAGCAAAACGTCGCCGGAGACGTGACGATTCGAGACCTCTTGAAGCATACGAGCGGGCTTGGGGACTACTCCGAGAGTCAGCAGTATCGATCAACCGTTGCAACTCGACCCGACAGCATTTGGCCACTAGCAGAACTCTTGCGACTTATCCCACCGCCGAAGGCCGCGGCGGGCTCTGGATTCGAATACACGAATACCAACTACTTGCTCGTGACCGCAGTGCTCGAGCACGTGTATAACGAGCCATTTGCAGCCATTCTACGTCGGATAATCCTCGAGCCAACCCGCGCGGAGACGTCGTGGATGGGAGGGATTGAGCCAGAACGCGCCAACGTTGCCACTCGGTGGCTAGGCGATCGATCTGGAGAGAACATTCCGTACGTGGCCGTCATGTCGGGGGCCTCGGCTGCTGGTGGCATGATGAGTACCGCCGAAGATCTCGCCGCCATTATTGATGCCATTGCTCGCGGCACGATTGTTGGCCAGCCCACGCTCGATTCGATGTTGCCGCGGAGCGGTGAAGTCTATGGTCTTGGAATCATGAATCTCGAGCCGTTTGGCGAAGGTACCTTTGGCCATACGGGATCTATTCGAGGGTATACATCGATTGCACTGCATGTACCTGATGTGCGGGTAACCATCGTTGTCTTGTGTAATCGATCGACGGCAGACCCTCGGGTGATTGCACGAGAGTTGTTGGCGGTGGTGACAAGCATGACGGTGTCGGTGTTGGATCATCGTTCGCCACAGAGTGCCTCCGATGCCCCGTATCAAACGGATGAAGTTGTGCGCGTACTGGATGTTCTGGGGCGCGAGTACCAGACTAGGCTTCTCACGTGCGGCGGTAGTTTGGAGGCATCAGGTTTGTGTCCTGGAGTGTACATGCTTGGTAGTAGGAGTGGTTGGAGGACAGTGTGGTTTGACGGCTCTAGGGTTATACCGCATCCCTGAAGAAGAGTGCAGGAGCCGTATCTTTGTAGTCTTGTCAAAACACTCACCACACCATTCGTACTATGAATCAGCATACGTTTGACGTTGTCGTCATTGGCGGAGGCCCAGGGGGCTATCCTGCAGCCATTAGAGCTTCGCAGCTGGGTAAGTCTGTTGCCTGCGTTGAAGTTGACCGCCTAGGCGGTGTATGTCTTAACTGGGGTTGCATTCCCTCGAAGGCATTGCTTAAGAACGCGGAGTATATGAACTTCCTAAAGCATGCCGATGATTACGGGTTTGGCATCAAGAATCTTGAGATTGATTTCCCTAAGGTCATTGCGCGGTCGCGTGGTGTAGCCGACCGGATGAGCCAGGGTGTGGGCTTCTTGATGAAGAAGTACAAGGTGACCGTTGTAAAGGGTAGGGGAGCAATCAAGAACCCTACGACTGTTGAAGTGCGCGATGCAAACGGCGTGGTAACCGATTCAATCACTGCGAAGAATATCGTCATTGCGACTGGTGCGCGTCCGCGCATGATCCCTGGTATAGACGTGGACCGTGAGAAGGTGCTTACATCGACCGAAGCCATGCTTCAAAAGGAAATCCCTAGCTCGATGATTGTCATCGGCTCTGGAGCCATTGGTGTCGAGTTCTCGTACTTCTACAATGCCTATGGCACGAAGGTGACGATTATTGAGATGATGGACAGGATTGTTCCTGTTGAGGATGAAGAGATCAGCAAGGAGCTCAAGAAGATTTTTGAGCGTGAAGGAATGACCATTCATACGCAGACGAAGGTTATCAGTGCCAAGCGCAATGGTAACGGTGCTGTGGTTGAAATCGAAAAGAAGGACGGCACCCGGGAGACACTAACAGCCGATGTTGTACTGAGTGCGATTGGCGTACAGGGTAATATCGAAGACATCGGTGTTGAGGCAGTCGGCATTGCCACCGAGCGTGGATGGATTAAGGTTGATAAGTACTGCCAAACCAACGTGCCGGGAATCTATGCCGTTGGCGACATTGCAGGTGCCCCTTGGTTGGCCCACAAGGCAACGTTTGAAGGCATTGTAGCTGCCGAACACTTGGCAGGTCATCATACGGATGGTGTGAACTACGACAACATCCCAGGATGTACATACTGTCAGCCGCAAGTTGCCTCTGTTGGACTAACCGAAAAGAAGGCCAAGGATGCTGGCTATGAGGTAAAGGTTGGCAAGTTCCCATTCACTGCATCGGGCAAGGCGCATGGCATTGGCAAGACCCAGGGCTTCGTGAAGATCGTGTTTGATGCCAAGTATGGCGAGGTTCTGGGAGCACACATGATTGGACCAGATGTAACCGAGCTCATCGCCGAGATGGGGCTAGCACGCGAGTTGGGAGCAACAGGACCGGCAATCTTCCGCACCGTTCATGCCCACCCAACACTCAGCGAAGCCGTTATGGAGTCAGCCGCGATTGCGTGGAACGAAGGTGTTAACTTCTAACCGTTCATGACTACAGAAGATTGGGGACTTATTGAGTTCTCGGAAGCATGGCGTCGGCAGCGTGAAATTGCCGACGCCATTCTCGTTTCCACGTCAGATGATGTGCTCGTTACATGTCAGCATCCGCCTGTTATAACACGCGGACGAAGGACACTTGACAATGCCATGTTAACATCGGATGCTCTACTCCAGCAGCGTGGAATCAGTCTTGTCGACGTCGACCGGGGCGGCGAGGCAACTGCCCATAATCCGGGGCAACTCGTGTGCTATCCTGTTGTAAACCTCGAACACTTTCGGCCGGACTTGCATTGGTATCTCCGAACACTCGAAGATGCCGTTATCGCAACTCTTGCCGATGTTGGGCTACCGTCAGGACGTGTAGATGGCAAAACTGGAGTGTGGATAGACGGCTCACGAAAGATCTGTGCCATCGGAATCCACTGTCGAAAATGGGTTACAACACACGGCTTAGCTCTTAATGTTTGCAATGACTTAGCCATCTTTGACAACATTATCCCGTGTGGGATAACCGATAGTGCAGTTACTAGCCTTGCACAAGAACTTAGAAGGGGCGTCGACGTGCACGAAGTGCAAGAATCCTTATTGACGCATTTGCAACGATTTCTCCTCGAATCTCGCTAAGTCCATTAGAATCAAGGAATTGCTGTGACTATACGATGGCAAAGTCACGAATTGATGCCTTGTGGATAACCTTGTGGATAACTGCAGATGCTTGATTCAAAAGGGGTTACGATGATGTTACGCTGGGGGTATTGACTGGTATTCATCCACGATGTAGTTTCGCAGTCGAATTTGCAAGCGGGAATAGCTCAGTTGGTAGAGCACAACCTTGCCAAGGTTGGGGTCGCGAGTTCGAGTCTCGTTTCCCGCTCGACGACTTTGTCGTCACTTCCTCTTTATGCTGCATGCCTTGCCATCCCCCCCGGTGGTAAGGCATTTTTTTTTCAATGCCCCCTAACGAGTAACAAACGGGTGGTGATTGACACAATACAGAAGAGCGCTACCGTCTATGGCGCTTTGATCGAATAGCCATATTCAACGTTAGTACAGCGAGCACATGAACAACGTACATCGATATCGAGGTGGAATTCAACTCTGTGCCTACGCCATATTGGTACTTTGGGTGTTGACTGTGCACACTGTTCATGCGCAGGGCACGAGTACTCAGCTGTGGAACGGGGTTACTGAAGTTGCCGTATCTCGTAGCTCGCTTAGCATGCGGGTTGAGCCGGTTGTTCGGCGCACCGACACCGTCGTGCGTGATGGACACACACGTCAGCTGAGTGTATCGATTGCCGGCGCACTACCATATCAATCGGCAGACGGACGGGTCGTTACGTGGGTTGTTCGTCATGTGCACCTGGTTGACGCACCCTGCGAGCCACATGTGCGCAACGTTGAAAAGCGAGGTGCCACGTACAGTATGCCACTAGCAGCTGCTCGCACAGATGCAGGTGACATGCTTGAGACGGCTTCTCCGATGACCGAGACCGTCAGAGCGTGGTACGGCGGACAGGCCGGAGCCAAGCATGTTGTGATTATTGATGTTGTCGTTGCTCGCTCGGTAGGAGAATCATCTGAGTTAGTCAAAGCTGTTGACGTTGTCGTCGATTTAACACCGATGCAACTGCCGAGTCGAGCATTCAAAACAACGGACAATGCCCAGCGTGCGGAGCGGTTTGACCGTGTTGCATTTCTGCCAATTTCGCGTTCAGGACTATATCGGATAACGGCCGACGAGCTGCGGCGCTTAGAACTTCCAACCGATGCCGAGTCGGCGCAAAGAATCAAGGTCTTTGGTCGTGGAGGTACTACTCGCCCCGAAGCGGTAACAAACGAAGCAACCCATGCCGACCTTGAAGAGCAGCCAATTATCGTACGCACGAATAGTGACGGCTCTGTACGCGAGGTGCTGTTCTATGGTCAGGCACATGAAGGTTGGCACGTTACGCGGAGAGGCATAGAACACTATCTTAACCCGTACGATCGCAAAGGGGGCTACGTTGTAACTGTAGGCTCAACTCCTGGCCTTCGTGCCACGCCGCAGGCAGCGCCTGCCACCCCTGCCGTTTCGCAGCCGCGCTTGGTTACTGGGCGTGTGTTCTTCGAAGAAGACTTCGTCAACCTGTATAACGACGGATCGGGGCGTCGCTGGCTGGGACGAACAATCGAGAATGCTGGTTCGACGATATTCACGAATCAACTGCATGGTTTCACTCGCCAGGGCTTTGTAACGTACGTCATTGCTGGAGGACATCGCACAGATGCTTCACCTGGCGTAATGTCGCTATTCGAGCAAGGAACCAAGGTTGTTGACATGCCCCTTCTTGGCATGCCGCGATATCTAGACACATACGTCGATAGGCGTACAGCGACATTACCGGCAGAGACATTGCCAGCTGATGGAAGAAGTGTTGTGCGCATTGCCTATACGAATGCCAATCGCAACTCGACCGGTGCCCTCGACTATCTCGAGATCCACTACCCAAGGCAACTCGTTGCACACGAAAATGAGTTTACATTCTGGACAGACGGCAGTGACACCAGCGCTACTGAGTGGATGATTAATGGCTTCTCGGGCGAGATGTTTGCGTTCGACATCACGAATCCTGCTATGCCAATTCTCCTTGCGAACACGTCTGCTACCGGCGGCCTGTATGGACTAACGGCGGTAATGAGTCGTGGTGTTCCACGACAGTTCTACGTAACTGCGGCCGTGCGCGAAGCACGAGGTGAGCGCATTCCATGGTCGAATTTGCGAACGGATGTGCCTTCTGCGGATGTCGTGATTGTGACTCACGAAGATTTGCTCACGTCGGCAAATGCCTTTGCTAGCTACAGGGCCGCTGGTGGAGAGTTAACGACTACCGTTGTTTCCACCGCACAGATTTATCGGGAGTTTGGATACGGTGTCCAGGATCCAACAGCCATCCGCGACTTCATCGCATACTGTTATCACCGCTGGCCGAAGCGTCCAAGGTATATCGTGTTTTGGGGCGACGGTCACTATGACTATCGCAATGTTTCAAGCCAGGTAACGAGCTTCGTTCCAACGTATCAAAGCGAGGAGGCCGACGGCAACACGTCGGGAACGGCTACGTTTGTAACTGACGACTATTTTGTTCGCGTTGCTGGTAATGACATCTACCCGGACGTTGCCATTGGAAGACTGCCTATCGTTTCCAATGAAGCGGGGCTGCGCATGATCGACAAGATTCGTCGATATGAAGTTGAGGCGGCCACGGATGCTTGGAGTACACGGGTGGTGTTAATTGCCGACGACAGTCAAGCAGAACTTGGCCAGCCGGGTGACGGTTCACTTCACCTCGACCAAAGCGAAGGATTGGAGCGACGTAATCTTCCGGCTTCGATGCAAGCCACGAAGATCTACATGGTGGAGTATCCAACAGAAAACGTACCTCGAGGACGGCGGAGGCCTGGGGTAACGCAGGATTTCTTGTCGACGATCAACGGTAAAGGTGCCGCTATCGTGAACTGGATCGGACACGGGAATCCACGCGTATGGGCCCATGAGCAGATCTTTATTCGAGAGACGACTATTCCGCAGATGACCAATGTCGACAAGCCGTTCTTGCTAACCGCTGCAACGTGCGACTTTGCGCGCTTCGACATGACGTCGATTCAATCTGGTGCAGAAGAACTTCTATTGCACCAAAACGGTGGGGCAATTGGAGTGTTCTCAGCAACTCGCATCGTGTTTGCCATTGAGAATGACGCAATTAACAACGAGTTCTACTCCCAGTTGTTTACTCGCGATGCTGACGGACGATACCCATGTATGGGTGACGCATTGCTGCGTACAAAGGTTCGCCGCAGTGGAAACAACGACCAAAAGTTCCTGCTTCTTGGCGATCCAACGATGCGGCTGTCGATTCCTGACCAGCGAATTATCTTCGATGAGATTAACGGGGTAGGTCTTGATGAATCTGGTGTTCAAGTCAAGGCTCTTCAGACCGTTCGAGTTAAAGGTCGTGTAACCGGAAGCCGATTGAGCGACACCACAGCTGACGCATCGTTCAATGGCGTAGCAACCGTTTCGTTATTCGATGCTGATATCAACCTTGCCATCCGTGACAATGACGCTTCGGGAACGCTCAACGTCTTTAGCCGTCAGGGACCTAACCTCAGCCGTACATCAGCCGCTGTTGTAGACGGTCGATTCGAAGCCGAATTCGTAGTACCAAAGGATATCTCCTTCGCTGATCTGCCAGGTCGCATGTTCGGCTTTGCTGTTGCCGACGACAAGCGAAGAGCAATGGGGGTTGCTACGCCTGTCTACGTATCGGGGATTGCAGACGCAACCTTCGATGACGATCTAGGCCCCAAAATCGACCTCTTTGTTGATAGTAGAAGATTTCGACCAGGAGACTTTGTGAGGGCGAATCCGTTCCTCATCGTTGATTTGTGGGACGCAACAGGAGTGAATACAACGGGAGTGGGCGTGGGACACGACATTGAAGCGAGCATCAATAATCAGGCTCGAATCGAGGTCCTAACGAACAGCTATGAAACTTCACTCACAGACCCCAAGGCTGGAACTGCTCGTCGTCAGCTCTTTGGCTTAGGCCCTGGTACTCATCATGTCCGTGTACGTGCATGGGACGTTTTGAATAACTTCTCTGAGGCCGAAACATCGTTCCGAATTGTTGGACCTGAGGGAACCGCTGAATCAGGCGATCTCTTAGCCTATCCCAACCCATTCAGTGATGCCACAGTTATCACGTTTAAGCACACGTTCGATGCACCCTTCGACCTTACGCTGTCGATATATACACATGATGGGCGGTTGGTCTATCGTAGGTCGAGCGAAGTACAGGCGATGCAGACCGCAGAGATTCCGTGGGATGCTCGAGACACGAACGGCGACGTTCTTCCGTCAGGGGCCTATCTTGCAGTAGCCACATGTGTTTCACGGACAGGATCCGTAACCGTCGTTGGCGGAAAACTGTCTCTCCTTCGCTAACTTTGAATCTTTCCCATTCCAACCGGAACCTTTGTATGGTAAAACTGGACAGGGTTGCAGCAGCCCTCACCGTCCTCGTCATGGCATCATCCTCTATGCTCGGTCAAGCAGGTGGTTCTGCCGTGCCGTTCCTTATGATCTCTCCCGACGCCCGTGCAAGTGGGATGGGTGACATCGGTACAGCAATTGCCGACAACATCAACGCCGTTCACTGGAACCCTGGTGGACTAGGCTTTCAGCAATCGCGACAGATTAGCTTGAGCTTTTCGAAGTGGTTGCCCCAGTTCAACGCCGACTTGTTCTACTCGTACGGTACGTACGGCCAATACGTTGAAGACCTCGACGGCACGATTGCCGCCACCATGATTTTCATGAACCTTGGCGAGTTCACGCGCACCGCCGAAAACGGTGTGCAGCTCAACAAATTCCGTTCGAATGAGTTTTGCATCGGGGTATCCTACGGCACCATGCTCAATGACGACCTTGGCGCTGGCATTAACATCAAGTACATCCAATCGAACCTCGCCCCTGCGTCGGTTGGTCAAGCTGGTGCTGGCACCGGAGTCTCTGGTGCCTTCGACTTGGGCTTCCTATGGAAACCCAGCAAGCTCAACATCTTTGGCGAGGAGTTCGACAATGTGTTCAGCGTGGGCTTTAACCTGCAGAACGTTGGCCCCAAGATTACCTATGTGAATGAGTCCGACCCGTTGCCAACCACATTGCGCACCGGTGTTGCCTTTAAGGTCGTCGAAGACGAGTTCAACGATCTTACGTTCAGTGTTGACTTCTCAAAGCTACTTGTTCGCCGCGATAGTCTTGGTTCAGATCCTATCCCAACGTCATTCGTGACGTCGTGGGGCAGGGGAGGCATCGAAACAGGTATTGGCATGGAGTACCTCTACGATCGCATTGTTGCGTTCCGTGGCGGCTACTTCACTGAACCTGCCGTTGCAGGCAACCGCCGCTACTTCACCATGGGGGCAGGCGTACAGTACGACCTGTTCAATATCGATTTTAGCTACATTCTGACGGTAGAAGACAACCACCCGCTTGCAAACACCCTTCGATTTTCGCTCATTGTCGACTGGGGTCAGCGCCGCTAGTCTGCCGTTGTTCTCGTGATGATTCCGATGCCCCTTATCGCAAGTGTGTGATAAGGGGCATTGCCATTTTAGGCGCTGCGGCGACGCTTACGGTAGAACCAAACGCCCACAAGAACCACAAGCACACCTGTAACAACCCAGCCATACGTTGAAAGCGTACCTTCGATGCTTCTCCAGTTGGCACCTAGCTGCTGACCCGCCACCAAGAGAAGGGCGTTCCATAAACCAGCACTCACAGCGCAGTAGACGAACGTGCGAATTGCTGGCAGACGAACAACACCTGCGGCAAAGGCGATTACAGCGCGTGTGCCGGCCAGAAACCGATTCACCACGATAATGAGGCCATGCCACCGGTCGAACCAGTGCTCCACTTTCTCCATGAGTGCGGCATCAAGGAATGGTACCCATGGTGATTCGACAATGGCCGGACCAAAGCGCCTGCCAAGCCAATAGGCTGTTGCAAAGCCGCTGACACTTCCTGCCGTTGCTACAGCAAGAACGGGAACAAAGTCAAGCGAGCCAAGACCGATGAGTGTGCCTATCAGCACGAGCAAAACGTCGCTGGGCGATGGGGGAAAGAGATTCTCAACCCAGGCGATAACAAAGGTGCAAGCGAACACTCCGAGAGGCGGAAGACTAAGCAGGATGTCGATGATTGACTCAAGCATAACATCGGGTTGATTGTGGATTGTTAGTAGATTGATGCAGCCCTTTGACGGACGTACGGATTCGTAGTTTTGCAAGTCTGTTCAAGATACTTCACCCAATCGACCCATTGCCTAGGATAGATCATGAAAACGTTTGCCAACGAGGTATTCCTCGACTTTTCGAAACCAGCCATTGCGAAGAAACAACGGGCTGCTATTGCCGATATATCGAAGACTCTTGGTAAGGAGTATCCGAATCTGATTAGCGGTAAGAAGGTACGTACCGATGCGAAGACGACATCGGTCTCGCCAGCAAACCCAGATGTCGTTGTAGGCGTGTTTCAGAAGTCAGGCGCAGCCGACGCCGACAAAGCGGTGAAAGCTGCCGCTAAGACATTTGAAACATGGAAAAACACCACGCCCAAGGAACGAGCGGCCTACCTGTTCAAGGCAGCGAATATCATTCGTCGACGCCGGCTGGAGATTAATGCCTGGATGATTATCGAGGTAGGTAAGAACTACCTCGAGGCAGACGCTGACACCTGCGAAGCGATCGACTTCCTAGAGTTCTACGGTCGAGAGGCATTACGGTATGCTGAGAAGCAACCGATAACACCTGTTGCAGGTGAAGCCAACGAGATCTTTTACATCCCATTAGGTGTAGGTGTTGTGATTCCACCCTGGAACTTCCCCTTTGCTATTCTTGTGGGGATGACGTCGGCCGCCGTCGTAACAGGTAATACCGTTGTTCTAAAGCCCTCAAGCGAATCGCCCATGATGGGCTGGCTCTTTATGGAAATCCTCAAGGAAGCCGGACTGCCAGATGGTGTGGTCAACTTCTTGGTTGCATCGGGAGCCGAAGCCGGCGATGCACTTGTAAAGCATCCACTCACGCGATTTGTGTCGTTTACGGGTTCTATGGAAGTAGGCCTCCATGTGAATCAACTTGCAAATACACCACAGCCGGGTCAGATTTGGATAAAGCGCGTGGTTGCGGAAATGGGTGGTAAGGATGCGATTATCGTGGATTCCGAGGCAGACGTCGACACAGCCGTTGCGGGCGTTGTGGCTGCCGCCTTCGGCTTTCAAGGCCAGAAGTGCTCGGCATGCTCACGCGCTATCGTCGACGAAGCGGTGTACGATGAGTTTGTTGCGAAGCTTAAGGTTGCCGTTGATGCCTTGCAAGACAAGATCGGCGACCCATCGACCGACATGCCATGCGGTCCTGTCGTATCGGCTCGCGCACAGAAGTCGATTCTTGGATACATCGATATCGGTAAGAAGGAAGGAAAGCTGATTTCCGGAGGTGCTAAGCATGAGTCACTGCCGGGCTATTACATTCGACCTACGGCAATTGTCAATGTTAAGCCAACAGCCCGCATCATGCAGGAGGAGATCTTTGGACCCGTGCTGGCCGTCTGCAAGGCCAAGGATTTCGACCATGCACTGCAGATTGCAAACAATACGATGTTTGGGCTGACCGGAGCTGTGTATTCGCGTAACAAGGCCAAGCTTGCTCGAGCCCGCAATGAGTTTCACTGCGGTAATCTTTACCTAAACCGTAAGTGCACCGGTGCTCTTGTTGGTGCGCATCCCTTTGGTGGATTTAACATGTCCGGTACAGATTCGAAAGCCGGCGGGCGCGACTACTTGCTGTTGTTTATGCAGGCCAAAATGGTCAGCCGCAAGGTATAGGAGTTCCGGAGCGCTCGTCGTGGTTCCCGTGCCAGTCCTGATCGAGGGGACGCTGCGTCTTCAGCCGTTTTCGCTGGACGACGTGGACGCCTATGCACATCACTTTGTTGACTACGAAGTTGTTCGTCATTTATCATCAAAAGTGCCATGGCCCTATCCATCGGATGGGGTTGCGGCGTTTTTCAATCATGTGATGCCACTTCAGGGGCTGAGTCGATGGAGCTGGACGCTACGGCGCGAATCAGACCCTGACGTCATAATTGGCGCCATTGAGTTGTGGACGCCTGGGATTCCCGAGCATCGCGGATTTTGGTTAGGGCGTCCCTTTTGGGGCAATGGCTATATGACGCTGGCAGCGGACCTTGTAAATCGTTTTGCCTTCGAGCAATTGGATGTTGATCGACTCGTTCTTTCCAACGCCCATGGTAATGATCGTTCTCGCCGAGTAAAGGAGCGTCAAGGTGCCAGGTTTATTGGGCTTCGACCGGCCTCGTTCGTCGATCCACGCTACAACCACGCCGAAATCTGGGAGATCACAAAAAGCGATTGGAGTACTTCGCCACGTCAAGTAAGGGGCACTGCAAGCTGACTAGATCGACACCACTGTGAACTCGACACGCCGATTTTTCTGACGGTCTGTATCTGTTGTGCCCTTACTCTTAGGGCGCGACTTCCCGTATCCGGCCGCCTTGAGTCGGGCGGTCGCAATACCAGATTCCACTAGGTAGGCCAGCACCGCTTGTGCCCGAGCCATTGATAGCTGCTGATTATGCGCTTCGCTGCCTCGGTCGTCTGTATGTCCGCCGATTTCCACGCGGAGATTAGGCTGTTGCTTCATGAGGTCGACAATACGGATGAGCTCGGCACGGCTCTCCGGACGCAGCTCCGCTGCATCTGAATCGAAGAAGATATTGTTCAAGCGAATCGTCGCGCCAGCGGCAATCGGTTCAAGCTCCAGGTCGCGCTCCACGACGGTGTAGGCACGTAATGTGTCTATCAACAGGTGATCGCTGATGGGCAAGTACCCTGGGTGCGACACATGCATTCCATAGGAACGACCACCGGGTAACACAAGCGAGTACTTGCCAGACTGTGGATCGCTGATGGCCGATCCCAAGCCCTCGGATGTGCGCAGGTCGGCGTACTGAATGGACGTTGAAATCGGCGTCTTTGTCCTAGCATCAAGAACTCGCCCCGTGAACACGACAACGGGGTCGGGAAGTAATGTCCGAGTTACTGAGTCCTGCGGTAGGGTAAGTCGGGCAATTCCATTCTGGCCATTGACCGTGGTGTTCATGTAGGCATATCTGCCAGATGGATGAATCGTGAAGTACGTATCCCAGTTTGGTGTGTTCACATATCGACCAAGATTGGTTCGAGGCGTCCACCGCGTCCACGTTCCATCCATGCGTTTCGAGACGAACACATCATTATCGCCATAGCCGTCTTGCGCTAGGTTGCTTGAGAAGTACAATGTCTTGCCGTCGGCGGCAAGGTATGGCGTGCTTTCGTCGGAAGCTGAGTTTACATCGGGGCCCATGTTTTCTGGCCGCGAGTACGACCCGTCTGGACGTCGGAACGAAACGTAGAGGTCCTTACCGCCGTAGGTTTCGCCGGGACGTTCAGCTGTAAGAATGAGCACCGATCGATCAGGCGATGCCGTTTCTTCGCGAGTTGTCGACGCGTTTGCGTAGGCCTCGATGGTCACGTTCTGCGGGAGCGACCATCCATCGACGGTGCGGCGTGTACTCGACATTCCTGCCGTCGTAGGACGTCCGTCAGGCAAGTAACGTCCCCAAAGAAACACCTCGTTCCCATCTTGCGATACAGCCGTCACGCTATTGGCTCCGTTGTTGTTAATTGGTCGGCCGAGAAGTTCTGCGGCAGTCCATGTAGAATCCGTGAGTGCCTTTGCAAATGCTACATCATCATCGGCTTGATGTCGGGGGTTCTGCACGAGGAATATCTCAGCTCCATTTGGAGCAATCACAGGATAGCGCGAGAAGGGCCGATTGTTCAGTTCTGGAACGATCAAACGTGTTGTTCCTCGAAAGGCACCTTCAACATCGGGGATTGCCCTGCGACCATAGTCAACAGACACCGAGTGGAATCGACCAAAGCTTGAGGACAGTCCAAACAGGGCAAGGGACTGTATGCCACCGTCGAGTGGGGAGAACGTACGATCACGGGGCCATCGTTCAACCTGCGTACCATTAATCGTCAGCGTCACCGTTTGCGCCGTTAGGTCAACCGTCATCGTGTTCAGTGCCCCTTGATCAGCTACAAACGGTTGGGGGCGTGTATCGTTCATATTGGCACCCACGCGCTGAATCGACTGCGTGTAGTTATCGAATCTGGAGTTGAGCAGGACGGTGTGACGGCGCGTAGGTGTTAGGCCAAATAGGTACTGATGTGATGGCGTTACAATTGCGAATCCAATTGCGGCGCGTGCGTCACCCGAGTCGACTGCGAAGCGAGCTGTTATGCTCAATGGAAGGGCGGCATCAACGGGCTCGACAAGGTTGTGCCACGACAGAGCGCCACGCGGAACGCTAATGACCATACTTGAGTCGCGATAGACTGGTCCTTCAATAGGACCTTGAGACGCTGCAGCCCATTCGTGGGCTTGGTGAAGAAAGACGGTAGTGTGGCGTACACGACCGTTTCCGAGCGAGGTAACTGACGTGGTTGGAGGCAGTGGTGCCGGCGGTGTAGGAGCCGTTGCCAGCTTACGCGATGAAGCGCGCTTCTGTGCAGCCAACGGTGCATGTATGGTGGGCACCAGAAGCGCCGCAGCAAGAATCAATCGAAGTGAGTGAAACACGAGGAAGCGATGGGTCATGAACGGCATGTTACGAAACGTTTTGTAAAACGGCACACAATAACGTTTCAGGATTGGATATCATGCCAAAATCCCGTAACTTTGTTGTCTGTACTGAAACGGAGCATCCCAATGAACCCCATCATCCGCCGAATCGAAGAGCAAGCAGCAGCAGAGGCCTTCGAGTTCCGCAAGACAAAGGCCGGAGAGGCCTCACCTGAAATCCCTGACTTCCGTCCGGGCGATACTGTCAAGATTGCCGTTCGCGTTGTGGAAGGCGACAAGGAGCGTATCCAGAACTTTCAAGGCGTGGTTATCGCCCGCCGTGGTTCGGGTATGAACGAAACGTTCCGTGTGCGCAAGACTTCCAACGGCGTTGGCGTAGAGCGTATCTTTCCAATCCACTCGCCAACCATTCAAAGCCTGACGGTTCTGAAGTCCGGTTCGGTACGTCGCGCAAAGCTGTACTACCTGCGTGGTATGTCGGACAAGAAGATCCGCCAGAAGCTGTCGTAAGACGCACGTTTCCAAGCAAACCAATCAAACCCCACCATGCGTGGGGTTTGTTCGTTTAGGGGGCCCTCCTAGTTGTTCTGCTGGTATTTTTGCCGCATGAACGTGACCATACTCACGGTAGGCGATGAGATCCTGATAGGCCAGATCGTCAATACCAATGCCGCTTGGCTTTCTTCCTCCGTTGCTTCGATAGGGGGCATCGTTGTTGAGCACGTGACGTGCGGCGACGATGACGAGGCAATCATCACCGAACTCGACAGGTTGTCGTTGATATCCGATGCCGTATTGATTACCGGTGGTTTAGGGCCAACGCACGACGATCGCACGAAGGATGTACTGTGCCGTTGGTACAACGATACGTTGGTGGAGCACGAGCCCACCGTTCGTGCTCTCGAGGCGATGCTTGCTCGACGAGGTGCCACGCTATCGGATCGTAACCGCGGTCAAGCGTTGGTGCCATCGACGTGTATCGTGATTCCCAACGACCTTGGCACTGCGCCAGGTATGATGTTTGTTGGAGATGGTCCACTGGTTGTTTCAATGCCCGGTGTTCCATCCGAAATGAAGGCCATGATGTTGAATCATGTTTTGCCTGACCTGCGACAACGCATTGAACAACAGGCGATGCCCACCTGGGAATACCGTACGTTGATTACCACGGGAATCACCGAGGCCGCCCTTGCAGACCGCTTGGAGCCGCTCGACGACATTGTTGGTGCCGATACGGCGTTAGCCTTCTTGCCAAGCACGCAGGGCGTGCGACTGCGGATGGGGGCTCGCGCGCTCCACGCTGCGGCGCGCCAGCAAATGCTGGATGCCAATGAGCAGCGGATTCGCGTTCGTGCCGGCGACGGCATCGTGGTAGCCAGCAGCGACGTTCCGTTAAGTCACGAAGTCGTTCGCCGTTGCCGAGAAGTTGATCATACGATAGCTGTTGCTGAGTCATGCACTGGCGGCATGCTTGGTGCCGCTCTTACGGCCATTCCGGGTAGTAGTGCTGTGTTTATGGGTGGCATGCTAACGTACAGCAATGCTTCGAAGGTTGCCCTGCTCGGCGTCGATGCCAACGACATCGAAGAGCACGGCGCGGTAAGCGATGTTGTAGCCAAAGAGATGGCCCAAGGCGCGCGCAGAGCGTTGAATACAACGTGGGGCATAGGCATAACCGGCGTTGCCGGTCCCGATGGCGGCTCAGACGAAAAGCCAGTAGGAACCGTATGGATAGCGCTGGCAGGACCCATTGGCGTCATGGCGCGCCGATATGTGTTTGGCCTAGACAGGCAGATCAACCGCGAGCGTAGCGTGGCTGCTGCCCTTGGGTTGTTGCTAAAGGAGCTATCATGACGATCCTTGCCATCGAAAGCTCATGCGACGATACTGCCGTGGCCATTGTTCGTAACGGCACGGTATTGAGCAGTGTTGTTTCGTCGCAGCCCATTCATAACTCATACGGTGGCATCGTGCCCGAGCTAGCGTCGAGGGAGCACGTCAAGGCCATATCACCGCTCACGACAGTTGCCCTTGCCGACGCAGGATGCACCATGCAGAACGTCGATGCCATTGCTGTTACCACCGGGCCGGGCTTGGCAGGGTCGCTCGTAGTAGGCCTGAACTTTGCCAAGGGTCTTGCGCTTGCGCATTCAGTGCCCCTTATTCCAGTGCATCATATCGAGGCACATATTTACTCGGCTTTTTTGGAACATCAAGATGTGCCCTTTCCTAGTGTTGGCTTGGTGGTAAGTGGTGGACACACTGCCATTATCGCGGTCGAAGATATGGCAACGTATAGGATGTTAGGCAGTACGCGCGACGACGCAGCAGGTGAGGCGTTTGACAAGGTTGCCAAAATGCTAGGACTTGGATATCCTGGCGGACCACATATCGACAGACTTGCAGCCAACGGAAATCCACATGCTATCGAGTTTCCCAGAGGAATGAGGGTTTCTAATACCCTTGATATGTCGTTTAGCGGACTCAAAACAGCCGTTCGGACATATCTTCAAAGCGGATTAAAGCACTCCATCGAGGATGTTTGTGCGAGTGTACAAACTGCAATCGTTGATGTGTTGATAGATCGAACTATGCGTGCCGTTGAAGAAATCGGTGCTTTATCCGTTACCATTTCGGGTGGCGTTTCGGCAAACAGCGAACTACGACGACGGCTTACTGAGGAATGTCAACGGCGGAGTATTCGCATCGCCATTCCAAGCTTGCAGTATAGCATAGACAATGCGGCCATGATTGGGTTCTTAGCGGGCGTGCGTTGTGCTGTAGAACAAGAGAAGCCATCGGATTGGCGCACTGTTACGGTAAATCCCAACCCGATTCGTTAGACAGATCAGCAATGAATCGGAAAACCTTTTTGAGAACGCTCGCAATGGGAACACTGGGATTACAACATCTGGAAGCATTGGCGAACGCTATCCCTGTTGATAGCAAGGAAATGCCTGTTGTATTTGCTGGGCATGGTTCGCCAATGAACGGGATCGAGGACAACCCCTTTAGCCGCACGTGGGCTGGCCTGGCGAAGTCTATGCCTGTGCCCGAAGCAGTTGTGGTTGTATCAGCGCATTGGCTAACGAGGGGAACGTGGGTGACGGCAATGGAGAAGCCGCGCACGATTCATGATTTTTCGGGATTTCCGCCCCAGCTATCCGCAGTGCAATATCCGGCGCCAGGCAGTCCTCGCTTGGCTCGTGACATAGTAAAAGGGGCATCGACTCTACCGATTCAATTAGATCATGAGTGGGGGCTCGACCACGGCACATGGTCGGTTATTCGCTGGATGTATCCCAAGGCCAATATACCTGTACTTCAGGTGAGTCTCGATTTGAAGAACACGGAACAGCAGCACTATGAGTTAGGCCAAGCGCTAGCAACATTGCGCAAGCGAAGGGTGCTTATTATTGGCAGCGGCAATATGGTGCACAATCTGCGGATGGTAGCGTGGGATAGACTGCAGGACCCTGAATTCGGTTTTGACTGGGCCCACGATATGAATACGCTCTTCAAGGACAAGATTAGCAAGCAGGACCACAAGGCATTAATCAACTACCGCGCATTATCCAAGGCGGCAATGCTGGCCATACCTACGCACGACCATTATTGGCCATTACTTGCTACGCTTGGCGCAACACATTCTGGCGACACTATCCGATTTTTTAACGACAAAGCCGTAGGCGGTTCGCTAACGATGACGGGCGTAGTATTTGGTGGATAGGGTCTAGACCACTTCAGCGCAAATCGTCTGGCGCTTCGTGGAATTGTACTTCGACTACATGGTCTCAAATTGGGGAGTGTTTCAGTAACGAAGCCTGAAACGTACTACGACTTCTTAAACATCCCCTTAACCTCATCGACAACGCTATCAACAACGCGCTCGACGCTTTCGATGGCGTCGTCGACGGTTTCGCCGATACGTTTGCCCACTTCATCAACCGATGCGTTCAGCGTTGGGTACAGCGTGAAACGGCGACAGAAGTGCTTGACGTCCTCCTTTACCGCTTCGTACACGTCGGCATTGCCGTGGTTGGTTACCACTCGGTCTATCAGTCGGGCCATGTGGCGCATGTCGTCTTCCACCATGCCACGCGACGTCATGGCCGCGGCCCCCAGTCGTATACCGCTTGTTACCAGTGGCGGCTGCGTGTCGTAGGGTACGGCGTTCTTATTGCAGGTAATACCCGAGGCATCGAGGGCAATCTCGGCTTGTTTGCCGGTAACGTTCTTATTGCGCAGGTCGATAAGCATCAGGTGGTTGTCGGTCCCGCCGCTTACAACCTGATAATCCATCTTCATCATTTCGTCGGCCATGGCTTGTGCATTGCGAATGACCTGCTTCGTATACTCGTCGAAGGCATCGGTAAGGCATTCGCCAAAGGCCACCGCTTTAGCAGCAATCACATGCATGAGTGGACCACCCTGAATGCCAGGCATCACCATGCTGTCGAGCAATTCGCCCATGAGCTTCACACGTCCGGACTTCGGCGCCACCTTACCAAATGGGTTCTCGTAGTTCTTGCCCATTACAATCAAACCGCCACGTGGACCGCGCAGAGTCTTGTGCGTGGTACTCGTCACCACATCGCAATATGGAACGGGGCTTTGCAAACGCCCTTTGGCGATAAGCCCTGCGGGGTGGGCAATGTCGGCAAGCAAAAATGCCCCCACCTTGTCGGCGATTTGTCGGAACGCTGCAAAGTCGATTTCGCGGGAATAGGCACTTGCACCCACGGTAATCATTTTGGGCTTGTGTTGCTTGGCAAGGTCTTCCACCACGTTGTAATCGATGCGTCCCGTCTCCTTGTTCAGGCCATAGCCAACGAAGTTGTAGAAGATGCCTGAAAAGTTCACCGGTGACCCATGAGTAAGATGGCCTCCGTGTGAGAGGTCCATACCAAGAACAGTATCTCCGGGCTTAAGGTAGGTAAAGTACACGGCCATGTTTGCGCCCGAGCCGGAATGAGGCTGGACGTTGGCATACTCGGCGCCGAAGAGTTCTTTGAGTCTGTCGATAGCTATGTTCTCAGCAACATCAACCCACTCGCAACCGCCATAGTAGCGCTTACCCGGATAGCCCTCGGCATACTTGTTTGTGAGGATGCTACCTTGGGCCTCCATTACGGCAAGAGATGTGAAATTCTCGCTGGCGATCAGTTCGATTTTGTCGCGTTGGCGTTCGAATTCACCTTGCAGGGCGGCGTACAGGTCGGGGTCGGAGGAGCGGACGTGAGGATACATGGTTAAAACTGCGTGTAAGAGTGTTATCGAATGACGGAGAGGATGGTACGTGCCATGCCATTGCGGCTCGAGAGAGACACCGTATATGCTCCGCTGGCGAGTTGTTGTGTTGGTAGCAGCAAGGCAGGAACCGAGGCAATTGTGCTAAAGGAAGAAACGTGGCGGCCGGTAGCGTCGATTACAACCACATCGACGCGCTGTCCTAAACAGGCATCGGGTATGGAAATCATAGCAGCATCCGACGTTGGATTAGGTGCCACCGTAACGCGAGGAGCTGCCGAATGGATCTTGTCATCGTTGACATTGTCGGGAGCAGCGAGGCACTCGACAACGCCGTCAGTGGCATGGACAAAACACGTCATGTTTTCGGGGGTGGTTTCGCCAACGAAGAAGAGTGCCCAGAAGGGAGTGCCTGCAGGGTACGGTCCGAATTCATCGGGTGACGTCGATAGGCTAACGATCCGAGGGATTGAGTCTGGGAAGGTCTGACGGTAGGCCCTATACGTAGAGTTCGTTTCAAGTGCTGTGATAAGGGCTTGGCCCTGCAGATAGTTTGCGGGAATCGGCACAACGGACTCCAGTTCGAACTCACCGCCGTCGAGCCCCCCAGGAACAAGTGACGTCACATCCGAGCAGGACAGTAGGCGCGTCATTGGCACGATTGTCGACGTGTCTTGCGACGGCGAGTACAGACTATAGGCCCACAAACCGCTTCGACCATCCGTCGTGCTAAATCCGATTGAGAGACTGATCGGCCCAACTGGCAGCGATAGTGCAATTGTCGAGATAGCGATGACCTGTGCATCGGGCATACCCTGGCGTGCTGCGCGAACGGCATCGGCCTCGCACTGGCGCGGTAGAAACGGAGGAGCCTGTGCCAGTGCCACGAGTGGCAAGACGAGGAAGGCAACGAGAGTAGAAGCAAAGCGAAACATAGACGCTGTTGGTGTTATGGTGTGCAGAACTACAAATCTACGGAATGCCAGACTCTCGAAACCTGTTGCCGAGTGGCGGTTCTGCCTTTCGTAGTTTTGTATGATTCAGCAGATACGAACGTTTGTTTTTGGAAGGACGCATGACGAAATCTGAGTGGTTGGACGTTGCACGAACTGTGCTTGCATCAAGATCGATGGACATTATTGAAGAGTCGGAATTGGCTCCTTCAGGCAAGGTCACATATCAGTTTTCGGCCAAGGGTCACGAACTCGCCCAAGTCATTCTTGCCAACTACCTACGGCAAGGACACGATGCGGCAACCGTGTATTATCGGTCTCGCCCGTTTGTTCTTGCGGCCGGAATGACGTTCGAGGAGGGCTTTGCTGGACCGTTAGCACTTGCTGGTAGCCGCAACGGTGGCCGTGATATTGGCGTTGTTCACCACCTTCCTAACCGGCAGGGAGTCACAGTACTTCCTGCGTCTGGCGATGTAGGTGCGCAATACACTCCATGTGTGGGGTGGGCGCAAGCCATCACGTATCGAGCTGGTGTACTGCAGGAACAGGCGTGGAGCGGAGCTATTGCCGTTGCTTTAGGGGGTGATGGCTCTACGGCTACGAACGGTTTTTGGGCTGCGCTAAACATTGCAACGACGCAGAAACTGCCAATGATCTTCTTTATCGAAGACAATGGTTATGGCATCTCGGTACCTGGGGTGTTTCAAACGCCTGGCGGGAACATCGCTGCCAACCTTGCTGCCTTTGGCGGTCTGCGAATCGTGGAATGTGATGGCACGAACCCAGATGAGGCCGACCGTCTGATTTCGAAAACCGTCGATCATGTCCGCTCAGGCAAAGGGCCAGCCCTCTTACGTGTGATTGTACCGCGCATCTGCGGTCACTCTGGTGCCGACAATCAATCGTACAAAACCCCTAAGGAGCGTGAAAGCGAAGCTGGTCGCGACCCTGTGGCGCGCCTGAAGGAATTCATCCTGCGCAAGAAGTATCTTGATACAAAGGGCTGGGACGCTTTTGTGGCGGATGTCGAAGGCCAGGTACGATCTGCGTGTACGGCTGCTCTGGCGCAGCCCGAGCCCGTTCCTGCCGACGCATTACCGCATGCCTTCTACGATGGTAAGAAGCCACATCATGGCGGCCTTATGGCCGACAGTGTTGCGGTGCCCCCTTCAACGGGCGAGAAGCGAGAAGAGGGACCTAGGGTAAACCTCATCGAAGCAGTAAAACGGACGTTAGATCATGAGCTATCGGCAAACCCTAGAGTGTTGGTGTTTGGCGAAGATGTCGGCGTTAAGGGCGGCGTTCATGGGGCCACAGTTGACTTGCAAGTAAAGCATGGTAAGGACCGCGTGTTCGACACGTCGTTAAGTGAGGAGGGCATCATTGGGCGGGCTGTTGGCATGGCCATGGCTGGGCTGGTACCGGTGCCCGAGATTCAATTCCGAAAGTATTTAGATCCTGCCACGGAGCAGGTGAATGACTGCGGCACGCTACGCTGGAGAACCAATGGCGATTTTGCTGCGCCAATGGTTGTCCGCATTCCTGTTGGGTTTAGCAAGCGTACGGGAGATCCGTGGCATTCGGTAAGTGGCGAAGCAGTATTTGCACACACGATAGGTTGGAGGGTTGCTATGCCAAGCAATGCACAAGACGCTGTTGGCCTGTTGCGCACTGCGTTGCGAGAGCATGATCCGACGTTTTTCCTGGAGCACAGAGCAATCCAAGATACTGCACCTGGAAGGGGAGTATATCCCGGCGATGACTATACCGTGCCCTTTGGCGTTGGAACCGTTGTTCAACCTGGTTCACGTGCTACGGTGGTAACATGGGGCGAAATGGTTCACCGTGCGAAAAGTGCTGTTGAGTCGATTGGCGGCGATGTGGAGATTATAGACCTTCGAACCATTGTTCCATGGGATAAGGCGTTGGTACTTGCCAGTGTTCAGCGAACAGGGCGTTGTATGGTGCTACATGAGGACACCATTACAGCCGGTTTTGGAGCCGAGATTGCCGCCATCGTTGGCAAGGAGGCCTTCCAATGGCTCGACGCACCTGTTGAACGTGTTGCACCTCCCGACGTGCCCATTCCATACAACAAGGGTATGATGGAGGCAGTTATTCCCACCATCGAGCAGGTAGCCCAGCGACTGACAGCGCTGATTACTTTCTAACGACCAAGCACGTGTGAAGAAGCTCATTCTTCGGCGGCAGGAGTCGTCATCTAACGCTGCTATGCCGGCGCGATGTAGTGGGCGATTCGTCGAGCGATACCTTGCCGATCTGAACGATGAGCAACGCGAAGCTGTTCTGCATGACGACGGTCCGGCCCTCGTCTTAGCTGGGGCAGGCACCGGTAAAACGCGAACACTCATCTATCGGTTGGCACGACTGGTCGACGACGGCATTCCCGCGGGCTCGATTTTGCTGTTGACGTTCACACGTAAGGCCGCTGCAGAGATGATTACGCGAGCTTCTGCACTGGGCGACCCACGCTGCGCTGCTGTCTCGGGAGGCACGTTTCATTCGTTTGCGTGGAACGTCATTCAGCGCCATAAGGGACAACTTGGATTTGGGGCCGACCCATTAACGATACTCGACACATCGGACGCGGAAGATGTTATGCAGATCGTGCGATCCGATGCCAACGTTAAGCGTCGTGCCACGGGCCGTTTCCCGCAGAAGGGTGTCTTGTACAACATCCTTAGCGCTTCTATCAATCGCGCGCAGCCCGTTGCTGACATCGTCCAGCGGCATTATCCCCAGCAGTTGGCTAACCTTGACGTCATCGTTGATGTTCTTGAGCAGTATCGCTCGTACAAGCGTCGTCACAACCTACTCGATTACGACGATCTGTTACTCGTCCTGCTCGAGGCCTTACGCACTCCCACACTTTCTTCGTCCTTAACATCGACGTATCGCCATGTAATGGTAGACGAGTATCAGGATACGAATGCCCTACAGCATGCCATTGTAACGTCGCTAGCCCCTCATGGCAACATCATGGTTGTTGGCGACGATGCACAGAGCATCTATGGCTTTCGTGGTGCCGACGTTCGCAACATCCACGCATTCCCACAGTCGTTTTCCGAGTGCCGTATCATCCGGCTTGAGCGCAATTATCGCTCGACGCAACCCATCCTTGATTTTTGCAACGACGTCGTTCGGCCATCCACTGAACTGTTTCCGAAAGAGCTCGTTAGCGACGTCGTTGATGGCGATCTTCCAATGGTAGTTCAGTGTAACGATGATGCCCAGCAAAGTGCATTCCTGGTGCAGTCGATACTTGAATATCACGACCAGGGCACTCCATTAGCACAAATGGCTGTGTTATTCCGCAGTAGCTTTCAGTCGTTCGACCTCGAACTAGATCTTTCACGCAACGCCATACCCTTTCGCAAGGTTGGTGGCCTTCGATTCGCCGAAGCAGCACACGTCAAGGATCTTCTTGCCTTGTTGCGTATCTCAGTAAACCCCCGCGACACCGTTGCATGGAATCGCATCCTCCAGCTTATCGAAGGTGTCGGCTCCACTACCGCGTCGGCTATCATAGCTCATATCTCCACTACTAATGATGGTTGGCAAGGGGCACCGGAAGTAGCGCGGAAAGCTCTTCGCGAGGCAGTCAAGGCACTTATCGACGTTGTAAACGAAGCACGACGAATTGAACCGGCCAGCGAGCGACTACGTGTCCTGGCCGAGTGGTATCGGCCTGTTGTTCAACGGCGGTACGAAGACGCTGCTCGACGTTGGCGAGACATCGATGCTGTGGTTGGCATGGCCGCTTCACACGGCAGTGCCAGCGCATTTCTAGCGGATATCGCCCTTGACCCCCCCAATGCTACTGTCGACGAGATTCAGGCATCTCCTGACGACGACGACGTACTCACCCTTAGTACAATCCATTCGGCCAAGGGACTAGAATGGCGGGTAGTGTTCGTGATTGGCGTTAACGATGGTCGTCTACCTTCAGCTCGTTCCGTTGATTCTGCGTCGGCTCTCGAAGAGGAGCGCCGATTACTCTATGTGGCCTGTACTCGTGCGAAGCAGTACCTGTTCATCACATACCTGGCTACGATTCAAACATGGGAGCAAGGGGCTGCCATAGGCGATCAGAGCCGTTTCCTTCTGGACGTTGTCGAGCAGCATTTCGAGCGCTTCACCCTCATCGAAGAAAAAGTTCCCGAACCAAACACGAAACCACTTCCGCCGGCGTCGCAATCCCATGTAATCAGTTCGTAACCTGTATTTTTGCGGTTACAGCATTGAGGAATCAGGGACTTACGGTGAAGGAGGGCCATGCAGCCACCTAGACTGACGGACATTTCGACAATTGTACAGGACGCTTCGTCTGCACGCGCATCGGCTGCCGACCGCATGCCGAAGTATAGGGCCTCCATTGCACTCATTCTCGCCGACGCCATAGCAGTCATGCTTTCCGTCGGCATTGTTGTTGGTACACGTATCCAAACAGCTTCGTCGCCTTTTACAATGGCCGACTGGTTGGTTCCGACCCTTTTACTCGTTGGTGCCCATGTTACTCTCTCGGCATGGCGAGGCATGTATCCCGGATATGGCATCTGTTCGATTACAGAACTTCGATCCATTGTGTACACGGTAACGGCTGCCTTCGGACTCGTCATTATCGCAAGCTTCTTCACCCGAGAAGGGGCACCGTATGAACGATCGATTATCATACTGTCCTGGATTGTTGCACTTCCCGTGGTTTACGCTGCACGCGTAGGTATGCGTCGTGCTCTTCGCCGTCGACCATGGTATGGAACACCGGTCGTGGTTATCGGAGAACACGAAGTAGGAAAGAGCATTGTTGACTCACTACACAGTCACGCGCATGTGGGGCTACGTCCGGCACTCATCGTGGTTCCCGCCAAGTCGACAACTCCAGATGAGTTTGGCTATCATTCCGACGTACCAGTTATCACCGGTATCGAATACGTCTCAACAGTCTGCGGTGCCCTTGGCATCCGCCACGCCATCGTGGCTATGCCTAAGCTAAATGCATCAGAATTGCAACAACTGCTGGCCGATATCTCAAGCGAGCTCCGCCTTGTGTCGTTCGTTGGCGAACCTGTGCATCACAGCGTTATGTGGATCAGCAACACGAGGGCGCAGCCCGTGGTCCAAGGCGACGTGGAGTACCGACTACGGCAGCCTGCCTTGCGACTGAAAAAGAGACTGTTTGATCTGTTACTCATCGTTCCCATTAGCTTGGTAGCTCTTCCGATGTGTCTTGTTATCGCAGCGCTCATCAAGTTAACGTCTCCGGGTCCAGTTCTATTTAGGCAGTCTCGCGTTGGCAAAAATGGACGCCCCTTCTCCATCCTGAAGTTTCGAACAATGCACGTAGGCGCACAAGAGCGACTGCAGGCTTTACTTGATTCTAATGACGAACTTAGGAGTGAGTTTAACCGTTTCCGCAAACTCAAACACGACCCTCGGATTACCGCAGTGGGCGTCTTTTTACGGCGTCTTAGCCTCGATGAGTTGCCACAATTGTGGAACGTGATTCGCGGTGATATGTCGATTGTCGGAATTCGACCAATGATTCTAGAGGAACTCAACGACGTGCCTGTTCGCGAGTATCTCGTAGACTACATGAGCATTCCGCCTGGACTTACGGGACTTTGGCAGGTTACGATTCGAGCAGACGCGAACATCGTCGAACGGGTGTCGATCGACCGACATTACCTTTATAACTGGTCGCTGTTTCTTGATATCTACATCGTTGCCAAGACGTTTCATGCAGTGCTTCGTGGTCGCGGTGCGTATTGAAGCCTCTCGTCTTCCTTAGTCCCCGCTTCCCATGGCCACTTGTTGGTGGTGACCGAGTGAAGGCATACCACTTGCTCCGACTATTGTCGAAGCGAGCTCCGGTACACCTCGTCACGTTCCACCACGGGGACGTTGTTACGTCCGACCAGATGCAAGCCATGCTAGATCTTGGGGTTCACGTTCATGCGACGTCGATTGGTCCATGGTGGTCGGCCGCGCGCTCAGCGTCGTCGATATGGACGCGCTGGCCAATCGAAATCTCTTACTATCACCGTCGTAGCTTCCGAGAGCTTACAAGCGCCGTCATTGCCTCATCTCAGCCCGCGGCTGTAGTGAGTTTTTTCATGCGTACCGCCGAATACGTCCGCCATCGACGCGATGTACCCCGCATTCTGGTAGCAGAGGATTGCCGGTTGCTATATCAGCAGCGATCCAGGCAATCCACATCGTCGAAGCTGCAACGACTGGTGCGCTCCTTTGAAGTGCGTCAACTTCGCGCTTATGAGCCCGCCGTCATGACCGATTTCGATGTGGCTACGTTCGTGACGCAGACGGATATTGACGCAATGACAGAGGCGCAGCCCAAAGGGCACTACGCACTGTTATCGAATGGCGTTGATCTTGACGCATATCGTTTTCGGCCCGATCGCGAGTCTCGCACGGTTCTTTTTGCTGGCAAGCTCAACGTCGAAGCGAATCACGTAATGGCGATGGACCTTGTATGCTCAATTTGGCCGCGTGTTCGTACGCTCGTCCCAGATGCGACACTTGTAATTGCAGGTAGTTTTGCCAAGGCCGAGCTGCGTCGACACATGCAAACGAGAGGTATTGAGTATGTTGACGCTCCAGCATCTCTCGAACCTTTGTATCATCGCGGAGCGGTGTTTGCTCATCCCCATCGTGGCGGCTCAGGAATTCAGAACAAGGTTCTCGAGGCGATGGCAACTGGATGTGCGGTGGTAACTTCTCCCACAGGTTTGCAGGGTATCGATGCGGTGAATGGTGTGCACGCTCAGGTTGGCACCACCCATGACGAGCTTGCTCATCATATAGCATCACTACTCCTCAACCCCCAACAACGCGACTCCATGGCTCTTGAGGCGCGACGTCTCATGGAGTCGACGAAGTCGTGGGATGCGATCGACGAACAGCTGCAATCAGTACTTGAGATTGCTGGATGGAAGCCATGACTCCTGCACTATTCCTCGATCGAGATGGTATTCTCAACGTTAGAATCGTTGACGATTATGTGCGCTCGCCAGACCAGCTTGTCCCAGTCTTTGATCTTGTTCCACTGTTAGCGTTAGCCAAGCACCGGAACTGGCCGCTCGTGATTATCTCCAATCAACAGGGAGTTGGTAAGGGGCTCATGACAACGATGGACCTCGACCTCGTGAACGAAGCATTGTGCGCTGCCTTTGAGACGAAGGGGATTCGTTTCGATCGCATCGAGTGCTGCACCGACCTCGCCACTGCGTCCTCGCGACGTCGCAAGCCACAGCCAGGCATGCTGCTTGACGCCGCTGCCGCCCTTAACATCAGCTTGCCGTCGTCGTGGTTCATCGGAGACTCGCTATCTGACGCGCAAGCCGGACGCGCTGCTGGCTGTCGGACGATCCTCGTTGGGGAGTTCGATAGCATCCACGCCGACGTCGTGGTTCCCGACCTTGGATGTATTCCAACGTCGATCTTCGACGTGTAATCGAAGCCCCATACTTGAGATGTGCTGACACATCGGTTGCCATCGCTGGAGGGTAGGCAACCGAAGGTCGGATAGTGACGTTTGGTCAAGTCATGTACGAATGGTAGTTTTGTGACCGCTAGTCATTACTTGTCTATCATTCAGTCATTAACGCCACATGCGATCTCTTGCATTGTTCATCGTCGCCATAGCTGCGACATTCGGCACTCACGCTGCAGTACGTCCAGTTACTCTCGAGGAAGCCGAGACCCTTGCCATCGCTAACAGCAAGCAGGTAGCTGCTGCGCGTCAGGGTATCAAGAAAGCCGAAGCACAAGTTTCTGAAGCACTAGGATATGCTCTGCCTACATTGAACCTTTCAGCAGTGTACACCCGAAATGTCCAATTGCCCGTGTTCTTCATTCCAGACTTCAGCGACCCCAGCTCGGGCAGGCTAAATGCGGTTACGGTTGGACTCGAGAATCAGTATAACGTTGGCGTACAGGCCAGTCAGATTCTGTTCAACTCGGCAGTGTTTACCGGTATCGGTGCTTCTCGAATGTATAACGCTGCTGCAAGAGCAAATCTTCGGGGGGTAATAGCAACCGTTGTTACCGATACACGAAAGCGGTTCTACGGCGCTTTGCTTGCCAAGGAGTTCCTAGTAATCGCTAAGGCAACACTCGGTAACGGGCAAAGCAACCTCGAGAATATACAGCTACTTTTTCGAGAAGGACTGGTGGCTGAGTTTGATGCAATTCGTGCCGAGGTTGCCGTCGACAATATCAAGCCCATCGTAACGCAGGCCGAAGCTGGCTACGACAATGCAGTGAGTGCCCTGGTAACGTATATGGGAGTGTCGATGAGCGACAGTCTAGAGCCCGTTGGCTCGTTTCCAACCGACTTGCAGGAAGTAGGAAGTGAGGATGACAATATTCGGAAAGCCCTAGCTGACAATTACGATGTCAAGGCAACCGATTTGCAAATGCAGGTTAGCCGCGAGTTCATTACGGTAAACGAGGGTGACTACTATCCTACGATCGCTGCATTTGGAAACTGGATGAATCAGGGCCAATCTGCTACCTTTAACAACTGGCTTTCGGCCTCGAGTGCCGGAGTGGGTTTACAATTCCAAATGAACCTCTTCAATGGACTGCGTACAAAGGCGAAGGTCGAGCAAAGCCAAGCAGATTACGAGACCGTGCGGGTTCAAGTAGCGCAGATGAAGGACGGTGTGCGCTTACAAGTTCGAACGTTTCATAACCTGCTGCGCAGTGCTAAGGCTCGGTACGAAGGACTTCAACGTACTGTGCGTCAAGCCGAACGTGGGCGCGAGATTGCACAAATACGGTATCGCGAGGGTACCGGCAGTTTGCTAGAAATCAACGATGCAGACCTCGCTCTGGCTCAGGCTCGCACGAATACCACGCAGGCACTTCACGACTATCACGTAGCCCGATTCGACCTTGAACGCGCTATTGGTGGCCTAGACGCTCGGTACTTCACATCGATTCCTAGGGATTAACGCATGGGAGTTGCTGAACGTAGAGAGAAGGAACGCGAGCAGCGCCGATCAGCTATCATCGATGCTGCAAAGCGAGTATTCCTTGAAGTGGGTCTCGAACAGGCGTCCATGGATCGCATTGCTACCGAGAGTGAGTTGGCGAAGGGTACACTCTACCTGTACTTCAAGAGTAAAAACGAACTCATCATGGCAATCATGACCGAGCACCTCGAGCAACTCAATGGCAAGCTCCGTGAGATTTCACGCAGTCGTTTGTCGCCTCAAAACAAGGTCCTTCGTTCTGTGGATGTCTTCTTTGCTTACTCCTCCGAGCACCAGATATTCTATCGCATAATGACAGCCGTTAATGTTCGCGACATGTGCCAGTGTGGTCCCGACCACCCACAGTCGCCCGACATCGACCGGTTCCGTGAACTCAATCTCGAGACGATGTCCATCGTACACGCCATCCTCGAAGACGGCATTGCCAAGGGCGCCTTCGATCCATCCATGAATGTCGCGAGCGTTGTGCCACTTATGATGGTCGCCCTCAAAGGTGCAATGGTCGTTATCATGAACGGTATGTATCCCCCCGACATGCAAATGCCGCCCGTGAGTGAAGCCATGGGAGCCCTTGCACAGCTCTTTGTCCGCTCTATCGAACGCCGCTAACTGTCAGACGTATTCCCAACAACGAACTACCAACCAAACGTCCATTTAACCCTCATGCTATCCTCTCAACGGAAACCCGTGTATGCCTTCGTCGTTCTGGCTGCGACCGTATTAACGCTAACGGCCTGTGGTGGCAACGAATCGCTTGAAACCTTGCTCGCACAGCGAGACGCCATCGACGCCAAAATCAAGGCCCTAGAAGGTACATCAGCATCTTCACAGACCGAGACTGCCCCCGTGCCTGTAACCATTGCTACGGCAAACGAAGCCCCGTTCGAACATATTATCGATATCAGAGGTTCGGTGCAGTCCAGAACGACCATCTCTGTTTCCCCGCGTACCGGAGGCATCGTTACCAAACTCCCAGTCGTGAATGGACAGTTTGTCCAGAAAGGGGCACTGCTCCTTGAAATCGATTCGGAGCTGACGCGACGTGCCATCGAAGAGGTTGAAACGCAACTGGAGTTGGCAATAACGATGTACGAACGTCAGCGCCGTATCTATGAAGCAAAGGCAGGATCGGAAATGCAGTTCTTGCAGGCGAAGTCATCAAAAGAGTCGCTCGAAAAACGAATGGCTTCGCTCCGTGAACAGCTTGCCCTACATCAGGTTGTTGCGCCAGTTGCAGGTATCGTGGACGGCGTCAGTCCTCGTCTTGGCGAAACAGTCGCACCAGGCATGCCAGTACTCACGATCGTCAACACTGCCGATATGCGTGTCACGGTCGACCTAGCCGAAGTTCATGTGCTTGAAGTGACGCCAGGTGATCCAGTTACCATCATTGTTCCCGATGCGGCTGACACAATCAGGACTCGCATCAGTACCGTCGGTAAGCTTGTCGATCCTGTGAGCCGAACCGTACGCGTCGAGATTCCACTTTCGCGTGTAGGGTCGTCGGTTCGACCAAATATGACGGCCATCGTTCGCATCAACGACCTAACGATTCCGAAGACCATTTCGGTGCCCCTTGCAGGAATCGTTCGAGACGGAGAGAAGGCCTACGTCCACGTGGTCAATGAGCAGGGAGCAGCTGCACGGAGAGATGTGGAGATTGGACGCGTATCTGGCGACCAGGTACAGGTGGTATCTGGACTTGCCCCAGGCGATAGGGTTGTTGTGGGCGGCGCGCTAGAAGTTGCCGAAGGTCAACGAGTGCGGGTAATCAACGAAGGACGCTAAGCGAACAAGCCATGAAACACGAACGCAGTTTTGCCATCACGGCATGGGCCGTAGACAATCGGGTTACGATTTACGTACTGACAGCGGTGATTACGATCATCGGCTTGTTAACGTATTCTAGTCTGCCCAAGGAGCAATTCCCAGACATCGTTGTGCCAACGATTCTGGTCACGACGATTAACGCGGGGACGGCTCCCACCGACGTCGAGAATCTCATTACTCGACAAATAGAGAAACAAATTAAGTCTATCGCAGACGTTAAGAAGGTCACGAGCCAATCGCTGCAAGATGCATCGATTGTCATGGTGGAGTTTACCACCGATATTACTCCGACGGTAGCGAAGCAACGTGTTAGCGACGCCGTCGACCGTGCCAAGACCGACTTGCCGACCAACCTTACGAAGGGACCGGATGTTGCCGAGATTGACTTCTCGGAGTTTCCGATCATGTTTGTTAACATCGCCGGCGACGTTGGCCTCGACAATTTGAAGCGCTTTGCCGATGACCTGCAGGATCGCATTGAGTCGTTGAAGGAGATTCGACGCGTCGACATCATTGGAGCACTTGACAAAGAGGTCCGAGTTGATGTAGACCCTTATAAGATGCAAGCATTGGGCGTTTCGTTTGATGACATTTCGCGAGCCATCGGCAGCGAAAACGTCAACATTAGCGGCGGCGATGTCGTGCAGGGCGGTGTACGCCGAGGCGTGCAGGTAAGTGGTGAATTCAAAACAGCCGAGCAGATTCAGTCGATTGTGGTCCGTGGTGGTCGCGGTAATGCAGTGTATGTACGCGACATCGCCATGGTTGTCGAGACGAGTGTCGAGCGTCAGAGCTACGCACGTTTGGATGGTAAGCCCGTGGTAACGCTTTCTGTTCTCAAGAAGGCAGGGGAGAATCTGATCGACGCATCGGACAAGATTCGTGACATCGTGAAGGAGTACGGCGCAAACAAACTGCCAAAGAACGTTACGGCCGTTATAACGAACGATACGTCCGAGGCCACGCGAACGAACATCGCCGATCTCGTAAACAGTATCATCCTGGGCTTCATTCTCGTGACCATCATTCTGATGTTCTTCATGGGAGTGCAAAACGCCTTGTTTGTCGGTCTGGCTACGCCGTTGTCGTCGTTCCTTGCCTTCATGATAATGCCCGGCCTGGACTTTACGCTAAATGTGGTTGCCACGTTTGCCTTTCTGCTTGCTCTTGGCATTATTGTCGACGACGCAATCGTGGTGATCGAGAATACCCATCGACTACACGTTCGTGAACGGATGGATGTTCGCACAGCGGCCAAACACGCGGCAGCCGAGGTTTTTGCACCGGTTGTTGCAGGCACGCTCACCACGCTTGCCCCGTTCTTCCCGTTGTTGTTTTGGCCTGGCATCATTGGCGAGTTTATGATGTACTTGCCAGCGGTGCTTATCATAACACTTACGGCTTCACTCATCGTGGCCTATATTATCAATCCCGTGTTTGCTGTCGACTTTATGGACCGCAAAGCAAAACCACTGGGTAGATCTGCTTTGGTGATTCGACTGGTGATTACTGCGTTCGTGATTGCAATTGGTGTGGTGATTGGATTGAATTCTGGCAATTACGTGGTAGCAACGTTAACTACGTCGATAATGGGCTTCTGGCTCTTGAACCGTTACGTTATTACACCTCGGTTGATAGAACCCTTCCAAGAACGTACATTGCCATGGATGATGAATGTCTACCGCAGTACGCTACAATGGGCATTGCGAGGAGCTCGCCCATACCTAGTTCTGGCGGGCATGGTTGCCTTACTCGTAGCGACGTTTATCATCACTGGTCTGTTCGGAAAGCCGCCAATCTTCTTTCCACAGGCAGATCCCAACTTCGCCTACGTGTACGTTAAGATGCCGATTGGCACGGATGCAAGTGTTACAGACTCTATCACAACCGAAGTTGAGCGTCGAGTGTTTGGCGTGCTCGGCGAAAACAACCCGCTTGTATCAAATATTGTGAGTAATGTCGGCATTGGCGCTGGAGACCCAAGTAATCCTGATAGAACCGTTGTTCCAAATAAGGGTAAGGTTTCGGTTGCTTTCGTGAAATACAACGAGCGTGGAGGAGTCAGCACCAGACCATACCTTGCTAAAATTCGCGATGCGGTTGGAGGCATTCCCGGGGCAGAGATCGTCGTAGAACAAGAGTCTAACGGTCCTCCAACGGGAAAAGACGTAAACATTGAGATCAGTGGTGATGACTTCGAGACACTTGTGGATCTCTCAGCTCGCGTTCGTGCACTGATTGTAGACTCACTGCAAATCCAAGGTATCGAGCGACTAAAGTCCGACCTTGAGCGCAACAAGCCCGAGATATCGGTAAACATCGACCGCGAGAAAGCCACCGCAGAGGGCATATCCTCGGTTACCGTCGGTATGGCATTACGAAATGCGATTTACGGGGCCGAAGCCACAAAACTGCGGGTTGGCGAGGATGAGTATCCTGTGATGATTCGCGTCGAGCCGTCGATGAGGTACAACGTTGAGGCAATCATGAACCTCCCGATTACGTTCCGCGAGATGAGTACAGGACAGTTCCGTCAGGTGCCTATCTCGGCAATTGCCACCGTGGACTACAACTCGAACTTCTCGGGAATCAACAGAAAGAACCAGCGACGTGTTGTAACTCTCTCGTCGAATGTGCTTAAGGAACAGGGATATAATGCGACGGCAATCAATCAACAGATAGAGCGCGCAATAGCCCGCATCGACGTGCCCAGTGGCTACGACATTCGACTTACTGGTGCCCAAGAAGAACAAGAAGAAACTGCAAGCTTCCTTGGATCTGCATTTGGAATCGCAGCGCTCATCATTCTCATGATTATGGTAACGCAGTTCAACTCGATTGCTAAGCCCGTCCTGATTATGACCACTGTACTCTTCAGTGTCATCGGCGTTCTGCTCGGCTTTGTCCTCTTCCAGATGGACTTCTCCATCGTTATCACCGGCGTTGGTATCGTGGCCCTCGGTGGCATCGTTGTCCGCAATGGTATCGTACTCGTCGACTTTACCGACGTTCTCAAGAAGGAAGGCTACGCCTTAAAGGACGCCATTATCGAAGGTGGCGTAACCCGTTTCAATCCCGTATTGCTTACCGCTGCGTCGACGATCCTAGCGCTTGTACCACTTGCAATTGGCCTGAATATCGACTTCGGCTCGCTCATGACAACGCTCGATCCACGCATTCACATTGGCTCCGATTCGGTTGCATTTTGGGGGCCGTTGGCTTGGTCGATTGTATTCGGCCTAGGTTTCTCAACCTTCCTAACGCTCGTTATCGTCCCTTGTATGTACTTCATCCTCGTCGACAACCAAGAACGATGGGCGCGTTGGCGCCAACGTACGGCATCGGTCGAGACAGTAACCCAAACGCACTCCGATTAAGGGGCCTCGTCTTGCTTTGGCACAAAGCTCATCGAGGCAGAGTTGATGCAGTACCGAAGGCCAGTCGGTCGAGGGCCGTCATCAAACACGTGTCCTAAATGGGCGTCGCAGCGCGCGCACAGAACTTCCGTGCGCTCGACGCCCAGTGCAAAGTCAGACTCAAGTCGGACGTTCTTCGATGAAACAACATCGTAGAAACTTGGCCAGCCCGAACCGGATTCGTACTTCGTCGACGACGAGAACAAGTATGAGCCACAGCAGCGGCACGTATAGGTTCCGTCGTCGTGATGATTCCAGTACTTACCAGTGAACGCACGCTCCGTACCCTTCTTGCGGGCGATTCGAAACTCCTCGGATGAGAGTTCATCAAGCCACTGTTCGTCGGTCTTCGTAACCTTTTCCATAGTTGTATCTCGCTTCGAAATGGGATTATACACCACGATGGCTGTTTGATTCCCGGCAGTTGCAGGGTTTTGATGTGTGTCCTGTCCATGACTGCATGACGATGCCAGCAGGAGAACCACAAGGAATGTCGAATGGAAGGATGTAAACGTCATACTACATGCGGATGGTGGGTTGCACAGGCCCTGGCTCGGGGTCGCCCTCGTACCGAACGTACTCGAGAAAGAGTCCGGACGGGGGAGCCGTTGTTCGTGCAGGAAACGACGACTGCGTTCGAAGGAGTTCCGCAATGGCTTCGGCAGTAAGATTGCCGCGCCCTGCCTCGACGATACAACCTACCATCTGACGAACCATCTTCCATAGGAAATGCGAGCCGCGAATGCGTATCAGCAGTAGTGGGTCGGCAACATGCAACGAACACTCAATAAGCTCAACCGTTGTCGACTTCGCCTCTGGGTCGTCCTTGGTAAACGAACGAAAGTCGTGAAAGCCCTCGAACACTGCACAGGCTTCAGCCATTCGTTCGGCATCCAGCACGTCCTTTACCCACCAAACATGTCGCTTTCCAAAGGCGGTACGTCGCTGTGAGATTTGGTATAGGTAGCCTCGATCGATTGCATGGTGGCGTGCGTGGAACCGCTGGTGGACTTTTTCGATGCGTAGGACGTTCACATCATGAGGCAATGCATCGTTGATGCGATATTGCAGCACTGTGGTCGGCATACCATGCAGGTCGGCCTCGAGGTGTGCGACTTGCCCAAGGGCGTGTACGCCGGCGTCAGTGCGCCCCGAGCCAGCTACGTCAAAGTTCATTGACCCGATGGCCTTCGCGATAGCGTTGTGCAGTGCCCCCTGAACTGTAGTTGCATTCTTTTGAACCTGCCAACCACTGTAGCGGGTTCCTTCGTATTCTAGAGTGAGTTTGTATCGTGACATATCCAAAGCTACCATGATGAGTCTAGACACCAACCGTACAACACTACTGGAGATGTTATCTGAGTACGCACGTCGATGGCCAAGTGAGCATCATGTTGTTGATGCCTTCATCGCATTTGTCACGTCAACCGAACGCTGTTTCTTCCGCGACTACCCCAGTGGCCACATCACGGCCTCGGCCTGGGTGGTCGACCCAACTGCATCACAGGTTCTACTTCTGCACCACGCTAAACTCCGTAAGTGGATGCAGCCGGGTGGTCATGCCGATGGCAATCCGGTTGTTATTGACGTCGCACGACAAGAAGTGCTCGAGGAAACAGGCGTCGATGCTCTCGATCTCGCTGTTGATGGCATCTTCGACTTGGATATACATCCCATACCGGCCAGAGGCAGCGATGGGGAACACCTACACTACGATGTGCGTTTTGCCTTTCGCACGCCGACAACTGTTCTGATTGGCAATCACGAATCAACCGATATCGCATGGATTCCACTACACAACATCACATCCGTAACGTCGGAGCCATCGATACTGCGGATGGCAGCGAAGTGGAACAAGGTATCCGCCGTTACCAACGATCCGTCATCATTAACGCGCCAATAGAGCGGGTCTTCCATTTTCACGACGACACCAATAACCTCATTCGAATTACACCAAAGGGTATTAAGGTCGCTATCGAAAGCGTTGGTACGCCGGGCCTTGGCTACGAAGCCAAACTCGTAGTTACGCAGTTTGGCCTTGTTCGAATGCGCTGGCACGTGCGGATCACGCAGTACGACCCGCCCCACAGCATAACCGATGTCCAAATCAGTGGCCCCTTTCACACGTGGCGGCAGCACCGCTACTTTCGTGAAGTGGAAGGGGGCACCGAGCTCACTGACGTGGTAGAATATCGGCTACCCTTTGGGTGGCTGGGCAAGATTGCCGATGCCTTGCTGGTGAAACGTGAGATAGCCAAGATGTTTGCCTATCGGCAGGAGGCGACGAAACGACTACTCGAGGGTAGCGACTCGGAGCCGTGATGCTTCTACGAGAGAACGAACGTCGGCACGCGACGTCGCGTTTAGACACCGATCAACAAGCTCTTCGAGCTCGGACTCAATGGCTAACGTCTGTGGAGAAGTTGGCATGGGGATCGACGACAACAGCGTTTCACGAAATCCTTGGAAAAGTGCCCTCGCACGGGGATGGACAACAGTTGCGACGACAGCTGCTGCCGTTGAATCGGCGATAGGGAAGCCCGCTTCGGGAACAGCTTGGCAGAAGGATACCATTTGATTGTGCTGTGTGACGAATGCAACAAAGGCATGAGCCAACATTGTGTTCCTCTTGCGCGGCACGGCCAATACGTCGGCATTGATCAGAGAACGCACAGGAATAACTGTGACTGAATCGCTTAATGGAAGTACCCGATCGATCATCCACATTCCAGAGATGACGGTGTCGATCTGACCACGAATGAACATGTCGTCGAGATCGCGAGATCGACCTAACGGGTTACCACGCTGCACGGTCCGGCGGAGTTCGTCGAGCGCATCAACGCATGCATCGTCCATGGTTTCGTGAATAGGAGTACTTCGGCAGAATGTCGTGGAAGATTGACGCCACAGAAGCGGAAGTGTTCGCTTTAATACGTTGTGGGGATCAGAAGTACATAGGCCAACACGACGCGACGTACCGCCGTGGCGTACGAGTAACGCACGGCAGTTCATAGTCCACGGAGTGGCTCGTGCGCTGTCGGCATACGAGATCGCTTCGCGCCACGTTACACTCAATTCCGAGGTGCTGGGTTCAAAGACATCATATCGAGCAAACTCGCTAAACCAGTCTAGGCCAACGTGAACAACGTCTGGACGTTCTGCCGTCGACAACGCCATTTGCAGTTTCGCCTTGCCATCCGACCATTGCAGGGGAACAAGCTCAACGTGCACGCCAGGGTTGCGAGCTTCGAAGTCCTTCGCTAGAGCTTGCATCGCAGTAGCCTGGTGCGGTTCTGACCAAAAATGCCATACCGTGAGTGTCGTACTATCGCTTTCTGACTCCGAACAAGCGATAAGGCACAATGCTGACAAGAGTCCGACCAGTAGACTTGCACCCTTCGAGCGGATCATGGCCGAGCCGCAATTGGCGCCGATGGGCGAGCAACGGGCTTCGGCTTAGTCGGAAGCATAAAGGGTCCAACAGGATCAGAGGTCGAAGGAGCATCTGGTTGTTGACGGGATGGCGCGCTCATCCACGAAGTATCGCGTGGAACCGTGGCAGGCCAAGTGCCATTAAACTTAAGATCGAGGAGTTTTTGAGCAATAGGAGCGGCAGCCTGCGAACCGAAACCTGCATTCTCTACCATAACGCATAAGGCTATGGTGGGCGAGTCTGCTGGGGCAAAACACACAAACCATGAGTGGTCGCGACCGTGCGGATTTTCAGCTGTGCCCGTTTTCCCGGCAACGCTCACGTTAGGAACCTTGGCGCCAACGGCAGTGCCAGACTCAACCACCATCTTCATGCCATTGCGAATAATCTCGAAGTACTCTGGCCTTATTGGTACTCTTCGCGAATAGTGCTGTAGGCGCTCACGACGCTTGGTTACATTGTTGTAGATTTCACGCACGGCATGAGGTTGGTGGATAACACCGCCATTTGCCAGGGCAGCCGTGTAGACCGCCATCTGTAATGGCGTTACGCCAATCTCGCCCTGCCCTATACCAAGGTTGACCATCCGATACTGATTCCATCCCTTTTTACCATACCGTCGATCCATAAAAGCGCGTGACGCAAGAATACCGCGCTCTTCTTCGGTGACATCGGCATTGGTTTTTTGACCGAATCCAAACATCGTTCCATACTCATGGAATTGGTCGATGCCAAGTTTGAGGCCAAGTTGATTGAAATAGCTATTGCACGACACTCGAAGGGCATGCTCAACGGCTATGGCCCCGTGAGCACCATGGCACTTGCAGCTTCGGTTACCGTAATGATAGGCACCAGTGCAATAAAACGTGCTTGTTCTGGTAATTATTCCGGTTTCGAGTCCCGCCAATGCCATTAGCATCTTCCATGTTGATCCAGGTGGATAGATTGGCGTCGAAGCACGATTGATCAGCGGTTTCTCTGGGTTACTGTAAACCTGATTGTAATATGCACGGGACGTTCTGCCAGTGAAGTTCCGAAGATCAAAATCTGGCTTAGACACGAACATCAGCATTTCACCATTACGAGGGTCGATTCCCACGATGCCGCCTCGCTGACCATCGAGGAGTTTTTCGCCGAGTTCTTGAAGCGAGGCGTCGAGTCCAAGATAAAGGTCGAAGCCTTCGCGTGCTGGAACGTCGCTCATACCATCATTGAAGCGTGCCACGCGTTGACCATTCTTGTTCACCGCAACGAACGAATAGCCCTTTTGTCCACGAATTTGTGTTTCATACGCCTTTTCGAGTCCCGTTTCGCCTGTAATATCACCAGGATCATAGTAGTTGCCGAGCGTTCGCAAGTGCCACTCGCTTACTTCGCGGGTATATCCAAGCAGGTGGGCAGCATTTCCATCGAGTGCATAGAGCCGTTTAGGATCGATCACGACGTCGACGCCTGGCAGGTCATCTCGAAGTTCTTCGATTTGTCCGATAGCGTCGTATCCGATGTCCTTGCCTACTGCAATCTTTGCGGCAGCGAATTTATTATATCGTGCGGCCTTCATTACGTCTTCCATGATGGCACTCGAATCCACGCCCAGAATTTCGGCCAGTAGTTGGCAGGCCTCGGGGGTAAACTCATAGGGCACGATCGACACTGAGAAGCCGGGTGCGTTCTGCACGATATAGCGTCCATTCCTGTCGATGATGTTGCCGCGAAAGGGCTCAATCTTCACTTGTTTGATTGCCTGCGCTTCGGCCTTCAGCCTAAACCTTGCCCCTTGAACAATCTGAAGTTGAGCGAGACGTGCAGAGTACAGTACGGCGATGGCCATAACGGCCCAGAAGAACACTCTATAGCGTTGGGATGCGAGAATATTCCGTTCGGTTGATTGCGTACTCATGCAAGGGAGGGCGATGTTCTGGGAACGTGAGTAGTGTTGACGCGCTGGCGCAGCGACGGTAGATTGTCGCGAAGTATAGCCGACATTGCAAAGAGAAAAGCGAACATAAACATGCCATAGCGTTGGTCAAACACTCCGGACATGAAGATGACGACATAGATAATGGGCGTGTAAGCTACTAGGAGAACGCCCATGATTCGAAGGGATGGCATCGTGCGAAGAAGTGTAAGATTAGATCGGA
>JALHPC010000017.1:0-54307 GCA_022842685.1 Candidatus Kapaibacterium sp.
GCCACTGTTTACGGTTGACGAGCGCCAGTCTATGGCTCAGGAGTCGCTTGTGCATCTATCGAACGTAGCTGTTGTAGTGCACGACGGTTTGATTGTTGATTTGGCTCGGAACAATGGTGTTCATGTAATTGTGCGTGGCTTGCGTGCCGTGACAGACTTTGAGTATGAGTTCCAGATTGCTTTGATGAATAAGAAGATCGAGTCGGGCATCGACACGGTGTTCTTACTACCACACGAGCGATACACCTATCTGAACTCGAGTATTGTTCGTGAACTGGGCCGATATGGACAGGATGTATCGGAGTTTGTGCCAACGCCTGTGTCGCGGCGCATGGCTGAAAAATTTGGAAGGATCTAGATGACTGAGCAAATGGAATCAACGCGTCGGGTTCATATCGTTACGCTTGGCTGTAGTAAGAACACTGTTGACAGTGAGACGCTTGCGGGCCACCTTGCGGCAAACTCGTTTGAGCTAGCGGGAAGCGTCGATGACGCCGACACGGTAATCATCAACACCTGCGGCTTTATCGATGCTGCGAAGGAGGAAAGTGTCAACACCATCCTCGAGGCAGCGCGGTTGAAACAATCGGGTGGAATCGACACACTGGTAGTTGCTGGATGCCTTAGCGAGCGATATGGCGACGAACTCCGAGCCGAGATTCCTGAGGTAGACCATTTTTTTGGCACGGAGCAGTATGAGGCAATCCTCAAGGCGCTGAGTCCCAACCTCAAGTATTCGCTTCTAGGCGAACGCATTACGAGTACGCCGCGACACATGGCCTACATGAAGATATCCGAGGGATGCGACAGGCCATGCTCGTTCTGTGCTATTCCGCTCATGCGTGGAGGGCACCGCAGCACTCCCATCGAAGATATCGTTCGACAGGCACAATTGCTTGTTAGCCAAGGTGTGCGCGAACTCGTGCTCGTGGCGCAGGACCTTACCGACTATGGTACCGACCTGTATAACCGGAAGGCGTTGGCGGATCTATTGAGAGCACTGTCGGATGATTCTGGAGCAGAGTGGATTCGATGCATGTATGCTTACCCTGCGAAGTTTCCGCTCGACATACTTCCCTTGATTCGAGAGCGCTCGAACATCTGCACGTATCTGGACATGCCCATGCAACACGCTTCGACGAATGTGCTCAAGAGCATGCGGCGAGGAATCACTCGTCGCACGACAGAGGAACTGCTGGACACAATACGTCAACACGTACCCGATATCGTCTTGAGAAGCACGTTTATCGTTGGATATCCAAGCGAAACTGAGGCGGACTTTGATGAGCTCTGCGAGTTTCTTGACAAGCAGAGACTGGATCGAGTTGGCGTGTTTACGTATTCACAGGAAGACAACACGTATGCGGCAATTTTAGGTGACCCAATTGCTGCCGAGGAAAAGGAACGTCGACGGACCGTCGTCATGGATCTTCAACGTGGAATCTCGCAAGAGAAGAACCTTGCGAAGGTAGGATCAATCCAGCGTGTACTCGTCGAGGAGTCCGTGAGCGGGGAATATCGCGGACGCACCGAAGCCGATGCGCCAGAAGTTGACAACGACGTGTGGATTCGCAGTGAAGCCACGTTGAACATAGGAGCATTCGTCGACGTTGTTATTGAAGATGCCGCCGAATTCGACCTATTTGGTGTACCCAAGCCATAGCGAGCCCACTTACTTGTTAATGGCGATACGAACGGATCATCGATATCAACACAATCGCGCTGGCACATTCCATTAGCATGAGTAACGCAACAACTGGCCAGCGACTTGGATCATCGGCAATGGCAATATGAGCTTGCAACAGACCTCGCCATAAGAACGTGAGTGTAAATATGGCTGTTGCAGACAACGCCGCGGGGAACGTCCAAAGACGTCCACTGCGACCAAGCACGCCTAGCACTGCCATAAGACTACCGAAGACGCCACCGTTCAACAGCGAGGACGTACTCGTTTCTCTCGTTAGAACAAAGCCGATTGCACCGCACAGGGCAAGAAACAAGCCATAAGCAATCAACAGCGTCGATATAGAACGTGGCATTACCTTACAGTGCCTCAAGCGGTAACGATAGCACCATCGCGCATCAGTAGCGTACGATTGCAGCGCGTGGCCAACTCGGCACTATGCGTGGCAATAATGCACGACAGTCCAAACTCGGCTTGAACTTCAAAGAACAGGTCGGCGATAGCGCTCGCGTTTGCGCTGTCGAGATTACCAGTGGGCTCGTCGGCAAACAATACCGAAGGAGTATTCGCCAGTGCACGAGCGATTGCCACTCGCTGTTGCTCACCACCTGAAAGTTGTGTGGGATAGTGTTGTTCGCGCTTGGCAAGATTCACACGCTGCAGAAGATAGCGGGCACGGTCGGTGGCCTCGCGCGTAGACGAGCCAAGAATCAACGCGGGAACCATGACATTTTCCAGTGCTGTAAATTCAGGCAGTAGATGGTGGAACTGGTAGATCATGCCAAGGTGCTTCGCTCGTACTCGAGCCAATTGCACACCGCTGAGTGCCGCAAGGTCTACGGTGCCCCCTTCCGTTGATAAGAGAACTGAGCCGGCGTCGGGTTGATCGAGGGTGGCGAGGCAGTGAAGAAGTGTGCTCTTGCCAGCTCCTGACGGGCCAACTAGGGCTACGCATTCGCCGCGGCTGACGGCAAAAGACACGTCGCGGACAACCGTACCTGCATGTGGGTACGACTTACGTACAGACGATGCTTCAAGGACGGTCATGAGCGAAACTGGCGCAATACGCGGATATCGTTCTCGTACAGCAGACGGATATCATCGATACCCGTTAGAAGCATAACTACGCGTTCGACACCAAAGCCAAACGCAAAGCCGGAGTACTCTTCGGGGTCGATACCACACGCCGCGAGAACATTGGGGTGTACCATACCGGCACCACAGATTTCGAGCCATCCCGAATGTTTACAGATTCGACAGCCCTTACCGCTGCACAAGAAGCAGGACATATCGACTTCCATGCTTGGCTCGGTAAAGGGGAAATATGACGTACGGAATCGGAATTCGGCAGTAGCGTCATACATCTTACGAGCAAACTCCATGATGGTAGCTTTAAGATCAGCCACACTAAGGTGTTTATCGATTGCGAGACCTTCAATCTGGTGAAACTCTGCAAGCGAACGAGCGCTCACGGCCTCGTTACGATAGACCTTCCCAGGCATTATGCAGCGTATCGGCGGCTTCATGGCCTCCATTACTCGTACCTGTACACTTGATGTATGAGTGCGTAGCAGCACGTCAGAGCGCACACCAGACTTGATGAAGAACGTGTCTTGCATGTCGCGGGCTGGGTGGTCGGGAGCAAAGTTGAGTTTACCAAAGTTGTGCTCATCATCCTCGATTTCGAAGCCTTCGGCTACATCGAAGCCCATCGAAGAAAAAATCTCAATTGTCCTATCGATCATCGCATGGATAGGATGAATGGCACCAACGGGTGGGCGGCGACCGGGCAACGTAACGTCGATTGACGGAGCTAATGTTCTTGGTTCCAATGATTGCTCGATCGTCGTATAACGTTCTTCAACAAAGGAACGCAATGCGTTCAACGCTTTACCGATCGTGGGTTTGTCTTCTTTTGGAACCGAACGCAGGTCGTCGATAAGTCCCTGGAGCGTTCCCTTCTTTACGAGGTGTTTAAGACGAAACGCCTCCAAAGATGCGGCATCGACAATCGCAGCCAAGTCGGCTTCGATGATGGATTGAAGGTCGGAGATTTTTTGGAGCATGATGTGTGCAATCGATTCGGGTACAAACATCCGAGAGGGTCGTAACATGACCAAGCAGGAACGACCACACGAAGTAAAAAAAACGGCCCGAGACCAGTATCGTCTCGAGCCGTTGGTAATGTCGATTCGGTATACGGCCTACCTTGCCTGTTGGGCAATCGCAGCAAACACCTCTGGCTGATTCATGGCTAGGTCAGCCAAAATCTTGCGGTTAATCGAGATGTTGTTGTTCTTTAGGCCGTGCATCAGGCGCGAGTACGTTGTGCCATTCAATCGTGCGGCGGCATTGATGCGAACAATCCACAGCGAGCGGAAGGTACGCTTCTTGACGCGCCGATCGCGGTATGCATACTGCAGACCCTTTTCGACGTGGTGCTTGGCAATCGTCCATACTTTGGAACGAGCGCCCCAATAGCCCTTCGCCAGTTTGAAGTACTTCTTCTTCCGGTTGTGGGCCGCTACTTTGTTCACGCTACGTGGCATGAAACTTCCTTTCAAATGTGGACCGACTATGTCAGTCCGGTGAAACAACAATCGTTGCCATCAGCGCATCAGGAGAACGGCTTTCCCTGAATGCGTGGGAACGAGGTTTGGCCTTCGACTGCAGCCGTCTTAGCGCATTGCTAAGGCGCGCAGCGTTAGGTTGAGGTTCGACGCATCAACAAGAGCACTGCGGCGAAGCAGGCGCTTGCGTTTGCGATTCTTGCTGGTGAGGATATGTCGGCGGTAGGCTCGCTTCCGCTTCAACTCACCAGATGCCGTAACGCGGAAGCGCTTCTTGGCTCCGGATACGACCTTCATCTTTGGCATTGATGAACTCCAGGAATACGGTGAAAAAAATTGGTTGTCGTTATTCTGCCTGCGGCGCAGACGCTTCGTCGGCCTTGGGCTCTTCTTTCTTCTTCTTTGGGGCCGCCTTCGTAACACTCGGTGCCAACGTCAGCGAAAGGAATCGGCCTTCCTGCTTCATCGCTTGGTCCACCTTACTTACGTCAGCTAAGGCATCCATAAACCGCTGCAACATCTTTTGGCCAATCTCTTGGTGCATGATTTCACGCCCGCGGAACATGACCGTCGCTTTGACTTTGTGACCTTCAATCAAGAACTCGCGCGCGTGCCTTGTCTTGAACTCAAAGTCATGCGTGTCTGTGCCCGCCTTGAAGCGAATCTCCTTCAACTCCGAATGCTTTTGCGCCTTCTTCTGCGTCTTCTCGCGCTTCTGCTGTTCGTAGCTGAACTTTCCGTAGTCAATGATCTTCGCAACCGGTGGTGACGCCTGCGGTGCAATCTCCACAAGATCGAGATTCTGCTCCTGCGCCACACGTAACGCTTCCTTCTTGCTAAGAATGCCAAGCGGTGTGCCACGCGAGTCGACAACCCGAAGCTCGGGCGCCGTAATCTCGTCGTTAATCTTTTGCTTGCGTTGCGGTTCTACCCGCTGAAAGGGTACCGAAGGTCTCCTCAAGCGCGAATCTTTCGTTTGTGGATGTTGCGAATTGTTGTAAGCTGCAAAGATACGGATTCCTTGTCAACCAACACAGACGCCCCACGTTTCCCGATCCGTTGTAATTTCGCAGCCCCCTTTTCGTCACTCGCCCGCTATGAACAAAACAGACGACGTCCTATCTACCCTTGCTGAAAAAGGGGCATCGACAAACGGTTTCCCGGAGTCAATGCCGGTGTTGCCGCTTCGCGACATCGTGATCTTCCCGCATATGATCTTTCCCGTCCTGATTGGACGGTCGTCCTCGCTGAAAGCAGTTGCCGAGTCCTTGGAGCGCGACAAATACGTCATCCTTGTGGCACAACGCACAGCAAGTGTCGAAGATCCCTCACCAGCCGACGTATACGAGTACGGCACTGTAGCCAAAATCCTGCAGATTCTTCGGCTGCCCAACAACCTTCTAAAGGTGCTCGTCGAAGGCATGACGCAAGTACGTGTACACTCCTACACGCGTACCGAGCCGTTCCTTGAAGCTTCGTTCGACGTAGTTTCAACAACGTACGATCCGAAGGACAGGAACCTCAAGGCGGTAATGCGACACGCATCCGACCTGTTCGACACCTACGTGAAGGAGAACCGCAGCCTTCCGCCCGAAGTGCTCGGCGCATTCGAGAACATCGACGATCCCGTGCGCAAGTTGTTCTACGCTGCCGCTAACGTTCAGCAAAAGGTCGACGTCAAACAACCACTGCTAGAGTCCGAAGACCTACGAGAGCAATACTATCGTCTCGTCACGATGCTCAGCAGCGAACTAGAGCTCCTAAAGCTAGAGGCCGAGATCGACACCAAGGTCCAAGATCAGATCCAGCGCTCACAACGGAAGTATTTCATTCAAGAGCAGATTCGCGCGCTGCAGAAAGAACTGGGCGATGACGAAGAACTTTCGTCAGACCTCGGCCCGTTAAAAGAAGCACTTGATGCCGCGAAGATTCCCGAACCCACTCGAACGAAGGCCTTCGAGGAATTTGAACGCCTAAAGCGCACTCCCACGATGTCGCCAGAGTTCAACGTTAACCGCACGTGGCTCGAATGGCTGTCGCAAGTGCCGTGGACCGTTCGATCGACCGACAACATGAACGTGGCCCATGTTCGTACCATCCTCGACGAGGACCACTATGACCTCGAAAGACCCAAGGACCGAATTGTTGAATACATGAGCGTGCTGAATCTTGTCGGCTCGCTTCGGGGCCAGATTCTTTGCTTTGTGGGCCCTCCGGGGGTAGGTAAGACCTCCCTTGCTCGATCCATCGCCAGAGCTACAGGCCGCGAGTTCGTGCGGATGTCGCTTGGTGGCGTTCGCGACGAAGCCGAGATTCGTGGACATCGGCGGACGTACATCGGTGCCATGCCAGGCAAGATTATTCAATCGATGAAACGGGCAGGAACCGTAAACCCAGTGATACTGCTGGATGAAATCGACAAGATGACGACGGATTTCCGCGGTGATCCATCTTCAGCACTGCTCGAAGTACTAGACCCCGAACAAAACAACACGTTTAACGATCACTACCTCGAAGTCGACTACGACCTGTCGAACGTGCTGTTCATTGCAACAGCGAACGTGAAGTACGATATCCCCGGTCCCCTTCTCGACCGCATGGAGGTTATCGAGTTGTCAAGCTACCTCGAGCCAGATAAAGTAGAAATTGCCAAGCGACACATCCTTCCTAAGCAGCTACGAGAACATGGTCTGGCCGACTTTAACGTCTCGCTTACCGACAAGGCACTGCTCAAAATCGTTCGCGAGTATACTCGCGAGTCGGGTGTACGCAGCATGGAACGCGAGATCGCCGCAGTATTGCGAAAGGTAGCATCCAATATCGTCACAACGGTTTCGCACGACATCGGTACCGCCGATTTGGAAACCATGAAAAAGTCGAAGACCTTCCGCAACTTAAAACGCAGGAAAGTGACCATCGATGAGGCCGATGTTCCTACATATTTGCGAGCGCCAAAGTTCAAATCCAAGCCCGAGGATCTTGTCGACAAGATAGGAGTGGCTACAGGTCTTGCTTGGACATCAATGGGCGGCGACACGCTTCCCGTCGAGGTTACCATTATGCCCGGTGCCGAGAAGCTAACCCTGACCGGTAAACTTGGCGATGTTATGAAAGAATCGGCCGTGGCTGCTCTTTCGTTTTTACGTGCCAATCACGCGACCTATGGTCTTGATGCCGAGTTTGCCAAGGGCAAGGAGATTCACGTCCACGTGCCCGAAGGCGCTATTCCAAAGGATGGACCGTCAGCGGGAATTACGATGACACTCGCACTGTTGTCGGCAGCTAGCGGAAAACCACTCCGTGGCGACCTAGCCATGACCGGCGAGGTGACGCTTCGCGGCAACATCCTGCCTATCGGAGGGCTAAATGAAAAGCTACTGGCCGCAAAGCGTATGGGCATTCGCACGGTGTTTGTGCCAAAAGACAATGCCCGTGACGTCGCTGAATTGTCACCCGTTGTAACCAAGGGCCTCGAGATCATCTTTATCGAACACGTCGACGAAGCCGTACCGATCGCCTTTCGGGTTAGATCGTCTCGAGCAAAGAAGAGCTCGGGACGTTTGCGTAAATCATAGTTCGTCGTATCTTTGCGGCTTGTTAATTCGCAACAGCAGCACATCAGGAGTCTGAATCATGGCAAAGAAAGGCGCACGCGTCATTATTACGCTCGAATGCACGGAGGCCCGCAAGGAGGGCAAGCCCGCTTCGCGCTACACCACGATGAAGAACAAGCAGAACACAACGGAACGCTTGGAAATCAAGAAGTACAATCCGTTCTTGCGCCGCCATACGGTGCATAAGGAAGTTCGCTAAGCTTCAGTCGCAATCCCACTCGAGGATACATGGCACCTAGGCACCACGCCTGGGTGCCATTGTTGTTTCTACCGTGTCGGTCTGATCCGGTCGAGTTTAGCCCTAACAGCTGAATCGAGATCGATGCCACGAGCGTTGCAATAGTTCATCAACGCAATGAAGACGTCCGCAGCTTCATCAGCCACATGGGTTTCGTCAACCTTGGTTCCTCGCCACCGCTTCTTCTCAAGGTTGGCCAACTCCCCTACTTCGCCACACAACTCCAAGGCAAAGAACTCGGATGGCCTCGCAATGAACCTCAGGCGCTGATACGTGTCAAACGCCTGTTGGATTGCCGGTACTCCCGCAGCAATGGCGTCCTGTAATGCAGCACGATGGTCGTCTGCCTCCAGCGCTTGATTATGCATCTGCCACCTCGTCATCCGGTCCTGACGTTTCGCGCATGCGATATCCCACGCCTCGTATGCTCTGGATGAGCGGTGGTGCCTCGGGACGTTCGATCTTTTGTCGCAACCGTTTTACATAGACGTCGATAATGTTCGACTCGGGATCGAAGTTGTGCTTCCAAACATGTTGCATGATCATGCTGCGACTGAGTATGCGATCCCGATTTCGCATCAGGTACTCGAGTAACGCATACTCTTTCGTTGTTAGCTCAATCTCCTTACCCTCACGGTATGCAAAGTGCGTAACGAGGTCGAGAACTAGGTCGCCAACGTGAAGCTTCGTCGACTTCTCAGGAGTCGATCGACGCAGAATTGATCGCAAGCGTGCTGCCAGTTCTTCGAAGTGAAACGGCTTCGCCAAATAGTCATCCGCTCCGAGATCCAATCCCTGAACTCGATCCTCCATGCTACCACGCGCCGTTAGCATCAGAACAGGCACGCTGTTTCCCGCAGCACGTAGCTCGCGAAGCACCGAATAGCCGTCCATTTTCGGGAGCATAACATCTAACACGATGGCGTCGAAGTGGTTTTCGAGGGCTAAAACCAGTCCCTCTTCGCCATCAGCGGCCGATTCAACAATGTACCGTTCCTCTTCAAGGCCCCTGCGAATGAAGCTGGCAACCTTCCGTTCATCTTCAACAACAAGTATGCGCATGTCCGAAAATACAACGCACCGTACGATTCGTCGATTCTCGCCCACCTATCTTTGTGCGTGCCTTGGTCATCCGTTATCGGTCAACAGAACATTGCGGCGCTCCTGCAGCGAGCTATCGTTAGCAACCGCCTACCCCACGCCCTGCTTCTTAGCGGTCGCGAAGGCGTGGGCAAAAGCGCCCTTGCCGTCGAACTCGCGCGGGCAACGAACTGCGAAGCTCCTCACGTCAGCGACTATTCCATTGAGGCGTGCAACGAATGCCACTCGTGCACCCAAATGCGCTCACTCCAGCATCCCAACCTCCGATTCGTGATGTCCCTCCCGGCAGGTACTGCCGATGCAGAGAACGACATGAAGGCCGACCTGATTGAAGACCTTCAACAGGCTCTCGCAAACAAGAGTACGAATCCTTATCATCAGATGCGAATCGAAGGAGCGACGCAGATCCGTATCGGGCAGATTCGCGACGTCAAACGCTCCTTGTCGCTTTCTGCCACGCAACGAGGCCGACGCGTCGTTGTAATCGTCGAAGCTCACGAAATGACCTCGGAGGCCTCAAACGCCTTTCTCAAGACTCTCGAAGAGCCGCACCCTAACGTTACCATCGTGCTCACGTCGTCGCGCCCCGAGCGCCTTCTGCAGACCATTGTATCCCGATGCCAACAACTCGCCTGCCCACCAATCGACGACGACGTGCTGGTTTCCTATCTTGTCGATAAGGGGCTTTGCACAACCACCGAAGCACAGTTGGTAACTCCGTTTGCCGACGGTAGCGTTACACGCGCACGTGACTTCTTGGGCGAAGATGTTCAGGGCAACCGTAGCGACGTGGTTGAATTACTTCGTACAGCACTCCGCGGCCGAGACTTCCGCGCCGACCTTGTTGACCGCATACGCGCGATTACCGACGGACGAAACAAGCCCCGCATGGAGCTTATGTTGTCACTACTGGCAGTTTGGATCCGCGATGCAAAGGCCATCGCCGTTGCTGGTTACGATGCCCCCATCCAAAATGCCGATCAACGCGAAGCGCTCACACGCTTTGCGACGTCGTTCGGACACGCCGACGTTGCAAGCATCCTTGCCGACATAGAAAAAGCTGTAGGTGCCCTCCATCGCAACGTCACACCGGTGCTCGTCTTTCTGCGCTTAATGCTCTCGATACGCCGGTCATTGTTTCACGCCCGCGTCAAAGCGCCAACGGCATGACGCTCCGATATCTCGCCTGCTGCATTGCTGTACTCATAAGTACAGCGCTTCCCATTGCCGCTCAGTACCGCATTCTACCCGCCAGCTTCAATCGATCTGGAAGCGTCGTTATCCCCGTCGTGCCTACCCCCATTACCGAGAGTGTCGAAGCTGTTATCGATGGCACTCCGGTTTCCATTGACTCCATCGTTTGTCCATCCGACGCATCGCCTATACCACTCCACTCCATTCTTGCCATCGATGTGTCGGGCTCGATGGCCCGCGGAGGCCCGAACATTCTGCTGGCCAAGGAGGCCGCCCGAAGTTGGATTCGTGGACTGACGAACGGAAGTACATGCGCTATCACATCGTTCGACAACCTGCACTACCTTAATATCGACGCCACCGACGACACGTCTGCGCTCTTGTCCGTCATCGACCGCCTACGTCCGCGTGGCGGCACCAGCTACCGACAGGGATTAATGGGCATGCCCTATGGAGCGCTCCGCATTGCCGCTTCAACACCTCGCCGACGCGTCGTCGTATTCCTCACCGATGGCGCCGGTACGATTGACACCTCCGAGGTGTTAGCGTTTGCCCGCAGCAACAACATCGCAGTGTACTGTATCAGTTTGGGCATGTCAATGCCCAGTCCGCTGCGTACACTTGCTGAACGCTCTGGTGGACTTTGGTTCGAGAACATCACAACCGTCACGCAGGCCGTCGACGTGTACTCCACCATTGCCCTCGTTGCCGGTACGCCTCAACCGTGCTACGTTTATGCCACTCCTCCATCACGTTGCTCGACGTCCATACGTGGTACCGTTCGCATCGGCAACCAAACCAGTGAATTCTCAGCCGAACTCCCAACCGAGTTTCAACAATCTGTCGAAGTCACTCCTATCAGTTCCTACATCGGTGTCGTTCCCGCCAACCAACGTCGATCAGTCCGTCTCTACGTTAAAGCAACCGGCAAACCCGTCACGATAGTAGGTCTGAAAGGGGCATCGCCTGCAACGTTGCGCGTTGCCGATGGCGCTCTGCCCTTGTCGGTTGCTGCTGGAACTAGTGCACACTTCGATGTCGACCTTGCGGTTGCTGATACGACGTACACCATGGTTCCGATCGACGTTGTTGCCGACAGTTCATCGTGTCAGCCCCCAACGGTGTTCGTCATGGCTGGAAGTCCCCTCTCGCCAATGACGACACCTTCGCTTCGCATACTGCATCCCACTTCCAGCGGCGATATCACAGCAAAAACCAAGGTCGAGATACGCTACAGTGGCGTGCCAGTCGATGTGCCTGTGAGTGTCGATGTATCGCTCGACAATGGCTCGACGTGGAAGGCCGTGGCCGCATCTACAACGGGCGGTAAGGTTGGATGGACTGTTCCAGATACGGCGGTTACGACGGCGCGTGTGCGAGTTCGTCAGCTTGTTACAGGGCGCTCCAGCAAGTCTGCCGGTGCCCCTTTGCAGGAGAGTGTGAGTGACGTTCTTACGATTTCACGGTCGACGTTGTCTATGCGCGACGTACGTTTTGCTCCACAACACGTGGGATCGGTGCGCGACAGTTTAGTACAGGGCGCTATTGTTAATCGTGGCAAACGCGCTGTAACCATTGTAGCTCTCCGCCTTGAAGGAACGCAGTCGATGGACTTTGGCCTTCACACTGCGGCCCCCTTCAGGTTAGCTGCCGGCGACTCGGTACAAGTCGAGCTTGCGTTTCAACCGCAAGCGCCCGGTGAGCGTGCTACAATGTTAGTAGCCGAGTTCGACGATGGTCAACGCATTGGCGTCCGCCTAACCGGCCGAGCCCTACCGCCTCTCCTACAGGCCAGTGCATCGAGTCTGGACTTTGGCGACGTGCCAATCAACAGCACCGACGAGCGCTTTATCAAGGATGCCATCGTAAACACTGGTCGTTCAACGCTGATTGTTCGGAGTGTTCGACGCGTTGGTCCCGATGATACCAGCTTTGCAGTAATGTCGCCATCGTCGTTTCGCTTAGCCCCGGGCGAGTCGCATACGATACATGCCGCGTTTCATCCAATCGACGATGGCAGGCGATCGACAGCAATCGAGTTTCTTGTTGACGGTGTTGATCAACCGATAACCGTGATGTTGTTTGGTCGAGGGGTCGACCCGACTACGGCGTGGAGCGATCCTACCACTTTTCGTTCAATCATCTTGCCAACGGCTGTTGTACCACCCGCCGGCACCATCACGGCTGGTGTGTATGATGCAGCCGGATATGCACTAACTGCTAGCCTAACAAACAACATCGCCGTGCTTGTAGGGGGCACTGTTCCATTTTCGAATCAGTGGATTGGCGTGGACGAATCCACTGCGTCGACCCAATTTGCGTGGTCGGCTGGAGCCAAATGTGGTTGGAATCTTGACACCAATCTCATCATTGGCGGCGGCTTGCAACACGGCATTTCGAATTACGATCGCATCGGTACACCCGAACTGGTTGAATCGCGCATCACGTTTACGGCGGCATGGGCTACCCTTGGCGTTGGCACCGACGATAGCCGACTGAATCTGTACGCTGGCTATGCGTTCAAGGATCACAATACGGCGTTTACCGGAAGATTTAACGCCGATGCAACGATCATGGGTCTTGCATACGACGCTCGCATTGCACGTTCGTGGAAGATATGCTCAGAGGCATTCTTTATGCGCACACTTCCGTTTGTGCCCATCACCGTAACGGCACGTTACTTTGGCGAGTCGTATGCACTAGAGGCCGGCGTAACGTGCATAGCCATCCCTGCATCTGGTCAGCCGGCACCGTCCTTGCCAATCGTCCCGATGCTTACGTTCGTGAAGCGTTGGTAACAAGCGCTGCCAACACGAGTGTGCCATAGGGCTGGGCTTGCCAATCCAGCAATCCCTGCTGATGATTCCACGATACGACATCCGAAATCCCTAGTGTCTCAACGTCGTCGGGAATCTCAATCTCAACATGCGCTGCGGAGTTCGTCAGCCACGTCAATACCAACACTGCATGGTGCGAGGTGCCGCAGTATCGGAGGTAGCCTATCGCGGCGTCCTTTCCGATTGGTACGATCACGTCGTCGTCTGTGGTGTGCCTGTGCCACTCCGACGCCGTAATGCCTGCATTGAGCTTGGCAATCTTGTCGATGATAGTCTGTTGGCCTTGCCACGGAAGAACGGCTGGAGAAAACAGGGGTAGCGACTCGCTATCGATATCGTCAAGCTCTTCGGTCGTAAAGCCGAGGCCTGTGTTAACGGGCGTGGTTTCGCCAAGCTCCATCCCTGCGTGAAGGAATGGAATGCCCTTAGGTAGCAAGCGCAGCAGCGTCCAAACGCACAGCGTTCTTTCGATGCCCCCTTCACGAGAAGCACTGCGTGGGGTGTTGTGAGACTCGGGCGTAGCCAAATATGCAAGTGGGATGTTACCGCTGGCAACACGATGGATAAATGCTCGCAGCTTTTCGTTGTTGTGGGCATCAAACGGTAAATATCCAAGCGTGGCATCATAGCCGGCGCGACGTGAGGCCTCGCCTAACGTGAAATTCTCTTCCCACAACAAGACGTCGGCGCGTGCATGACGTGCCTCGGCAATCACACGATGACGCAGGTCTGCCGGCAAGGCATGTCCCATGTCAATCATGGCACCATCAACTCCGTGCACGCGAACAAAGTGCGGTATTACTTGAGCAATCAGGTTCCAGAGAAGGGCGTGGCGATATTCGGGACGTTCAAGGTTTCGTTCGAACATGCGCACCGTATTGTAGGCCATGTATCGAAAGTCCACGTGGTCGTGTAAACGCAGATACGTTACGTCCGACCATGCCGGCTGCGGATCATCGGGCGGCCAGTCGGCGAATGCTCCGGGAATACGCAGGCGACGGTTGTTGGCACCAACGCCAAGCCAGCCGCGCTCGTCGCGCTCTACACGACGCGGAGGAGCGGTAAACAAGTCAACATATGAGCGCGGTGGGGTGGGTAGACCTGACAGTATTCCCTGCTCCACTAGGTCTTTGGCACGCTGTAGATCGTCGGGCGCGAGTGCTGGGGCAGTAAGTGTACCACCGCATTCGTCAAGCCGCTGTTCATCAACCCAATAGAACCACTCCGGGTGGTGAGGTACCAGGTCGCTGTCGATCGATGCTGTTCGAAGCACAACGTCAACAACAACGCGGATATCCAACGCATGGCAGGCATCAACGAACGTGCGGAACTCCTCGTCGACACCAAGGCCCAAGGCTGGCTCGGCCAAACTTGGGTCCAGTCGAACGGGATGCCGAGCGGCATAGGGCGATCCAAGCGTGCCTTTACGCCCAACCACGCCACGATCAAGGATGGGAAGTAAGGAGATGACGGTAACACCAGCATCGGCCAGGTATGGCAGTAGAGCCGTCAGTTTTGCAAAGGAACCGTCGCTACACCAGCCATCAACTTCAGTGTGTGGGCCATGCTGCCATGCCGTAATGTGTCGAACCATACCGTTGTACACCACTGTAGAAACCGCCGAACGGCTTGACGGTCGTGGCTGCGCGATTCGTTGAAGAATGCGCTCGAGTTGATGATAAAGGTAGTGTGGCGCGCCCCCAAATGTAACTGGGCTTTCGTTGCCTACCCATCTTCCGGGCACGTCGTAGCTATGCCAGGGCTCGCGCATAAGCTGCTCTAGACGTTGTTGGAGACGTAGCAGTCGCTCTGGTATCATTGTGCCTCGTCGTGAGAAGTCTGGAAGTGTGCAACTACCTTCCTTGCAGCCGAAGGTCCAGCAACAGAAGCCAGCGATTCGAGATCGGCTTCGGCGATGGCCTTAACAGATCCGAAGGCGCGCAGCAGCTTGGTCGACGTCGTAGGCCCGATGCCGGGAACATCTGTGAGTTCTGTGCGAAGTGTACGTTTACTGCGAAGCTTCCGATGATACGTTATCGCGAATCGGTGGGCTTCGTCTCTGGCCTGTTGGAGTAATCGCAAGCTTGCAGATACCTTGGGTAGGTAGAGCGGATCCGACGTTCCGGGCTTGAAAACTTCTTCGAGTTTTTTTGCAAGACCAACAACGGTAAAGCGGCCTTCCAATCCAAGATCACGCAGCACTTCCATGGCGTGGCTTAGTTGTCCCTTTCCACCATCAATAATCACCAGGTCAGGGAGTACGGCGTCGTCGTCGTTTGCATTCGCAAAGCGCCGGCTCATCACTTCCTTCATGGCCTCGAAATCGTCGTTGCCTTCTACACTTCGAAGTCGATAGCTTCGGTATTCAGACTTCTTGGGTTTGCCGTCGAAGAACACCACCATAGACGACACGTAGTCGGTACCGTGGATATGCGAGTTGTCGTAGCATTCAATGCGCCTTGGTAAGGATGTCATAGCAAGATCGCGTTGCAAGTCGAGGACAGCTTTGGGCATAGACACGTCCTTTTGTGCCTGCTGCATAATGCTTTCACGCAGTAGCATTTCGGCATTGGTTTCGGCCATGGCGATGAGCTTGCGTTTGTCGCCCACGCGTGGCACTACTACATGCGTGCGCTTGCCTAGGCGAACGCGAACGAAGTCCTCGATGGACTCTGGGTCTTCGACGTCTACGCCAACCAAGATTTCATCCGGAGCGGATTCGGCATCCACGTACCACCGTTCAACGGTAGACCGCAGGATATCTGCGTCGGTCAGAATGTCGGCGGTGCCCCCTATCGTTGTCGAAAGTGTGTAGTGGCGCTTACCAATGAGTTTGCCTTCACGGATGATAAACACAACTACACAGGCCTGGGCTCCAATTCGGGCGAGAGCGAATACATCACGATCTGCATCAGAGTCGGCAAGGACCTTCTGTTTCGCGGAGTATTCGCGCAGTCGTTCTAATCGATGGCGCAGCACAAGGGCATCTTCGAAGCGCAGTTCCTCTGCGAGCAACTGCATACGCTGCTCCAGTTGGCGTTCTAGGTCGCGGGTTTTTCCGCTAAGAATCTGCTGGGCTTGACGGATGTATTCGTTGTAGGCCTCTTTGCTAATGTGACCTTCGCATGGGCCGTCGCACTTTTTGATGTGATAGTCTAAACACACCTTCCACCTTCCGGCAGCAATACCTTCCTCGGAAAGGGGCAACTGACAAGACCGCAGGGGAAACACGGAGCGCAGTGTTTTGAGCAGGTAGTAGAGGTATGTGCCGTCGGTATATGGACCGAAGTACTTACTGCCATCGCGAACAACGCGGCGGGTCTTGAAGACCTGCGGAAACTCTTCCTTGGTGATACAGATAAACGGATAGGACTTGTCATCCTTCAACAACACATTGTACCTTGGCCGATGCTCTTTAATCAATGTGTTCTCAAGGATAAGGGCTTCGGCTTCGGTATCGGTAACGATAACGTCCACGCTAGCGATGCGAGCCATCAGGGCCTTGGTTTTTGCATCGGCGGGTCTGTGCAACTGGGTGTACGACCGAACGCGTGCGCGAAGATTCTTGGCCTTACCAACGTAGATGATGGTGCCTGTGGCATCTTTGTGTAAATACACGCCGGGCTTGGTTGGCAGTCGAGCCACTACGTCGGCAATCGGCGATCCTGCTTCGTCGTTCACAGTACTGGCGTCCATAGAGGCAAACTATGGACTTCGTTACATTCGTATAGCACAAGACCACGTACATTTATGAGTCCTCACATCTCCTTACTTCTCCTTGCAGCAGCAGCTGGCCTTGCTAGCTGTGCTACTACGTCGTTTGCACCCGAACATCGTGCCAAGTGCGATGCGCCGCTCCTGCGTGTGGTTGATCACTGGGCCTCGGCACCGGCCGACAGCACGGTGCGAGTGCTCGTGGGTGTATACGACTCGACGTCGGCCTTCGACAAGCGCTTAGAGGCCTGCGGAGCACGCGTCACCCGCTTGGGCCCCACGTTTGTGGGCCTCGACGTTGGCACGAAGGCGATCCCGTGCGTTGCGGCGCTTCCGGGCGTCCAGCGCATGGAGCTCGACGCAGGAGCAGCGCCGTTGTAAGTGGGGTGGGCACACCGTTCGTTTGACCGCCCACTGTCCCGCACAAAACGTTACGCGCAGCGTGTCGTGTAAACGTCACAAGCAGCGCACTATATTTGTTTGGTTCCTACTGTACTCTCCATTGCTGTGTTGACATCTATGCGTATTCCCTCTTCTGCCGCCATGTTGCTGGCAACCTTGTTTGCCACGACCATTACAGCCATGGCACAACCTGCCATGAATGCCACAACGGCCCAGTTACTTTCGCAGGCCGTTGCGATTGCTAAACTGCCCGACGCCGCTCAGCACGTTACTGCTCGCCAGAGCTATCCGTTTGTGATCAACAACGGCGTTCCCTGTATTGAGCTGTTCGTAAAAGCCACCACGCAGTGGGATGCTCAATCTGTGGGGGCTACCGTAACCTCGCAGGTGGGATTGGTACGCGGACTTCGCATTCCTGTATCGGCCGTGGGCAGACTCTTGAACAGCTCGGACGTTCTAGCCCTTGAGGCAGCTACGTGGTGCTACCCTACTACCGACGTCTCTGTGGTAGAAATCGGTGCCGACAAGGTTCACAACGGTGAAAACGGACTCCAACCGCTTACTGGCAAGGGCGTAATCGTGGGCGTGTTCGATTCTGGTATCGACCCCACGTCGAGCGACTTCGCCAGCAACGGTGTTAGCCGTATTGTTGCACTATGGGATATGTCGGACCCAGCTTCCGACAAGGCGCCGACCGGCTTTTCGTGGGGACGAGAGTACAGCCGTGCCGACATCACGTCTCGCACGCCACTCGACGCTACTGACCGCAGCGGACACGGCACACACGTAACAGGCATAGCCGCCGGAAGTGGCCTTGCGCAGTTTGGAACACGCGGTGTTGCCCCAGAGGCCGACCTTGTAATCGTCAAGGGACATCGCGTAGATCAGCCTAGGGCTGGCTTTAGTAACATCGACATCATTGCCGGATGCCAGTACATCATGAGCATTGCCGATAGAGAAGATAAACCTTGCGTTATCAATCTAAGCTTGGGCTCGCCCATTGGGCCACATGATGGATCGACGCTGTTCGAACAGCAATTGGACGATCTTGTAAAACCGGGAAGACTAATCGTGGTGGCAGCCGGCAATGACGGAGCGCTACCCATCCATGCCGGCGGAGACAAGAAGTCGGATGAGACAGTGGAAGCACTCATTGCTCCGGTTAACCTCTGCGAGGTTTTCGATGGATTCTGCCCTCCTATCGAGAACTTTGTGATGACAGCCGCAGACATTTGGTTTACAGCAGGTACTGTCGACACAATCATCGTTTCGGCCTATGGAGTCGACGCAGATGCCCTTACACCAGTAAAGTCGCTTCGATACGCTCTTTCTGATGCTGCACAAAATCAACCCGTTGTAGTCGATGAAATGGGCACTATAGCCGGCTTCTTTAACCTGTTGTCTACTACTACCGGACATCCCCGAGGCGATGGTAACGTTAGCGTTCAAATCCACAATTCCGGTGTTGCCGACATCGATATCACCTCGCGTCTTTGGTCATTGGCATTTGTTGGTAAAGGTGGCGGTCGCATCGACATGTGGGCCGGTGTTCCTATTCCAGAGTCGTTTCCTGTGCAAGGGGCACTCGGAACAACCATCTATGGAAACAACGAGATGACAACAGGGGCACCTTCAACAGCCCGCAACGTGGTGAGTGTTGGCAGCTATGTCACAACCAACTCATGGGAATCTTGGGAAGGTCCACAGCAGACTGAAAGCGAGCTTGGATCATTGTCCGAATTCAGTTCACGAGGTCCCACGCGCGATGGACGCCGCGCACCTGTCGTATCTGCACCTGGCGAGATGATTGGCTCGACACTCTCCTCTTCACTCGCTTCGTATTCGCCGATGAACGCACCTTCTGCGAAACTCCCGTTCCGCGATGTTGTAATGGCCCAGGGCACGTCGATGGCAGCTCCTCATGTTGCTGGCACTGTTGCGTTGCTCCTGCAAGCTCGCCCGCGTTTGCACTTCGAGTCGCTTATGGGTATTCTAGACAGGTCGTCGCGTCATGACACGTTTGCGCCTGTTGACGACAATCAGTTTGGCTTCGGAAAACTGTCGGCCGAGAATGCTGTACGGGATGTTCTAACGTCGGTAATCGACGACATGCCCACTGGTTCTACGCGCGCGTGGCCCATCCCCTCGTCGAACGTCGTGACGGTCTCCGGCGCGTTTTTCGACGCCCCCTACTGGGCTGTGAATGTTATGGGGCAACGAGTACAGCTGCGCGAGGTAGCCAGTGATGACACGTTGATCACGCTCGACGTTCGCATGCTCACGCCGGGTATGTGGACGATTGTACAGGAGCAGGACTCACGTCGTGTTACTGTACCCATCATCATAGCACGTTAACGACTTTCACAAAAGCACCGCAATGGCAACAAACGTCATCACCAGCATCGAAGAAGTATCGCGTGAACTTAAGGCCGCAGCGGCATTTATTGGTCAACGCGTTGTAAATCGTGAAGAAGTTATCGAACAGGCGTTCTGTGCGTTGCTTACCGCGGAGCATATTTTGCTTCAAAGCCGGACGGGCGTTGGCAAGTCGCTACTTGCCGAGCAGATTTTTAACATGTTCGAGGGGGCACATGTGTTTCGTGTGCAGGCCTCGAAAGAACAGCAGCCCGATACGTTTTTCGGCGGACTCGACCTGGACAAGCTAAAATCTGGCCGTATTGAGCACAACACCCAAGGTTCGCTGGTTGAAAGCGAGTTCGGCTTTATCGACGAGATTTTTGATGCCAATGACTTTACGCTTCGGGCTCTCCTGTCCTTGCTAAACGAACGGCGCCTCATCCGTGGTGTTCAAAACGTACCTTCGAAACTTCATACAGTCATTGCTGCCACAAACTATCTACGCGTCAACGAGGTTACTGAAGCACTTCTTGACCGATTCTTGTTCAAAGCTGTCATACTCCCCGACAAGGATCCCTTCATCCAATACAAGATTTCGCAGCGGTACCTGGTACATGGCGGACGTACCATCGAGGCACCAAAGCGCATCTCGTTTGAACAACTTCAGCATCTCCATCGGATTATCACAGGTAGAAGCGAGGACGTGTCGATCCGCGTTACGACCGAACTGCTGTACTTCACGAACGTCGTTATTCGCCACTTTGAGTTCTTGCGCAATCGGGCGCTGCACGACCACGTTAAGCATGACACCGGACAGGACTTTTACATTTCGCCGCGAACACAGGCAAAGTCGCTTGACCTATTACGTGCACTTGCCTTGTTGAAGGGCCGCAGCGAAGTCCTGCACGAAGATGTCTCGCGCCTCTACTTCATCTTTGCCACGGTTGGATTGCCCGAAGAGATTGCACTGTTCCGAAAGGCATATCAAACCGTATACAACTCACTCACTGCGTCAAGGGGCTTCGACCAAGTAACCGTGTTGCTTGAGTTTTGCGACCTGCTGGACACCATTCGTGATCAGCCACAGATGATGCGGCAGCCACTTAGCCAGTTTGCGGAATCCCCCGTTCGCCGTGGCTTTGTGGAGTGGTTGCGCGAGAAGTTTGGGAGTGAATCACCTGCTGAACACAACCGCAAGATGCTCGAGCAGTTTCTTACCGACTTCATCCCTGTGTGCGATGAGGTTCGCGAGCTAAAAGGGTCGGTCGAGCGCATGTTAGCTCAAACACTCATCGTTGTGGAACGCGAGCTCAACCGAGCATGAGTCGTAGCGTCATCGAGACGTCCGAGTTCTTCTCCCGAATGGAGGAATTCGGATTCTTCGATACCGTCGAGGAACACCTTCCCGACGACTTTACGCTCATTTTCGACATAGCACGGATTATCGAACAACTCAACACCGAGTTGTCAAGGGGCATTGCGCCAATTTTGGAACTCAACGAGCCAACCGATGCGCCGTTGACGACGCAGTCGATGCTGGTTCCGAATATTCCAGACGTCAAGGAGTACGAGGCAGACCTCATTCGTAGCGTGACCGAGGTTCGAAGCATCTATCCGTATCAGTTCCTCTTGCCTGAGAACGTCTTCCTGCAGCGTCTAGCAGAGCGTTCGCTGTGGATGCCCAGACCACGAACACCGAAGAACTTTCGGTATCAAACCGAGTCGGACCAGTTTGCTCCTGACGATCGTAAACAAAAGGTCTACGTGCTATTCGACACATCGTCGTCGATGCGGCAGCACTATAGAATTCACTTGGCGAAGGCCATTGCCTACTTGTTTCTGCGTCAGAACAGACGCGAGCTAGGAACCGTGTTCTTTCGAACGTTCGACCTACATGTAGGCGAGCTCATGACTGCACGCGATGTGCCGGGCTTCAACGCCCTGATTAGCCACATCATGCATTTGAATCCCATTGGCAACGGTACCGTGCTGCATAAAGCCATTGCCACGGCCATTGCCGACATTCAACACGAAAGCCAGTTATCACAAGCACAAATTCTTGTTATCACCGATGGTGTAGCGCATATCGACAACGAGGAGTTGCAAGCCGCCATGGGCGATACCATCTCGGTGAACACCGTTAAGATTGGCAGCTCACGCATGGTTGTCGATGCAAAAGTGATTGAATCACAGATCTATGCCTCGAACAGTCCGAATGCCGTTCGACTACGCCAGCTCTTTGAACAACGTAAGGACCTTGAACTTCAGCTATCCACGGCGTCAGGACATCTGCGTCAAGAAGGACTCCGCAGCCAAATTCAAATGATTCAGCGACAAATCGATACGCTGGCAGAGCGTGTCGGACAGCATGTGTCAGAACATTACGGGATGGAGATCCAGCGCCTTTCGAAGGTCTATGTTAATGTCGACGACATCAATCCGAAGCAGCTCTTTGCATTTGACTCTGCAACAGTAGACGAAATCGAGGAGCTTGCCGAGGCTCTGTTAGAGGCACTACGGACCGAACGTCAGGTAGAGGATATTCGCAGAGCTGCAATCTTCTACGACCACTTGTATCTGCTGATGCAGTTTAACGAAGAGCATGCTTCGCGATTCGAGCAAGCCGCCAAGGAATTGGAGTCAATGCTCGACAACATCCTTAACAAGCCAACCGGGGCTAGTCAGGATGTTTCGATAAGTGACCTTGAACGTGTGCAGCTTCGGCACATGTTGGGCGGGTCGTTTGCCAAAGACTCGTTCTCGTTACCACGCTTGTTACGCATGCTGTGGCTGAAGCTTGTTCGCTGGTGGAAAACACGACGTCAGTTCAAGAGCTTTCGCTCCATAACTGGCAAGTCGGTCTCGCGACGTCCCACCAAATCTGGTGGCAACTAAGGCATCTGCTTCATCTGCTCATTGAGCAGCAACGCTTGCCCGTCCCACAGAGTGATACTCTATTCCGGCGTTGCGCATCTCGGCAAGGTCGAAGAGGTTTCGCCCATCAAACACGACGGGCTTAAGCATAATGCGTCTAATGTGTTCCCAATCTGGGCGCCGGAATTCGTTCCATTCTGTCGCAATGATCAGTGCCGACGCCCCTTCACAGGCGTCATACGACGAGTTGGCATAGACAATGGCATCTCCGAGCAAGCGCTTGGCATTTTCCTTGGCCTCAGGATCGTAGGCCACAACCGTAGCTCCTGCATCGGTGAGTACACGAACGATAGCAAACGCCGGAGCCTCTCGTGTGTCATCTGTGTCTGGCTTAAACGCCAACCCCCAAAGGGCAATGCGATGCCCCTTAAGAGAGCCGTTAAAATGACGAACAATGCGTTGGGCAAAGCGTTCAACTTGGTATCGATTGACGTCCATTACCGATTCCAAGATCTCAAGAGGCGTGTTTGCACTTCGCGCAGAATGAACAAGAGCACGTACGTCCTTAGGGAAGCACGAACCACCGTAGCCAATTCCGGCATAGAGGAAACGCTTCCCAATTCTATCGTCGGCCCCCATCCCAATACGAATGTTCTCGATGTCGGCCCCAACGTGTTCGCAGTATTCGCTTAGGTCGTTCATGAACGAGATCTTCGTTGCAAGAAACGAATTTGCCGCATACTTTGTCACCTCGGCACTCTTTTCGTCGAAGACCAGAATCAGTGCCCCTTCTCTCTCGAAAGGGGCATAGAGCTCGCGCATGGCGGCTTCGGCATGTGGGTTTGACGTGCCGATGACGATGCGGTCTGGTTTTAGAAAGTCCTCGACGGCAAATCCCTCACGCAAGAACTCCGGGTTGCTTACAACGGCCACCTGACGTCCGGGAGCATGGCGCTCGACTACGGCGGCAATGGCGGCTGTGGTTCCCACGGGTACAGTACTTTTATTGACGAGAACGAGGGGTTCCGAAATATCGAGCTCGACAATCAGGTTTGCGATGCGTTCAGTTGCTTGAAGAACGTAAGAGAGGTCTGCCGATCCGTCCTCGTCGGGAGGTGTTGGCAAGCAGAGCATCAGCACCGAGCATGTTCGAACAGCATCGGCAATATCGAGCGAGAAGTCGAGGCGTCCCTCACGTATGTTCCGCGACATGAGATGGTCGAGCCCTGGTTCGTAAATCGGGACGATTCCCTGACGAAGCTTCTCGATTTTATTCGGATCAATATCAATGCATAGCACGCGATTGCCGATTTCGGCAAGGCACGTCCCTGTGACGAGACCTACATATCCAGTACCGATGATGCCGATAGTTGAGGACATACGGAATGTGATTCGTGAGAAATTGGACTAGAGCACCAGAGCGATGGCAACCATCAACAAGAGCAGCACTGCCACGAGAATAGCGAGTTTAACAAGACGTTTCACGATGGCAAGCACAAGCATTATCGCAAGCGCCCACACAAGAACTTGAGCGAATACGGGTAACGTATGATACCATGCAATGAGCTGCGTCATGATGTTCGAAACACAAATGTGATGGTACCTTCCATTTCGACGTCGGAATCAAGCTTGTTAAAGCGCCACTGTTGAAGGGCGCGAATTGCTGCTTTGTCGACCTCGGGGTTGCCAGCGCGCTTCACTGGCCAGACTGCAGTCACAGAACCATCGGGCTGCACTCGGAAGCGAAGTTTGACGGAAGTATTGAGCGAGCCCGGTGGATACTCTGGCATGATTTTGCGAAGCACAGTGCGATTCCCACCGCCACCCCAATCAATGTCGCCTAAACCAAGGCCAGCTCCACGGCCGGAGCCGCGGTCGCCAAGACCATAACCATCATCCGAACCGGAACGACTGCCAATTGTACGCTCGGCGGCATCAGCGTCTGTCTTATCGGGCCCCTTCACGCCTACGTCCTTTGCCGCAACAAGGTTGGCCGACTGCGAGGGATCTTTCGCAGGAGTGGCACCTGTTGCCGACGTTGCTGCACGGGTTGCGTCGTCGAGCGGATTGCTTACGTCTTGCCCCTTCATCTTGGCCCCCTCGGCTGTCAAGTTCCCCTTGCGGGCCCCCGTTCCGTCTCCTTCTCCAAATACGAGTAGGGTCACCGGCTCTGGTCGCGAAAGAGCTAATGGTTCGGGCTTGTCGACATGTGAACACGTCATCATACCAAGGAACAACGCAAGAGCAACGCACGCAATGGCAAAGCTCTTAAAGGTATCTGGTGACCAGACCAGCTGGAACTCGATGTTCTTGGTGGAGACGTCTCGTCCTGACATGCGTTACTCGTTAGCGTACTCGTGCTATCCATGGCTGCGCAATACCAAGTGAAAGGGCAGCTTCTTCGGCACTTTCGCGTTTGGCAAAGGCTCCAAAGCGTACGCGATACCAGGTTTGCCCCTTGACTTCTTGCGCAACGATAAACCCATCACGGATGTTCTTTTCCTTGAGTGTTTCTAACCACTCTTCTGCATCATCTCGTGATGGAGTGCTGTGTACCTGCACAACATATAGGGCTCCGCTGGAAGGCGAGGCCGACCGCGTTTGTCGCTCTGCAGTCGCAGGCTTAGAAGCTGGCTTGGGCTCTGGTGCGGGTGTAGGTACCGGCGCTGGTTTTGGTTTAGGTTCCGGCGCAGCCTTAGGTTCCGGCGTTGGTTTAGATTTAGGTTCCGGTGCAGGTTTCGGTTCCGGTGCAGGTTTGGGTTCCGGTGCAGGTTGGGGCGATACCGTTGGCTTGGTAACTGGAACGGGTCTTGGTACAGAAGCTGGTTTAGGTTCTGGTTCTGGTTCTGGCACCGGCTCAGGCATCGTCTTTGCTATGGCGCGTTCCTGGTGAACAACAAGCGGAGTATCAACTGTGGTCTCCGAAGGGCGTTCGGATTCAACAGCCACGAATGGTGCTACTTCCGGAGGGATTCGTAGCACAAACCACCAGTACGCCGCACCACCTATCGCCATTCCAATCATGGCAGTTGCTATCAAGAGCAGCCAAAAACCGCCTCTGCGCTTTTCTTCTTGCTTAGGAGGGGGAGGTGGTTCAGGTGTGGGTACGACGCGGCGCGCCGACGGCTTATCGGCCATGAATCCATCATCGCCCCCGTCGAACCCTGTGTCATTCCATGTTGAATCGTCTGGTGTCATGATTTACAATCTCCAAGTACATCCGGCAGACACAAAGATACCTCGCTCACGATAGCCATCCCAAAGAAGGATGTCGGCCCCCAACAGATTGTTAACGCGTGCTGTCAACGTAAATCGCTCGGCGATATCGTATTCAGCGCGAAGGCGCAGATCAATGTAGCCAGAAAGTACACGACGGTTATCAATATCGGCGTAGCGCTGTCCAACGTAGATTAAGCCAAGCGCGGTTCGAAGATCCTGGGTCCACGACCTGTCGTACCAAGCTGCGGCTTGCGCCGAAGGCACGTACGGCGTTACCGCAGCGTCAGCAATGCTCGACGATACGATACTCACGTTGGTACGAACCACGTCAGCTGGGCTAACAAGCCAACGCAGCTCGACAGGAATTTCAATTGTGGTTGTACTGAAGTATGAAACTCCAAAGGCACCCGCTGCAGATGGTGTCCATACTGCATCTCGATCAGTGATACGCACGCGTACGCCAATGCTTCCTCCTAAACGAGTTGTCGGATGCCACAGAACCGTGCCCCCTAGATCGACAACGTCGTATGCTGCGTCAAGAAGAAGCGAGTCTGAAACGTAGGGATTTACCGTAAGGAGGTCCGAAAACACGACAGCTCGCAACCCAGAGCGTAACGTTCCGATCGCGGTCAAATCTGGTCCCAAATTCACGTCGGCGCGTCCGGCAATCAAGAACCCGGCGCGACTAACATCGCCAGTCGACGTGGCCGCCTGCAGCCCTGCGTCAAGCAATAAGCGAACGGATTCGCCAATGTAACGTGCGCGGCCCTTGCCCTCGATAAACGGATAACTAACGCCGCCGAAGGAGCGAAGGTTAACAGACACGCTGCCACCCACGTCGTATGCTCTCCAACGTTGTTCAACGTCTATATGACCATGAATGACGGCGTCGGCAGATTCGCGAACATCGGTGGTGATACCGATGCGCCGGTATCCTGCAGTTGCACGATACGTAAAGCCCTGATATTCCCCTTCTACGTCAACCGCCGCGCGAAGTGCAAATACGGTACGCTCGGCAGCGGCAGAGTCTCCAAAAAAACGATACGCCCTCGACGCGATGCCTATGTCGGTTTCGGTTGTACTCCCGCCGAATACTAGATATTGCTCAGGAGCGATAAACGTGCTTAATACCGATGCATGGGCCTTATGATACGCAGCATTCGTAAGGTGGCCATTGGAGGCCTCTATACCGGCTGCAGCATCTAGCCGATACCCGCCCACAACCATACTATACCCCGCTTGAACGTCGGGCGTTGTATACTGTCCTAGTTCGGCCGACACATAGCCAGGATGAGCAACGATTGGGCGTGTGGGCATCGGCAGGATAGCCGGCGGAATCACTGGTGGGGCGGCCTTTTCCACTGCGTTCAGCGTGTCAAGCTGCGCCTTGCGTAGCACCGGCGGTCGAGCCGGCATGTTCTTGGTTCCTCCAGGCACGTCAACGCGTTCTTTGCCCGTCACAATGAACTCCGGAAACTCAATCGGTTGGTTAGGTGCCTGTTGTCCTACAAGGGGCATCGTTAACACGATGGCAATCACGAAGGCAAAACCTAGGGTGAAGAGCGTTCTCATCGGCGGCGCTCCAGTCGTTTTACACGGGCCAATGCCGCTTTGCCATAGTCATCGTCGGGCCGCAGCCCTGCTACCACAGCATACACTTCAAGGGCACCTTCCTTGTTACCAACTTGTTCGTAGCATTCGCCAAGTCCTAACATCGACAACGTGTACCAATCTTCGTAGCCAGCATAATCGTTGCGCACCTTGTCGAAGTATCCAATCGCACGTTCAAACCGCTTGTCGCGAACGTCGATTTCGCCTGCAAGGTAGAGCGAGTGTGCCGCCAAGAGTGGTGCATCTCGCCGTGTACCAAGAATCTCGAAGTGATATCGAGCACTGTCGGTATTTCGCTGGCGTCGGTGTGCCATGGCAACTTGAAATCGTGCTTGATCGCCAAACTCTGTGTCTGGAAAACGATCGGCTGTCTCGAGAAACTGCACCATGGCTTGGGCGCTATCGCCTGCTGAACGCATTACGACTCCACGTTCGAAGGCCGCTCGTGAAGCCGATGCTGTGTCGTTGGGAAAGCGTTCAATCACGAGTTTGTAGAGCGAATCCGCTGATCTGCGATCTGCAGACTCGAAGAGCGCTATAGCCAAATCGAGCATTCCTTGCGGAACAAAAGTACTTTTGGGAAAGCGCTTGCCTAGTTCAGCGAACGAAGCACGGGCCTGAGGCATATCTCGGGCATTCAGGTAGGTCTTGCCTAGCAGGTACAACGCTTCGTCTTGACGTTCCGCCGATGGGTAGCGCTGCATGTATGACTGTAACTCGGCCGCAGCACTAGTGTAATTCTTGCCCGAATAGAAGATCTCGGCTTTACGGAAGGCAAACGCCTCGGCGGCACTCGACATGGGATTGACACTCATGAACGTGTCGGCAACGGCAAGTGCTTCGTCTACCCTGTTCAGCCCGAGAAGCGCAATCTGCATGGCCTTTGCCGCCTCGGCAGCAAGAGGGTGCGAAGGAAATCGGTGCATGACGTCGCGATACGTGTCCATGGCGGCATCTACCTCGCCAAGATTGAACTGAGCATCTGCAATGGTATACAAAGCCCGTACAGCCATGTCGCCCGTTGGATATACTTCTAACAGCTTACGGAAGTCGACAATGGCCTCTTGATAGTTGTCCTCTTGAAAATTAACCCACCCTAAAAGGTAGAAGGCAGCATCGGCTAATTTGCTGCTTGGGTAGTTCTGAACGAAGGCCTTGGCAAGACGTTTGGCATCGGATAACTCGCCGCCACGATATGCGGCTTGTGCAGCTTGGTAGGCGGCATACTGTCCGTCTTCGCTTCGAGCACCACGCTGTGCAGCCTCCTCGTATGCATCGACGGCCGACTTCCACTGCTGCTTGATGTAAAAGCCATCACCTCGACGAGCAAGAGCTTCGACAGCGTATCTCGTTGTAGGATAGTTTTTGAGCAGTTGTCCGAACGTGGCTGTCGACTTGTCGAAGTCCCGACGTCGGAAGTACGTCCAAGCCAACCCGTAGAAGGCCTCTTCACGACGCGGCGAAGCCGTGTATCGCTGAAGTACTTCCTCGTATTGTTCTTGGGCATTCACCAGCAGGTCACGCCGATACATCGCCTCGGCCAACCAGAATGTGGCTTCGTCTCGTCGTACATCCTTAGGGTGGTTGCCAAGGAAATCAGTTATCGCAACAATTGCAGCCTGTGTTTCTTGGGTTTGTACGAGCGCGATACCACGCTTTAAGCGTGACTCCGACAGATAGATTTCCTTGTTCGGTATATGAGCAGGATCTGCGGAAAGCACACGCTGTTCGGCCCTAGCATAGACCTCGGCTGCTTTTGGCCACTGTTGCATTTCGATGAGCGCAGCACCAAGAAGCAGCTGAGCCCGCACAGTCGTCATGGCATCAACCGAGACTTTTTCTGCCTTCTCCAACCATGTGCGTGCCTTGCTATAGTCCTCGGCCTCGTAGGCAGCTTGACCAACTTCCACCATAGCATGAGAAGCATACGGGTAGTCGGGCTGAAGTGCTAGCGACGTGAATACCTCCTGAGCATCTTTCGTGCGGCCAGCCGCACGCAGAGCAACGCCTCGGTATAACAATGCCTGTTGACGAAGAATGTTCGTCGACTCGGAGATACTATCTAGGATAACATCGTAATGTCCGATTGCTTCGTCGTGTTTTCCAATCCACAACGCCGCTTGGCCTGCCTGTAGATGCACATGGTAACGCAGCGCCGACGTGGGGTAACGGGTTAGGAAATCGGCAGAACGTTGGTGCGCCTCGGTGTACAGACTGCGTAGCATCGCAATGTCAATACGTAACATCGAAACGTGCTTAGCGCCATCGACGGCAAACCGCTGTGATGCAAGCAACAGCGTGTCGTTGCGTTCATGACGAGCAAGCAGCGAGTCGATGCCCGTAAGAGCATCGGCCGCTCGTTCTGGTCGGCGAAGAATCACGAAGTTCTGCGCTTCACGGATGCGTGCAGCGATGGCTACAGGACCCGCGGGATAGTCGCGTCGTATTCGACCAAACATCGCACAGGCACTGTCGAACTGACGTGATCGCTCATGAAGCTGTCCCATTGTGTACCACGCATGGTCTGCATACGGTCCCTTCGTGTCGGCCTCAATGGCCTGCAGAAACACCGTCAACGCTTCGGCGTGCCGCCCCGTCCGGGCCATCGAAGCCCCTTGCCAGAACAAGGCAGTATGAGCAAGAATGCGGTAGAGGGAATCGGTTCGGCGACGATGTTCGGTGGTAGCTGATGCGGCAGCTTGACCAAACAGAGTAATGGACGCTTCATCATTGCCCGACTCCACGGCGGCAAGCGCGCGTTCCATCCAAGCGATGGCAACGGCAGGAGCGTTCGGTCGAGTGCGAATGAAATCACTCATCGCACGATCAGCACGAGCGGCGTTGCCACTGGCACGCTCAACAGTCGACGTTGTAAACGGAGCGAAATCACCAGTTAGCTCCGACGTCCGTGCACGAATCGTTCGCAGCTGCTGGTGGGCACGACGAACCATCCCTTGCGACACATATTCGCGTGCCAGGGCTTCAACGTCTGCCGATGTTGTGTAGGGGTGTTCAAGCAATTGTGCGGTGGCACTGATGGCGCACACCGCCATACAGGCCACGGCAACCCATGCCGAACGAATCTGCGGGGTCAACGTGCCATTCCTCTTGATGCTGTGGCAAAATTACGCACAACGCTCGTAAGCGTCGAGAATCGTAACATTGCGACTTATGAGTACTGATTTATCAAAGGGCGAGCATACGTTCAAGGTGCTGCTCTATTACATGTTTGTGCCAATCGACGATCCAGCAATGTTGGCAACCGAACAACACGATCTATGTTCTGAGCTAGGTCTTCGGGGACGAATTCTAACGTCGAAAGAAGGGATTAACGGGACAGTATCGGGCCCTAACGATGCCTGCGATGCCTACGTTGCCCATATGCATGCCGATCCCCGCTTTGCTTCTATGGTGTTCAAGGTCGACCCAGCCAACGACCACGTGTTTCGTAAGCTGTTTGTCCGTGTTAAAGATGAGCTTGTAACCTTTCGGGCCGCCGACGCTCCACCAGTGTGGGAATGCACAGGACAACACCTTTCACCTGAGGAATGGCTGGAGATGATGCAGCGCGATGACGTGGTAATCCTTGATGGGCGTACAGGGTACGAGTTTGACATTGGACATTTCCGCGGTGCGATACGGCCTGATGTGGACTCGTTTCGCGAGTTTCCCGAGTGGATCGAGAATCACCTTGGTGAAGACAAGGAACGTCCCATTCTCACATACTGCACAGGTGGCATACGCTGCGAGAAGCTAAGCGGTTGGATGCTTAAAGCAGGATTCAAAAACGTCTACCAACTTGACGGCGGCATTGTGTCGTATGGCAAGGATCCCAACGTGCTTGGCGCCAAGTGGGATGGCAAGTGCTACGTATTTGATGAGCGCATTGCCGTTGATATCAACCACACCGATGATCGCAAGGTTGTAGGCCGTTGCCATCACTGCGGAGCACCTACCGAGACCTATCGCAACTGCATCAACGTCGAGTGCAACTTGCAACACCTTGTATGTCCTGAATGCGAGCAGCGAATGGAAGGTGCCTGCAGTATCTCATGCCAAACAGCACCTCGCCGGCACGCCCCACAACATCCACATCCCTACCACTCCAGTGCAACTCCAACAACATGACCGACACGTGGAATCTATCGCTTGAAGCGTTGGCGTTTCTTCGAACACAAACCTCCGCGACCCCAACCATTGGCATCATCTTGGGCACGGGGCTTGGCGGTCTTGTCGATCACTGCGACATTGAGTGTAGCATCGACTACGCCACTATTCCCCACTTCCCTGTATCGACGGTTGAGTCGCACCATGGTCGACTGATCTTCGGTACTCTCGGCGGCAAGTCGGTGGTGATCATGCAGGGACGCTTTCACGTATATGAGGGCTACACCGCTCAACAGATTACGTTTCCTGTTCGTGTAATGCAGCACTTGGGTGTTCGTACGCTTGTCGTTTCGAATGCCTGCGGTGGCATGAATCCCTTGTATCGTCGTGGCGACCTGATGTTGATTGACGACCACATCAATTTGCTGGGTGTGAACCCGCTGATTGGAGCCAACGATGAGCGCTTTGGCCCACGGTTTCCGGATATGAGTGAGCCATACAGCATCGCGTTGCAAACTCTTGCACGAGAGCGCGCACTTGCCCTTCGCATCAACCTTCACCGCGGCGTATACGTTGCCGTTGCCGGCCCAAACCTAGAAACGCGCGCCGAGTATCGTTTCCTTCGAGCAATCGGTGCCGACGTTGTTGGTATGAGCACTGTCCCCGAAGCCATTGTCGCTCGGCACATGAACATGTCGGTTCTCGGGTTGTCCATTATCACCGACGAGTGTTTCCCAGACCATCTTGAACCCGTGCGTCTCGAAGATGTTCTTGCCGCAGCCGCCAAAGCCGAGCCACACCTTACCGCCCTTGTGGCCGACGTGATTGCACATCTGCCATGATGCGCGCTGTACCATTCGCCAACCTTCTACCTTTCGCTGTTTTGGCGATTGTAGCGTCGTGTTCACCAGATGAACCCATCATCGACAATACCGTACGCTCGTGGCGCCTTCTGTTGGTACATGCCAACGGTAGTGTTGCCGACGTTTCAATGCCCGCTGGAGTATCAACCTCCCCCACCACGTTGTCGTCAGAAGGGGGCGTCGAGATATTTCGGCAGTACCGCGACGACATCTACGCCGTAATGCGAGACTCATCGCGGATTATCGTGTTAGACGCACGAACGATGGCCGAACGGCAGCGCATTGAGCTTGGAACTGAAGGCCCGGCCACCGACATCGCTTTCGCAAATGCCACGACGGCCTATGCGCTTCATGCTACAACCAATGCGGTCTCGGTTATCGACCTCACCGTCGGCCGTGTTGTACAACGCATCAGCGTTGCCAACCGCCCCGTTGCTGCTGCCGTACTTGGCAATCAGATTGGTGTGGTGTGTCAGGGTGCCGAACGTCTCGACATCGTTGACTCCAGGACAAACACCGTTGAGGCATCGATTCCCATTCCCGACGCCCCAACGTTCATCGATATTGATCTCGTTCAAGATGCCTTTTGTGTTGCTACGCTTGGCGCTGGGCGTATCGATAGTCGTCCTGCAACAACGCCTAAACTACATGTTGTTCGTGTGAGAGATCGCTCTGTTCTTGGTACCGTAGACCTAACGAATCGCGAACCGGATGGCCCCCGACAGCGTATCGGCGGTCTGACTATTGTGCCCGAACAATTTGCATTTGTTCCAGTTACCACTGGCATGCTTCGCATAAACCCACGCACACGCGCTCGAGCAACGACGATAGGCATTGACGAATACCATTCAATCGCGTATAACGCGGCCCGCAACGAGATTCTTCTGCTCGAGGCCGATAGTCTCTCTGTTCGTGTGTTCGATGAATTCGTCGACAAAGAACGATCGTCGTTTCGCTCAACGCTTCCCGTGCGACAAATGCTTGCTTTACCCCCACGATGATCATCGACGACCTACGTGTTCGCGCTTCGCAGCGACTACGTACCGTGGCCTTTGCCGATGCCTACGACGTTCGTGTCTTGCAAGCGGCGCGCTATTGTGCCAACACTGCACTGTGCACTCCTATCTTAGTTGGCGAAGTTGATCAGATCGTTGCTGCAGCCCATGAAGCCGACCTGTCAATCGACGGCATACGCGTGGTTTCGCCGTCCACGGCTGCCGATAGAGACTCGCTTGTGCAGCACCTACTGCACACTCGATCATCAAAGGGGCTCACCCAAATCGATGCCGAACGCCACTCGCTCGACCCCCTCGTGTTGGCGGGTTGGCTTGTTGCGAACAACGTTAGCCATGCCGCCGTAGCGGGTGCAGCGTCGACGACGGGCGACGTCGTTCGTGCCGCACTTTGGACTATTGGCTTGCGCCCGGGACTTCGTACCGTAAGCAGCTACTTCCTCATGGCATGGCCCGATCGCACGCTTCTTTTTGCTGATGCTGGAGTGGTACCTGTTCCAACATCCGAACAGTTAGCCGACATAGCCGAATCCGCGTCCGACGCGTTTGCTTCACTTATCGGTCGTTCACCGCGCATTGCCTTCCTGAGCTTCTCAACGAAGGGCTCGGCCAATCATCCGGCTCTCGAACCCATTCGACAAGGGGCTTCGCTGTTCGCTGCGCGACGTCCCGAGGCAGTCGTCGACGGCGAGCTGCAAGCCGATGCAGCGCTTGTGCCAAGCGTGGCTCTGCGCAAAGCGCCCAACTCGCCTGTTGGCGGACGTGCAGACGTCCTGATATTCCCCGACCTTAACAGCGGCAACATTGCCTACAAGTTGTGCGAGCGACTAGGTGGTGCAACAGCAATCGGACCAATCTTGCAGGGTCTGGCCAAGCCCTATTGCGACCTGTCGCGCGGATGTACCTCCGACGACGTGATTACCGTGGCAGCGATCGCAAGTTTGATGTCGTAGTCCGATCCTAGTTCCGTTGCGCGAGCAGCGTTGCCTTCATTTCGGCAAAGTCTTGTGCGGTAAGCTCGTAACGTTCGGCACACTTCTGGCAGACGAGCTCCCGCTGATTCTCGGCATCCATGGCTGCAACCTCGTCGTAGCCAAGTGTTAGCAGCATAGCTTTAAAGCGATCCGCAGAGCAGCGGCAAAAGAAGTCGACTGGCGTTTGCGATACTATCTCGATGTCGCCAGGTACGAGCGCTCGTAGCACGTCCTCGGGCGTTTGCCCCTCGGCATATAACGTCGTAATTCGCGGCAGCATGTCTACGTTGTCGTAGGCTGCAAAGATCTTCTCCGCTGGAGCACCAGGCAGTGCTTGAATCATCGCGCCTCCGGCATGAATAATCCGGTACTCGTCATCGAAGTCAACATCCAGAAGCACAACGCTGGGCACCTGCTCGGATTGCGTAAGGTAGTGGCCGATGTCGCTCGTTATGTCACCACGCTCCATCTCGACGATACCCGTAACGGGTTCTGCTCGGTTATACAGTACGCGACTCACCCGAAGCATGCCACGGCCCAAGGCCGACGTCGCATGTGGTGTGGGGGATTCGTTCATACGCACGTAGCCAACAATCTCGCCAACTTGTAGTGCTTCGGCATAGACACTCTTGACAATACCATCGCCAGAGGCATCAATCACGATGCGTTCTTCGCCCTTTAAGAACGACGCCAACAGGCCCGCAGCTGTAAGAGCGCGCCCAAGTATCAGCGCGCCCCCAGGATCGGCGCGGTGGCGCTCCTGCGCCTGACGCGCCGTGGCCGATGTGCGGATAGCGGCAGCCCGGAATGTACCGTCGGAGGCCATTGCTCGCACAACACGGTCGCGATCGCGGTACTGCCGTTTGAGGTCTTCATTCATTTAGGGATTCTTTCAATTCGGTAATGGCCTGGAGGGCTTGGATTGGCGTCAGATTGTTCACGTCGAGTGCGCGAACGCGTTCGCGAAGGTCATCGTCAGCCACTTGAAACAGCGATATCTGCCCGGCTGCCGTCAAGCGTTCGCGTTCTGCGGCGGCTGTGCGGGATGCATCGCGCGGTACGCTGTGCCCTTCTTCGAGCTGCGCCAGAATGCGGGTTGCGCTTGCAACAACGCTTCGCGGCAACCCAGCCATGCGGGCTACATGAATGCCAAACGAGTGGTCGCTATGGCCCTCAACTACGCGGTGCGTGAATACGATGCTACCGGCTACCTCTTGAACTTCGACCTGCAGATTCTCGATTCGAGGGAACAATTGAGCCAACTCGGTAAGCTCGTGATAGTGCGTGGCAAACAGCGTTCGTGCGCCAATCACATCGTGGATGTACTCTGCAATAGCCCATGCAATGGATATACCGTCGAAGGTTGCGGTGCCCCTTCCTACCTCGTCTAGAAGCACAAGACTGCGCGACGTGGCGTTGTTGAGGATGTTGGCGGCCTCTTGCATCTCGACAAGGAACGTACTCTCGCCGGCTAACAAATTGTCTTGAGCGCCAACACGAGTGAAGATTCGATCGGTTAGTGGTATAAGGGCCTCGGTAGCAGGCACGAAGCAGCCGATGTGGGCAAGGAAGGTAATGAGTCCTACTTGGCGTAGGTAGCTGGACTTACCCGACATGTTGGGGCCGGTGATGATGCCTATTTGCTTGGCGGCAGTATCGAGCACCACGTCATTGGCAACGTAGGACGTGCCAGCCGGAAGCACGCGCTCAATTACCGGATGACGGGCTCCCCGCAAAACCAGGGCGGTACCGTCATGTATAACGGGTTCGCAGTAGTCGCGTTCTACGGCGACGTTGGCAAAACTTGCTAGCGTGTCTGCAACGCCAACAGCCTGAGCGGTGGCTTGCACTGTGGCACAGTGTTCGGCAATCTGACGCCGCAACTCGTCGAGAGCTGATGTTTCCAGTTCAACAAGGCGCGACTCTGCCGTAGAGATCTTGTGCTCAAGGTCACGAAGTTCATCCGTTACATACCGTTCAGCATTTGCAAGCGTCTGACGTCGTTGGTAGCGTTCTGGCACACGATTACGATGGGCATTCGTGATTTCGATGTAGTATCCGAAGACACCTGTCGAACCAATCTTGAGCGTGGTAATGCCCGTGCTTTCGCGTTCGCGCTCTTGATATTCGGCAATCCATCGTTTTCCGTTCATCAGGGCGTCGACAGTGGTGTCGATTTCGGCGTGATAGCCGGGTCGAAACATCCCGCCGGAACCGGCAACAAGGGATGGCTCGTCGGCGAGTGCTCGCCGTAGCAGCTGTGCTAAGTTGGTGTGAGCGTCGACAGTAGACGAAAGAGCTTGGACGTCCGGCGACGCGGAGGTTTCTAGTGCGCGTCGTAGCTCAGGTATCCGCTCGAACCCAGCGCGCAGAGCGGCCAAGTCGCGCGACGTCGCACGATTCATGGCCACCTTGGTAATAAGTCGCTCAAGGTCGCCGATACCGGCAAGGGCTTCACGCACGGCGGAAAGCGCCGTTGGTTGATCGACGAGGCCTCGAACAACGCGGAGACGTTTTTCGATGCGTGTGGCCGAGACAAGTGGCGTTTGCAGCCATGATCGAAGCAGTCGGGCTCCCATAGGTGTCACCGTGTTATCGACTACGTGAACCAGTGCCCCTTGACCACCTTCGTTGGAGGAGGAGAGTATTTCGAGGTTGCGGCGTGTGGCCGCATCCAAGAGCATGGTTTCTTCGTGCCGAAAACGGCGAAGAGTTGTTATCTGACTTAGCGCTGTGCGCTGTGTTTGCGAAACATAGTGAAGCACAACACCGGCCGAAACCGCACCTGCAGTGGTTACTTCTAGCCCGAACCCTTTCAGCGTTGAGGTGTTGAAGTGGCGAAGCAGTGCGGTAGACGTAAACTCGGCATCATAATGCCAGGGATCGATGCCACAGATGGCTGGTGCAACGGGTAAACTATCGATGAGCGACTGCAGCTCTGCACGATGATCTTTATTGATGAGGATTTCGGCGGGCGCAAGCGACTCTAACACTGAACGCAACATCGCCATGGGAATATCGCCAGCAACGAACATTCCTGTGGATACATCGGCATAGGCAAGGCCAGCAACATCAGACTTACCGGCAGGCATTGTAATGGCTGCAACCCACGTATTGCGGGAGTAATCGAGTAGCTTATCGTATAGCACTACACCGGGCGTAACAACTTCGACGACGTCGCGACGGACAATTCCCTTGGCCTGCTTGGGGTCTTCGAGTTGTTCGCAGACGGCTACGCGATGTCCACCACGAACCAATCGAGGCAAGTACGTGTCGAGCTGATGATGAGGGAAACCGGCCAACGGCGTCTCGGCATCACCACCATTGTTGCGCTTCGTAAGCGTAATGCCGCACGCCTTTGCAGTAGCAATCGCATCATCGCCAAAGGTCTCGTAAAAGTCTCCCAGCCGGAACAGCAGGATGGTATCGGGATGCTTGGCCTTTATTTGGCTGTATTGCCGCATGAGCGGCGTGTTCTTTTGCGCCATGGAACAACAAAGGTAAGGATTGTACATGACGCTGTAACCCATCGTTCATGGGGGCGTACACACGCCCCGTTCCAACAAGATTGACGTCCCACTAACACCGTTCTACCGCTATGAACCACCTCATTCATACCATACGTGCCCTAGCCATGCTTGCAGTTTTTCCAGTGGCTATTGCAACTGCAATTGGGGCTGATACCGACCGACAAGCTACTCGTCAACATACATCACCCTCCGTCGAACGCCGTGCCGTTGCCGTTTCGCCCAATTCCACCGTTCACATTCAAGTAGGTACGGGAACGCTCCGCATTCACACATGGATGCACGACCGAGTAAGCGCGAGTGTACAGGCAGCGTCGAGTTCGCAGTTGGATGTTGCAACAACGCAGGATGGAGCCGTCGTCGTAATTGATTCGCTTACTTCTGCTTCGGCCGTCGTTGACGTGTACGTTCCAATCAATGCCCAACTATCGGTGTTTGTAGGCGACGGTGATGTGGTCGTGGATGGCCTCGCAGGCCGTACCGATGTACATGTGGGCCGAGGCAACATTCACCTGGCAAACGTGCGTGGTGAAATCGAAGCTCTTTCAGACCAAGGGACCGTCTTCAAACAGATCCGGAACGAATATGGCGAACTCGAAGATGTCCCAGTTGGTGACGGTACAATTGCCAACTGATTCTTGCTAGGTTCCGGCCGCGTCGTATCTTCGCAGTCTCCCTAACGGAGAGGTGGCCGAGTGGCTGAAGGCAACGGTTTGCTAAACCGTCATAGTGGTTATCTCCGCTATCGAGGGTTCGAATCCCTCCCTCTCCGCAGCTGCGGCCCGCATCGTCGACACCGACAGTGCGGGCCGTTCTCGTTCCAAGACCATGGCAGACGCCGAAAGAACCATACGCACCATCGTCCGCAATCGCAAGGCCTTTCACGACTATGAAGTGCTCCAACGATTCGAGGCAGGCATTGCCCTAACCGGCACCGAGGTAAAAAGTCTCCGTGCCGGCAAGGTGTCGATTACCGATGCCTATGCAATGTTTCCGTCAAAATCGTCCAACGAATTGCAGCTCATTGGCTTGCACATCAACCCCTACGACTTTGGCAACAGAGAGAACCATATCTCCACAAGGCCGCGCAAACTGCTGCTTCATTCACATGAACTTCAAAAACTCCGGGTTGCAATCGAAGAAAAGGGCCTTACCATTGTACCATTAGAGATCTATTTCTCTGGTCCCTACGTCAAGGTCGAATTAGGCGTATGTCGTGGCAAGAAACTCCACGACAAGCGCCATGCAACCAAGGAACGCGATCAACAACGTGAAATTCGCCGATTGACCGACTAGAACCATGAGCTTTCCACCACTAAATGAACAGCTAGACGTTATTCGCCAGCACGCCGTTGATGTGTTGCCCGAAGACGAGCTAGCCCGCAAGATCGAACGGAGCATTGCCACAGGCACTCCCCTGCGCGTGAAGCTGGGACTCGACCCTAGCCGCCCCGATATCCACATTGGCCACGCCGTCGTACTGCGCAAGTTGCGACAGTTTCAAGATCTCGGCCACGTGGCAGTGCTTATTGTTGGCGACTTTACCGCAATGATTGGCGACCCGACCGGTAAGTCGAAAACACGTCAGCCACTTACGTTAGAACAAACCCGCGAGAATGGTCAAACGTATGTCGAGCAGGCCGCTGCCGTCATCGACACCAACCCCAATCGTCTAGAGATTCGCCACAATTCTGAGTGGCTCGATGCCCTTTCGTTTCGCGATGTGATTTCGCTTGCCGCCAAATACACCGTTGCCCAGATTCTTGAGCGCGACGACTTTACCAAGCGCTATCGTGGTGGCGAGCCTATCAGTGTCCACGAATTCCTTTATCCCCTTTCCCAAGCCTACGACTCTGTTGCCATCCGTTCTGATATCGAGCTAGGGGGCACCGATCAAAAGTTCAACTTGATTGTAGGACGCGAGATTATGCGCGCCTACGGCCTCGAGCCGCAATGCGTGCTTACCATGCCTATCCTTGAAGGTCTCGACGGCGTTGAAAAAATGAGTAAATCGCTGAATAACTACATTGGTGTAACAGACTCGCCAACTACGATGTTCGGCCGAGCAATGTCGATACCTGATACGCTTATCGCGAGATACCTACAGTACGGCGTCTTTGCGTCGGCCGCCGAAGTAGAACAGTGCTCAGCAGGTCTTGCCGACGGCTCGCTCCACCCACGAACGGCAAAGGTTGACGTAGCCCGTCGCATCGTGGCTACCTATCACGGGGACGAAGCCGGCACGGCTGCCTTCGAAGAATTTGAGCGGGTATTTGTCCGCAAGGACTTACCCGACGAGATATCCAGTATGGCCATCGACGCCCCATTAGAAGGAATCAACGTTGTTGATTTGGTTCATGCTGTGGGCTTTGCTGCATCCAAGAGCGAAGCACGCCGTCTTGTGCAAGGTGGCGGTGTACAGATCGACGGCGCAAAAGTGGGAAGCATCGGCGATGTGATTGACCTATCGAGCGAGCGAGTGCTTCGCGTGGGCAAGCTAAAGTTCCTGCGTGTTGTGCGCAATGCCTGATGGACGTTGAGGTTTCTGGGGCGGCACCTGGCGCCGAGAATATGGCGCGAGACATTGCCATGGCCAACGCCGTGCGGAACGGCAAAGGGCAAGCCATGATGCGGCTATACACGTGGCAGCCGTGGGCCGTTTCTCTAGGGCGCAACCAACCAGAATCGCATATCGATCACGAAGCGCTGCGGCGCAAGGGCTTTGGGCTTGTACGACGTCCCACGGGTGGTAGGGCAGTGCTTCATGCAAACGAACTAACGTATTGTATTGTGACGCAACGACAAGGCGTAGAAAGTGCTGCACGATTCTATGCTGACGTACACAACCGCCTACGGCAGGCATTGGCTTCGGTGGTTGGAACATCGCTTGTGTATCAGGATGTACCCACCGACTTGCGTAAGCACTATGCGTCGTCTGGCCCCATGGGCGCTGCGTGTTTTTCTAGTAGCGCAATAAGCGAGATTATGTGGAACGGCCGCAAGGTGGTAGGTTCGGCTCAACACGTTGATACTGACGTTATTCTGCAACACGGCAGCATCCTGTGTGGCATGGGGCATGAGGAACTGGCAGACGTTCTGGTGCTACACGACGACAACCGCCAGGCGATACGCAAGGGAATCATCGATGGGTCGGCAACGCTTAGCGACGTAGCCGGAAGACCAATCGAACCTCGTGAGATTATCGACTGCATCGTGGCCTGCTTTGTGTAGGGCTGCAGCCATGGTCACAGACTCGAGCGTCTCGCCGGGTCGGTGGGTGTAGCCGTAAAAGCAGCAAAGCCAGGCAATTGTAGTAGATTTGACGCTGTTCTCGCAATCAACGAGTTACTCTGCACACTCCAAGGAGACTGGGATGAGTTTACCACTACGTGGTCCAGATGGATATTATCATCCATCGAATGAGTCGGAGATTATCGAACTGATTACTTATGCCCGAGCCAAGGGCATTACGATTCGGGTGCGTGGCAGCGGACACTCGGTGCCAGAAGCCATCTGCACGGATAATTTCCCCTATCCTGCCATCGTGGACTACGTTCCCGAGATTACCGACAACAACTACCCGGCTAACCTCGAACAGATCGACGTCGATAACGGTCAGATCGACCTTATGCTCGACAAGATGAATAAGCTTACGTGGAGCGACGACGGCACGCTGGTTACAGCGCAGGCGGGATGCCACTTGGGATACGACCCCTACGACCCCACGCAAACCTCCACGTACTTCAACAGCCTGTTCTATCAAATGGAACAGCGGAACCTTGCCGTACCCGACATGGGTGGCATTACCCACCAAACCGTTGGCGGCTTCTTGTCTACTGGCTCGTCTGGTGGCTCTACCACCTACAGTCTCGAGACCGCCATTTATGCCATTCGTTTTATCGATGGCCTAGGCAACGTCAACGTTTGCTCGCGCCAAGAGAACCCCGATATGTTTGCCGCCGTAGCCGTTTCGATGGGCTTGCTGGGCATTATCACCGAAGTGACGTTTCAACCCATTCCCCGCTTCGACATCATTGGCGAGGAACACATTCGTCCAATCAGCGACTTTTCAACGTGGATTAATTTCTTTGGTCCAACCAAGGGTTCTGTGCTTGGCATCGAGGACTACTTCCGCACGACCGAATATTCACGCATGCTGTGGTGGCCACAAAAGAAGGTCAGTAAAATGACGGTCTGGCAGGCACGCCATATGAAGCCGGCCGACTATACCCCCGATCGCGTTCAACAGGTAGGTGGCAAAACCGTGCTCAAGGCGAAACCCTATCAGGAAATGACATGGGTGTTTGGCACTCCTACCACCTTCGAGGCCTTGGCCGATCTCTTCTACACTGGCCTTGCTATGTGGCCTGTTTGGCTCTTCACATTCATCAAAACATCGTGGCTGCGCCAATTTGTGCAAGGGGCAGTCGAGGCATTTTGGAATCGAGGCCTGCTGGCCATGATTCTCAATGCGTTTGTAACGACCGATAAACGTAATCCCGATGGCAGTTGGCAGCCGCAACAATTCTGGGACACCTGGTGGCGCGGCCTACCGATGGACAATCAAATGGACGATCGGCAAATGCCCGTTGTCTTCACAGAGTTATGGATACCACTCGAAAAAGCTGCCGACGTAATGACGGCACTCAAGAACTTCTACGACAATGGCGGCCTTCCGGCCACCTCTACGTTTTCGTGTGAGGTTTATGCCACCAAGGCAAGCGACTACTGGCTAAGTCCGGCCTATGGCACCGATGTTATTCGCATCGACGTATTCGTGTACGGAAAAAATCCTGGTGTGCCGTCGCAGTACTATCAACAGTTCTGGGAACTGCTCAAACCGTTCGGCTTCCGTGCTCACTGGGGTAAGTGGATGCCACCGTCCACAACTGCCGACAGGCAAGAATGGCTGCAGTATATCCAGCAGATGCACCCTCGATGGAACGACTTTATGGCCATGCGTGAAAAGCTGGATCCATCGCAGATTTTTGTGACGAACTACTGGCGCTGGCACATGGGCATCGAAGGTGGTCCAACGCCAACCCCACCGTCACCCGTACAGCCGCTGCCGCCTGATGGCCCGAACGGCGCCCTCGTATATGGCTGGAGCCAACACCGCTCGGCCCCATGGTATGTTTACGTTGCCCTTGGATTACTCGGCATTGCTATCTCTTACCCTATTGAGTTTATCTCATCGAATGTGTTAGGAATTTTCACGTTCTCGTCGAAAGACCTCGAGCTTTTCATCATCGTTGTTCTTGGCTTATGTAGCGGCCTTACCGCTGCATTCCTCCGATGGTGGGGGCCCGTAGGCGGTATGGCCGTTACTCTGCTGGCCATTATCGCGGCTAATATTGTTAACGTCTTCCTAGGTCTTACCGGCTGGATATGGTCTTCGTACGGCCCCATTCCCGGGTGGCTCGTTGGGACGTTGTTCGAAACAATGTGTGCCCTTGTCATTCCCGGCTTGTCATGGATGATTGGCAAGCGCCTATTTGCTTCGTATTGGCCAAGGTAGCGCCACGCAGTGGAGTTTCCCGGCTACCATATCGATTCGCAGATTTCCGAAGGGCGTCACTTCGTGTTATGGCGCGCTACCCAACTTAGCTCGGGTACGCCCGTCATTCTCAAAAGCGTGCACCCCACGGCCGACCTTCAGCACGCCGCTGTGCGCCTGCGCCGCGAACATCGCATCACGTCGCTCGTGCAGCATACGGGTGTAGTGCCAGTATTGCAGATATTCGATGTTCGTAACACGCCGGTTCTCGTAAAAGCCGATGTTGGTGGCTCTTCGCTATCGGCTCTTCTTGCCAAGGGGCCGCTTACCATAGACACCGCCTTGGCCATTGCCCAAGGTATCACCGAGGCCCTCGTGGCCATGCACGAATTACGAATCGTCCACCGCGACGTAAAGCCCGGTAACGTCATCGTCGATCTCGACAACAACGTCGTTGCGCTTACCGATCTTGATATCGCCATTCACGGTGCAGCTGGCGACGCATCACCGTCGGACCTTACTGGCTTCGATGGCTCGGTTGCCTACATCTCTCCAGAACAAACCGGCCGCATCAACCGACCTGTCGATCATCGATCCGACCTCTATTCTCTTGGTATCACCTTATACGAGATGTTGGCAGGGCGCACACCGTTTGACGCTTCCGACGTCCTGGATTGCGTTCATGCCCACATCGCTCGCACTCCACCACCACTCCTGAACGTGCCCGCACCTGTTGCCGATGTAGTGACCATTCTGCTAGCCAAGTCTGCCGATGATCGCTATCAAGGGGCATCGGGACTCCTTCACGACCTGCGTCTTGTGCGCGAGCATGTTGCACACAATGGCAGCGCACCGCTTGCGGCACCGCTGCGCAGCAACGACCACGGCAATGTGTTGCGCGTACCTAGTACGTTGTACGGTCGCGAAGCAGAACTCCAACGCCTTGTCAGTATCTTCGATGAATGCCTTGAGGGTCCGCTACAAATCATTACCGTGGCCGGCTATTCAGGCGTTGGTAAGTCCTCGGTGGTAAACGAACTTCAAGGACACCTTGTCCAGCATGGGGCTTGGTTTATCAAGGGCAAGAGCGACCAGTTTGGAAGGTCCACGTCGCTAGGTATTATGTTAGCCGCCGTCGACAAGCTTGCACGAATCACCGACGCCCAGCCAGAAGATCTCCGCCAAGCTATCGTCGCTTCTATTGCCAACGCTTGTGGCGACCTTTTGGGGACAATTTGTGCGCGTATTGGCACCATACGAAACTGGTTTCCGGACGTACAAGCAAGCGACAATCTGGCCTTTGATTCTGTGCACCGCCTTCAGGCCGCAATCGTAGCCTGCCTACGTGGAGTAGGCGATGCAGGCGTCCCCCTCCTGTTGTTTCTTGACGACCTACAATGGGCCGACGGTGCTACCCTTACACTGCTTGAACAAGTGCAGCATCTTGGGCTTGCGCGTATGACCATCGTGTTGTCGTATCGCGACAACGAGGTTACCCAAACGCATCCCGTTGCGGCCCTGCTACGACACTTGGCAGATGTGGGAACCGTGCATTCCATACATCTAGAACCCCTGGGCTTTGAAGCATCGAGACAACTCGTTGCCGACACGCTGCAGCGCCCTACAGCCGATGTACAAAACGTAGCTGAACGCCTATGGCGCTCTACCGGCGGCAATCCGTTCTTCTTACGACAGGCACTTACGCGCTTACACGAGGCTGGGGCAATCCGGCGTGATGCGACGCATGCGCAATGGACGTGGGACGACGCAGCCGTCGAAGAAATGAGCATGACCGACAACGTGCTCGACCTGATGGCCCAGCGCCTTGCGTCGGCCCCGGCACTCTCCAAACGCATTCTACTTGCCTGCGCACTCTTTGGCGATACCGTTCCGTTGTGCGTCGCCTGCGTTGTCGAAGCCCCTTATCAGGAGGTTGCACGAGCCATACAGGCACTGATCGAGGATGGCTACGTAACGATGACGGGCCCCCACCAGCTTGACGACATCAGCGAGACCGAGGCACGATCGTGTGAAGGAACTGGCAGCGTCATGGAGATTACCTTTGCGCACGATCGCATTCGGCAGGCGGCGCATCAGTTAGGAACAGCAGAAGACCGAACAGAGGTTCACAATCGTATTGCCAACCTCTATGCAAACGGTATTACGCAGCCAAGCAATGCCATCGCGATTCTGATTGCGCACCATACCGTTGAATGTATGGGTGCAGGCAGCAAGGACACGACAATACGCAGACTGCTCGAAGGCGGAAAGGCAGCGTTAGCAGAGAGTGCAGTTACGCAAGCGCAGACCGTGTTACGGGCGGCGTTGACGCTGCTGCCAGCGGGCGATGCTCATGCACCGCGTGAACGCGTTGCCGTCCTAACCATGCTTGCAAAGGCTGAGTATTTATTAGCAAATTTCGATGCGGCCGAGGCCGCGTTGAATGAACTCGATACGAGCGATAAAGATATCGACACGCTCGTTGCTAGTGGCGAGATTCGTCAGAGAATTGCGTTTGCACGAATAGACATCCCCGAGGCCGTTCGTCATACCATGGGAACACTTGTTGCCCTAGGCGTAGCTGTTCCCAAGGGGATGCTGGATGTTCGAACGCTTGTTGCGTTACTGCGTGTACAGGCCAAGCTGCGCGGATGTAAACCCGAGGACTTTCAACACCGCAAGGCATTGTCGAACAGACACATTTATACGGCTATCCGCTTGATTGGCGAGATTTCGAGTGCCCTGTATTACATGAAGTCCAAGCACTTTGGTTATCTGTTAGTGCGCCAGATGGAGCTTACAGTTGACCACGGTAATCACGCCCTTAGCGGTTCGGCGATGTGTGCCTACGGCATTGTTCGGCTGATTGGCCTTGGTGATGTTGACGGTGGATATGCCTGGAGTCATGCTGGCATCAACATGCCCGATACGTTTAGTGGACGTGAGTTCCGAGCAAAGAATATCGTTTCGCATGGCCTCATCGTTCAGCATCGCAAGGAGCATTTCGACGAAACGTATCAACATTTTCGTGCGGGCTATGCCTATGGATTGGAAATGGGGTATTACGACGACATGGGCTTGGCTGCCGTGGGCCACATCTATCACTCGCTTTATCAAGGCAAGGACTTAGCCGAGTTGGAGCAGCATGCACAGCGATACATCGTTGCAATGCGCGATGTTAAACAGGAGCGCACCGAACGAGACATGTTGGCCTACCTTGACCGCATACAGGCCCTGCGCGATCCCGTTACGCCTGTACCATTCGACCGACCATGGTTTAACACCGTCGAGACAATTGATTCGCTTACAACCAATGCCGACTACACGCTGTACACAAGTCACTATCTGAATCATGCGTGGGTGTCGTACGTGTGCCAGCACATAGACCATGCAGCACATTGCTACGAGAAGGCCGCAGTACACGAAGACTCGCTTACGGCGACACTCTCGGAGTTCATTTTCTCGTGGTTGGATGTGTTGCTTTCGGTTGCCAAGTATTCCCCTTCTGATAGTGCGAATGCCATTCAACGAAAGATGAGCAAGCGCTTAAAGAAGATGCGTATGTGGGCCAAGCGAGCACCAATGAACTATGGCCACATGCTGCATTTGGCCGAAGCCGAGTTGTTCCGAATTGCGAACAAAGACCATCAAGCCGAAGCCGCCTATCATAAGGCAATTACCCTTGCATTCGAACACCGCTTTGTGATGGTTGAGGCCCTAGCACGTGAACATCATGGCAGGTACTTAATGCAGCGGCAGCGCGTGTTTGAAGGCATTGCTGCCTTGCGCAGTGCTCGCGAGTGCTACAGGCAGTGGGGAGCCATGGCTAAGGTTCGGCAACTGGAAGTCGAGTTCGAGACGCTCCGTGAGAGCTCCTCCTCTACCGAAACAGGCCTACATGCGCCGTCTGTTACCCACGCAACCACCGTATCGGGCATTGACCTTACGTCGGTTCTGCGTGCCTCGCAAGCCATTGCTGCAGAGATATCGCACGAGCGCTTGCTTTCCACAACACTCTCTATTGTGACGCAGAACATGGGTGCCGAGCGGTCGGCATTGTTGCTTGAGCGCGATGGACGCCTCAATTTGGCAGCGCGTAATTCCAACGACGGTGCCGATGACAATAAGGAGTTTGGCATCCCTCAGTCTGTCATCGACTACGTACTTACGTCCAACCACGCCGTCGTTGTAAACGATGCACAAACCGACGAACGCTTCGCCGACGACAACGTTATTCGTCGCCGATCAATTCGCTCCATCGTCTGTGCACCAGTGCTGCATCAGTCCAAGCGCATCGGCATTATTTACGTTGAAAACAACCTTACGTCGCATGCCTTTCCCGAAGAACGCCTACACGTCCTTACAGTGCTTACATCGCAGGCTGCTATCTCGCTCGAAAACGCCGAGCTGTATCGCAACCTCGAGCAGAAAGTAGCGGAGCGTACGCAGGAGCTTCAGCAGACCAACGTGCTGCTTGACGAAGAGCGGCAGCGAGCGCAAACCTTGTTACACAGCATTCTACCGGCCGGTATTGTACAGCGCCTGCAACAGGGCGAAACCACCATTGCCGACCACAGCGACGACGTAAGTGTGATGTTCGCAGACATCGTGAACTTCACTGCACTGTCGCGCGAGCGCACGCCCGGTGACGTTGTTTCGATCCTCAACGACGTGTTTAACACGTTCGACGACATCGTAGCGCGATACAAACTCGAGAAGATCAAAACCATCGGCGATGCCTACATGGTTGTGAGCGGCCTTCCGCATCCACGTGCCGATCATGCCGCTGCGTTAGCGTGTTGCGCCGCAGACTTGCTTTCGGCAACCGAACAACTAGCGCAACAGGTTGGCGTTCCCGACCTTGGCATTCGCATAGGCATTCACGCCGGCCCCGTTGTTGCTGGCGTTATCGGTCGATCAAAGCCCGTGTACGACTTGTGGGGCGACACTGTAAATCTAGCTGCGCGCATGGAGGGAAGCGGTGTGGCAGGACGAATTCACGTAACACAAGACTTCAAGAACATCCTCGAACAGCAGCTTCCCATCGCCACGTTCGAGGAAAGGGGCACCGTTCAACTAAAGGGCATTGGCAGCATTGCGACGTTCTTTGTGAAGCTCTAGGCGGTAATACGCTTTGCACGACGCTTTGCATTACGCCGCTTCGCGGCACTCCGCTTGACATATGGAACGGCAATGTGCCTAGTGCTGCGCCAAACGCCAACCCACAGACCCGGCGTCTCGCCGGGACCGCCTCCGGCGGTGAATAATCGATGGGCCGGGACGCCCCACAGACCCGGCGTCTCGCCGGGACCGCCTCCGGCGGTGAGTAATTGATGGGCCGGGACGCCCCACAGACCCGGCGTCTCGCCGGGACCGCCTCCGGCGGTGAATAATCGATGGGCCGGGACGCCCCACAGACCGCCTCCGGCGGTGAGTAATTGATGGGCCGGGACGCCCCACAGACCCGGCGTCTCGCCGGGACCGCCTCCGGCGGTGAATAATCGATGGGCCGGGACCGCCCCACAGACCTGGCGTCTCGCCGGGACCGCCTCTGGCGGTAGTTAAAAACAGCAGCGTACTCACACCATCCACATACCCGCTGTAAACGAAATCGCATCTACTAAATCACCGTCGTGCAGCGCTTCAGCAATGTTCTTTTGTACGTATCCGATTCGGCTCAGCAACATTACAGTCGATACTAGTTCTACCTCGTGCCAATCGGCTTGCCAAAATGGCGGCGTGCGCGACGTTGTTTTCACGAAATGTTTAGAAGTTCTGCCTTTTATTGCTGATATAATTCGCGCAACTGTCGCTGCTCCGTTTAGTCGAATAATCAGGTGCACATGGTCTTTCATCACGACGACGGTGATGAGGTCGTAGTAAACACCGCTACCCTCCTTTATCAGATTCAGAATGAACATTCGCTCGATGAGGGTAAGTTGTATCTTGTTCGATGTATTGAAGGTGATGAACCAGGTTCCTACCGTGTCCTTTGCGTGCCACAAAGTTGAGCATCTCTTGCCGACGTATTTTACTTTCATGGTGTTGACGTGTTAGTTGTGTTTGCTGTGGTGGTGCTACTGTGCTTCTAACGGTCGCAAGTGTGACACTACAGTGCGCGTCTTATTAATTCACCGCCAGAGGCGGTCCCGGGGAGACGCCGGGTCTGTGGGGCGGTCCCGACCTTACGATTATTCACCGCCGGAGGCGGTCCCGGCGAGACGCCGGGTCTGTGGGGCGGTCTTGGCCCATCGATTATTCACCGCCAGAGGCGGTCCCGGCGAGACGCCGGGTCTGTGGGGCGGTCCCGACCTTACGATTATTCACCGCCGGAGGCGGTCCCGGCGAGACGCCGGGTCTGTGGGGCGGTCCCGGCCCATCGATTATTCACCGCCGGAGGCGGTCCCGGCGAGACGCCGGGTCTGTGGGGCGGTCCCGACCTTACGATTATTCACCGCCAGAGGCAGTCCCGGCGAGACGCCGGGTCTGTGGGGCGGTCTTGGCCCATCGATTATTCACCGCCGGAGGCAGGTTCGCGCAGTCACGTTACTATGCGCAGCATGTCCCTGGCCGAAGGCCGTTACTATGCGCAGCATGTCCCTGGCCGAAGGCCGTTACTATGCGCAGCATGTCAACGGCCAATAGCCGCTTCCTCGACAGGTAGCCGGACCTTGAGCAACAGGATGGCGTTGAGTATCGACGCAACAATTGCCGTACGCCAACATCCCAACATCATAGGTATGAGTGCTAGCTCAATCACCACGATCACGTAGTTAGGATGCCGAAGCCACCGATATGGCCCGCCTTTCGCAATGGGCATGCCCGGCCACGTTATCACACGCGTATTCCATGCCCTACCCAGCGTGCGAATTACCCAGTAGCGCGCAATCTGCAGCAGACAAGCACCAGCAAGCCCTATACCCCACCACGTTGGCACCGAAGCAATGCCTAGCACATGCTCGGCAATCATGCCAATAAACCACAGCGTGTGCAAGGCAATAAACATCCAATAATGGTCGGCGCCATGCTCTACGCCGCCGTGCGCCATGGCGTGCCGGCGATTACCCTCGGCATATCGCAACTCGGCAAGTCGCTGCACAACTAATACCCCCAATACGGCTGTCAGAATTATCCACGTCATGGCGCTACCTCTAGCAACAATAGCTCCGACGAAAAACCCGGACCAAGCGCCGACATCACGTGATAGCCATTCGCCATGCCGCGCCGCCGTGCTTGGTCAAGCACAAAAAGCACGGTAGGGCTCGACATATTTCCGTACCACCGTAACACCTCCACCGAATCGGCTAAGGCGTCGAGTGATATTCCACATACCTCCGCAATTGCTGCCAACACCTTGGCACCACCTGGATGTGTGATGTACGACTGTATTGCCCCACGATCAATCCCCCACTTCGTGCATGCGCCGTCAAGCACACCTCCCAAATGCTCGTGAACAAAGGCCGGAATGTCGCGCCGAAAGCGCACGCGCAAGCCAGAGTCAGCTACGTCCCAGCCCATGATGTCGCTGGTATCGCGAAAAACTATGCCGTAGCCATCGCGAATCACAAGGTCTCCATGGAGTGGTGCGGTTACCGACTCCATGGCAACTGCGGCTGCGCCGTCGGCAAACAAACTCGTGCCAACAACATTCGACTTCGACAGATCGTTACGCTGGAACGTTACCGAGCAAACTTCAACGGCAATAAACAACACCTTACCGCGCATCGAAGCGGCGTGACGCAAGCCCGACACACCGGCCGCACAACCAAGCCCAACAATGGGCAGTCGTGCGCACGATGGTCTGCACCCCAAGTGCAGCACGACGTCGGCATCGAGACTTGGCGTAGCAAAGCCCGTCGTGGTTGCCACTACCACACAATCAACATCATCGGCTGTCCACTCAGCATCGCGCAATGCCGCCTGCGCAGCGCTCAAAGCCAACTCGAGTGCTGTAGCACGCCACACCCCATGTTGTTCGGGCCACGTATGCTCCTGCGCATACCAGCTAAGGGGCATCGCAAAATGTCGTCGCTGAATGTGGTCGTGGTCGAAGACCGACAACAAGCGATCGACGTCGATTGAGGTACTTGAAAACAACGCCGCCACGACGTCCTTTACGTCGGCCTGACCTACGATATGTTCCGGCACGGCTGTACCAATGCCCCTTACAACCTTGTGCATTACAGAAGGTTGGATGGTGGATCGGGTTCTACGACGTCGCAGGTATTACGAAAGGCGAGTTGGCTGATGCGCTTGCGCTGATTGCTTTGCCAGTCGATTTTCGGACGTTCGGCCTCGGGCTTGCGGTAGCCAAGACGGTATACAGCAAGCAGCTCTAGCGAGTCGGGCACGCGTAATACGTCGCGCACTTCGGCCCACGCTTCGGGAATTTCCATGGGCGTACTAATAAACTGTATGCCCATGCCAAGCTCTTCGCAGAGCAGCCATATGTGTTCGATGGCCATGCCGGCACTAAGAGTGCAGTAGAAGGCCGACAGTTCACCTGGGCGATACTCCTCGCGGTCGACCATAACGGCAAGAAGTAACGGCGACCCTTCGATGAGCTTGCGGTTGTCTTCTCCAAGGATTTTCGATACGCCAAGACTCGACATTAGCTTAAGCACAGAGTCGCTCATTACCTGCTTGATAAAGGGCTTAAGCGGACCTGGAAGTTTGTCGATAAAAATACCGTCACGACGTTCGTCCATCTCCTGAGCGCTAAAGCGGAAGTACTTGCGGTAACGCTGAAAGAACGTTCCCCTATCCATTAGCTGCTGCATGGTGCGACCACCAATGGCGGCAATGCGAGAACGAATGTCTGGATCGTCAACCAGCACAAAGCGCCACGGCTGCGAGTTAAAATGGCTTGGTGCGCGGCTGGCAGCTTCGATAATCAGGTGTTGGTGTTCGAGCGAAACGGGCCGTGTGTCAAAGTGACCGTTTGTGGTGCGTCGGTCACGAAAGGCCTGTAGCAAGGAAATGTTCTTCATGCAGTGTCGGTATCTGGTCCGCTATACATGGCTTCGATTTCCGCTGCATAGCGGGTTTCGACGGCCTTGCGTCGCACCTTGAGTGTAGGCGTCATCAAACCGTTCTCGACCGTGAATGGTTCACGTAGGATGGTAAAGCGGCGCACGCGTTCGTACTTGGACAAGTCCTTTTGCAGCCGAACGATGTCCGCCCAAACGCGCTTGTGTACGGCGTCGCCGCCAACAACGTCGCCCACGGCCACACCGTCGGCATTCAATGCCCCTTTAACAGCTTCGGCATCGAGGACTACGAGGGCTGTACAGTATTCGCGGTTGTTGCCTACAAGCATGGCTTGTTCGATAAGACTCGATTGCGTTAGGAACTGTTCGATGGGTTGCGGGGCAATGTTTTTGCCTGTACTTGAAACAAGGAGATGTTTTTTGCGATCGGTAATGATAAGGCGCCCATGCCCATCAAACCGGCCAATGTCGCCCGTGTGCAGCCAACCGTCGGGGCCTATCATATCGGCAGTGTCTTGTGGACGCTTCCAATATCCCTTCATCACGTTGGGTCCTCGCGCAAGAATCTCGCCGTCGTTGGCAATGCGCAATTCCACATTGGGCAGCGGTGGCCCAACGGTGCCTAATGTCTCGTCGCCCACTCTGTTTACAGCCAACACAGGCGACGTTTCGGTAAGCCCATACCCTTCTAGAATGGGCAGGCCCACCATAAAAAAGAAGCTACCTACATCGACGCTGAGAGCAGCACCGCCTGAGACAAAGAACCGTAGGCGGCCCCCTGTGCGCTGACGAATTTTGGAGTACACCAACACATCGGCAATTTTTACCTGTGCTCGAGTAAGGGGCGTCGGATTCACATGGTGCTTCTGGCCGATGCGCATAGCCCAATCGAAGATCGCACGGCGCGGCGCTGGGGCTTTAGCGGCGGCCCCAAGCACGCGGTTGCGAATGCGCTCGAACAGCCGCGGAACACTTGTCATTACGGTCGGACGCACTTCGGCAAGATTGTCGGCAACCGTTTCGATAGACTCTGCAAACCACGTCGATGCGCCCACACCAAAGGCCAGGTAATAGCCAGCCATACGTTCGTAGGAGTGGCATAAAGGAAGGTAACTCAGTAAGACGTCGCTATCGCTCATCGGAATAGCGTCAAGCGCGCCGGCAATGTTCGACGTTACGTTGCCATGCGTTAGCATTACGCCCTTTGGTGTGCCGGTTGTGCCCGAGGTGTAGATCAGCGTCAGCAGTTCGTCGGGCGCTATGCGCTCGGCCATAGCTCGAAGTTGTACTGCGCGCGTATGCGCGTCGGCGCTGGCGCGGCCCCGCTCTTCGACATCAGCAAAGCGAAGGCACCCCTGGGCAAGCTCTACATCGTCGTTCATGACAACGACCAACCGCAGGGCGGGCAGCGCTTCGCGTACGGAAAGGATTTTAGAGAGCTGCAATTTGTTGGACACCACAATGGCGGCGGCTTCGCAATCTCCAAACACTTCGGCCATTTGAGCGGCGGTAAGGGTTGGAAACACAGGCACATCGATGATGCCCGAACACGCTGCGGCAAAGTCTGCCACAGCCCATTCCACGCGGTTCTCGCTTACAATACCTAGGCGTTCACCCGGCACAATACCGCATGCAAGCAGGCCGAGAGCAAAGGCCTCTACGCGCTCTCGCAATACGTCGTGCGTAAGCGTTTGCCACGAGCCCGCCACCTTGCGCGCATAGACGGCCTTGTCGGTACGTCCTGCATAGCGGTCGCACGTATCAACAAACATCCGGGCAATGGTGTTGGGTATCATCGTGCAAAACTACAATTGTGCTACACACTACGCTTTGCATTACGCTTTGCACTAGGGCGGGCACGGTGGCCTGCCCACGACCCTCGTGGCCGTCGCACGTGCGTCGTATTGCGGCGGCCTGATG
>JALHPC010000017.1:54317-55572 GCA_022842685.1 Candidatus Kapaibacterium sp.
AGAGCGCAGCGGCGTAATGCTCAGCGTATATTTGCCGGTAATGTTCTTCAGTCGTTGCCTCCCCCTGGTATTGTTGCTTTGTGGTTCCGTTGCCAACACCTATGGCTCATCAGGAGATTCTACCGCCATTGATTCCTTAGCCGAACGACGTAGCTACACGACGGAAGCCGTAGTTGTAAGCGCTAGCCGCTGGGCCGAGCGCGCCACCACGGTGTCCCGCCAAGTTGTAACAACCACAACGGCCGACGTGCGCCTGCGTAATCCCGGCACGAGTGCCGACATGCTCGAATCTACAGGCGAGGTGTTTGTACAACGCAGCCAGCAAGGTGGCGGTAGCCCACGCCTGCGAGGCTTTGCTGCCAACAGCGTCCTCATGGTTGTGGATGGCATTCGTATGAACAATGCCATTTACCGGTCGGGCAACCTGCAGAACCTGATTCAAATCGACGCCAACTCGCTGCAATCCACCGAAGTGTTGTTTGGCCCAGGGTCGGTGCAGTACGGATCCGATGCCCTGGGAGGCGCCATCGTGTTAACGCTCAAGCAACCGTCGTTTTCACGCGATAGCTTTGCCGCGCATGCTTCCTCGATGATACGCTTTGGTAGTGCTGCCAACGAACGCACCATTCATGCCGACGTCGACCTGCAATGGACGTCGTTTGCCACGCATACATCGGTTACGGCAACGTCCTTTGGCGACCTTCGCTCTGGCAGTGTGTTCCCCGCAGCAGCACCGCAGTTTGGCTTACGGCCGTGGTACGTGGAGCGCATTGCCGGCAGAGATTCTCAACGTGTAAATCCGACGCCCCTTATTCAGATTGAAAGTGGGTACGACCAACTGAATGTGTTGCACAAGATGCGCTATGCCCTAGCACAGGATTGGACCGTTCAATACACGGGGTTGTTTACCACAAGCTCGAATATTCCACGTTACGACAGACTTGTCGAATTGCGCACCCAAAATAATAGAACACTACCACGCTCGGCCGAATGGTACTACGGCCCACAAACATGGCTGGCACAGGCCATCACGGTGAATGGCTTGGTTGAAGATTGGTGGGCAAGCAACGTAACTGTTGTTGCCGGACATCAGTTGTTTCGTGAGTCGCGCAACTCACGATCGTTCAATAGCGATTGGCTGCGGTCGCAGCAGGAGGACGTTTCAATCCTGACCTTCAACGCCGACGTTCAATTGCGTCTTTTTGAGCGTCCAACAACAGGCGAAGTCGACCTGTATTATAGATCGGAAGAGCAC
>JALHPC010000018.1:0-24779 GCA_022842685.1 Candidatus Kapaibacterium sp.
GTAGAGCATGGAAATTGTGTCTGATAATTTGGAGTGTATAGACTACGATGCGCTTCAATGGGGCCATGCTCCGTAGAGCATGGAAATTTCGCCAAGCGGTTTGGTCTCCATCCACGGGGCAAACACGCTTCAATGGGGCCATGCTCCGTAGAGCATGGAAATTCACTCGTCACGTTATGATCCGCTACGGATCGCTGCTGGCTTCAATGGGGCCATGCTCCGTAGAGCATGGAAATCGCAACGAAAACACGCAAGCTGTGCTCGGAGGTATGCTTCAATGGGGCCATGCTCCGTAGAGCATGGAAATGTGCAAAAAGCACGTGCCAAAGCGGAAGCATTGTTTGCTTCAATGGGGCCATGCTCCGTAGAGCATGGAAATCCTGCAACATGCGAGTACCATACGAATCGACAACGCCGCTTCAATGGGGCCATGCTCCGTAGAGCATGGAAATTTTGACCACGCGATTCGACCAGCGATCGCATCTCGCGCTTCAATGGGGCCATGCTCCGTAGAGCATGGAAATTCTGGTATGTCCATCCCTCCAACCATCCACTGTCTCGCTTCAATGGGGCCATGCTCCGTAGAGCATGGAAATAATCTACTACATAGCAGATGGCGAGCGGGTATCTACAGCTTCAATGGGGCCATGCTCCGTAGAGCATGGAAATCAATTTGCACCTTCCAAGCACCGCCCGAACGCTGACGCTTCAATGGGGCCATGCTCCGTAGAGCATGGAAATCGGATTCGACACGCTCACGATAGAGTGTGACTTGTCGCTTCAATGGAGCCATGCTCCGTAGAGCATGGAAATGCACAAAAACAAATCCTCGCCGAACGGCGACGTTTGCTTCAATGGGGCCATGCTCCGTAGAGCATGGAAATCGCGGCAACGGCAATGGCGCGGCTGGGCACGTCGTCGCTTCAATGGGGCCATGCTCCGTAGAGCATGGAAATAGATTTCGCAGTTGCTCGTCCGTCGGCCTCACGTCGTGCTTCAATGGGGCCATGCTCCGTAGAGCATGGAAATTCGGGCGTGGGAAATTGCATTTAACGAGGGCTACAAACGGCTTCAATGGGGCCATGCTCCGTAGAGCATGGAAATCACAGCGAGGCCACCGTGCCCTGAACGAACTTCTTGGCTTCAATGGGGCCATGCTCCGTAGAGCATGGAAATTTGGGCGCCGCGACTCATGCAAAAATTTATCGACCGTCGCTTCAATGGGGCCATGCTCCGTAGAGCATGGAAATCGCAAGCGCACGTTGGAGCTGGCCGTTATAGCTGAGGCTTCAATGGGGCCATGCTCCGTAGAGCATGGAAATGGTGCGCATCACTGCGGGTCACTGGTCGCCAGCCGAGCGCGCTTCAATGGGGCCATGCTCCGTAGAGCATGGAAATACGTGTCGCCAACTGGCAACTCAGCGAGCTGGCCGTGCTTCAATGGGGCCATGCTCCGTAGAGCATGGAAATCTATTTTTTTCACGGAGGTAGTAGACTATGACGGTAGCTTCAATGGGGCCATGCTCCGTAGAGCATGGAAATGTCGTTGAAGGCGAAGGCTGAAGAGCTGGAGCTTATGCTTCAATGGGGCCATGCTCCGTAGAGCATGGAAATACGTTCACGACTGAATCTGGCAACGCAGCCGGCGCCGCTTCAATGGGGCCATGCTCCGTAGAGCATGGAAATCCGCAGCCAACCCATACACCTTGCAGAATTCGACGGCTTCAATGGGGCCATGCTCCGTAGAGCATGGAAATGGCTACGACCATCTGTCCACCTGCTCCGAGCTTGCCGGCTTCAATGGGGCCATGCTCCGTAGAGCATGGAAATCCCGCGAAGTCCATGCGATGCTTGAGCGATGCTTGGCTTCAATGGGGCCATGCTCCGTAGAGCATGGAAATGCAATTTGCACATTCCAAGCACCGCCCAATCGCTGACGCTTCAATGGGGCCATGCTCCGTAGAGCATGGAAATGGCGCGGCGCATTACTGCCCAGAGCATTCTGCTTTGCTTCAATGGGGCCATGCTCCGTAGAGCATGGAAATCCGCACCCCTTCCTGCAATGGAGATGTCCTGACAGGGGCTTCAATGGGGCCATGCTCCGTAGAGCATGGAAATTTGGATACTCAAACGTCGCCGAAGTGAGTAGATCCCGCTTCAATGGGGCCATGCTCCGTAGAGCATGGAAATTTCTTTTGCGGCAATAACCCAGACCTTCCACAATCTGCTTCAATGGGGCCATGCTCCGTAGAGCATGGAAATTCAAACTGGATTCACTTTCGCCAACCCATAACCCACTAGCTTCAATGGGGCCATGCTCCGTAGAGCATGGAAATGGCGCTTGCCGATGCTGGCCAGGTGCAGGCCGTGATGCTTCAATGGGGCCATGCTCCGTAGAGCATGGAAATGCCCAATCAAAGGCCTCGCACCGGCAACGATCAAAACGGCTTCAATGGGGCCATGCTCCGTAGAGCATGGAAATCGCGTGATTACGCTGCGGCTGTCAGGTCTGCGATTTCGCTTCAATGGGGCCATGCTCCGTAGAGCATGGAAATTCCATTTATCGGCAATAGGCGAATACCAAAATCTGGCTTCAATGGGGCCATGCTCCGTAGAGCATGGAAATACCTGATCCCAAAGCCGGAGATATGGATTCACACAGCTTCAATGGGGCCATGCTCCGTAGAGCATGGAAATCCACCGCCGCCACCGCCAGCTGACATTGTTGTGACCGCTTCAATGGGGCCATGCTCCGTAGAGCATGGAAATATGAAACGTTGCTCATGATATATAGTGATGAAAAGAAAAGCTTCAATGGGGCCATGCTCCGTAGAGCATGGAAATCCGGTTTCCATTTGGGTTTGAGGGGCTGCGTTACGACCCGCTTCAATGGGGCCATGCTCCGTAGAGCATGGAAATCGTCGAAGACGGCGAAACGAAGACGCGCACAGAGCTGGCTGCTTCAATGGGGCCATGCTCCGTAGAGCATGGAAATTCGGTTTTCGCGTGGGGGATCGAAGAGGGTTTATTGGCTTCAATGGGGCCATGCTCCGTAGAGCATGGAAATTTCGTGCCACGCCTAAACATGGACGAAGCCCGCATCTACGCGCTTCAATGGGGCCATGCTCCGTAGAGCATGGAAATCCAAGTTGATCGTTTCGGTCTCCCGACCGACAACGAGCTTCAATGGGGCCATGCTCCGTAGAGCATGGAAATAGTTCTTCCGTTCCGAGGATGAAAACCCAAGGAGCCGGCTTCAATGGGGCCATGCTCCGTAGAGCATGGAAATCGAGCCTATCACGTCGATCAGATAGCCGGCAACCTGCAGCTTCAATGGGGCCATGCTCCGTAGAGCATGGAAATACTCGAATGCCTAAGCGTATACCGCACACAAACTTACAACATCATTTGCGAGCGGCATGCACTTAGGCGTACGAGTGACGTTTAGCAAGCATAGTTCGACATCACCTAAGTGTTTGGTTTTCAAAGAGCTCGAGCGAGGCCCGCACGTCGTTAACCACCTAACCGCTCGAAGTGCGTCGCCACACTCTTCCAATGCGAACATACCGATCATACAACAATCAACCGCGAGGGAGGATCGTAACGCTGCCCCAATACCTCCAAACGCGCTGCCAAATCATGCTCTGCCTTACCCAAGTCAACAAAGAGCACCTGGTCCTGCGATGGCTTTATCACCCTCACAATATATGCCTTCAGACGCGCATGCTCGGTAGCACTTAACTCGCAAAAAAACACGCTGTACTGCGCATGATCGCCGTGGTCGCGCAGTACATTGAACACCTTGGCTCGCCGCTTGTCGTCGGCAATGTCGTAACTCACCATATAGTGCCGTCGTGCCATGCTACCTCGTCACAATGTGTTTGTACTCGGCTATCTCACCACGCAAATACCGCGTTAACAGGCGCACCTGCACGCGCAATGCACTTCGCCACGAGCATTTATACCCAAATTCCGGATGTGTTATCAGATGGTCTAGCCGCCCTTCAAATGCCTTGATCAGGGCCTTCCTTCCCCCATCCTTCATCATACAGCCCGCCTTGCTTCGCACAAAGTCGCTATCGCGTACCATGCCCGTATTTACAGCCGTGATTACTGCCGAATCGGCGATGAGTGGGCGATATGGTTCCATGAGGTCAAGAGCCAGCGACGGACGTCCGTGTCGCGGCGTATGGTAGAATCCCCACCATGGGTCAAGTCCTTCGGTAAAGAGCGCCACAGCAAACTCCTTGGCAAGCATAGAGTAGCAGAACGATAGCATGGCGTTGATAGGGTCAAGTGGCGGACGTCGATTCCTCTTCGTAAAGTCAAAGTCCTGCTGCACTGCGTTGCCACGCAGCATCGTACCAAACGATCCAAAATACTCTCCGGCAATAGCGCCTTCAAGCCCCATGAGCACATCGGCAGCAGTAGCATACGACACACGCTTTACATATCGTGCAATGTTGTCAAGTGGCTCTTCATTTCCACCGCCATTCCTACGCAACATCGTGCGTTGGTTAAGCGCCTTGGCAACCACCAATTCTTTTGCAAATTCCAGACACCACGCAGTATCGCGTGCTTTTTCGAACTGCGCAACCTTGTCGAACGAATTCTGCAGGCCAAAGCCTGCTGTCACTCCATAAAACCAGTGCCCCATACTTGAATGGACAATGGGGATATTTTTTTCGCATAACAGGTGAAACGTCTGAGCGGTAACCATCACATTGCCGCAAAGAACAAGCTGCGACATGTCTTTTAGCTGTGCCCGGCCAATTTCTTGTCCTTCTTTTCGCACAACCAACGTAGCCCCGCTCTTCCCCACTACCGCTCCGTGTGTCTGAACATAGAAGGGGGCAGCGTGCGTACGTGCCGGATACAATCTGCGCGGTTGACGTGTGGGGTGATCTTCGTGGGTAAGGGCTAGGGTTTCGTCGGGCAGACAAATTCCATTCAGCGAGCATCCTATACACTTCGGCGAATCGTCGAGTGGCTGTGGCATAGGGTCTGTTGCCGACAGTCTATTTGCTTCGTCAAGGTAGCGCAGGCAATCGTGTTCCAGTTCAGGTGTAAAGGGTACATCGACGCGTGTTTTCGAGCCAGCAAAGTAGAGGACGCCGTGATCGCATACGTAGCCATGTTCGCGCAGGAGCAGGCCTTGGGCCATAAGCTGGATGCGTTCGGGTTCGTAGGAGCGTTCGGCATTGCGGGGTACGCGACCACGCTTTGTTTCTACGGGTACGGCTTCGGTTCCGTCCGACGACACCAGGTCAAGCTTAGCGGTAATCCCTAGGCGTTCGCTGGTAAGCGGCACGGACCGGGAGATCACGGGTGGTTCATCGCCGTCGTCGGGCTCGGTCACCGCATCTACATTCCCATCGTCATCGACGGCATTGGCATTCGCACCGGCATCGGCATCGGGCAGCACATGATCAAGTTTATCAACGCGTCGATGAACGCTTGCACCATCGACGGTAAACTCGTTGTCTTCCCAGCGCCCCATTATGTGCATCAGGTAGAACAGGCGTGGGCAATACACATACTCGTTGAGCATGCGTGCGGGGAGGGGTGGGGTCACGTGGTTTGGCCTCGATTTGCTGAGTGGAGTACAGGGATTTCCTCACATGGTGCAATGAACACAGAAAAATCGGGTTGTATTGATTCGAGGGATTGTCGCAATCAGATTTCTGACAATACGAAGGCGTTTGATCACTCCGAGTGCCCATCAGGCTATTACGGAAGAACTAAGCTAACTTGTTTTCCTTACGGTGAAATACGATGCCAGTGGCCCAGTCGTATTGGCAAGCATATTCGAAAGCGACCACGCCAATTCTCTCCACGCCGTGCTGACAATCTGCCAACCGCACACTGCTCGAGTGATTTCACATATCCTATTACGAACGTGAATTTCAACTTGCTAGAGTGGCGTGAACGGTGCAACGCTCCGCTGGGCAGCTGGCGCTGAGTCGCGATATTCTACTTCAACTACACGTGCACAATGTGTGGTTCGTTCACTCTTGGTTTGACTCGATGACGGGGCGGAAGAGGCCTAGGCCGAAGCTGCTTGAGTGCCCCAGGCGGATAGGACCGATCACCGGTGCGCTGAACGTCAAGCGGATCATCTGACCCCGCCGATCCCCAATGAACGCGCGCTTGTGCGCCTCTGTGCGCGGTACATGCACTGATACCCACTGAGGCGTACCCAGAAGTTCGACGATAACATCTTCGGCAATATCTCGCCGCTTGAGCTCGCGACGGATCTGATCTGGTATTGATTCACGATCGCGCTCTTTGCCACCACGGAGGTGATGACGCTGCGGGACGTAGGGCGTCATCGACTCCCAGACTCTCCACGGCTTGCCTTCGAAACCAGGTGGAGACGGAACCGCTCGATCAAGTGGGACGAGCCGCACCTTCCACTCGTCGGCCTTCGAGCCTGCTGCTGCCCATGAGACGTCGCACGCCGCTGCCCGAAGGATCGCCTCTTGCTCGTCGGCATCGAATGCGTGCGAACCACGCCAAACAAGGAGGCGCGACAGCTTGTTGTCTTCGCACCACGCAAAGAACTCAGTGTGGCGATGGCCTTTCAACGCATCTCCGTTCGCATCTTTGCCAGTGATGTCCGCGATCATGTCGCGCACTTCACGGCTGGCTATTGCCCAAGTGGCCGCAGCACCATTCGTCTTCAACCGCAGCAACTCACGAATGACTGCGCCGCGAAACCGAGCCGTCAGTCGCACTATGGATCGACGTTCAGGCGAAACATTCCATCCAACAGCGAATTGCATCAGGTGACAGTCCGGGCGACATTGGGGAACGCGGCGGTGTTCGCGAACTGCAGGCCGGGGCGGACGCACCGCATAGAGCCACTGCGCGCCGGGGGGAACCGCCCGCCTAACAGCCTCGGGGTTATCGGTGGTGCGCTCGATGTCTTTGCGCGTGGCATTCATCAGCGGTGATAGAACGGGCACTGCACCCGCCGTACGTCGATCTGTAAGTGTACAGTTGGGTTCTGGAATTTCGTCAGTCGAGTCCACTACGCGAATGCGTGTGAGGGTCTCGGCACGCCCGAAATAGTTCATCCTTGAGAGACATTTGGTAAGCAGTGTGCGGAGATCATTGGTCCAATCCTTACCCTCGATAAACCACCACAGGGGAACCTCGGGCGGTGGGCACCAGTAGTTGTCTTGCACTAGGCTGCTGCCATAGTTGCGAATGCCAGCGTCCGCAATACGCTGCCAGCCACCTTTTGGCTGACCGAGAATATTCTCAAGACTACCAATGCTCATCTCGTCCCGCGCATCTTGGCTTAGCGTCTTAACTTCAATGGTCCACTTTCCGTCATCACTGGTTACAAAAGATAGCTTCTTGATACCGAGTTTCTTGATCTGCCTTTCGACCACTTTCTCCTCTGCAGAGAGTTCTTTTTCGCCCTGCTGTCCCTTTTTACCCTTCTTAGATACTTTTGGGGTTCGGATGAAGATACCTTGATCGCGCCAATTCGGCGCGTCCATTGTGAACTCAGTCGGGTGGTACTGCCTCAGCGGACTTCCTTTCCGAGCCTCGGGCGGCAGATGAAATGCGTAGGAACTCCTGCAGAGCGCACTCTGCAGTTTCTCAAGTTCCGCCTGGTCGGGCTCATTTTCCGCTTCGCGAGCCCATTGGTACCACCGTGCGGTGACGGCGCGAACGAGCCGCCACGGGCTCGGTGGCCACTCGCCGTGTGGGTCGTCATACGGGTTTACGCGCCACGGCGTAGCGTGAAAACGCCCCAATGGGAATTCCTGTCGGAGGACAACTTTCATCATTCGTCCTCGTTGTCAGAAGGTTCTTCACCGTCGCCATTGTCAGCGTCGCCAGCATCGGAAGCCCCTTCACGGTACAATTTCTCTCGCGGCCAGAAGACGTCAGTCACAGGCGAGTCGCCGAACCCAGCGTCCATAATCGACTGTGAAATGTCGATCTCAATCCTAACATCTTGTTCATCGCTCTGAAGCGACGTGCAGCGGAGGTGGCAGCCGGAGCGAAACCGGAAGGGCGACGCCAGAAGTCTCTGGATTTTCCAGAGCGCAAGCGCGACTAGAAATTCCTGCTTCGTCTCCGAGAGCCCCAGCGTTTCGGTGCCCTTCACTCGCCCGAACGAGCGGATGAGGGCAACGTCGAGGACAAACGTCGCGCGGATCGATTCGGCGGTCGCATCATCGACCGCGAAGATGGGTTGACCAGAGGTCGTCTTGCCGAGTCGGTCGAACTTCACGCCAGAGCGATCGACGCGCCCAGCGCCGAAAGCCTCGAGGTGAGCCGTCAGGGCGCGGGGGATCTTGATTTGCCATTGGGGGAAGAGCACGCCGTGAACGAGCGAATTCGGATCGATCTCGAAGATGACCTTGAACACATTCCACCACTTCTCCGGAGGCGGGTGTGCCTTCGAGCTACCGGGCAAGACGATGCCGAACTTGGCGACGAGGTCGGCTTCGAAACTGCCGTCCCCCTTCGAGCCATCGGGCTTCAGCGCTGCGCCAGCCAAGAAGTAGGACGAAGCGATGCGGTGGCCCTCGGTCAGGCTCGTGACAATAGCCTCGCGCTTGTCGCTCGGGAGCTTGTCGTTCTCGAGAGTACCCGTAACGCAGCGGATGTACGGCATCCCGCTGAGCTCATCGACAAGGTCGAGGTCGTGCGCGCCGCGCTGGCAGACCGTCTCCAGGTGGTTGGCCATGCTCGCCGCGCTGTCGACGATGCAGACGTCCTCCGTAGTGCCGTCTTTGCGCGGGGCCTTGTAGATGACGTGGCCGATCTCCGGGAAGCCAGCGGGCTGAAAGCGGTCGCCAGCGATCGGCTCCAGCGTCGCGGTCAGAACAAGCGGCGACGCACCTCCAAGGACGGCAGCGGGAGTGAGCTGCATCGATGAAGCTTTCTGGACATTTTCAGTCATGTGTTTCTCCTTTGGTTACGCTGGCGCTGCGGACGGAGCCAGCGGGTGAATAGAGCGGTTCTTTCGTGACTTGACAATGGGAATAGAAGGGCGGCGACAAGCCGGTCAGGCGAGTCCGCAGCGAACGTCACGTCAAACGTGGCAAGTCGTGCATGAGCCATCGAGTAGCGGCTGCTCGCGAGTCGTAGCATCGCGTCGAAGTTGCCCGCGCGGGTCAACGTAACGAGTGCGCGCGCAGCCTCCGTCGTGCGTGCGCCCGTCTGAGCAGCGAGCAGGTCGTCGCCTCCGAGGTCGCGGATGACAAGGGGACGTTGATCGACAAGTGGTTGCAGGAGCCCCTGGAGCGCCAGTTCACCATCGGCCGTGGGCACGCTGGCGTCACAGCGCTGAACGATCGTGTGTACATCCTGCGGGACGCTTCGCCAGTCGAAGAGAGCAAGCCGCGCGAGCCAAGCCGCGAAGAGTTCCTCGTCGAGATCGCCGCCGAGCCACTGGCGAACCTGCGATGCCGTCGCCGGGAACGGGGCTCGATCGCGTTGATGGGGCCTGTTCGCGTCCGCCTCCTGGTCGAGGAGCTTTCTCGACAAGACAGCACCGAGGGCGCGCGCTAGGTCGCTAGGTCCCCAGACCCAACGGGCCGGGGGACGGTCGGTGTGCGTGTAGTTCGCGTACGACGCACCGTACTTCCACTCGACGCCGAAGCGGTACGTGGCGAAGGGCTGCGCGACGGGGAACGCCGACACGAGGGACAAAGCGAGCCGCGCCTCGGTGCTAGGCTGTTCCTCGGAGAACAATGACGCCAGCCACTCTAGCGGCAGCGGCTCCCAGCGTACCTTGCCTTCGCGGAAACTGCGGTTCCGGTCGATACGGTCCAGCGCTCTGACGGTCGCGTCGAGCAGCACGATGCCTGTTTCCGGGTTCGTGGGCTCGGCGGCGAAATCGAGCAGTGCAGCCTCGATTGGGCCGCGAAGTCCCGCGAAGAGCTTGCTATCCTTTGGAAAGCCCGAGTGTTCGATCAACGTGGTGACTCGTTCGAGCGTCGACGAAGCGGCTGCATCGACGGCCGTTCCCGTATCGAGGGAGAATCGTGCCTCTAATCGAGGTTCGAAGGTGTTCGAACTGGTCGTGCGGCCGAGTGTGAAGCGGCGGAACTCGCTCACCCCACCGTCCACGCCTCTTTTTCGGATGGCCGTGGCGAAGGCGGCGGGCGTGAGGGCTCCACGTCCACGCAACTCAGCGCGACCGCGCGAGAACAGCGAGCTTGCCTCGGCGAGCGACATCGGTCGGCTCCAAGTCGGAGCCCAGACCTCGCCACGGAGTCGGTCCGCTTCCTTCTCCGCGCTTGCGGCGATGGGCTGTGTGATGAAGGGGAAGGCGCCGACTGCACGCGCCGCTCGAGCCCCAAGACGTCGAGACGCGCCGCCCGCGAGGAAGGTCAGCCCTTCGCAGGCAAGAACCATCGCCCACGGAGATATTTGTCCCTCACGCGCAGGTGACTGACCGCTGTTGTAGAGCTTCGTTGCTTCGCTGAACCAGGACCCGCCGTTGAAGCCCGATGGTTCCCGTTGTGCGGGCAGGCCGAGCAATAGGCAACGAAGATCGTCTTGTGGCTCGACCACCGCCCGCCGTACGTCCTCGGCCGTGGTGATCGCGGATTGGTACTTTTCCCTTGCCGCAGCGACTGCTTTCTGGCGAGCGGCTTCCGTCTTTTTGGTGCCCGCCTTTGCCTGAGCCTTCTCGCATTCCTCCTTCGCCTTCGTGATCGCCGCTTGGTACTGCTCGTCTGCCTGCCTCTGTGTCGTCGCGAGTGCGCTTGCAGCTGCCGTCCATCCCTTCGAGAAGTCTCTCTTCCCCGCGTTGCCGCCACTGCCAAGGAGCGGGTTGAAGCTCACGCGAGCGTGGGGCACTGCGTGGGCAGCGAAGAACGAAAGCTGGCTCTCCTGGGCCTCTGCTTGCCAGAGGGCAAGCGGAGCGCCTGATTTGGCCTTCGTGCCCTTCTTCTGGTCCTCAGACCATGCCTTGTCGTACTGAGTCCACTCGCGTTTGCTGACGTCTGAGTCGGACTGTGAATCTGCGACTCGAACCAGTTCGTCGAGCAACTCGTCGAGTGACGTCGGGCCACCGACCACCTGCAGAACGTCGTCGCGCCACGCGATCCGCGTGTTCGGCCACTTTCGAGACAGCACCCGCAAGAGGCCGAGCGACGCGAGGTAGTTGCCAAGGCTGTCAGGGGACAGACCGGGGAGGGGAAGAGCGGGGAGGCGAAGTTCAGCGGCCATCGTGCACCTCGCTGGGTTTGACGCTTGCGCTCGGCCGCTCGCTCGCGCGCCAGTCCGCGATGCGGACGAGCGCCTCGAGGTAGGCCAGTGCAAAAGGGCCAAGCTGACGCGGTTCGGACACTGGCACTGCGCCGGCGTAGCTCGTCTCGTCAGGTCGCCACGGGCCGAGCAGGTCGGCGACAAGACCCGTCCACCCATGCCCGGTCAACACGAATTCGTCACCCTCCCACCTTCCCTCGGCCCCGTCCTTCGCGATCGAGAAGTCGAGCGGCCACTGATCGTCGCCGATCACGAGTACGCTCGGCTCGGTGCGCACGCCGAAGACGTCGTTGCCCACGCCAGTAGTAGAGCGCAGCACCGTGCGTGCCTTGCCATGATGAGAAGCTGTCAAGTATACAGCAAGGGCAGGATACGGCTTGGACTCCGCGCTCCGGTAACGATGCCACATCGCTAGTGCCGAGGCGACCTCGTGGCGCATCTTTGGGTTGAACTTGGGCTCACCGACCCAGCGCGCGCCGGCAAGTCTTCCAAGAATGATTCGGTCTTCCGCACTGGGTTTATCGTCGATCACCCACCTAAGCCGAATCACGTCTTGGCCACGCCAGCTTCGCCCATCGGTGAGTCGGACTGCCGTCGGTCGTCGCATCTTTACCTCAGCGCTCACCCCAGACGCATCGCTGGACTTGGGAACGTCGATCGCCAAGATGCGAGGGGTCTTTGCGAGAGGTCCAGCGGGGACGCCTACAAGCTCACCCCAGTTGGGCAACGCTGCCTGCCACTGCGGATACGCCTTGCCGACATCATGGAACCTGGACGCTTCCACGACGGCCGTCCTCGTGTCGCCGGTCAGGGAGAGCGCGTCACACAGCCCTTCAGCTTCATGTCCTGCGTCCTCGAGGTGGTCTTCGAGCTTCGACCAGTAGCCGACCTCGGTCCACGTCTCGTCCCGTAGCGTCGCGCCACGCCCGGCACGCGGCACTTCGGCAAGCACGTCTGACTTGTCGCCTGTCCAACCTTCAGTCGAGTCGTAGCCGCCGACATCTCTTTTGAGCATCACGAGCATGCCGGGACGGATATCCCAGTGGTTCACACGCTCCCAGCGATCCTCCTCGTCATCCCAGAGCCAGGCCTTGGCCTTGCTGCTCTCGAGCATCTTCTGCACGCTAACGAACGAAACCGGGCAGCTTTCCCTCGCGGGCTCCAGCAGTGGGCCGTCGAGATCCTCGTCGCGAGGCGGGTTATCGCCCGACCAGTCGCGCCAGAACACCATCACATCGAGGTCCGGATCGGTGCCGCGCACGAAGGCGCTGACATCGGTGAAGCCGCCGTGGACGTCGCGCTCCGTCGAGAAGAGCCCGTGGACGTCGAGCGCGCGTGGCAGCGGGCTCGGTTTCGGCTGTATGGCCTCGGTGACTTCCTTCTGCTTGCTCGCATTCAGCCCAGCAATGGCCTCGGAGAACGCTTTTTCTTGAGAGAGCGGGGCGAAGGCATCGACGAGCTTCTTGGCATGTTCGATATCAGTGGCATCGTAGGGACCGATGCGCTCGACCTTCTTGTTACCGCCTACTTTAGGCGTCTGCCAGACCAAAGCCTGAGCTCCCTGGTCGTCGCCCTTGCGGTTGAGGCGACCAAGACGCTGAAGCATCGAAGGCCACGGGGCGAGCTCGGTGAAGAGACGATGCGCCGAGATGTCCATGCCCGCCTCAATGACCTGAGTGCTCACGCAGATAAGACCAGGATCATCCTTCGGGAGAGTGCAAGCCTTACGCTGGGCGTCGAAGTCGAGGAGGCGTTGCTCGTGCCGTGTGCGGTCTTCCCGGCGAAACCGTGACGTGAGGAGAACCGTGTTGTCGATCGTGCCCAGCGCGCCGAACACGGCGCGTGCCATGTCCACGGTGTTGCAGATGACGAGCGAGAGCGTGCCAGCCACGTGCTTCACCTTCACGGATGCGGCGATTGCGTCCGGCGTAACTGCCGTCGCAGTGGCGGATTTTGCTGCACTCCGCTTCTTGCCTCCGCCGGTCGGCGGTTGTGCGGCTGCCTCTGGCTGCCACCACGCCAGGGGACGCTTCGCCGCGCGCCACCAGTCGAGTCCTGCGTCGTGATTGAGCGCGGTCGCGAGCTTGCATTCGAATTCGGTCTGCTTGTTCGTTGGCTCAGCTAGTGCGTCACGCACTCGATCCGTGGTACTGAGGAACGCCGTGCCTACGGTGGCGCTCATCCAAGTGGTCAAGCATGGCTTTAGCGTGTTGAACCGTTTGCGGCGCATCCAGTCAAGCTGCGACGTCGTCCACAGTCCCGGGCCCATGAGTTGAACCTCGTCGATGAGCCAGCGGCAGTCGTTATTGAGCAGACCGAAGTGAACGGGCCAATCGAAGCGGCTCATAGCGTAGCCGCGATTCAAAGCGCGAGAGAGAAGTTGGTCCTGCGTGCCAACGAGCACCCACGGCCTATCAACGTGGCCGACCCATTCGTCATCGATGGCGCCGCCCATGAGCTGATAGACTGCGACGTCGATCTCGGCCTTCTTCGCCTTGAGGGCATCGAAATAGGCCTTCAACCGATGCACGGTCTGAGTGACTAGGCTGCGCATCGGCAGGCAGACCACGAGGTGCAGCGGTTCGTTCTGCTTGTCGACGAGCAGACGCCAGGCCCAGGCGAGCGCGACCTCCGTCTTGCCGAGCCCCGTGGGCACTGGGAGCACATCAGGCAGGCCGTCAATCGCTACCTGAAGCTGCCACCGGTACGGGGCGAACCCGTTGGTAGCGAGCTTAAAGAACTCCGTGAAGGAATTCTCTCGCTCTACCGCCAGCAATTTCCCGCTCGTTACCCCTGCTTCCATCCCTAACCCATGAGTGAGCAACATCAAACGATTTGACTACGATGGCAAACTTAGGGAAAGAGTTTCGACATACACAAGTGAAAAACACAGTTGATAATTTTTTTTCGATAACGCCCAAAAATGACATGATACGTCGTAGGTTTACATATAGGGGGCCTTTTGAACAACGCTGCACACGTCGTCAGTGGAGGCATTTGATCACCGCTGGCTGACTGCCAGCAAAGACAATTCGCTAGGAAAACAATAGCAGCAGTAATGCCGAAGGACAGAACATCACACACACTTCGCGACATCTCCCTAGCTTCGCAGAAGCAGTCATGAGCACGAAAGAATACCAAATCGACCAACTCCCCCACTTTACGTGGGACAACTGCGGCAACCTGCCCAAAAATCAGGTCGTCGTGATAGACGGAACTGTCGTCGAGACTGATGAGAATGGGTTTATCGACATGGGTTTGTACGAAGCTATGACCGAGGAACTCACGGCAGAGCATATGTCAGGCCCGTTCTACTTGGAGATTGACGAAGAGGGCAACGTGCTAAATCATCCTGAAGATGCCTTCCCACCAGTCGACGAGAATTACCAACCCATCAAGAAATAGCCACAGTCAATCGCCCCAAATCAAGAGCCTCGCATTGCGTGGCCCTTGTCGTTTAGGCACGTTACTGTGCGAAGCACGTCCCTGTGCGAAGCACGTTACTGTGCGAAGCACGTTACTGGCCGAAGGCCGTCGCTATTCCGCATCCTCGAACCCCGCAGGGATGTACGTGGTGCGCGGACGTTCAGCAGCACGCCATGCTGTGGCCGTGGCTAACTTCATAACATCAACCATGGCCGGCGCATTTATCTTGTGTATCTCGTCGCCCAGCTTGTGATAATCGCTGTGCTCGCCGGTAAAATAAAATAATACCGGTATGCGCTTCATGGCAAAATTCGCTTGGTCAGAACGGAAGAAATACGACTCGGCATTGCCGTTCAAACCAAAGGTCAATCCCAGACGCTGGCGCTCTTCCTCGCACATGGCCGCAAGGTCCGGACATCGCTTAAGCCCTCCCATGGCTACCTCGGTGGTGTCCAAACGTCCAATCATATCGGTATTAATCATGGCCACACATTGCTTTAGCGGCAACGGCGAGTCCTTCGTATAAGCCTTCGAACCCAACAGCCCCTTTTCTTCGGCCGAAAAGAATACAACCACAATGTTTCGCTGTGGTCTAGACGTAGCCCTACCCATGGCCTGGGCCGCCATTAATAAACTGGCAGTGCCCGATCCATTATCGTCGGCACCGTTAAATACACTGTCACCCGCCACGGCCTTGCCCACGCCAATGTGGTCGTAGTGCGCCCCCATGACCACGTATTCATCGGTAGGTGCCGCCGCAGGAATCATGCCCATCACGTTTCTAAGGGGCACCGGAGTACGGTGCAGTTGCACCGAAAGCGATATACGCGCATCGCCCAGGTCGACACGATGCGGAGCACGCGTGGAGTCGATAATGGCTACCCATTGGGCAAGAGCATTCACCGAGTCGGCGATCGTTTCGATAAATCGACTGCCGACATGAACGAGCGGCAGCCGGTCGGACGAATCCACCGATGCGAGTGGCAAGGCCGACACTGGCATGGATGGAAAAATAGATGGCCACGGCCAGCCCGTTACAACCGGTTTGCGCCCTTCGCGAATGCGATCGACCACCAGCACACCAACAGCGCCATACTGGCGCGCTATGCGGGCCTTAGTGCCGTTATACGCATACTTCGTTGGGCGCCTGCCGTCGAACCACACGGTGTCGCCCGCACGCTCTGGCTCGCCGCGAATCACAAGCACCACTGCGCCACGTACGTTTAATCCGTCATAGTCGCTGTAGCCATATTCGGGCGCATCAATGCCGTAGCCGGCAAACACTAGTCGAGCATTGCGCACCGGTACGTCGCCCGTACGATCAAACGGAATAAAATCGGCCTTGAGCGCAAAGTCGGTGGCCGATGCCCCTTTTCTCAGGGTTAGCGAGGATGCGGTTGAAAGGTTGACACGCTCCAAGGTGTAGTGGTGCTCGTACGACCCGCGAACGGGCTGTACGCCAGCAGAACGTAGCTGTTCAATCAGGTAGTCGGCAGTGCGCTCGAGCTCGGGCGAGGGCGAGTCGCGCCCCTTCATGGAATCATGTGCAATGGCTCGTAAGTGGCGCATGGCAACGGTTGTGTCGAAGCCGCGCTGTACGTCGGACGGCAAGACCGATGGCGTTGAGACGATTGCCGCTACGGCAAGGAGCGAAAGAATCATAGCAGATAGAAGTGCAGGAACACCGTCGTGCCCGTTCGCGAAGGATGGAACTCGACAGCATCGGAGAGTTGACGAATGAGGAAGATACCACGGCCTCCGTCGGCAAGCAGCCGATCGGCCTGACGCGGGTCGGGCACCACACCGGGGTCGAAGCCGTGCCCCTGGTCGCGCACAATCATGAGGATTTCACGACTGGTACACTGAACCACGATGGCCACGTGCTTGAATGGGTCGCAGCCATTGCCATGGATGATGGCGTTATTGACGGCTTCGGTGATGGCCACGAGCATGTTAAAGTATCGCTCGGGGCCAAGCATGCGGAGCGGTTCGATGCTGGCTATAAATGGCTCGATCGAGCGAATGCTGTCGCGATCGCTCGGTATCGTCAGGTCGTACGTCGTGGCATGGTCCATAGAATCAGAGAACGACGCGAGCCTGGAGCAGCAGGTTCGGAAGGTTGCGGCGCTGAGTAACGTCGATGGTCTGGAACTCGTACCAGCCACCAATCGAGAGGTCGGAGCCAGACGGTGCCCGCCATTGAATCGACACCTCGGGTGCCCAGAACCGCCGGTCGGTGTTTGGACCCGGCAAACCGTCGAGCGTGCGCTGCTCCAGACCATAGAGGCGGATGCCAACGCCAACACCAAGCTGCGGTTGAGGACGTGAAAAGATAAGGAATTTCGTGAGCCTTTCAAGGTTGGCCGTCTCTGGCGACTCGGCAAAACGCTGCCAGTATAAGGTGGCCCGCTCGAAGTATCGCAGCAGAATGTGCGACTCCAAAGAAAGCGTCCCACCAAGTCGTATCACTATCGAATCGCGCAACGATATCTGCCGAAACGAAAACGACCGCACCGAACTGCCCTGCTCCTCGAAGTCGTATACCGTGAAGTTGGCCAATACCTCGCACACTGGCTGCATCTGCACCGTACGCCCCTCGATCTTTACATAAGGGGCAAGGCGAACAACTCTGTTGATGTTGTTGAGGGCGCTGCGCTGGGCGCGCAAAAACACAAGGTGGACAGATTGGCCGCTAAGCGTGAAGCCGGCCGAAAGAATGTCAGATACGCGCCTACCATACTGCAGCGTTACCAGCGTGGTAAGCTCGTCACGATCGTCAAAGTTGAGTTCGCTTGGCGTGTCGTAGCGCAAGAGCCACGACGATGCTTCGGCAGTGAGCGTATCACGCGGCGTTATCCGCCACCGCGCCTGCGCAAATGCCCGCGTCCGCATCGTGGCATTGTCCCGCTGGTTTTCCTGCGACCGTAACGCTGCCAAATCCTGCTCGGTGATGTCGAACACGCCTTGCACGCCGTTTTGCTCGTCGCGCCGAAACAAACTGCCCCCGCCAACCAGCAGAAGCGTAGCTACCTCGTAGCGCAGTTCGCCCGTTATGTCGACAACAAGTTCGGTAAGACGACGGTTGACGGCAGTGATGGGCACGGCGTCTTCGCCACGGCTATACTGGCGATCGATGCCAGCAGACTGAAGCGAGCCAACGACCGACGCCGAAAGGCGCGGCGATAGCACGGCCGTGCCGCTAGCATCGAGTTGTAAACGCTGCTCGGCACGCGTCTCAACGCTAAGGTCAGCTAACGTTCCCACCTGTGTAAAGAATTGCCGGCGTAACGAAAGGTATTGCGTTGACAGGCGAAATTCCGACCCATCTTCGAGCGGCCGAACGATGTTGAACCGTATGTCGGCATCGGTGTTCGTGCGCTGCGCGTCCATCCTGTTCAGGTCGAACACTGCCGTACCACCCATCAGCCATTCGTCTACCGAAATGCCACTGGCAGCAGCACGCAGGGCTGTGATTACGCCGCCAGCTCGCCGCCCTATCTGCGTGCTCGACTCCATGCCGCCTATCCACTCCACCGTCGTCGTGCTGTCGATTCCATAGCGCAGCCCAAGGCCGCCATTTAGACGCTCGAGTGACGCCAGTCCCAGACTGCGCGAATCCTGCGACAGTGTCCACGACTGCCGCCCTATTGCCGATAGTGCCGCCCCAAGCGGCAACACCAATTCTACATGCGAAAAGATGTCGTCGCGCAACGCCAAGGTAGTCGTCCGAAACGCCGTATTCCTTGTGTCCATCACATACCGGAATGCCCCATCGCCCAGCAAGGTCAGCCGCACGTCTGACCGGCCAGTAAAGGTAAACGTGTTGGCAATCTTGTCGACCCCAAACACAACTGCCGGCTCTGGCAAGGTCGTGGGCTGTTCCATCAACGAGGCCGCTTCTTGGCATGTAACAAATTGGGGTATAATCAGCTCCATGCTAAGCAGCAAGAAAGACGTAAGTATATTGCGTCTCAACGCCTTTTGAGTTATCCACACTAACCAGTACGCACTTATACCGTTGTAACAAACACGCATTGTTTTCACGGACATTGTCACTACCTTTGTGCTGCCTTATTGACCAAGGCGCAGCTTCTTGCTTCGAAATGTCGACGTCCCCCCGTACCATACTGCTTATTGACCCTGACCGTGGCCGCCGCCACGAGGTGGGTCGCACGTTGATGGACCACGACTTGTCGGTGCTGATGTCTCCCGATGTAACCACGGCGCAGGCCATGGTTCGGCATCACCGCCCGTCGGCTGTTCTCATTGATGCATCGCTGTTGGTGATTCATGATTTGCGCGAGAAACTGTACATCCATGGACTGTCGATTGACGTGCCGTTCATTGTGTTAGCCGAAGAGCGTGAGCCGTTAGCAGCAACGTCGGTGCCGTATGGCGTGATTTCTCGACCACTTGGCGAAGCGGGCATCCGCTCGCTGAAAGCTATCCAGGGGCTTCCATCAACGAGCGAGCCGGTATACACGCCACCGCCGCAGCCGCAACAGCCGTCGTTGCTGTATGCCTTGCCCCACGAATATCGCACACCGCTCACCGATATCATTGGTTGGGCGTCGTTTTTGCACGGACATGCCGAAAATATGTCGCCCGCCGAGGTGCGCCTACTAACGTCCGACGTGCTCGGCGCCGCTCGACGATTGCTGCGTACGACAGACAACTTTTTGGTCTATGCACAAATAGAGACGTTGTCCGACAGTCCGTTCCACATCCAGCGGATGCGGCAGTGCACCACAGCCGAACCGGCCTCGGTGATGTACGACGCCGTGATTTCGAAAGCCATGGCCCACGAGCGGGCGGCCGACATCTCGCTTGCCCTCGACGTCGAAGGCGTACCGGTGCGAATCATGGAGCAGCATCTGGTAAAGATTACCTCTGAGCTTATCGACAACGCCCTGTACTTTTCTTCTAAAGGGTCACCGATTGTCGTGCAAGCCACTCCCGGCAGCGACGCCGTCGTGTTTACCATACGGGACCACGGCGTAGGCATGCGCGAAGACGAAGTACCATCCATTGGACCCTATCAGCAGTTCCGCCGGGAGAGCCAGGAACAGCAAGGCGTAGGCCTTGGCCTTGTTATCGCCAAGCGCCTCGTAGAACTCCACGGCGGTACCTTCTCGGTTACCTCCACGCTAGGCATGGGCACCAGCGTTACGTTTACGCTACCGCGCGCCGTGTAACGGCGCTCCGCGGGACATTGCATGGGACGCTGCACGGGTTAATCGGCGCCCCTTTCATGCACCTACGGATGGTGGTTATGGAGAGCGTAAGGCCTCGACACGGTGTAGATTACGCGTGCAGATGCCTAACGGCATCGTGGGCTTCAGCCCAAGCCCCATGGCTTCGTTAGCCCGCGGTTTCAACCACGGGGACGGTTTGGGGTCGTAAGCAGCGCACTTACAGCGCCTCCAACCTCGCAAATGCTAGCATGAGCTGCTTGCGCTGACCATTGGCAAATTCGACTTGTGCCTTGGCGCTCGAACCAATGCCCGACAACGCAATAATGCGCCCCACCCCAAACATGGGGTGCTTTACGCGCATGCCTACGCTCCAGCGATTGTCCGTCTCGACAGGGATCTGCGAATACGACTCGCGTGGCGGCTCGGGCCGCCGCGGACGCGGTGGCGGCAGCGATACGCTGCGCCCTGCTGCGGCAGGCACCTTGGCCGACGCCGAAAGGCAGTCCGTGTCGATCTCGGCAAGAAACTTGGACGGACGCGAGAAGCCCACCTCGCCAAATCGCATGCGCTGTCCCGCATAGCTGATAACGAGATGCTGTCGCGCCCTGGTGATAGCCACGTAAAACAGACGCCGTTCCTCGTCTTCCTCGTCGACACTCGACTCGGGCTTCACCAACGGGAACAAGCCCTGCTCCATTCCGGCGATAACAACAAGCGGAAACTCAAGACCCTTCGACGCATGAACCGTCATGAGGGCAATGCGGTTGTTGCCCAGCTCGGGATCGTCCTGATCGCTGATAAGCGCTACCTGCTCCAAGTAGTGGAGCAAGGTTAGCTCGTCGTCGGCCTCCTGTACTTCGCTGATGTGCGTGAGAATGCGGTCGATGTTTGCCAGACGATCGCGGGCGTCGTCGGTCTTTTGATTTCGATAGTGATCCAAGAGCCCCGTTGCCTCGAGAAAGGCCTGCGCAAGCGATGCGGGCGTTAGTTCGTTGACGGCGTCGCGATACATCTCGAAGATGTTGACGAAATCACGCACCGAGACCAGCGTTCGCGTCTGCAGTCCGGGCACCTCGTGAGCGTTCTTGAGTACGTCGTATAAGATTCGATTGGTTGCCGTAGCAAAGGCCTGAAGTTTCTCCAGCGATGTGTTACCGATGCCCCTTGCCGGTTCGTTGATGATGCGAAGGATGGACTCTGCATCGGCGGGATTAACGAGGACGCGGAGGTAGGCCAGGGCGTCTTTGACTTCCTTGCGCTTGTAAAAGCTCACACCCGAAACGATGTGATATGGCGTGTTGCTACGACGCAGGGCATCTTCGAGCGGCTGCGACTGAGCATTGGTACGGTAAAGGATGGCAACGTCGCGCCACGTTAGTCCGTGTTCGTTCAGGCGCGACTTGAGCGTGCGCACTACCTGATCGGCCTCGTCGCGATCGTCGCGGCACGCCAAGACGGTGATTTTGTCGCCAGCCGCATTATCAGTCCACAACTCCTTCTTGAGCTGCTTGGTGTTGTTTTTAATGACACTTTCGGCGGCCTTGATAATGGTCTTGGTCGAGCGATAATTCTGCTCGAGACGTACAGTGGTGGCATCGGGATAGTCGCGCCCAAAGTCGAGAATATTCTGAATTTCCGCTCCACGCCATCGATAAATACTTTGCGCATCATCGCCCACCACGCAGATATTACGATGCCCCTTAGCAAGAAGCTGTACGGCGAGATACTGGGCACGATTGGTGTCTTGATACTCGTCTACGTGGATATAACGGAACCGCTCATGGAAGGAAGCCAGCACATCTGGATTGTTGCGCAACAGGGCGATCATATTCAGGATAAGATCGTCGAAATCCATAGCGTTGGCATGGAGCAGACGCTTTTCGTATTGCTCGAACACCTGCGCCGTTATCCGCTCGTTGACGTTGCTAGCGTTACGGCCATACTCCATCCACGACGTCATGGCGTTTTTTGCACCACTGATGCGGGAGCGGATGGCCGTAGGAGACTGTGCCTGCTGCGAGACGCCGAGCGTCGTCATAACGGCCTTGATGGCCGCCAACTGATCGTCGGAGTCATAAACGGTAAAGCTCGACGTATAGCCAAGCAACTCGGCATGGCGGCGTAACAACCGCGCAAACACACTGTGAAAGGTACCTGCAATGATGCCACGAGCAACATGGTCGCCCACCAAATGGGCGATACGCTCACGCATTTCTTTGGCGGCCTTGTTGGTAAACGTGAGAGCAAGGATATGACTTGGGTGTACGCCTTGGCGCAGCAGATAGGCAATGCGATAGGTAAGCACACGCGTCTTGCCCGACCCAGCCCCGGCGATAATAAGCAACGGACCTTCGGTATGCGAGGCGGCCTGACGCTGAGGGTCGTTGAGTCCGTCGAGAAGGTCGGCCGCGGGCGAACCGTCGGCAACAGGTACAAGGCGTAACGTCATTGATACGTGAATTAGAGTTCGATAAATCCGGTTTTTTTGTACACCTTGCGCAGCACCTTCCACGCGCGATGACGTGCCTGCTCGGCACCTGCCTTAGCAATAGCACGCAAGGAATCTTCATCCGCACGTAATTCCAAGAATCGTTCGCGAATGGGACGCACATATGCCGCTACCGCCTCGCCTACTGCCTCCTTGAAAGGGGCATAGCCAGTACTGCCGGCAAACTCTGCCTCGATGTCGGCAAACGTCTTGTCCGTGGCAATGTGATAGAGTGACATAAGATTCGAGATGCCCGGACGTACCTGCTCGTCGTAACGGATGTCAGAGCCGGAGTCGGTAACAGCCCGACGAATTTTATTACGGATGTCGTCGTCGGAGTCGGTGAGAAAAATCGAGGCCTTCATATTCGGATCCGATTTCGACATTTTTTTGGTGGGCTCTTGGAGCGACATAATACGTCCGCCCACCTTGGGAATGTAAGGCTCCGGAACGGTAAACGTGGGCGAATACCTGTGGTTGAAGCGTTCGGCAAGGTTACGAGCTAGTTCTAGGTGCTGCTTTTGATCTTCGCCAACCGGAACCAGGTCGGCATTATAAATCAAGATGTCGGCAGCCATCAAAATGGGATACGTAAACAGGCCAACGTTGATATTGTCGCTGTGCCGCTCAGATTTGTCCTTGAACTGCGTCATGCGCGAGCACTCACCCATGCCCGTTAGGCACGTAAGTATCCATGCAAGTTGCACGTGTTCGGGCACGTGACTTTGTACGAAGACGACGCTCTTGGACGGGTCGACGCCTGCAGCTTGATACATGGCTACTAGGTCGAGCGTCCATTTACGCAGCTTGGCCGGTTCTTGTTGGACGGTGATGGCGTGCTGGTCGACGACGCAAAACAGCGAGTCGAAGTCGTGCTGCAACGTCACCCAATTACGTAGTGCGCCGGCGATGTGGCCAATAGAGAGTTCGCCAGACGGCTGCATGCCGCTTAGAATGGTCTTTCGCTGCTGTTCCATGGTGAGCTAGGAATGCGGAATGGAGTCGTGAGTGAAGCCACAAAGGTACAACGCGCATTCGTGGCTATGGCCCTTAGTGTTATCCACCTTCGCATGTTTGTATCCATGCGAACAATGTTCATGATGTTGTTGCTCGTGACCTCGCTCACCAGCACAGTGTTTGGCCAAACAGAGCTGGGTGGAACGAGCGATTCGCCCTCGTCGACGTGGTCGCTGCTTTCCGTGCAACGCACGTGGGTCCCCCAGCGTGACGGCTTCCCCAACTGGGGGTTTGGCGCGCAGGGCTTTACCAGCATCGACCGCGACCGCACGTACTACGTGGGCTTTGGCATTATCGGCTCGGGCGTTGCCGAACGCGATGTTGTTTCCATCGTGTTTGGCCCTGGAGCGTTTTTGCTTGGCGACCGCACCTTGGGCCTCTTCGCCTACCTTCAGGGCGGCCTTACGCTAAGCTCGCAGTCGGGCATGACGGGCTTCGATCTGTTTGGCGACGTCTCCATGCAATTTGGTGCCGGGGCCGTTAGTGGCCTTGGCGTTTGTGTTTCGATTACCGACGCCATTCGCGCCCAAGTGGCTGTTGTTGCCAATGCCTATACTGTCGAGGGCGGTGTCACTCCCGTTGGTTTACAACTTGGCATCTCTTCTGGTGGCAAATGATACGCATCGCTCCCTCCCTCCTCTCGGCCAACCCACTGCACGTTGAACGCGACGTCCTGGCCTGCCAGCACGCCGGCGCCGACATCCTGCACGTCGACGTAATGGACGGACACTTCGTCCCCCCAATTACCTTTGGCCCTGCCCTTGTGCAGGCCATTGCCGGCATCACCACCATGCCGCTGGACGTGCATCTAATGGTTACCAACCCCGACCATCACATCCCCCAGTTTGCCCAAGCCGGCGCTCACTGGATAAGCGTCCACGCCGAAACCTGTCCCCACCTTCACCGCACACTTGAATCGATTAAGGGGCATCGGTGCACGGCAGGCGTAGTGCTTAATCCGGCAACACCATTGGAATATGCCTTCGAAGCGGCAGGCGCGGCCAACTTCGTGCTGCTTATGAGCGTTAATCCGGGCTACGGTGGCCAAGCGTTTATCACGAGCTTCTTGCGGCGCTGCGAACGGCTACGCACATGGCTCGACGCTCACGGCTTTTCCGACGTCTTTATCGAGGTGGACGGCGGCATTAAGATCGACAATGCGCGCAGCGCTGCAGACGCAGGCGCCAGCGTGCTCGTAAGCGGCAGCGGCCTCTTTGCGGGCAACCTTGCGGAGAACGTTGCCGCCATGCGCGCAGCGGTGAGCTAGCGTTCTTACCAACCAGCCCATGACTACCACGTTACCATGAACATCAACAACCACGGTTGTTGATGTTCATGGTGTTTCGTTGCCTAGCACGAGCCTTGTGGCTTCGATACCTCGTCGAAGTAAGGAATGCCACGCAACG
>JALHPC010000018.1:24789-53055 GCA_022842685.1 Candidatus Kapaibacterium sp.
ATGCTGTTGCCCCTACCGTTGCACCACGAGAAGGCACACTCGACCGGCAATTCGTAGGGAATAGATGCCTGATGGAAGTGCTGTGACGTCAATGCTTCCCGATGTGTCACCACGCTGATACACTTGGCCTACCGGACTTGTAACGACGTATGGGCCAGACAACATGGCAGATCCTTCATGCACACTAACCGAAGAACTCGCAGGGTTTGGTACAATCTGAGGTGTTGCTGCGGCCGAAGAAGCAACGACGGATCGTAGTCCACCTGCAAGGCAATGGCCACGAAGCGTAATCCGGCCATCAACAGTGTTTACACGAACTGCTCTCGAGAACTCAACCCGACTAAGGCGAACAGTTGTGACGGAATCTGGACCCAACAGCGGAATCATTGGAATGGTAATGCGGTCATCCACCACGTCCGACAACCGTGTGTTCACGACGATGGTCTGATCTGTTCCAACATCAGTGCCACGAGCAGCGATGTTCTCCGGAATCAGGAAATGCGTTGAGTACTGAAGCTGCACTCGAACAGAATCAACACCTTGCTGTAGCATCGAGGAGAACGATGGGTCGGCTACGATTTCGACGATACCTATCTGCGAGGGGTTAACCGAAAACTCCGCATCGCGTACACGGACCGTTACAGTGCTTGTTTCGGGGGTAACGACTGCAGTGTCCGACGCCGAGCAGGCGCCAACTCCTGCATACACACCGACTGGACCACTTACTGACGAAACAGAAAGCTCGATTTCGATGGTTTGCCCCGACGAGAGTGCCACAGGTAGGGCTGGTGTAGTTGAAACAACCTGTGCGTCGCCATACTTGACGAATACCGAATTCACTTGGACCGGATTGGAGCTGGTCTGCGCAGTAAAGGTCACCGTAACGTTGGTCCGCTCGCCAGCTACCGCAAATGTTGTTGGCTCCGGTGCAACAAGTCTACTTGGAGATGAAACCGTAATCGCGGCACTATCCGACGAACCACCAGTTCCAGCGACTGTGATACGGACAACGTAGGTGCCAGGAGGAAGAGCCGGCACTGGAACACGCAGGCGGCCGACAGCAGCAGGAACAGACGTAACAAAGACCTGCGACTGATTATTCACAAGATGGACGTTTACGGTCGACTGTTGCGGCCCACTGTATCTCCACGAAACGTCTACCGTGTCGCCACCGCAAAGAGATGAGGGTGACACTCGAGTAACACGAAGTGCATTGGGCGCAAACGTAAACACAACACTTGTAAGAAAATCAGGACGCGAAGAGAAATACGCGTTGGATGACGTCGGAAAATCAACCGAACGAGACATCGTTCCGATGACGATAGTGGAATCGCTCATCAGCGACATTCCGCCAGAAATTGGACTTGTAAGAGCGCCCTCTTGATCGCTGCCCCCTATATAGGTTGCGAAAACCATGCTATCTAGGGTTGGCCGAAATATTGAAAGTGCAAGATCATGAACGCTGAACGTGCTGTCGTACGTTGGACTCGACACAGGAAAATTCGCTGACTGCGTTAGACCAAGAATAGCAATTTCGCCAGTTGGCAACTCCGCTACACAATTGCCACCCAGCGTGTGAGGGTAATCTGGGCTTGACCCGCCTAGATATGAGCAATAACGAAGCGCGGCTAGATCGCTACTGTAGACAGCAACAATCATGTCGCCCCCACCCTGTGGTTCCGACTGTAGGGCATTCGATGTTATGGCAGAGATCTTTGGGCTGTTCGATGAAGATCCCATGACAACCAGATCGCCGTCGCGCTTCTGTATGCCAGACCAGAATCCGTCGACGCCTTCGCCGCCAACCCATGTGCATGACAACATCGTCGACAACGAAGCATCCATCCTGAATATAAGCGCGTCGATGGTCGAGGTCGTTGGTTTTGTCGTTGTGTGACCAACCATGGGCAACGGGAACCCAGAAACCGACTGACCTACAAAGGCGACCGTGTTGTCGTTCAACGCTATGCACTGTTGAAGCTGATCGTTGCCATTACCACCAACGTTGAACGATGTAAGTAGGCGCCATGTCCGTGTGCTATACCGTGCAATGCCCATGTCGGCTCCACCTCCAGTGCCGACATTAGCTCCAGACACAACCGGAAAGCTAAGGTTGCGACTATCTCCCGTTAGAATCAGCGTCGAGTCGGAATCGCGGGTGATCGACAAGAAGTTCTCGTTTCCGTCTGTACCATGAAACGTGGAGTAGCGTAGCTGACGCAAATCCTTCGACAACACACTAAGCACTGCATCACTTCCTCCAGCAAGGGCAGACTGCTGAGCATCTTGGGTAACGGGATAGTCTGATGAAGCCGTTGAACCAATGATGACAATCGCCGAATCGCCAACTGACATAACACGCTGAACATTGTCAGCAGCACTTCCGCCTATCAACGTTCCTCGCAGCAGGCGGGAAAGATCCTTGGTAAAGACCAAGACGAAGCCCTCTACATTGCCACGGTTTGGCGACGTGTAGGCACCGGGCGTCTGCGGGAAGGTACTTCCAGACTGGCTGGTATACGTGCCGACGGTGTAAATCTCTCCGTCAATTTCGAGGACGTCCTTAACAGCCAAGCAACAGTTGCCTGCATAGGTCGATCTAACAATCGGATCGATAACGAGTGGTAGATCCTGTGGTGCGTTGGCCGTAGAGAATCGAATCGACTCAGACGAAACCAGGAACTTGGACGCAATTGGCGTTTCGTCGTGATTCATCTTCGCAAAAACGTGCAGATCACCTTGTCGAAGCCCGCCAAGGGGGCTCGTAATAACTACGTCGTTGCCCTCGACGCTAAGACTGGTATGTCCGTCAAGATGTAGCGAGAGAAATTCAGCAGCCGAGCCGCTACTGCAATGAACATCATATCGTGCTTCATGCTGGTCGACGTAGTCGACAATCGTATAGCCGCTCGAAAACGTTCGAACAAGGGTGTCTGCCAGAACGAGGGGGCGGTCGCCAACGCAGGGTATTGTGTCAACTCCCATCGCCTGCATAGAAAGCAACGACGCTTGCACGTCATTAACGTGAACGCTCACGGCAGTGGCATTCCCACGAACCATCAGTGCGTCAGGCGACAGTGTTCGCTGGTCGTACGTCCAACCAGTCGTTGTAACCCATATCGTTAGGTCGGATGTATGTTTCGCCGCTATCACGTTCGTGGGCCACTGCCCCTGATTCAGCACATAGCGATTGAACACGTTGGGGACTTCGGCGGATTCGCGAGCAAGAGCGGCAGAAACAGTAAGGCTCGTGAGGGCAATAAGGGCAAGAACAAAACAACGCTTCATTACAAACTCCGCTCAATAAGTACACCAAACACACCCGATAGCCACGTCCACGAATCCAGTCTCTTTGAACTTGATAACGGCGAAGTCTGAATTCCAATATGTGGTCCAACTACCCAGTCCGTGCCCACCCTAACAGAATATCGCAGCCCTACCGAAGGTAGAATCATGATAGAGTTTTCGCCAACTTCTGCATCACGGATAACGTTGCGCTCGCTTCCACCATTTTCGAACTGAGCTCCAGGCGTATTCAACTTCTCGTTCTGCGAGAATATCTGTTGCAGAGGAATGCCTGTGTTCACAGCAGCCCATACTTGCAGATCCGAAACCACAGGCACTTCTACTCCGAGGCCAATCGTTGCAAAGGTGTTGTTTAGCGTTAGCTGATTCGTAACCACCGCTGGCACCACATTGCCATTCACTACCACGCGGCCAATCTCTTGTGTAACCTCTGTGCTTACACCAACATGTGATACTCCGGCTGAAACCACTAGGCGAAGTGAAGACAACGGAAGGGCATATCGCAGTGCAACGTCCCAACCGATGCTACTTTCGTTGCCAAACGAATTACAACAATTTGGAACCCCAGCTACGCCAGAGGGTGGAACCATGTGCTGTACTGCGGCTAACGATGCGGTTACGCCAATCGCTGGTTTCGATTCCGCTGGCGAGGATGAATCTGCTTCAGCACGCGCATCGCCTTGCTGCTGAGCCTGTAGGCTGCCCATTGCCAAACAACTGGCAAGGGCGAAAGCAATCAGCCCCTGTATTGCTGATGTAGGATGTGAAAACCGGCGTACATGAATATACAAGTTCAACTCCTATTATGAATACCGAACTCAGAACACTTAATTAATCAAATACAAAAGACGTTTTGCGGATGATGGTAAGCGTCGTAACGCAAATCTACCACGTTCATGGTGTTTCGTTGCCTAGCACGAGCATTGTGGCTTCGATACCTAACCGATGAATCGCCGCTAGCTCTGGCGGCAAACTCTCTAGGTGCCGCTCTATGGTCGCGGCATCGCCGCGTACCACGGGCCCCGTTAGGGGCACGTTACGGCCACCTTGCATAGCCCGCAGGGCCTGCTCGACGGTCGTGTGCACGATAGGTCCCAGCAACGTAGCCGCATCGATGCCTTGCTCGATTGCCAACATCTGTGCCGCCCGTAGATACGTTTGCACCATGTTGCACGCCAGCACAGCCGTTGCGTGATACCGTGCTCTGCTGGCTTCGGTATCGGGAATCACAATTGCCGTACCGTTAAGAGTGTCTACTATCGTACGCGCCCATTCTACCGCTTGCGCACTGCCCGACACTCCCCACGGAATTCCGCGCAACGCCGCTGCCGGTGCCCCCTGCTCAATAGTCTGAAAGGGATGTATGGCCACTGGGACGTATCCCCCACGTCCCAAAACATCGGTCCCCAACACACCAGCACAATGTACAAGGTGATAAGGGGCAACGGATGGCCACTGCCTAACACGGGCGGCAACAGCGGCTATCGCCGCGTCGGGAACGGTCAAGAATACGGCATCGCCGTGGCCAAGTGGGCTTGCAGGGACATCTTCGTGAGAGGATAGCGCAACATCAACACCAACGTCGGCTAGAGCCGAAGCCAGCGTAGTGCCTAAACGGCCACGACCAACGATGAAGCATCGCATTACAGCGGCTCGACGGTGTAGGAATCCTTGCCGTCCTTCATCTGCCAGCCGATAGCGCCAAGCTCGACACGCAGTCTGTCGGCTTCGGCCCAATTTTTGTCGTTCCGGGCCTGCCAACGCAAGGCCGCCAATGCGGCAACGGTATCTGGAATGGTTAGCGTTGGCCGCGGAGCAAACGTCCACAATGCATAAATGTCGTTCACAGCACGCAACTGCCCCAAGGCCTGCGCCGCCTGCTCTGTAGTGGGGGCGTTGGGGATGGATGCTACGAACTCGTGCAAGGCCGCCGTGGCACGTGGGACGTTTAGATCATTGGCTAGTGCTGCGGCAACGCCCTCTGGCACCATACCATTCGGTACGTCTCCGGCACGATCGACCAAATCCCAAATCACGTTCTGAATCCGTTGGCGTGCCTTGCCAGCCGCCGCCACGCCATCGAACGTAAAGTTAAGCACCGACCGATAGTGGGCAGAAATCAGAGCAAAGCGTACGTCGAGTGGGTCGAGACCCCGCTGACGTAAGTCGTTGACAGTATAGAAGTTGTTGAGCGACTTCGACATTTTGCGACCCTCGACTTCGAGGAATTCGTTGTGAACCCACAGCCGTGCTTGGGTAAAGTCGTGCCCTGCGGTGCCGTCGCACGCCGTGCACTGGGCCAGCTCGTCTTCGTGATGCGGGAAGCGCAAGTCGACGCCGCCCGTGTGAATGTCGAAGGGTAAACCCAACAGTTCCTTGCTCATGGCCGAACATTCAATGTGCCAGCCGGGGCGTCCGGGAAGCTGCATGCCGTCGAGCTCGAACTCCCACGCTGGCTCGCCGGGCTTTTGCCCCTTCCACAGCACGAAGTCGCTCACACTGTCGCGCTCATATTCATCGGCGTCGATGCGCACGCCATCACGGAAGTTCTCAGCGTCAATGGTGTACAAACGACCGTACGCATGATGCTTACGGAAGGCGCTAACACTAAAGTACACCGACCCATCGCTAACGTATCCGTAGCCGGCCTTTACGATTCCACGAATCATGTTTTGCATCTGCGACACGTAGGCAGTAGCCCGTGGCATGGCAAAAAAGTGATCGGGCCGAATGCCAAGTGACGCGATGTCATCCACAAACATCTGTTCGTAGTACCGCGTAAATCGGTCCATATTCTCCATGGCGTCGCCCGTCTGCTCGCCCAGGGCCGCCGGCCAGGCGGCCGACCCTACGGTACTGTCCCGTATGATTTTATCGTCCACGTCGGTAATGTTCATCACCCAGTGCACATCGAAGCCCCCTACAGAGCGGATGGTGCGCTGTAGGATGTCGGTAAACAAAAAGGCACGCATGTTGCCAATGTGGGCCGTATTATACACCGTTGGCCCACATGAGTAGATGCGCACGATACCGTCGGAATGGACGGGTTGCAGCAGCTCTTCGGAGCGTGTAAGAGTGTTGTACAGACGGATAGGAGTTGGCATACCGCAAATATAGCACGCACCAATGCTCCAACGTCTGCTCTTGATTACATACCTACCTGTTCGTATGTTTGTACATGAGCACACGCGACCGTATCCTCGACCACAACCTTGCCGTGATTCATCTACATGGTATTCAAGGACTTCGAGCCGACCGTACCATTCTCGATCTTGGAATCACGAAAGGGGCACTGTACCACCACTTCGCGGGCAAAGACGAGCTAGGCCTAGCGATTCTCGACGAGCGCGTGGCGCCACAGGCGCGGGCGCCATGGCGAGAGATGTTGGCGGATAACGGCTACGTGGTAGACATTCTGCGGCGCTACTTCGACGGTATCGTGACTCGGTCGACGTCCGAATCGATTGCTCGAGGCAGCGTGCTGGGCAACCTCTTGGCCGAGATGGCGCCGCTCGACGAACGCTACCGCGACCGACTGCAGGCCATTGTTGCCGAGATGACCGAGGCGGCAACTACGCTGCTGCTGAGGGCACGCGAGGAAGGCGAGCTTCGCTCCGACGTCGACGTAGATGCCCTGGGCACGTGGCTGGTAGCAAGCATCGAAGGCGTACAAACGGTAGCCAAGGCGCATCAATCGCAAGAGCACCTGCGGCGCGGCTTCGATGGCATTATGGTTTGCCTAGAGGGGTTACAACGCTAACCCCTATCTGCCGGCTACAATCGGCTGCGGCACTGAGGGATGGTCGAACACCGACTGCATTTCCGACGAAAGCAACTGCGAACGCGCATCCAGCCATTGCTGGACCTTGCCACCGTAGGCCTGCAGAATATCTGGCCCAACAGGATAGATTTGGCCCCAATGCGCCGTTGTTGGAATGCCGCTGGCTAACAGTGCCGCATAGGCAGCATCGTAGTAGGCCAGCGTGTTGGCATTGGCCATGCCCGGAATTTCGATGGTACACGTGACTGGAAACTGTGTAAATGCCAAGGTTGCTCGCGAGGCTTTTACCCAGCGAACCGCCATAACGCCGGCCAATCGATCGACGGTTGGACGGCAGTTCATCAGGATGTCCAGCGCGGCCACGCTTTGTTCCATGGGTACGCCCATTTCCACGCTTAGTACGCTACCCCGCACGGTTCCTGCCGTAAACGTCCCGTAGGGTGTAGCCACTACCGGACCCCGGTCTGCCGCCAGCGTTTGCAACAGTGCCTTGGTTGCCTGTGGCGCCGTCCATGATGCGTTTTGTGTAATCGAACCAAGCAGACTCAGCACGTCATCGCCGGGCGTCATGCTGGCATGTGCTTCCGGGGGCGACAGCCGCCGGTGAGTACTCCATCGCTCCATTACCGTTAGGTGGGCCGTGGCTTGGTCGTGCGGATTCAACGTTGCCTCCACATGCCACACCCTGTCTGCATGCACGGGTATCGACGGCACCAGCCGCTGGATGATATCCACGTCCATCGTCGTCATCAACTTCCTGAAGTCGTCGTTATACGGCACCAGCCGTCTCCATGCTTCCAAGTGATAAAGGGGCATCGCTTCAATAACGTAGCCCATCACGAATCCCATGGCGCCAAAGGCCACAAGGGCCGCATCGAAAAGGGCATCGTTGCGCACAAGCGTTGCGCCAAGGCGCTGGGCTAACGACGTGTGTATCACGGGGTCAGACGCCCGCTCTACAAGCAACACGTCGGTAGCAGGGTTTGGCCCCACCACAAGGTGGATGGCCACCACACATTCTTGGATCGAGCCATAGGTAAAGGCCGATCCGTGCGTGCCTGTAGAAACGGCGCCGGCTATGGTTTGTCCGTTACTTGCACCGCTGGTAGGCAGCGTATAGCCGCGCTGTTCAAGGCGGCGATACACCTCGCCTACCGAGCTGCCGCATTGCATGTAGAACAGGCTTTCGGCAGGGCGTGTGTTTTGCGCGTGCAAACTGCCAGCGGCAATGGGAAACCACAGGTTAAGGTTGCGTGTGCCCAGCATCATATCGTTGGATACTGCCACGTCGCTTAGCGACCAAGCGCCGCCGACGGCGCGTATCGAAGCCCCTTTATCAGACGCTTCGGCAAGGATGGAGCAGAGGTAGGAGCTGGTAGCCGCGATATCGGCAACCACGGTATTGGCCTGCACCGGCATGGGGTTCCACAGCTCGCGGTAGTCGGCAACGGTGCGGCGGACGTTTTCGTGAAGGTTCTTCCACTGCAGGTTGGGCCTGGAATGGTGCGAAGGGGTTCTGAGTGCCATGGTGGTTATTGCGGCGTTGGGATTACTTCGCAGGGCTTGGCACAGGTGTATTCCACGTCGAGCGGACACACAATGCCCAGCGTTACCACGGTTAGCAGGGCATAGCCCAAGTTGGTAGAGGTGCGAACATCTTGGAATGCCTCCGACTTGCATTCGGGTGCGAGTATGCGGGGCTGGGCAAGACCCCAGAACAGCACCCATGCCGTTTGCGATGTTGGGATGTTATGGCGTTGCGTTTCGGGGTTAGCCACGGTGCGCACGTGGTAGCACGACGTGGCAATGGTTGAGGCAAACGCAAGAGCAAGAAGCAGGCGCATGGGATACTCCGTAAATGTACTGACGAAGGTACGGAAAATTCTATCCCCTTATGCAACCTCACGTAGGGCGCGCTGCGCGATCCTCTCATTTAGGGCGCGCAGCGCGCCTCCTCTCATTTAGGGCGCGCGCAGCGCGCCTCCTCAACCTTACGTAGGGCGCGCGCAGCGCGCCTCGATCGCGCGCAGCGCGATCCTTTTCCCTTACGCGTCGATCAATCGTCAGGGCGCTCGCAGCGCGCCTCCTCAACCTTACATTGGGCGCGCGCAGCGCGATCCTTTTCCCTAACGTGTCGATCAATCGTCAGGGCGCCCGCAGCGCGCCTCCTCAACCTTACGTAGGGCGCCCGCAGCGCGCCTCCTCAACCTTACGTAGGGCGCGCACAGCGCGCCTCGATCGCGCGCAGCGCGATCCTTTTCCCTAACGTGTCATTCTATCATCAGGGCGCGCGCTGCGCGCCTCCTCAACCTTACATTGGGCGCGCGCAGCGCGCCTCCTCAACCTTACATTGGGCGCGCACAGCGCGCCTCGATCGCGCGCAGCGCGATCCTTTTCCCTTACGTGTCCTTCTATCATCTGGGCGCGCGCTTACTCATTTTCTTCGGGGGCGCTTGCTGTGTGATTGAGTTTCTCGATGTGGTCGAAAGCCCCAGCGTGATGTGGCGCTCTGAACCGCGGGTGAATCCACAAAGTCCCATCATAGATCCAGCTGCCGAGTCCGGCTTTTTGCGGATTACATCGAATGTAATCTACGACACCTCGCCTTTGACGCATCGTGTCGATGCGCCGCTCATGCCACCCACGCTGCCAATGCAGCGACTTTCGCTCACATAGTCGTGAGATGATCGACACAGATCGTCTCTTGATACCGCCAACTACTCTACTTCTGGACGTTGAGGGTAACTCATCAATCGAGATGTGTACGTGGTCCGGCATAACAACAACAGCATCTAAGTCGTAGTACAATCCATGACCCCGATATATCACTTCAATTACAACTTCGCGCTGAAACTGATCTAACGGAAAGAACCGATTCGCTAACGCAAAGGAAACATGATATCGATTCGAACCACAAAGCGTATTGTGTTCGATTTTGAACGGCCGTCTTCGAGAAGTGCCCATTACAATCTCACTTGTTGATGCTAGTTCATACCGAGCATTCCTTGTGCATTGCGAACTCCATAATGTGACACTATTACAGTTCTTCACATTAGGGAAAAGGATCGCGCTGCGCGCGATCGAGGCGCGCTGTGCGCGCCCTGCAGAGATTTGCGATCGAGGCGCGCTGCGCAAGCCCTGCAGAGATTTGCGATCGAGGCGCGCTGCGCGCGCCCTGATGATTGATCGATGCGTTAGGGAAAAGGATCGCGCTGCGCGCGATCGAGGCGCGCTGCGCGAGCCCTGCAGAGATTTGCGATCGAGGCGCGCTGCGCGCGCCCTGATGATTGATCGATGCGTTAGGGAAAAGGATCGCGCTGCGCGCGATCGAGGCGCGCTGCGCGCGCCCTGCAGAGATTTGCGATTGAGGCGCGCTGCGCGCGCCCTGCAGAGATTTGCGATCGAGGCGCGCTGCGCGCGCCCTGCAGAGATTTGCGATTGAGGCGCGCTGCGCGCGCCCTGCAGAGATTTGCGATCGAGGCGCGCTGCGCGCGCCCTGCAGAGATTTGCGATCGAGGCGTGCTGCGCGCGCCATGCAGAGATTTGCGATCGAGGCGCGCTGCGCGAGCCCTATGTTGACGAGGGGGTCCTGCGCGCGCCTTGCAGAGAATTACCATCGTAACTTCGCGCCTCACACTGGACACCATCCCTAAGGGCAAACATGGCTGCGCGCACGTGGCGGTTTCGAAGTACGATAGAGCGTTTTCCCGGCAAGGGTGGGTGGACGTATGTTCGCGTGCCTGAGACAATTACGAAAGCGGCCAAGTCAAAGGGGTTTGTGGCTATCCATGCCGTCATCGAAGGCAAGGAGTACGACCGGTCGCTCATCCCAATAGGCGATGGCTCGCACATGATTGTTGTGAGCAGAGTAATGCAGCGCGAGATTCAGAAGGGTCTAGGTGATAGTATCGAGGTTGTGGTTCGGTTGGCCGACGGACCCCATCAGCCATTACTGCCCGAAGAGCTGTCGTTGATGCTCGATCTCGAACCCCACCTTCGCCCCAAGTGGGATGCCCTTGGCCGCGGCCAGCAGCGGAATTACTGTCTGTGGGTGGACTCAGCCAAAACCGACGCTACGCGGGCAAAGCGCACAGCCGAAATTCTGCGAAGACTTGAAGAATAGGCAAGGCAACAGCGTGAAACTTTTCGTTGCGATACGTCACCTACGGGCGGCGCGCAACAAGTTTCTATGATTTCAACGACTGATATTGACAGACAGGACCGGTTCTTACGGCTGTATGAGCTACAACGCAATGCATTGTGGCGCTTCGTTCGCTCCATGGTGCGAACAGAACATGAAGCCGAAGATTTGGTGTCGGAAACGATTCTGCAGGCCTATCAGGCATTGCATCGTCTTCACGACGATAAGGCATTTGTGTCCTTTATGTTCACGATTGCCCATCGTATTGTGCGACGATATCAGTGGCGACGGAAGCTCTTTGGTTCGTACGACGAAGTAGCAGCCGAAGCCATCGCCGACGGTGATATGTTACCCGATGAGCTTGCCGATGTAGCGGTTCTGCGAGAGGCACTGCAACGCCTCCCGGCTCGAATGCGCGAAGCGGTTGTTCTTTTTGACATCGTAGGTCTGACGTTGCAGGAGATCTGCGAAGTCCAAGGCGGAACGCTCTCGGGCGTTAAGTCGCGCCTAAAGCGCGGCCGCGAAGCCCTAGCAACGTTGTTGCGCGCCAATGCAGCAGCGGCTGTGCCGGAGGTACCGGCAACACCCATGTTTACCCATCAACCAATTCTGTGAGTATGCCATGCGTAACCTAGACTCGTACTTCGACAGTGCACGTCGCGAGACGTCGCCCGTTGATGCCAACGCGGCTCGGTCCATCATTGGCCAAGCTCCACAGCTTCAGCAAAGGAAACGTCGTATGTCGATTATCGCCTTATCACTTGCCGCAGCGGCCTCTACCATCGGCGCGCTGACACTTTTTCACAGTGTTGGCTCGAATCAATCGCCAACAGTTGAATCAGCAACACAAGCACATCAGACGAAGGTTATACGTTCTGCTGCAGCGCCAGACGTACCTTCAGGAGAGATGCCAGAGCAGCAAAATCGAAATGTCCGAATCGTCGCAACACATGTTCAGCATAAACCCGAGCAGACGTCGGATAGCGAAAACAAGGCGGACGCAGCAACATCCATTAGCGTTAGCGTTCTGGCGTTTTCGAACGAAAATCTCGAAGAGCTGCACATTGACCCTTTATCAATTGGCAGACTTAGGGAGTTAATGCTAAAAGCCGACCGCATCGAAGAGTGTGGTGGTGGGAATACATCCAAGGGTACACGAGTGTGCGTATGGAGCAATGGTAAACGCGAGGAAGTGGTGCTGGGAGCAGATGTACAATCGAAGCCCATTATGATTACAACCGATCGCGGCGAAGGTCGAGTGTTGCGCCCTTCCGATCTGGCAGCAATCTCGGCTAACGACCTCATTCCCGTACACACCGAAACCGCAACGGGAAATACCGTGCTTTGGTTTGCACCAACGAAGGAAGTGTCGGAATTCGTACCCTCCAACATGCGCGGCAATCTGCGCTCTGTGATGAGCGTGCACGCCGATGTGAACGCACTGACGTTCGACAACGCAAAAGTGAAAGTAGACTCCATCGCTACCATCGTACGCAAGCAGCTCGAATCAACACTGTTGCTGGACGCGAATGGACTTGAGTCGACACTGCCACTTGGCCTTCTTGACTCGCTGCAGAACAATCTAGCCAAACAGCTTAAGTCGCATCAGCATGTTCTTACATTAACGCGCGACTCCGTTTCGAACCTTATCGACACGATTCGCGAGATGCGAATTATGATAGAGACCGACTCGGACATCACCGAGAATAACAAGCTGTTGGAAGTGGTGCTGTCGGATCATAACGTTATGATGGATTCGCTGATGCTCGAGATGCGCAAGAACATGAAGAACCTAGATGTAGAGAGCAATGCACGGCAATTCTCAACAGACACAATTAATGGCCAAATTCGCACCATCAACATTCACGTGAACAGAGTGAAAGCCATTGTTATTGGTCGCTCCGAACTGGCCCCACCAAGCACGTCCATCCAGGAGAATCGCCAAGCCGAAGGGGCAGTGATTTCAACAAGTCTATATCCAAATCCCGCAACCGATGGTGGCGCTACCATTTCGTACGACCTACGAGAACCACGCACACTTTCTGCCGAACTCGTAGACCTTGCAGGCAATCGCATTGCAACACTGTTTAATGGCGTTCACCGAACCGCTGGTAAGGGGCAAACGGCATTCACCTTCGGCAACGTCCCACCAGGTATGTACCTCGTAGTGCTTACCACGGAACGTGGCGAACGCACGGTGCAACGGATGGTTGTGCAATAGCAATTGCACAGGACGCTGCGCGGGAGGCTTTGCATAAGACGGCGCGCCGGTCGTTTGTCCGGCGCGTTCTTTTTGGGGGCTTTGGCTCCGATTTTGCCTTGAATTTTAGGAATCAATTCCGAAAATTCAAGGCAAATCGGTCACACTTCCACGTAGTTTCGATACTCGAACAGGCGCTTACCGGTTAACCGTTCTATGCCGTCTAACATTCGGTCGTGCAGCGCGGCCTTCCGTAATCGCGCCGGGTCGAAATGTCCAGCCCACTCCCCCGCTTGCGCAATCCGCTGCGCCATTACGCTGGGATGTGTGCCCGTATACGGCTCCACCCTGTCGCAGTTAGTATAGTCGAAGGCCTCGGCCATTCCTACATGTTCCTGCACCCAGGCGTCGTCGTGATACATGGCTTGGAAGGCCCGCTGACGCTGCTGCTGCACATCTGGACGTCGTACCCAGCCGTAGTGATACACCCATACATCGGCCTGCATGGCACGCAGTTTTCGCACACCGTGTTCATCGCGAATACGAAAGCCCTGCGCGTCGCCCCACGAGGTTACGCCCGGCAGATTCTTTATCGCCCGTATCTCGCGCCGATACCACTGCCGCCCCACGCCCAACCAGTCATACGTGCCGTAAAAGTGCTTCCAGTGCAGCAAGAGTGCCTCTACATCATCGCGCTGGGCAGCACGCCGCAGCGCAGCCCTGTAAGCGTCGTAGTCGTCCTGATGCAACACTTCGTCGGCCTGCAGATACAAACACCAGTCTCCCCTACATTCCGCCAACGCAATGTTTGTCTGCTCGGCCAACACGTGTCCACCTACGCGCTTGGCGTCGTCCCACACGGTGTGCACAATGCGAATCTTGGGCTCTCCAATGCCCTCTATCAACTCCAACGTGCCGTCGTCGCTATTTCCAACTGCCACCACAAGTTCATCTACAAGGGGCAACTGCGAACGGATCGACTGCACCACGGGATAGTCGTAACGCACAGCGTTCCGCACAAAGGTGAAACCCGAGATGGTCATGCAACAACCCTGCCGCGGATGATGACGTTGGAAACGTGGTTCACACCAAAGTGGTAGACGACATCGGCGTACTCCTTACAGGCATACACTACCATGTCGGCCCGTTTGCCTACTTCGATGCTTCCGCATTGGTTGGCTATGCCTAACGCCGCCGCCCCGTGTAGCGTGGCAGCCGTAATGGCCTCTTCGACGCTCATGCCCATGTTTATGCAGGCAAGCGATAGAATGGTTTGCATGTTCTCGGTAAAGCACGACCCAGGATTACAGTCTGTAGCCAAAGCCACGATGTTGCCTGCTGCTATCATGCTGCGCGCATCGGGATAGGGTAACCGCAGGGTGTAGGCAGTGCCCGGCAATAGGGTGCATACCGTGCCGGCGTTGCGTAGGGCATCTATGCCGTCGGCCGTGGTGTGCTCCAAATGGTCGCACGATATGGCCCCCACACGTGCAGCCATTTGCGACGCACCAATGAGCGCTATTTCGTCGGCATGGACCTTGCTCTTCATGCCATGGTGCTGCGCCGCCCGAAGGATTCGCTCACCTTGTTGTGCATCAAAGAAGCCGGCATCCACAAACACGTCGCAGAATTCTGCCAGTCCTTCGCTTGCTACTCGTGGAAGCATATTGTTAACCACAAGATCCACGTAGTCGTCGGCATTCTGCTTATACTCTGGCGGCACGGCATGAGCCCCAAGGAACGTCGTGTGCACGCTTACTGGCACACGCCCTGCTACGGCACGCGCAGCGCGCAGTAACGCAAGCTCGCTGTCTACGTCCAAGCCATAGCCGCTCTTGATTTCTACGGTGGTTGTTCCATGGCGCATGGCCGACGTCACAAGCCCCTGGCATACCTCTTCGAGGTCTTGCGCCGTGGCGCTTCGCACGCTGCGCATGGTATGCAAGATGCCGCCGCCTTCGGCGGCGATTTGTGCGTAGGGTACGCCTGCAAGTCGGCGTGCAAACTCGCCGGCACGACTGCCGGCAAACACCATGTGCGTGTGCGAGTCCACAAAGCCAGGCATCACCACGCCACCACCGCAGTCCACGACGTCGTAGTCGCCCGCAGGTGCCTCGGCGCTGGGCCCTAACCACTGTATCGTTTCATCGGCAAGCACGGCGGCATTGGCAATGCAATGGAGCTCGCTCATGTGGGCACCTGTTTTTACCGGTGCCCCCTTCGCATCTACTGTTACTAACTGGCCTATGTTGGTAAAAAGGGTCATTGCTGGTCGCCCTGCGCACGATACTTGGCTCTGCTTTCGGCCTTGGCAAGCTGGCGTTCAATCATAAGATCGGCAATGGCCTCGGGCATGTCTGGTGGCATATGTGTGCGAAAGATGTCGTTCACGCGCTGTTCGTTCACATCAACGCGATACAGGATGCTCATCAGGCGTTCGGGATTGGTGTTCAGCAGGTGAATGATGCGCTCAACAAGAAAGCGCCGCAGCTGTTCCATGGTTGCGCCGCCGCCCACAAGGGCGGTATCCACGTCGAAGGCCACGGCAATGCGCTCAGCGGCACTCTGTACTAGGGCGTCGTCGGGCGTCATAATACGTCGGTCCTACCGGCAGCGCGCAGGGCCTGCACAATGGTCTTGACGTCTTGGGCGCGGTCTTTCGGACACACCATGCTTGCATCGTCGGTAACCACAAGTACGGCATTGTAGAGTCCTACTGCCGTGGCTACATGCTGGCGCTCGCTCACGTTCACAACAATGCTGTCGTGACAGTCCACCAGCATGGCTGCGCCAATCACAACGTTGCCGTTGGCATCTCGTGGATGCAGGCGCAGGAGGGCGTCCCACGACCCTATATCGTCCCACGCAAAGAGTGCCGGCACAACTTCAACATTGGTAGCGGGTTCCATTACGCCGTAGTCGATCGACACATCGGGCATGGCCGCAAACAGCTCGTTCACGACGTGGTCGTTGCCGCCTGTAATGGCCGTTGCCATTGCATCGATATGCTGTCCTACAGCCGGCAGGTGCTGTACCATGGCTTGCTGCAGGTCGCGCACGGTCCAAAAAAACATGCCACTATTCCACAGAAAGCCGCCATGCTGCACGTAGTGTTCGGCAGTAGCAAGGTTGGGTTTTTCTTTAAACGACGTCACCCGTAGCACGCTATCGAGTCCGGTTGCTGCCCCACATTCGATATAGCCGTAGCCGGTTTCGGGGCGTACCGGGCGTATGCCCAGCGTTACTAGCGCTTGGTGTTGTTGTGCGGCCAAGAGGGCCGTAGAAACGTTGGCCAAGAAGGCCTCTTCGTTGCCAATAAAATGGTCTGCCGTTAGTACAGCCATGGTGGCATCGGTGCCCCCTTCCCTGGCAGCAATATGGGCGGCGGCAAGGGCAAGGCACGGGGCGGTGTTGCGTTTGGCTGGTTCGGCAATGATATTGGCAGCGGGAACATTGGGCAGGGCCTGCCGGATGGGCTGTTGCAGCACGTGGCTGGTAATCACCAGCACGCGGTTTGCGGGAATCAGCGGCGCAATGCGGTCTACAGCTTGCTGCAGCATGGTGCGGTGCTCGTCGGCAAGGCGCAGCAGTTGTTTAGGACGTTGGATGCGGCTGTAGGGCCAGAAGCGTTCGCCGGAGCCGCCGGCCATGATTACGGCGTAAGAAGTCATGCTGGTGTTGTTGGTACGGGCAAGAGAAGTTCGGCAATGCGGACGGCGTTGGTGGCAGCGCCTACGCGCAGGTTGTCGGCCACAATCCACAGCAGCACGCCATGTTCAACAGAGTCGTCACGTCGGATACGGCCTACGTGTACAAGGTCGCTGCCACTACTACCCTGTGGCGTGGGATATAGGTGTCGGGCAGGATCGTCCTGCACCACAACGCCCTGCACAGCGGCCAACTCTGCACGCAGAACGTCGGCATCGATGGGTGCTACGGTTTCGATAGCCAAGCTTTCGGCATGACCACCCAACACTGGCACGCGCACGCACGTAACGGCCATACGTAGGTCGTCGAGGTGCATAATGCGCCGCGTTTCGCGTTGCATCTTGAGTTCTTCTTCGCTGCCATGCCCCACGCCTTCGATGGTGTGGAACACAGCGTTATAAGCCAGCGGCAGCGGTGTGATGCGCGACGTAGGTTCTTGGCCAGCAAGTTCGGCCTGCAGTTGGTCCACGCCCTGCTGTCCGGCACCGCTGGGCGACTGATACGTGCTAACCACCACGCGCTTTAGGCCATAGCGTTTGTGGATGGCGTCTAAGACGGGCACCATTTGAATGGTGCTGCAATTGGGGTTGGCTATGATTCCGCGATGCAGTTGCGCATCGGCGCTGTTCACGCCAGGTACCACAAGGGGCACCGTGGGGTCCATGCGCCATGCCGAAGAGTTGTCGATTACTACGTTGCCTCGTTCGGCAAACTGTGGCGCCCACTGGCGGCTGGCGGCGCCCCCTGCCGAAAACAGGGCTATGGTATTGGTGGGAATGGTCTCGGCGCTAAGCGGCAGTACGGCCACCTGTTGCCCCGCAAACGGTATGGTTGTACCGGCCGAGCGGGGGCTGGCAAGCAACGTAAGTGTGGTAACGGGAAAGTTGCGCTCGTGCAGCACACGCAACATGGTGCGGCCCACCAAGCCGGTGGCGCCAACAATGGTAACGTTCATGGTTCACAAAACTACGGAACGTAACTTGCAGCCATGCTTACCACCCGTCTTTTCGTTTGTTGCCTAGCTCTTGTGCAAGGGGCACTGCTGCTACCAGCGCAAGACTGTGCCAACCTATCGTGGGAAGCTGCGCTTACGCGCAGCGTGAACAATGCGAGCGGGCTCTATGGCACGTCGCGCCTTGTAAGCGGCACCCTAGCGCCCGTTACCCTAGGCCTGCCAGTGGTGTTTACCATCGCAGGTGCTGCTACCGACAACCGCGAGACGATGATGAATGGCATCGAGATGGGGACCACAATGGTGGGTACCTATGCAACCGTCATTGGCCTTAAAGCGCTGTTTGGACGCGACCGGCCCTACCTTGCTCATCCGGATTGTATTAACGGACAGTCCACCGAGACCGATGGCAGCATACCGTCGGGTCATGCCGCCGGCACGGCGGCCCTAGCCATGTCGCTTTCGCTGCAACATCCCCACTGGTACGTCATCGTACCCACCACGGCATACGCCGTGGCTACGGGCCTTGCCCGCATGAACCTTGGTGTTCACTACGTGTCCGACCTCTTAGTTGGCTACGCCATTGGTGCCGGCATGGCCTACCTGATTCACGCGTTGCGCCCCCACATCGAAGAGTTGTTGAATCCGCTGCTCCCAGCGCCGGTACCAAGCGGTTTCAGAACGCTTAGCTTGGCGAGCATTAGGATTGGCTTATGACGCTTCGCCTTGCCGTCGTTCAGTTTGCGCCTGCCCACGGCAACGTGGACCACAGCGTGCAGCGCATGGCCGAGGCCATTGCTAGCACACAGGCCGACATCATGGTGTTTCCCGAGCTGGCCACCAGCGGATATTTCTTTGTTGAGCCGGCCGCCTTGCGGCCGCACGCAATGCCCCTTTCCCACAAGCGCATGGATGCACTACGGGCTGCTAGCGACGCTACTGGGCGTACGGTGGTGGTGGGCTTTGCCGAGTTGGATGGCGACGTGATGTATAACAGCGCAGCAATTCTGCTACCGGGAAGCAATCCAGTGGTGTATCGAAAGACGCACCTGTTTTACAAGGAACGACTGGTGTTTGCGCCGGGCAATAGCGGCTTTGTGGTGGTGGATGTGCCCGGACATGATTGCAAACTTGGCGTGATGATTTGTTACGACTGGCGCTTTCCCGAAAGCGCGCGCTGCCTAGCGTTGCAAGGGGCCGACGTGATTGCTTGTCCAAGCAACCTGGTAACGCATATCTGGCGTAAGGTAATGCCAGCACGTGCCGTTGAAAACAAGGTATTCCTTGCTGTGGCAAACCGTACCGGTGCCGAAACGGTAGGCGGCGAAACCGTTGCGTTTAATGGCGATTCGGTGCTGTATGCGCCCAATGGCGACGTGTTAGCAAGTGCCGATGCAACCGCAGACTCGGTTTTGGTGAGCGAAATCGAGCCAGCGGCGACGCGAGACAAGACCTTCAATGCGTTTAATGACATCTTTGCAGACAGGCGTCCGGAGATGTATTCGCTTGATGCACCTCGTTAGCGATACAGTAGCAGCAACCACACATACGTGCACGAGGTCGTGTCATAGAACGGTCGTTGCTTCGTCATGGGCGCCCAACAACGGCGGCAACCCTTGCTTGAGCGTCACCGCTACGTCTCGAACTACCTCACCACGTCCCCTCACCGTACTATGTTGCGACAATCCACCCTTGGTTGCCGGCGATCGTCTACGGCCTATCACCTACTCTACACCTTCGTTGCAGGCCTTGCTGCACTGGCAAGTGTCGATTCTGCTGCCCAACAGAATCTGTTTAACATTCCATCTGGCGACCTTACCAGAGCTGGGAAGATGTTCTATCAGCACCAGTTGAACCTGTATACAACGGCAGTCGAGTCGAAAGGGCACTTTGTGTACGGACTTGGCAAGGACTGGGAGATTGGTGCCAATTTGGTCGGGAAAGGCATGTACTTTTCGTCAGACTGGAGACTACTCCACAACGACGATCCCGACCACGGAGCACTCTATCCGTTTCTCATGCTAACGGCTCAGAAACGCTTTGTGATTTCCGACGACATCGACGTCAACCTAGGGGTCCAAGGCGGTTACAATCTTTCCGATCGCCTGGCTAACAAGAAGTTTGCCTTCTTCAACTATGGCCTTGGTGTGTTTCACTTGGCAGACCGTAGCAGCCGAATTGTTGTTGGCGGCTATCATACCGACGACGAGTTCGTAGGCGATGGCAACGAAGTTGGTGTGATGCTTGGATACGAAGTAAAGATCACGCGCGGGCTGTACCTTATGGGCGACTGGATGAGTGGCGATAACGATGCCGCCGTGGCCGTTCTTGGTGGGATGTATAACCTTAGTAAGCGCATCCAGATTTGTGCTGGAGTTATGATTCCGAATCCCGACACACCCAAGCCCATGGGGCTAGTGCTAGAGCTAAACTATCTTGGGTGGGATCTGGACTGAGGACGCCTTATCCCGATGAAGCACGGTTGCGGAAAGCGTAGTATCATTGCGGCGTCTTTGGGTGTGTAGATCGAACACGTCTTGCATTCGCAAGCCCAAGATTTCAATAACCAATCGACTTCTCGTTCACACGACGCCGGCCAACCTATGACGTTCTCCTCTGTTCGCAACATCCATTTTGTCGGTATTGGCGGCATTGGCATGTCGGGCATTGCCGAGATTTTGCTCGTCCAAGGTTTTGCCATTAGCGGCTCGGACCTTAACCGTTCCGAAACCACCGAACACCTTGAACGCCTAGGCGCTACCATCCACTACGGCCATGCTGCCACCAACGTAGCCGGCGCCGATGTGGTGGTGTACTCATCGGCTGTGCGGCCCGACAACAATGTGGAAACCCTCGAAGCACAGCGCAATAATATTCCCATTATCCGCCGTGCCGAAATGCTCATGGAGCTTTCGCGACTGCAGTTTTGCTGTGCCATTGCCGGCACCCATGGTAAAACAACCACTACCAGCATGTGTGGTTTGGTAATGATGGGTGGCGCCCTAGACCCAACTGTCATCGTAGGTGGGCGTTTAAAGGGCCTGGGTGGCTCTAACGCTCGTTTAGGTAAGGGGCAATGGATTGTGCTTGAGGCCGACGAATACGACAGAAGTTTTTTGTCGCTCCTGCCCACGATTGCCGTTCTAACGAACGTGGAAGCCGACCACTTAGACATCTACACCGACCTCGAAGATATTCACGGAGCGTTTTTAGAGTTTGCCAATAAGGTACCGTTCTATGGCAGCGTTCATGTGTGTTTAGACGACGCCGGCGTGCGCCAGCTTCTGCCTGGCATCAAGCGCAAGGTAGTTACGTTTGGCATGTCGCCCCAGTGCGATGTACGTGCCGTGGACGTAACGTGGAACGAGCGCCATACGACCTTTGGCGTCGAAACCGGCGGCAACCGCTTGGGCACCATTTCGCTGCAGGTACCGGGCGACCACAACGTGCGCAATGCGTTGGCGGCCATTTCGGTTGGCTTGCAGGTGGGCATACCGTTCGACGCCATTGCGCGTGCCCTGGCGGAGTTTTCAGGCGTCAACCGTCGGTTCGAACTCAAGGGCAACATCTTCGATGGCGTTACCTGGGTTGACGACTATGCGCACCACCCTACCGAGATACGTGCCACACTATCGGCGGCACGCCGCGGCTGGAAGAAGCGCATCGTGGCCGTTTTCCAGCCGCATACGTTTACGCGCACGCGCGACTTTGCCGACGAGTTTGCTACGTCGTTCGACGACGCCGATGTGCTGGTAATCACCGACGTTTACGCTGCGCGCGAACAACCCATCGACGGCGTCGATGGCGCCATGTTAGCCGAGAAAATTCGCTTGGCCGGCCACCGGAATGTTGTATACGTGCAACACAAGACCGAACTGGCCTCAGCCCTGGCCAACCTTGCCCGCCCCGACGATTTGCTGATAACCATGGGGGCAGGAGACGTGTATCGGCATGTGGGGAGTTGAGCGTCAGATTGTGAATGGTGACGTCCGCTCAGAACGTCAATGGTGACGAGGTGACGTTATCGTCAGGATGCCGATGGTGACGGGGTGACGGCGGCAACCCCACAGACCCGGCGTCTCGCCGGGACCGCCTCCGGCGGTGGTTTCTTTGCGATCAGGCCGCTCTGGTTTTATTTAATTGTTGCGCACTGCTCACCCCCCCGGCCCCCCTCTCAAGGTCGAGAGGGGGGTGCCGGAATGTCGTATTGGAGTCGTTCGTTTGCAAATGGTGACGTTATCGTCAGAACGTCAAGATGACGGGTTGGCGGTAGCATTTACCCTAAACGAAACACAACGCGTTACCGTGGCGTGCAAACTTCCCGTGTAACGTCCCGCGAAGCGTCCTGTGAAACGTCCCGTGTAACGTCCCGCGAAGCGCTACAGCACAAGCTGATACATCAGCACAAGCTGGTTCCGGCGGCCACCCTCTTCAAGGAAGCCCGACTCGGGGTTAATTCCGTACGTAGGCCGATTCTGTAAATCCAACGAAATGCGCGTGCGCACTCCGTCTACTAAGAGCGATACTCCTGCATGTAATACCGTCATGGGCATTCCCAAGCGGTCGTAGTTTGCCTGCATATAGCTTGCATACGGCATAAGGCCCATATCTCCGATGGCTTTCGGCAGGAAGACGGCCGCATGCGTGTAGAACACGGTTCCCGTGCCAAACATGGGGAAGGCATTGCCCTGCGTGGGACCAAAGCGCTGGAGTGGACGTAATGCCGTAGTGTCAGCCGGCTGTTGCTGAGCATTTGCCGGATTCATAATTCCATTGTACCGCAGGTAGTTCGTGCCGTAGTCGTTCCAAAAGTGAGCCGCATAGGCACTAAACGTGGTGCCGTCGTCGGCTATCGGCATGTCGAACATCGACTCTACTGCCATCAACAGCATATCTTCATAGACGGTATCGGCACCGGCACTGCGCCACATGGCCCGCGGCTGATGCATAAATCCACCACCAACATTAAAAATCTTGCGTTTGCCGTAGTACGTCCCCGCCATGTTCGAAAGCATGTGTGGTTCGTGATCGAAGAACTGATACAGCACGTAGGCCTGGCGCTGTAGGTCGTGGCCAACGTGCGAGAAGTTCGCACTGGTGTTGATTGGCACGGCAAAGTTGGTCGACGTTATCGGGAACGGATCGCTTAGACTAACGCGGTAGTCGATCGGACCTATCTGGCCCCGCGCCGTCATGCTAAGCTTGCGTCCAAACACATCAATTTGCTCCACCGTTGCCTGGCCGAACACGGGAATATCCATCATGGGTATTGCCAAAACGGCCGGCTGAGAGTATCGCGACAATCCGTTCACGAAGGCAAGGCCAATGCCTACCTTCAGTTCGTTGTCATCTGTAAGGCGATACTCGCCAAACACATCGTGAAAGAACGACTGCAAACGTCGATTCTGCCCTATGGCATACATGGCGTTGTAGTTGTTAAAGCCGTAGTGGAGGAACACCGACGCACGGTCGGTAACCTGGGCAAAGGCCTGCACGCGCGCCCGCCGTATGCCAATGTCGAACGTCATGTCGCGCTCGTCGCCAAGCTGTAACGACCCCGGATTGCTTTCGTTGACCCTTGCCCAAAACTGCGTAAAGATCTGGAGCTTGACGAACCGGGTGGAGTCTGAACCAATGTTGAAACGCATCTCTTGGCCACACAGCAGCGTTGGCACTAGGGCCAGCACAAGGGCAAGTAGCACGGTAGGTCGAAGCGGCTGCATCGACGGCGAAGTTAGCGATGTTGGTGAATCGACCCGCTATCGTAACAAAATGGCGAAGTTTGTGTTTCTTGCTGTCATCGTCGTTTACGTGTTACGAACCTAGAGTAGTCGATTGTCGCGCCTTATCATCACCACCTTACTGCTCGTTGGTATTGCACTCCCATACGCGGCTATCGCGGCTGATACGTTGAGTGTTTTGAAAGCCCAGCGCTACATGCGCATCCACCACAACGCACTTCTTCTTGATGTCCGCAAGCCATCAGAGTTTGCCGGGGGGCACCTTGTCAACGCTAGGAACCTTAGCTACAACGACGCACACTTTGCCGACTCTCTGGCAGCACTCAACCGCAAAACGCCAGTCGTCGTATACTGTGCTACTGGACGTCGAAGTGCCAAGACCTTGCGCCTGCTGGACTCCCTGGGATTCCGCACGGCCTACCATGTGCGCGGTGGCATTGTTGCATGGCAGGCAGCCAAACTTCCAACTACCAGATGATACGTCCCCTACTCCTATCACTCTGCATAGCCACGTTGCTTGTCGCGTGTGCCAACCACGAAAAGCCACCCGCAGAATCAGGTGATTCCGTCCGGGATTCCATGCCCATGGCGTTTGTGGCACCTGATACATCTACCATCCCTGTGGGTAAGGTTGGCGACATGATTCGTTATGGACGCGAGCTCATCGTCAATACTCCCCTCTATCTTGGCCCGAAAGGGTCGGTCGGCAAATATGCAGGCAACCTGCTGGCCTGCACGAGTTGCCACCTCGACGCTGGAACGCGCCCCTATGGGCTAAGCCTGATTTCCAGCCATGCGCGCTATCCGCAGTACCGAATGCGCGAGGCGCGCATTCTCAGTCTTGGCGAACGCGTCAACAACTGCATTGAACGACCGCTCAACGGCCGTCCTATTCCTATGGACAGCAAAGAAATGAACGCCATCCTGATGTACATGAAGTGGCTTGCCAAGGGCATTCCTGTCGATGGCCGCGTTCCTGGCGACGACCTTATGAAGATGCCGCTATTGGACCGTGCTGCCGATCCTGCTAAGGGCAAGCTGGTGTACGATCAACACTGCGTGCGCTGCCACGGCGACGACGGTCAGGGGATACTCGCTGCCGAAGGCACAAAGTACACCTATCCGCCCCTATGGGGGCCAAACTCCTATCAGCCCGGCTCCAGCATGCACCGCCTTATTAAGGCCGCTCAGTTTATCAAGTACAACATGCCGCAAGATCTTGCGCGGTGGGACAAGCCAGTGCTTACCGACGAGGAGGCCTATGATGTAGCTGCCTATGTGAACGACGACGAACTGCACACACGTCCACCCGTGCCGCCCGAGGCCCCCAACTATCCTATCGCAAAGGAACGGCCCATAGATTTTTATCTTGGGCCTTTCGCTGACCCTTTCTCGAGCAAGCAACATAAATTTGGCCCGTACAAGGAGATTTTTGCGTGGCGAAAACAACACGGGCATCCAACCGGCTACTAGTATGATACTGCTTCGCGCACTTGCGCTATCAATATTCGCAAGTGCTACAGTGTGGGCCCAGCCCACCGACATGGCTCGGCTTACGGTTACCACGAACACGAACCCGTCGCCAGGGTTTTTGTACCTAGCTCCCAATAGCCGCGTTACACCCCGACAGTTCGGTGGCTATCTGCAGGTGTACGACCGCCAAGGCCGCATCGTGGCATGGTCTCCTACAGGTACGGGGTATCCCTTCGATTTCAAAATTCTGCCCGACGGCCGCATGGCGTGGACCGAGTTTGGTGTGTTTAGCCAGGTGTCGAAAGACATGGGGGTTTACATTATCGATTCTTCCTTTGCTCTCCTTCGTGTTGAACAACAAAAGCGCGATTATTCTACAACACAACACGACTTTCATCTGCTGCCCAACGGTAATCGTATGGTACTTGGAGCACAAGACGTTACCGTGGATTGTAGCAACCTTGTCGAGAACGGACACCCAGCGGCCAACGTAGTTCAGGCATTATTGCAAGAACAGGACCCACTTGGCAACGTTGTGTTCCAATGGAAGAGTCTTGACCATCTTCCCGTATCGGCATCGTACGAAGACCTAACGGTGCCTGCTATTCGTTATATCCATAATAATTCGGCTTGGCAGGACGATGATGGTCACTGGCTGCTTAGTCTTCGACACCTCTCAGCTATTGTAAAGGTGCATCAGGAAACTGGCGCCGTGATGTGGATTCTTGGGGGAAAACTTAATCAGTTTACGTTTATCGACGACAACGCAGACGAGGCACCGTTTCACGTGTCGTACGTTCATGACGTTCGCCGGACGTATAATGGCAATATCGCCATGTTCGATAACGGCACACAAAAACCCGTGCAATATTCGCGTGGTGTAGAGTATCGCCTCGACGAAGTCAATAAAACATGCACGCGCGTTTGGCAGTACCGTCCGACTGTCGACGCCTACGCAAGTATCCAGGGTGGCATGCAAACGTTACCAAATGGCAACCGCGTCCTTGCCTGGGGTTCTGCCGTCCAAAACGGATCGGCCGCCGTTACCGAAGTCGACAGCGCAGGCACCGTCGTCTTCGAGGCGAATTTTCCTCGCGTTATGTATCCCTATCGCGTAGAGAAGCACCGTATATGGCCACCAGGTCGGCCGTTGGCAACCGTTGTTGTTCGCGACGTTCTTCCTGGCAACACCTACCGGTTTTTTACCAGCAAGGACACTACTGGAGTTACGGCCGAATTTCGCACGGCACGGGGAGCCTTTTATAACACGGTTACCCTGCACACGTTCGACTATTCTCCCGTCGAGCCACGCTTTGAGTCGTTACGAACGCCTAACATTCTTCGCTGGCGCTGCACACTAGAGCTCGAAGGATTATCTGAACATAGCATGACGATGCGCTTCGATCTTGAACGCCTTGGCATCGCTCCTTCCGCCAATCTTGTTGTTTACCGTCGGGCACCGAACGACTCCGTCTTTCGACCACTTGCAACAACGCTCGTTGGCAACACCGTCGTTACCGAAGTCACCACGGCCGGAGAGTTCTGTATTGGCACTCCGATCGACGAAGTAGCGGCATTGGCGCCACGTCTAACCTGGCCTGTTGGCGGCATACGTGTGCAGGCAGGCAACGGCCCCCTGCTGCGGTGTAGTCCACAGGGTCGGCACCGAAGCGTGCACTATCGAGTAAGTCGCAGCAAGGATCTCTCGAATCCTATTGTGGACGCCATTACCGACACCGACCGCCACCTTGTTCTTCCAACGCTGGCTAAGGGGCGCTGGTATTGGTCTGCCGGCACCAGCACGTTGTGGCCGGCGCAAGCGCTTCAGCAAATGGCATATTCAGCGGTTGACAGCTTCGAGGTTGCCGATGACTTTCTTGACGTTGTTTCGCCAATGTCCAACGTAACCTGGCTTTACGACCAGGCAGTTGCAATTCGGTGGGCAACAAACCTCGACACCACACTACAGATTCGACTTGTGAAGGACGGGCAGCGCTACGTTATCGCCGACTCTGCTCGCGCACGAAACGCGGCGTTTCAATGGCGCGTAGCGGCAAGCGTTCCCGCTGGTGACGACTATCTGGTGGAAGTTCGCAGCAATGGCGACGGCAACCTTGTGGCTACCTCGCCCATGGTTGTACGCATTAGCGACGGAACCAGCAGTGTTGCCCAGGCCTTGCCTGGCAACGCGTTTACGGTTTCCTATGCCCCTTTAGCAGAACGACTGTGGATTGGAGGCACAAACCCTCTTAGGCGTGTGCAGGTGTATGCTGTGGACGGCACGTGTGTGGCCGACGTGGCCGTTGAAGGCACAGGTACAAGTATTGCCACGTCGGGCTATGCTTCGGGCGCCTACGTTGTGCTGTTGCATGGGCAGGCGGCGGTAGAGCGCCATACGTTTGTGGTAACGCGATGACGGGATCGTAGGGATGACGGGGTGGCACCCCCACAGACCCGGCGTCTCGCCGGGACCGCCTCCGGCGGTGGTTTCTTTGCGATCAGGTCTCTCACGTTTTGATTAATTGTTCCGCACTGCTCACCCCCCCGGCCCCCCTCTCAAGGTCGAGAGGGGGGTGCCGGAGTGTCGTATTGGAGTCGTTCGTTTGCAAATGGTGACGTTATCGTCAGAACGTCAAGATGACGGGGTGGCACCCCCACAGACCCGGCGTCTCGCCGGGACCGCCTCCGGCGGTGGTTTCTTTGCGATCAGGCCGCTCTGGTTTTATTTAATTGTTGCGTACTGCTCACCCCCCCGGCCCCCCTCTCAAGGTCGAGAGGGGGGTGCCGGAATGTCGTATTGGAGTCGTTCGTTTGCAAATGGTGACGTTATCGTCAGTTCGTCAAGGTGACGGTGGCACCCCCACAGACCCGGCGTCTCGCCGGGACCGCCTCCGGCGGTGGTTTCTTTGCGATCAGGTCGCTCTGGTTTTATTTAATTGTTGCGCACTGCTCACCCCCCCGACC
>JALHPC010000019.1 GCA_022842685.1 Candidatus Kapaibacterium sp.
CGCATCGTAGTCTATACACTCCAAATTATCAGACACAATTTCCATGCTCTACGGAGCATGGCCCCATTGAAGCGGGGCCGAGGATACCGATAAACTCACGACGGCTAGATATGATTTCCATGCTCTACGGAGCATGGCCCCATTGAAGCTAAATAATTCGCTCGTTCGTGGTTGGCCGTGTTATTATTTCCATGCTCTACGGAGCATGGCCCCATTGAAGCTATGCGTCGCCCGAAACCCTGCTGTGCTAGTGAGCGTGATTTCCATGCTCTACGGAGCATGGCCCCATTGAAGCGCGACCATCGCACGGCAGATAAAGCCTGCACAGTTGATTTCCATGCTCTACGGAGCATGGCCCCATTGAAGCGATATTGCGCGCTCGATGTCAGACGTGTCCAACGAATATTTCCATGCTCTACGGAGCATGGCCCCATTGAAGCGGGATACTGGTCGAGCGGCCAACGACCCCAACCTGAATTTCCATGCTCTACGGAGCATGGCCCCATTGAAGCCGTATCAGGCACGTCCGTAGCCGCCAACGCATGAACATTTCCATGCTCTACGGAGCATGGCCCCATTGAAGCGCCCTTCGGTAAGCCTCGCCGCTGGAACATGGCTATTTTCCATGCTCTACGGAGCATGGCCCCATTGAAGCTCGAGGGCTGCACCACTTTGACCTGTTATCGCGCCGAATTTCCATGCTCTACGGAGCATGGCCCCATTGAAGCTGTAGTACAGCCAGTACACTACGAACGGCAGAATACAATTTCCATGCTCTACGGAGCATGGCCCCATTGAAGCCGACACTACCCACAGGCGGCCGTTATCCGACAGCTCTTATTTCCATGCTCTACGGAGCATGGCCCCATTGAAGCTGTTGGGTGTTATCCATGCGTGCAATTTCGCACGCCAATTTCCATGCTCTACGGAGCATGGCCCCATTGAAGGATGGAGCAGGGGCACTACGAGTACCAGCTTTCCCTTATCGAATTTCCATGCTCTACGGAGCATGGCCCCATTGAAGGGCGTATGCCAGCTGCTATGACGCCTACGCGCATTCCATTTCCATGCTCTACGGAGCATGGCCCCATTGAAGGACGAGATAGACAAATCGTTCTCGCCGACGACATTGGATTTCCATGCTCTACGGAGCATGGCCCCATTGAAGGCTCCGTGCGCTGCTGACCGCGATCCGACACCTGACGATTTCCATGCTCTACGGAGCATGGCCCCATTGAAGGCCGTCCAGGTGCGCGAGGTAGCCCTTCTCCTCGATTCGATTTCCATGCTCTACGGAGCATGGCCCCATTGAAGGTAGTCATCGGCCAATGTATTCCCGTTAGTCGTTACCATTTCCATGCTCTACGGAGCATGGCCCCATTGAAGGGTGCAGAAAAAAGGGCCCTGCCGTAGCAAGGCCCTATTTCCATGCTCTACGGAGCATGGCCCCATTGAAGGTCGACGGCGACGCCGACCGCAAGAGCGAGCTGCAGAAGGCATTTCCATGCTCTACGGAGCATGGCCCCATTGAAGGGACCAACTTGGGCGCGTTGCTTTCTGTTGCGTTTTGTATTTCCATGCTCTACGGAGCATGGCCCCATTGAAGGGTGTTACAGCACATAGAGAACGCCTAAGGAAACCCAATTTCCATGCTCTACGGAGCATGGCCCCATTGAAGGAGGAATACCGGACCATGGCGGCCGAGTTCGTCCGCATTTCCATGCTCTACGGAGCATGGCCCCATTGAAGGCGAACCTGACGATGCGCACCTACGCAGGTGGTCGCATTTCCATGCTCTACGGAGCATGGCCCCATTGAAGCTAGTGTCATGGCTGTAAACGCAGCGGAGGCAGCCCATTTCCATGCTCTACGGAGCATGGCCCCATTGAAGCGAGCGTCTTGCCCTGCGTGGTGATTGGGCGCAATTATTTCCATGCTCTACGGAGCATGGCCCCATTGAAGCGAGTGATCTTAGGCGCCCCGGTCACGGGACCGCCGATTTCCATGCTCTACGGAGCATGGCCCCATTGAAGCGAGTTGATGGTCTATACCATGCCGTTGCTGAATTCCATTTCCATGCTCTACGGAGCATGGCCCCATTGAAGCCCACTAACTCCCTACATCATGCTGAATGGCAAGACTATTTCCATGCTCTACGGAGCATGGCCCCATTGAAGCGGCGTTAAAGCCGTCGCCACGTCGAACGGTGCAGGAATTTCCATGCTCTACGGAGCATGGCCCCATTGAAGCCAGCAACGACGGCTGGTGGCCGGGCATGCCTCCGAGATTTCCATGCTCTACGGAGCATGGCCCAATTGAAGCTTGGGAAGGTATACGACTTCGTAGGCGTGTACCTCACGCATTTCCATGCTCTACGGAGCATGGCCCCATTGAAGCAAGGTAAATGCAGACACGTCGGCAGCCGAGGCCGCTGATTTCCATGCTCTACGGAGCATGGCCCCATTGAAGCGCGGATAGCCGCACCTAGTGATTCATCTTGTTCGTGATTTCCATGCTCTACGGAGCATGGCCCCATTGAAGCGGTATTACCGCATGTGTCTAAAAATCTCTCGAAGAATTTCCATGCTCTACGGAGCATGGCCCCATTGAAGCGAATCTGTCGGGTCCCCTCCGCCGGCGTCATCGGTGATTTCCATGCTCTACGGAGCATGGCCCCATTGAAGCGCGTCTGCGCTGCGAGGCTTGCCGTCAGGGCCTAAGTAATTTCCATGCTCTACGGAGCATGGCCCCATTGAAGCATCGCTGCGCTCGAAATTGCCCCTGCGACGTTGGTCAATTTCCATGCTCTACGGAGCATGGCCCCATTGAAGCGCGTATGCCGGCGGCTATGACGCCTACGCGCATTCCATTTCCATGCTCTACGGAGCATGGCCCCATTGAAGCGGGCACCTTGTTTTTGACGTCGGTATTGACGGAGATATTTCCATGCTCTACGGAGCATGGCCCCATTGAAGCCCTTCAACTGGGCATGTGCTGTCCTTGGTTGCGTGCCAATTTCCATGCTCTACGGAGCATGGCCCCATTGAAGCTATGTGTTAAAGGTGACAACATACGCACGCAGCTACCATTTCCATGCTCTACGGAGCATGGCCCCATTGAAGCTCGTCGAGCTCCCACCCTTCAGCGAGCAGTTGTCTGATTTCCATGCTCTACGGAGCATGGCCCCATTGAAGCGGTACGCACTTAGGCGCAATGCTGGTCGGCTATGGTGTATTTCCATGCTCTACGGAGCATGGCCCCATTGAAGCGATTGTAGGCGGTATAGTGCCAGTCAGGGTTTGCCAACATTTCCATGCTCTACGGAGCATGGCCCCATTGAAGCGTTACGAGTACGCCGAGACCGCCCTTTTGGCGGTTGGCATTTCCATGCTCTACGGAGCATGGCCCCATTGAAGCGGCTTTCTGCTCCGCGCTCAGGTCATAGGCGCGTGCTATTTCCATGCTCTACGGAGCATGGCCCCATTGAAGCATCGTCTCGGCATGTCCGTTGCGAATGCGGTAGCGCACGGCATTTCCATGCTCTACGGAGCATGGCCCCATTGAAGCACGAACATCGAGCAGTAGTAGCCACCTTCGATTGGTAATTTCCGGGCTCTACGGAGCATGGCCCCATTGAAGCGCGCATGGCCGACGTCACGCCCGCGATCGTGCCGCATTTCCATGCTCTACGGAGCATGGCCCCATTGAAGCGATTGTTTTCATGGTTGTTCCTTAGCGGTTGTTAAGATTTCCATGCTCTACGGAGCATGGCCCCATTGAAGCGCGTTTGACCCCATCGAAGAGCGCAGCGGCGAAGAATTTCCATGCTCTACGGAGCATGGCCCCATTGAAGCATGCGTTCGAAGATGCGCGATTGCGCAAACTGCGCAGGATTTCCATGCTCTACGGAGCATGGCCCCATTGAAGCCTGGAAGGACGTTGCACATGCTCTTTTCAACTCGAGCATTTCCATGCTCTACGGAGCATGGCCCCATTGAAGCCATGGTGATTTTGTAGGCGTATGGCAACTTTGGCTCCAATTTCCATGCTCTACGGAGCATGGCCCCATTGAAGCCACGTCAGCACGTTAAGGTTCGTGAACGCCCGAGTTATTTCCATGCTCTACGGAGCATGGCCCCATTGAAGCTAGAAGACCTGCGTCGTAGCGCCCACGGTCGTCCACATTTCCATGCTCTACGGAGCATGGCCCCATTGAAGCGCGAAACAGAACGCCGGTCGGCAGAAAGTTCCCATCATATTTCCATGCTCTACGGAGCATGGCCTCATTGAAGCGGCTATGATTAGTGCGTATGGCCATTGGGGGTTATTATGATTTCCATGCTCTACGGAGCATGGCCCCATTTAAGCAGCTTGAGCTCTAGGAGGGTGTAGAAGCTGGAGTTGGATTTCCATGCTCTACGGAGCATGGCCCCATTGAAGCCGGGTGCGCGTACTGCGATCGTGACACAATCAACGGATTTCCATGCTCTACGGAGCATGGCCCCATTGAAGCCCAGCGTCGCCCGCACCCGCGCTTGTTACCAGTGCATTTCCATGCTCTACGGAGCATGGCCCCATTGAAGCGAGGTGCGGCGTGAATTTGTGATTTACTACTACACGACATTTCCATGCTCTACGGAGCATGGCCCCATTGAAGCAACAAACGCTGATGATGACCACCGATCATATTCTCGACATTTCCATGCTCTACGGAGCATGGCCCCATTGAAGCAGATTGTGGAGGATCTGGCCACTGCACATCGTCAGGTAATTTCCCTGCTCTACGGAGCATGGCCCCATTGAAGCCCCACTGTCGCCGTGTAGGTCGTGGTGCGCACTGGCAATTTCCATGCTCTACGGAGCATGGCCCCATTGAAGCAACAACTTCACCTTCCCGTCGAACGACTCGGCGATTAGATTTCCATGCTCTACGGAGCATGGCCCCATTGAAGCCGCCTTGGGTTCCGCCTTGGCATTTCCATGCTCTACGGAGCATGGCCCCATTGAAGCCCCACTGTCGCCGTGTAGGTCGTGGTGCGCACTGGCAATTTCCATGCTCTACGGAGCATGGCCCCATTGAAGCGGCGCCTGCTTCATCTTGGCCGTATGGCTGGTTGAAATTTCCATGCTCTACGGAGCATGGCCCCATTAAAGCCGTTATTCGACTCGCCATACGGTTGTGTTGCCGTGCTCATTTCCATGCTCTACGGAGCATGGCCCCATTGAAGCGAGATGTCGACCAGAGTCCCGGACTCTGCCGCGACGAATTTCCATGCTCTACGGAGCATGGCCCCATTTGCGCTTCGCGGGGCGTTTCATGGAACGCTTCGCGGGACGTTTCACAGAACGTTTCACAGAACGCTGCGCGGGACGTTTCACAGGACGCTGCGCGGGACGTTTCACAGGACGCTGCGCGGGACGTTACACGTCCCTGTGCGAAGCATGTAGCTGGCCGCAGGCCGTCGCTGCGGCGCAGCCGCGTCGCTATGCCGAAGGCATGTTACTGGCCGCAGGCCGTCCCTATGCCGAAGGCATGTCGCTATCCCACATGATTCGCCACGTACTTCGCCACCATGTCGAACTCGAGGTTGATGGCGTCGGCAATACGCTTGCTGCCTAACGTGGTTTTCTGCAATGTGTGCGGGATAATGGCTACCTTGAAGGCGTCGCCGTCGATGGCCGCAACGGTAAGACTTACCCCCTCGACACAAATACTGCCTACAGGAATAAGCCACCGACGATATTCAATGGGATAACTAAACCAGACTTCCCAGCCAGCTTCGTTTTCAATCACGCTGCGAACCGCACCCACGGTGTCCACATGGCCCTGCACTAGGTGCCCACCAAGTCTGTCTGACATTCGCACTGCCCGCTCGAGATTTACTCGACTGCCCTGCACTAGTGCCCCCGTCGTCGTCTTGCGGAGTGTCTCGGCAACAGCCGTAACGCTAAACACCGTCTCGCTACGCTCCGTCACGGTAAGACATACGCCGTTTACAGCGATGGAGTGGTCGACTGCCAAATCGTTCATTACCTGGTGCGCTTCGATATCTAATCGCACACCGTCGCCCTGTGGCGTTACCCGCAAGACCGTTCCAATTTCTTCGATGATTCCCGTAAACATGGTGTACGCTTTCTCGCGCTAATTTCCGCGAATAAATCCCGTGATGACTTCCATATAGTAATCCTCTCCCATAACGCTGGGTACGTTGTTGTGCACTGCCCCCTTAACAGGTATATGCGTGCGGGGATATGGTAGTACGTCCAACAACGGCAGTGCATGTGCTTCGTAACCTAAAAAAGGGTCGTCGGTGCCATGAAGATGCAACACAGGTGCTCGCAGCCGCGAGGCCCGCTCGCGATTGTCGTACGAACTGCCCAGAAGCCACTGGTGGGGTACGTCGAGTACCGTGCCACTGCGTACAAGTGCTGCCCCAGATTAAAAAACCGACTCTAGCACAATGCCACGAACGCCGCCAAGGTCTACTGCGTGGTGCAAGGCAGGTACGCCGCCCAGTGAGTAACCGTAGGCGTAGATAAAGGCAGTGTCGACGTCTGGACGTTCACGAACCCAACGAACAACAGACTCAGCATCGGCTAGTAGCGACGCCTCGGTGCTGGCCCCGGTGCTACGGCCAAACCCACGATAGTCATAAATCACAACGTCGAACCCAGCACGAAACAGCAGCTCTACTCGATCCCAATATTCTACCAAATGGTGCTTGTTGCCATGGTGGTACACAATGGTAGGATGTGGGTTGACGCGGCGTAACGCCGGCTGTCGTACACGTAGGCCATAGATCGTTTCGCTGCCGCTGAGCACCGAAAATTCTTCGATTAACGAGTCGGGAGTAATCAGTGTAGACACGCTATACTCATTTAATCCACGCTCGTTCGTTACGAAATCATCCAACGAACAGGCAGTACATAACAGAGCACAAAGTGCCATGAGCACGTATCTCGTCATAGTCGCATCCTTGCCGCTATAAACATACCAAGACTGCCGCGGTCGCCAATGCTGGACTGCCCCTCCAATACACCACTACGAGTGTTAGCGTTGGCTGCCTGCCAGATTCCCTCTACCTGTAGCCACCAATCGTTCGATAATTCAATTTGTACGCCTACGTTTGGACTCACCAACGGCTTGCCGTTTGTTAACTCGAACGTTACATGGCTTCCCACATAGGGCACAACGGCTCCGTCAAGCCAAGAACACGTCGCCGAAATCGTTGGCCACAGTCGCGTCGTCGACCATCCGCCGAAATCCGTCATCATCATGGCGCGTAGCGCCACCGTGGCTTCGGGCTGCCACGCGTCGTGCTTCATTAGGCGCGTTGAAGCTCCTACATCCACGCCGGCTACACCAAACATCGCCATCGTTATGTGAGCCATGCCATGCACCGTCACGTCGTTGGTAACGCCATACACAACACCAGCCGTAGCATAGGGCACCACCACCGTAGGTGATTTATCCGGCACAATGGGTCCGCCAACGCTTGCTACCACATGTGTTTCGCCTTTAGGCAGCACGCGTATAGGCACCGTTGCCGCGCAAGCGCCCACGATGCCCCCTAGCACAACAATCATCATGTGCTTGGTGGCACAGCGCAGGAGTGTGATATTCGAAGCCCTTGCCATTCCGCAAATCTATCACCTTCCATGGCCGCCGTCACCCACACCGCCGGTTTCACATCAGACTTCCTTGACGTACTTCGACAAGGGGCACTGGCCGACGTCGTGAGCGCAATGCCTACGGCGACTGCCCTGGTGGTGCCAACGCCGTCGCACGAGCGCGACGCACTCGTAGCATGGGCGCGCACCAGCAGCGGCCGCCCGCCGCTGGTGATAACGATGTCGACCCTGCTACGCGAACTATGCCAAGCCATTGTGCCGATGCCCGCCGTACTGTCGGCAGCCGACGCCGAAGCCGTCTTTGACCATGCAGCACGGCTATGCGATACGTCGGCCGTTGCCCTTGGCGTTACTATCCAACAGGTGCATCGATGGCAGCGCGACGGTCGTAGTCTGGACGCAGATAGCATTGCCGATACGCCACGTCGGCGCCAAAAGGTGGCATTGCTTGAGCAAGTGGTACAGACCTATGCAACAACGCTGCAGGAGATTGAGGCCGTTGATAGCGTGACCCACCTGCAGCAGGCCCTTGCCGAAATGGGCAGGCGTGTGCAGGAGCGCCACCGCATTCGCTTGCGGCTTCGCGACGAGGCCGACGTTGTTGGCTTGGTGCTGTTTGGCATGCAGCCGCTACCACGACTGGAGCGGCTGGTGCTGAATGTGCTTGCTGCGGCCGAATGGACGATGGCCATTCGGTGGGCCGAACAATGCACGACGGTTGGTGCCGGCGACAGTGTCGACCAGGACTATCAGGAGTGCGCTATGGCCCTGGCCACGGCGGCTGTACCGTGGACACATGTTGACGACGCCACAGCGCCACAAGCCAGAATTCACATCGTGCGCTGTGCCACCAAGCGCAGCCACGACGAAGCCGTCTTGCGCATTGCCAAGGAGCACTGCCTTACGGATGGCCTGCGGCCTGGCGATGTGGCCGTGGTGCCGGCAGCGTCTGACGGCGTTGACCTTTTTTTGCGCGAACGCGCAGCCCTTGCGGGCCTACCTGTGGCCGATGCTACGTCGGTGCCGCTCTTGCAGGTACCGATTGTTTCGGGCATGCTTGCGGCTGCCGACGTTGTGCTGTCGAACTGGCGGCGCGACCACGTGGAGCGCCTAGCACGAACAGGTATTCTCGAGGACGTGGTGCCGAATATCCACCGCCTACTAGCCACGGCGCGTGCGCTACGCATTGTTGGTGGCGAGGGGCTATCGCAGTGGGCATCGACAATCGACGAGGCGCTGCGGCTGCCAGGAGCACTGTCCGACGAAGTAACCATGCTACGGGCGGCGCGCAATGTTGTTGACGACCTAGCGCGGGCGTTGCCGTTAACGGCTGCGGTCTGCACGGCGGCCGAAGCGAGTGGGTCTATCGAGGCCGAGCTGATACGACCGCTACACCTTGAGCAAACAGCGCAGCGCTGGCAGCGCCGCGACGAAGCGTCGGGGCGCACGTCGCTAGCCGTCGAGGCGCTTCGCGTAGCGCGCGAGGCCTTGCAGACTTCGCTTGCCATGGCGCACAGGCTTCGTGCCGATGCGATGCCGCTGGCCATGCATGTTGGTACGGTGCGTGCCACGCTAGGTCGCACGGCAGTTACCATGCCCGATGGGCGTCTTGGCGGCCTTCGTCTGCTTCGTGCCGAGGCACTTACGGGAAGAACGTGGCCCGTAGTGATTACCACTGGCTGGACCGAAGATGCAGTTGCCGTGAGATCTGCCGATGATGTGGAGCGGCTTGTAGCGCCGGGCGACCGCGAAGCGCGGGCTCGTAGGACGTTACTATCAGCGTTGCACTCGGGTGCACAGCATGTGTATGTGTTGTGGCCAGCAACTATCGACGAAGAAGACCAAATGCCCGCCACGCTTCTGTCGGAACCACTAGCCCTAGGTGGTACCGAGGGTGCTCCGCATCTCTCATCGCTTGCGGCAGCCAGTCATGTTCTTTCCGACAGCGCCGACGCTCGTATGCATGCCGCAAGCCAGCGTGCGCCGGTGGCCTTGCCCGCCTACATCGACGTAGGCGCGTTACATCCGCGGGCCGCAGAGCTGCTTTCCAAGGTTCGCAGTGCCCCTTACAGTGCATCACGGCTGGACGTAGCGGCTGCGTGCCCGTACCAGTTTGTGCTGCGCCGCGTGGTGCGGTTAGAGCAAGTGTCGTACGACGATGCCCGCCAAACACCACTAGAGCGTGGCAGTATGTTCCACTCCATCTTCCATGAGTTTATACAATCGTTGATAATTGAGAAGGGGGCATCGAGTAACGAAGGCATTGATCTGCGCGAATGGCTGGATGGCGATGATATGTCCGAACTGCTCCAGCGTTTGCATGCCGTTGCCGAGCGGTGTATGGGTGAACCTACATGGACGTATGCCCACGTAGATGCTCGTGCCATGTTTGGGAATGGACACGATGCAGGTATACTAGCGCAGTGGCTGGCGAATACGTTGGCCTATGTTCGGCGTACGCAAGCGCGCATCCTTCGGTCGGAAATCGAAGTACTTGCCGATGTATCGATCGATGGTGCAATGACGACCGTACGGGGCGTTGTCGATCGCATTGATGCAGTGGAAGTGGAGAACAGCCGTGTGCTCGTGGTGATGGACTACAAGAATAGTGTGAGCAGTATTCCGTCGAAGTCGGCCATCGAAGCTGGTAGGAAGTCGCAGATGATACTCTATGCCAAAGCCGCAGAGCAATGGGCTATCAACCAGCAGCCGGCACCTGCCGGTGTTGTGGGTGTGTACATGAGTGTCGGCTCAAAACTTCATGACAGTGACCGTGATGTGCTATTGCGATATGGGAAGGCCGATATGAAGCAAGCGCTCGGCTTTACATCGCATCCGGCCGATGTAGCGAAATCGGAGCAGGCAGTACGAGGTCAGCTCGAACGTCTGCAGGGCAACACCTTCGCTGTCGAGCCGGCGAACACTACCGTGTGCAACCAGTGTGGCATGCACGGCGTGTGTAGGATAGCAGAACGATAGGGTAGGCAGGAACGAGTACAACCTTGGTTGCGTTGCCACGAGGCGCAACAGCATTTCCAACGAACAACAACATTATCGAAGGACGGCCATGGCGAAGAACAAGGCAACGACATCAGCGGTTAACGGACTACGAGCCGTTCAGCCCTTGGCGCATACGCAGTTGCGGTGGACGTGTCCCACCGCGCATCTGCCGTTTAAGACCACGAAGGACGTCGAGCCACTGCGGCGTATCGTAGGGCAAGACCGTGCCATGGAGGCCATTCGATTAGGGGCCCAGATTCGGTCGCAGGGATATAACATCTATACCTCTGGCGTTGTTGGCACGGGTAGGATGACCACTATCCGTATGCTATTGGACGAGCTCAAGCACGAAGGCGCTGAGCTGTTTGACTTGGGCTACGTTCAGAATTTTAAGCAAGCGGAAGCACCGATTCTTCTACGATTTTCGGCGGGCGAGGGTAGGGTGTATCAGCGTATGCTCGACGATGCCTTGGCCTTCCTGCAGCGACGCATTCCGGCGCTCTTCGAGGAAGACCAGTTCCAGCAAGGCCGTAAGGCCATTGTCGATGAGTTTCAAGGTGCCGAAAAAGCCAGTCTCGATGCGTTCGACGCACGCATGCGTCCGGTTGGCTTTGTGCTAGGCCAACTTGAAGACGAAGAGGGTAATAGCACCACCGAGGTGTTCCCGGTGATTAACGACGAGCCCGTACACATCGAGGCACTCGATGAGAAGATTGCCGAGGGCAAGGTAACGAAAGCACGTGCGGAAGAGCTGTTGGAGATGTATCGGACCTTCCGGGATGAGCTTATGACCATACGGCGACAGAGCATGCGACTGATGCAGGAGTTTCGCAAGCGCATCAACAGCTACGACCAAGGTGCCGTGACGTTCCTCATCGACATGGCCTTCGAAGACGTACGCAAGAGCTTTCCACGTGACCGTGTTGCCGAGCACCTTGCCGGTGTAACTAAGCATTTACTCGAAAACCTAGACGAGCTCATCAAGCTGCTTACGCAGCGCCAAGCCACTGCCGGCGCAGAGCAGATAGCTGCTGAGGAGGCACTGCGGCAGTTCTTCTTGCGGTATACCGTGAACATTATCGTCGACAACTACGACACCAAAACAGCACCTGTCGTTATCGAAACCGCCCCCACGTACGCATCGCTGTTTGGCACCATCGAAAAGCGCTACGACGTGCGCGGCTACTACGTAACCGACTTCACACAAATCAGGGCTGGGAGTTTGCTCAAGGCCGACGGTGGCTACATCATTCTCAACGCCATCGATGTGTTGAGCGACGTACAGATGTGGACTGCACTCAAGCGCGTGATGCTGTACGGCCGCTACGAGATCCAAAACACCGACACGCAGTTCCAACTGAACACTCTAAAGCCAGAGTGGATTCGAGCAAACGTCAAAATCATTCTGTTGGGTGACCCACAGATTTACCTTGCTCTCTGGGCGGCCGACGAGGACTTCCACAAGATGTTCAAGGTTCATGCCGAGTTCGATTCCGAGACGCCGCTGACGTCGACCATGATTGATAACTACTGTGCGTTCTTTTCGCATCTAGCAAACGAAGAAAGCCTCAACCACTGCGACAAGACTGGTGCTGCAGCCCTGGTAGAATGGGCCGTTGCCTTTACAGAGTCGCAGGAGAAGATCACGCTCCAGTTTAGTTACGTTGCCGACGTGATGCGTGAGGCCTCGTACTTTGCTCGCGCCGGCGGTAAGCGTACCATTTCGCGGAAGCACGTCCAGCACGCCATTGATCAGCGACATTGGCGAGGCAATAGGGCCGACGAAGAAATTCGCCAGCAGATACAGCGAGGTACGTTGCTGATTGATTGCGCCGGCGAGCGTGTGGGACAGGTAAACGGATTAACAGTGTATAGCACCGGTATCGTTAGCTTTGGTAAGCCCGCTCGGATTACGGCTACAGTAAGCGCGGGCACTTCGGGCATCATCAACATCGAGCGCGAAGTCGAGATGAGCGGTGCTATTCACTCCAAGGGAGTCTATATTTTATCGGGTCTCCTGCGTTCGCTCTTCTCTCGTTCGCAGCCCATGAGTTTTACTGCCAGCGTTGCGTTCGAGCAGTCTTATGGTGGCATCGATGGTGACAGTGCTTCAACCACCGAAATGGTGGCGCTGTTGTCGGCCATTTCCAACCTCCCCATTCGTCAAGATCTGGCCATTACCGGCAGCATCAATCAAAAGGGCGACATCCAGCCTGTTGGAGGGGTCAACGAAAAAATTACTGGCTTCTTTGAAGTGTGCAAGGACCGCGGACTAACGGGAACACAGGGCGTCCTGTTGCCAGTGCAGAACGTCAAAGACCTTATGCTTCGCGACGAAATCATCGAAGCAGTTCGGGCAAAGCAATTCTGGCTCTATCCAATCGCAAGACTCGAAGAGGCCGTCGAGCTTCTCATTGGCGTGCCTGCCGGAGTTCGCGATGAACACGGTTGCTTCGCACCCGACACGGTGTTTGGCAAGGTACAGCACAACCTGACGGTGCTGCACGAGGCGTCGAAGACGAAGTAGTGGATCGTCGGGCCGTCAAGGTGACGGGATCGTCCGTTCGTCAAGGTGACGGGGTGACAAATCCGTCTGGATGCCGATGGTGACGGGGTGACAGATCCGTCTGGATGCCGATGGTGACGGGGTGACGGGATCGTCAGGATGCCGATGGTGACGGGGTGACAAATCCGTCAGGATGCCGATGGTGACGGGGTGACGTCCGCTCAGAACGCCGATGGTGGCGAGGAGGTCACCGTTTTCAAACGTACGATTCCAAAAACCCGCCCTGAAGGGCGGGCCTAGGCGCAGAGCCAAATTCCAGCCCGCCGTAAACGACGGGCGTAATTTGGCTACATCATTACCATCCACTAAATCGTGAGTCAACTGATTTCCGGGCTCACTCGTCACCATCGGCATCCAGACGGATTTGTCACCCCGTCACCATCGGCATCCTGACGATCCCGTCACCCCGTCACCTTGACGTTCTGAGCGATTGTCACCTCGTCACCCTTGACGACCTGACGATACCGTCGCCCCGTCACCTTAGCATGTTAGTGCCTAAAATGCCGCATGCCGGTAAACACCATGGCAAGGTTGTTGGCGTTGGCGGCGGCGATGACTTCGTCGTCTCGTACCGACCCGCCAGGTTGAATGACGCAAGTGGCGCCAGCTTCGGCTGCCTGCAATAGGCCATCGGCAAACGGAAAGAAGGCGTCGCTGGCCACGGCGCAGCCGTTGAGGTCGAGGCCGGCATCGGCGGCCTTGCGCACGGCGATACGCGCCGAGTCGAGGCGCGACATCTGCCCGGCACCGATGGCCAAGGTTCTGTCTGCCAACGCATAGACAATTGCATTGCTCTTAACGTGCTTAGCAACGCGCCAAGCAAACATCATGGCTTGATGTTCGGCATCCGTTGGTTGCCGTTCGGTTACTACGCGCAACGCTGATTCGTCGAGTAGCTGGTTGTCTGCGGTCTGTACCAACATTCCCCCTGCAACAGAGCGCATCGTTGTGGCTGATGCCGCCGAAAGCCGTGCATAATCCACGACCATTAATCGCCGGTCACGTTTTTTCTGCAATGTTGCCAATGCCCCTTGAGAATAGGAAGGGGCAATGAGAACCTCGGTGAAGATGGGGTGGATGAGCTCTGCGAGGGCTTCGTCGACTTCGTGCGTGAATGCTACGATACCACCGAAGGGCGAGACGTTGTCGGTAGCAAAGGCCTTATGCCACGCGTCGACGAGCGAGGAGCCGCTGCCGACACCGCAGGGATTGGTGTGTTTGACAATGACGACAGAAGGTTCGGAGAACTCGGCTGCCAGGCCTGCGGCCGCGTCGATGTCCATGATGTTGTTGTACGACAACTCCTTGCCATGCAACTGATTGAACGTCGACAAAAACGAGCCGTAGAGGGCGGCCTGTTGGTGTGGGTTTTCGCCGTACCGAAGTGTCTGTTCGAGGCGCAACGGTAGTGCACTCTCGGTAGGGAAGGTCGTTTGCGTTTCGCTTGCCAACCACGTTGCGATACGAGCGTCGTAGGCGGCGGTGTGAGCAAAGGCCTTGCGGGCAAGGTCGAGGCGCACTGCGTGAGGCACGGTATTGCTCGACGTAAGGTGTTGTGCAACGGTATCGTAATCGGTAGGGCTGGTGATGATAACGGTGTGTTCGTAGTTCTTGGCGCTAGCGCGTACCATAGCGGGACCGCCGATGTCGATGTTTTCGACGAGGTCGGCGTGGGTCGACGCCGGATTGGCAAGTGTTTGCTCAAATGGGTACAGGTTGACGGCGACGATATCGATCGAGGCGATGCCGTGCTGTTCCATCTGCTGGACGTGGGCAGAATTATCGAGGCGTGCCAACAGTCCGCCGTGGATCTTCGGGTGGAGCGTCTTAACGCGGCCGTCAAGGATTTCGGGGAAGTTCGTGACGTCGCTCACCGGCGTTACCGGGATTCCGGCATCGCGCAGGGCTTTGGCGGTGCCCCCTGTAGAAAGGATGGTAATGCCTAGGGCGTGAAGGGACTGGGCAAATTCGATGATGCCAGTTTTATCGGAGACAGACAGCAGAGCGGTTTTCATGGCCGCGAAGATACGGGCCGATCGATCGACGTGATTAGAGATGTTTCCCCATCCACGTGGCGCCAAAGTCTACAAAGTCAACGAAGGGTAGGAGTTCCGCTACGGCGCCACGAATCTCGGTGTGTTTGTAGTCAGGGCGAAGACGCCATTCGCGTAGAATGTCGGCAAAGTAATCCTCGCCAGCATAGTCTGCTATACCCTCTGCATCGTCGAGGCCTTCAACCCATACATGTTGATGGCCCTGCGGTGTGGCAAGAACGTAGTCCCAGCGTGTTCGACGTTTGTTGGCGACGATAGCACGGTGCTCTGCGTAATGAAGCGCCGTAACGGTTGCGTCGTCGGCCCCTAAACGCAGGATGTATCCGTTATGGAGGTAGGCGCGATGAAGCGGCGAGTCGGTGCCATAATAATCGTCCCACGGTTGGTTGTGAAACAGCATCTCAGCATGCGGGCCAATTGCTGCAAATCGTGCATTGGGATTCGACGATAGTACGACGTCGGGCTGACGACGAAAGAACTCGGCAAAGGCGCCTACCTCTTCTAGTGCCGGAGCTGTTGATATGTCGATACCAACGCACCCTTCGGCCGCCTTCCCTCGTTCCGAAATCGGAAGACTGTTGAGGAACTCGTGAGGTGACGCCGTTCCAAGAATCACTAGCAGGGTACCAGATGTTCCAACTGCAGAGCGCAAAGCCGACAGCAATATGTCGGCACCATGCGGACGGCCCAGCTGAAGCTTGCGAAGTCCGACGTGACACATAAGAATGCCACCAGATGGAACGCCAAGCATGGATAGGTCGGCACAAATGTTGTTAGCTATTCGGTTGCATTCAACCGTGGTTCCAGCCGCCGTGGTGTTCATCTGCATTATTACAAGAAATCAATCCGATTTACAAGTGGATACGAAATCCGCCCGAGACCGTCAATCCGTTCGAATAAATTGGCTGATTGGGAAGTTTGTCGGCTGTTGCGCCAGTTCCCATTCCACCAATTTCGATAAAATACGCAAAGCCCGGCGACGAGAATACTTCGAAGCCAAAGATGCCATAGCCGCCAAGAACTGTCGATTCCGACGAAAACTCTCCGGATGGCAGCAGTACTACAAGACCACCTTCGCCGTACAGCCGAACTCCCGGAGCAAGGGCAATGGTATACGAGGACGCACCAAATTGTAAGGCGCCGTAGGCGCGCCAGCCCGTACGTCCGCCATCGACAGACATGTTGTACGTCCCCTCGTTCCACATCAGCGATGTACGAAGTCGAAACGCAAGATTAACGTCGTCGAGTATAAACGGGGAGGCAATCGACATGCCTACGCCAAAGTCGTTTTGATGCTGCAAGAGATGGTAGGACAGCGAGACGGAGCGCTTCATGATCGGATTGTCGTTAGCGTACGTGTTGGGCATTGAACAACAGAAGAAGCAGAGCAAAATGATCGGCAAAAAAAGGTATTTATTCATGGGTGTTGCGGTAAATGATGATGAACGATGTATAGCAAGATAATCGTTATTATCATTTGCAGTGTTTGATGCAGGTCAAGATTTCCGAATTCTCTATAGGGGAAGGTAGCTACGCAGTGCTTCGGTATAATCGGCCATGGCTTGCAGCCCTTTATCTGTAATTCGGCATAATGTGCGCTGCTTGCCATTTCGATTGGCTTTCCAAACGACGATGTAACCTGCATTCTGAAGAGACGATAGCTGAATGCTAACGTTGCCCTTGGCCGCCTTGGTTGTTTGTACGAGAAACGTAAACTCTGCTTCGTCGACCGAAACGAGTAACGACATAATCGCGAGTCGAAGTTGTGAGTGGAGAAGAGGGTCTAGTTCCTTCACCGTAGCTCTCGTCTGCGTAGTACGTGTCCAGGGATAACATACGAAATCACTATAGCCGCAGATAGGACCAGTGAAGTCACCGGGAATGTTATCAGTAATGCAACAATCGATAACGGGAAGGCACATATACCGCCAACAACGAGCGGACGAAAGCGAAGTATGCCGCCCATGCTAACGGTAAGGCACGAATATGCAGCAATGAACACAGCGTATGCAGCATTCCAGTTCACGGTAATGCCCACAGCTATTGCCAACGTCAGCAGGCCAACAAATCCCATGAGAAGGTGGGTCACTGATCGGTCTAAGGAAGTTCGGACATATGGTTGGTTACGCTCTTGCCGAATCCCGCCAATGATAGAACCAATGCTTCCCGCGGGAATCGCAACAAGCCACACGAGTTCGGCAGGAATCGACGGATTCCAAGACCGCATCGTAAACTCTGCGATACCAGCGAAGGCCACTATCCAGCCCCAAAGCAGGTAGAAGAACGAGTCGCGTCGATGATTGGCTTGTGCAGCCGATACCATCTCCGTCATGATGTCGAGAGAGTGCTGAGCATTCATAGTGACCTCTGAAGTAGCTGAAAACGTATGTGAACGACGCACGAACTTACAAAGGTTAATAATATTAACCAAATATGCTCTCGGTTGCGAGCCAGATTAGACCGGTAGTAGGTGAACGGATTCGCTCATGGGGAACGATGACCGACCGGTCGGTCGTTGTATATTTGTTGTGTAGTGTAATCAATCAAGTGAGCTGTCTTATGGAGTCACGTCGCAAGAGCACGATTACGTGCGACATGGAGGGTGTAATCGACACCTTCAACCCCGGAGCCGTGCAGATGTTTGGCTATTCTGCCGAGGAGACGATTGGCAAACTTCGGGTAAGCATATTTTCGCCAGGTGAAGTGGTGTTGCAGAACCTAAAAACGTGGCTTGACACTGCTGTACGGGATGGTGAATGGGTAGGCGAGACGAATTTCATTCGCAAGAATGGAGAACTGTTTGGGGCAAGGATACGCATCTCGCCTACATTCCGGAATGGCGTTCAGATTGGCTACTGTGGTGTAACCGAGGAGCTTGAAGCTCCGATCGTTGTGCCGATTCGCACCACGACCAAGTTACTTCGATGGCTTGTCATTACACGAGCACCGTTTCTGACTGCTGCGCTTACGCCCGTGGTTATTGGCGTCGTATGGGCTGCCTATGTGGCAAACGTCGATGTAAACGCCCTTTATGCTACGCTGGCTGGGTTGGGTGTGCTCTTACTGCACCTAGCTTCGAATGTAATGAACGACTACTATGACGTGAAGAGTGGCACTGATGCTGCCAATACAGCCTACTTCGTGCAATACAGCGGTGGTAGTCGGGCGGTCGAGATGCGGTTGATTGACCTTGCAGGCACCAAGCGTGTGGGGCTAGCCCTGATGGGGATGGCATTGGCGATTGGTCTGTACCTAACGTGGGCAGTTGGATTAGGTGTACTCTGGTTGGGACTTAGTGGTCTTGCCATTGGCTATTTCTATACAGCGCCGCCACTTCGTTTGGTTGCTCGCCGAGGGTTGGGCGAGTTGTCGATTGGACTTGCGTTTGGTCCGCTCATCACCCTTGGCATGGCCTACGTCTGTACTGGAGAGTATCTCCTTGAAGCCTTCTTGGTTGGCATACCGGCAGGACTACTAACGGCCAACATCTTACTCATCAACCAAGTGCCCGATGCCGCCGGCGATGCCGTTACGGGAAAAAACCATCTTGTTGTCACATTCGGCGCACGCGTAGCCGTTGGAATATATGGCGTCATCCTCGCCGCCGCTTTGGGGTCGATGGCATGGCTTGCCTACGAGCTTCAGCGCCCCCTTCTCTATGGTGTAGTAGGGGTTGGTACTATCTATGGCTTATGGACGTGGAACTGGATGCGAACGCACATCAATGAGCGTACGTTGGTAAAGGCCAACATCAATACCATTTACCTTCAGATTGTAGTTACTGTGTTGATGGCCATTGCAATGGCGTTCTAGGGCAACACATCTGGTTGGTTCCAGTGCCGTAGTATTTCTTCGGCAACGGAAAAACTGCCACACACTAGCACTGGATGACCGGTGTTGCGTGCCATTGTTAGTGCTTGGCTCACGCTGCCGGCATTCATAGCCACAATGCCGGCAGCGTGTGCGCGATCGGCAACATCTGCACTTGGCATGGCACGTTCGTTTGCGGCAGCACAAGCATAGAGCGTGTGAGCAATTGGGGCAAGCATCGATAGCATGGCATCAACATCCTTATCGGCAAACGCACCAAACACGATCTGCCACGGATGGCTGGCCAGTTCGGCTACGGTAATCGTGCGCACCAAAGCCGCCATGCCAGCGGGGTTGTGGGCCACGTCCAGCACAACAAGAGGGTTGCGTTCGAGTACTTCGGTACGCCCGCGCAAACCAGTCGAAGCCGCGGCCGTTTGGAGCCCTAACGCCACATGTTCGCGCGAAACCTGATACGTATCGGCTAGGAGTCGCAGCGTTGCCAGGGCACAGCCCACATTACGCACCTGATGCTCGCCGCATAGGTCGGTGGTGCCATACTCTAGGCCATCATCGGACATAATACTGAGCGTCATGCTTAGATCCGGATGTATTCTGTCAAGCTCCACATGCATCATATCATCAAGGAACTGACAAGGGGCACCGACCTGGGCTGCGCGCTCTAGAAACACGTGCCGAAGCGCTTCGCGCGGCTCGCCGATAACGGCTGGCACGCCAGGCTTGATGATACCGGCCTTCTCTCTGGCGATGCTCTCGAGTGTGTTTCCAAGGTACTCCATGTGGTCCATGTCAATCGACGTAATAACGCTCGCCAATGGCGTTACTACGTTCGTGGAGTCCCAGCGCCCGCCAAGGCCAGTCTCGATGACAGCTACGTCCACCCTCCGTTCGGCAAACCACTGCAAGGCCATCACGGTAGATATCTCGAAGAAGGTCGAGCCAATGGCTTCGCCATGTTCCAACAGCAGCGATGCCAAGCGGGCCACGTCGGCATCGCTAATGGCAAGGCCGTCAATACGCAGGCGCTCGTTGAACCGCACGATGTGCGGCGACGTGTACAGGCCCGTGCGGTATCCAGCACGTTGCAGAATAGAGGCCAACGCAGTGCAGGTACTGCCCTTGCCGTTGGTGCCAGCCACGTGAATTACAGGTAGGCGCGAGTGCGGATTGTCTACGGCTTCCAATAGGGCAAGCGTACGTTCTAACCCTGGCTTAATGCCGGCTGTGGTGCGGGCATAGAGGCGCTGCAGCAATGGGTCTATCGACATGCGGCAAAATTACGGGGGAATCAACGGCACCAACCACACATAGGCGTCATAGACGGTTCATTTTATCCTTGGCCGCCGGAGGCGGTTCCGACCAGAGGCCGGGGCTGGAGTCGTCCTCTTGCTGGAGCAGGGGTAATGCCAGAGGCAGGTTCTCTTTATCCTTGGCCGCCGGAGGCGGTTCCGACCAGAGGCCGGGGCTGGAGTCGTCCTCTTGCTGGAGCAGGGGTAATGCCAGAGGCAGGTTCTCTTTATCCTTGGCCGCCGGAGGCGGTTCCGACCAGAGGCCGGGGCTGGAGTGGTCCTCTTGCTGGAGCAGGGGTAATGCCAGAGGCAGGTTCTCTTTATCCTTGGCCGCCGGAGGCGGTTCCGACCAGAGGCCGGGGCTGGAGTCGTCCTCTTGCTGGAGCAGGGGTAATGCCAGAGGCAGGTTGGCAAGCCTGATCAACCTCGATCAACCTAATAAGCAGAGACACAGGTTTCACTACTTCTCGGATTTTGCCTTCGTATCTGATGCAAGCGGTGGATGGACATAGCAGTAGGGCATGTTACTGGTCTGACCTTCGAGCAGATGATGCGCGTTCTTCAGAATGTAACCGATTTTCTGCTGGAGCATTGTTCGACCGAGCACTTCCATTTCGTACCAACTAGGTTGCCAAACGGGAGGCACAACTCCATCGTGCTTTGCTAGATGTTTTGATATACGCCCCTTAATGGCACTTACAATTCGAGAGGCAGTACTAGTGCCGTTTAGCTCTATCAATAGGTGGACATGGTCCTTCATCACAACAAACGCTATTACGCGGTAGAACACACCATGACCCTCGAGAATAATCTTGCAGGCAAGCGTTCGCTGCTCATCCGTTAACTCGAGTCGATGTGCGGTATTAAATGTTATCCAAGTTATTCCTATGGTACGCTTCGAATGCCACAAATCGGCACCTCGACGAATCTCCTTACTTGCTCTCATGAGCGCCGATCCTGAATAGATGGTTCAAAAGGTGACTGGTTTATTCCTTGTGGCAAATCCGTGACAGAGTGTGACACTTCCGAATGTTCAGCCAACCTGCCTCTGGCATTACCACTGCTCCAGCAAGAGGACGACTCCAGCCCCGGCCTCTGGTCGGAACCGCCTCCGGCGGCCAGGGATAAAATGAACCGCCTCCGGCGGCCAGGGATAAAATGAACCGCCTACGGCGGCCAAGGATAAAAAGAACCGCCTCCGGCGGCTATGCCATAAAGAAAAGCCCCGCACGGTAAAACCATGCGGGGCTTGCTGTTATCTAACGCTCTGTCGATTATGCCGTTGGCAGCTCATCGGCCGTTGCGTCGTCTGCCGCAGGAGCTTCAGCAGCCGGTGCCTCAGGCGCCGGTGCTTCAGCCGCAGGGGCGGCGATGTCGTCGATCGATGTGCTTTCCTCGAGATCCTCGATGGAGGCCTCAGCAGAAGCCGAGCCGTCGGCGTTATACTTGTCGGCATTCGGAACCGGATGGCTTGCATTGTACGCTGCAAGTTCTTCGGCAGACTTGCCACGAAGGTACTCTACAACGCTCAGTACAATCTTCTTTTGCTCCTTGTCGAACTCAACAACCTTCATTGGCAAACGATCGCCAATCTGGAAGTAGTCCGTAACTGTGCGCACAGGGGCAAACGACAATTGCGATTGCGAGACAAAGCCCTCGACGCCTTCGGGAAGTTCTACGATGACGCCCTTGTCGATAACCCGAGCAAGAACACCTTCGGTTTCCTTGCCGATTTCATAGAGCGACTCAAACACATCCCATGGATTCTCGGTAATCTGCTTGTGGCCAAGCGAGATACGACGGTGCTCGGAGTCGACAGCCAAAACGATGACGTCGATTTCGTCGCCCTTCTTAACAAATTCACCAGGATGGCGAATCTTCTTGGTCCACGACAGGTCGGAAATGTGAATCAGGCCGTCAACACCAGGCTCCAACTCAATAAAGACACCGAAGTTGGTAAGGTTGCGAACAATACCCTTGTGAACCGAGCTGATAGGATACTTCGCCATCAGGTCGTTCCATGGATCTGGTTCGAGCTGCTTCATGCCTAGGGCAAGCTTGCGATCGTTGCGGTCGATGCTAAGCACGATTGCTTCGATTTGCTGTCCGAGCGAAACGAGCTGCGACGGATGCTTGACGTGTTGCGTCCACGACATTTCGCTTACGTGTACCAATCCTTCGACACCCTTTTCGATTTCGATAAAGGCACCGTATTCGGTAAGCGATACAACCTTGCCTGTAATCTTCATGCCTGGCGTGTAGCGCTCGCCGATTGCTTCCCAAGGGTGCTCGGTAAGCTGCTTCATGCCAAGGCTAATACGCTTGCGGTTCTCGTCGAATTCAAGAACGGCAACCTTGACTTGTTGGTCGAGAGCAACAACTTCGGACGGATGCGTGACGCGACCCCATGACAGGTCGGTGATGTGAACCAAGCCGTCTACACCACCAAGATCGACGAAGACGCCGAAGTCGGAGATGGCCTTGACAACACCTTCCAATACGAGACCCTTTTCGAGGGTACCCAAGATCTTCGAACGCTGCTCGGCAAGTTGTTCTTCGAGCAGGACCTTATGCGAAACCACAACGTTTTCGCTAGGATGGTTCACCTTGACAACGCGAACGTCGATCGTACGGCCTACCCATGCGTCGAAGTCGCGAACTGGACGAACGTCGATTTGTGAACCAGGAAGGAAGGCTTCGATGCCCAGAAGGTCGACAACCATGCCGCCCTTAATGCGGCGCAAGATGTAGACTGGTGTGATTGCTTGTGTTTCGAATAGCTTCAGGATGTCTTCCCACGTCTTCATGAAGTCCGCACGACGACGGCTTAGCATGAGGCGACCAAGGGGGTCTTCCATCTTTTCGACGAAGACGTCGACGTCTTCGCCAATCGTGAGGAGCTCGGCACCAACGAATTCGGCGCGTGGCACAACGCCCAGCGACTTGAATCCGATGTCGACCAAGATTTCGTCCTTCGTTACCGAGACGACTCGACCGCGCACCATCTCGTCTTCCTTGATGGTTTGCAGGGTGTTCTCGAACAGACGCGTGAACGTGTCTTGATCCATTTGAACGTCGTCGAAGTCGCCCGACATAATGGCGGCGACGGCGTTGCGCTTAGGGGTTGCGGCCGATGCGGGCGCGACAGTGGCCGCGACGGCCTCCATCGACACGTCTTCGGCTGGTGTGGGTACGGTTTCCGACATGAAGTCTCCGAATACCACTCGTCAAGCATGCGCCCCACCATGATGACGGTGGCGGGGGATTGGTGGAACAATCAGGGGCGAGAACGGCAAAGATACGGAAGAACGCAGAAAAGGCCACGATTTATCCACATCAATATCGCAATGCCCCTTATCGCTAGGGGAACGAGGGGCACTGGCACATTGTTTGTAGATGGTAATGTATGGAAGACTTTGACGCATTCGAGGAGCTCTTTGCCGCCGTGGAGCGCCATGTTCAACAACATGGCCAGAAGCCCCGAGAGGTGGTAGTATCGCCCTCGCTGTACTTGTGGCTATCCGAGTTGCAACGCGAGGCCGTGATGATGCGGGGCGAGGCGGTTGCTGACGTTGTGCGTCTGGAGACGCCATATGGAGCAGTGAGCGTTACAATCGACGAAACGATGTCGGCCTTTGACGTGGCCACACTATAAGGGCGAGATACGAAGAACGAGATGCGAGCGTGGTCGTTTACAAAGCGTGCCACCGAAGCCACGGGGAAATGGTATTTTGCGGGCATTGCGCCCATAGCTCAGCTGGATAGAGCAGCAGCCTTCTAAGCTGCGGGTCGCAGGTTCGAATCCTGCTGGGCGCGCTGTTTACGATTGGTAGCTTCACTGTATACCTCGCCATCATGAAACCTTTGTACATGTCCGGCTTCGGCAACGAATGTGCCACCGAAGCGGTAGCCGGTGCCCTTCCGCAAGGACGCAACTCGCCCCAAAAACCTGCCTTTGGCTTGTATGCCGAACAGATTAACGGAACCGCATTCACGGCCCCGCGTACCTCGAACAAGCGCTCCTGGATGTATCGCATCCGCCCTAGTGTGGTACATAGGCCCTACGAGCCTACCGACCAAGGACTGCTGCGCTCTACGCCCTTTCACGAGGTGCCCACAACGCCGAATCAGCTGCGATGGGACCCCGTGCCCATGCCGACCAAGCCCACCAACTTTGTACAAGGGCTTATGACGGTAGGGGGCAACGGCGACGCTTCGATGCACAGTGGCGTGGCCATTCATTGGTACGCCGCTAACACGTCGATGGTGGATACGTACTTCTACAATGCCGATGGCGAGTTCCTGATTGTGCTTGAGCATGGCGATGTGCGGTTCTGCACCGAAATGGGTATCATCGACGCTAGCCCAGGCGAAATCGTGGTAATTCCACGCGGCATCAAGTTCCGCGTGGAATGCTCCGGCCCCATCCGTGGCTACATCCTCGAAAACTATGGCGCTCCGTTGCGCTTGCCCGATTTGGGCCCCATCGGCGCCAATGGTTTGGCCTATCCACGCGACTTTCTAACGCCGGTAGCGTGGTACGAAGAACGAGACGGCGAATGCGAAGTGCTTGCCAAGTTCATGGGCAACCTGTGGCGCGGTATCTATAACCATAGCCCCCTTAACGTTGTGGCATGGCATGGTAACTATGCTCCATACAAGTACGACCTAGCCAACTTCCAGTGCATAAACACAGTCACCTTCGACCATCCCGACCCGTCGATCTATACCGTACTTACATCGCCTTCCGAGATCCACGGAACAGCCAATATGGACTTCGTGATCTTTCCTCCACGGTGGATGGTGGCCGAGAACACCTTCCGTCCGCCCTGGTTCCACCGGAACTTCATGAACGAGTGTATGGGCCTCATTAAGGGCGTGTACGATGCCAAGGAGGGCGGCGGCTTTGTGCCCGGTGGTATGTCGCTCCACAACTGTATGAGTGGCCACGGCCCCGATGCCGATACCTACAAGCGCATGACAGAGGTCGACTTGAAGCCAGTAAAACTCGAAGACACGTTGGCGTTTATGTTCGAAACGCGCTTTGTGGTGCGTCCAACGGCATGGGCAATGAAATGTGCCGAACTACAATCGGACTACTGGGAATGCTGGCAAGGACTCAACCCCGAATTCAAGGCGCCCTGAAAGCAAACGGTTTCGTATGTTTGTAGCCCTTCCCGTCAGGGATTGTACAACTCACGCAAAAAAACGGCCAAGTCCCGTGCGGTCGTCGCAGGCCCAACCCCGCCAGGTCCGGAAGGAAGCAACGGTCAGTTTGTCGCCGACGCGCACGGTCAACTTGGCTGTTTGTTTTTTACGCCATTGTAAGGCGGTTCCGTAGCGCATGGTTCGCCGAATCTTAATCAACGCCGACGCGAACAGAATTCGCATTGCCATTACCGAAGATGGCAAGCTGGCCGAACTGTTTACCGAAACTCCTGAGTCGTCGTCAACCGTTGGTAATATCTATCTAGGACGCGTTACCAAAATCCAACAAGGCATGAATGCGGCCTTCGTGGATATCGGTTTGGAACAGTCGGCCTTTCTTCATTTTAGCGATGTCGACTCCACCATGGAGGAAGACGAAGATGCTTCCGACGACGACGACGTGCCAACAACGGCCGAGGTCGGCTCGGTAGACGTCGCTATGCGCACTGCCAAGGCAGTTCCCCGCAAACGACTCCCGACGTTTAATACCAAACGTAGTGGCGAGATAACGATCAACCTGCAGGCCAAACAACTTGTTGTGGTGCAGGTTACCCGCGATGCCTATGCGTCGAAGGGCGTACGAGTGTCTACAAAGGTCGGCCTGCCCGGCCGCAACGTCGTCCTACTGCCGTTCGAACCCTCAGCGGGCGTTTCACGCCGCATTACGAATCCGCGCGAGCGACGTCGCTTGCGGGCTATCGCTAGGGCGATTTTGCCCGAAGGAATGGGCTGCATCATTCGCACCGCGGCACAGGGTCTCGAAGATGTCGACGTACGCTCGGACTTCGAATTCCTCGTCGAACAGTGGTCCGACATTGCCCGCCACGTCGAAACGCTAAAGGGCCCTGGACTACTGTACCGCGAACCAGGTATTACGTTTAGCGTGGTGCGCGACATGCTGAAAGACGACGTTAAGCAGGTGCTTGTCGACGATCGCAAGGTGTACCGCGAAATCAAGAACTACCTTACGCGGACCGCACCCTCGCTTGTTGGGCGTGTAGAACTGTATACCGAGAATCGGCCGCTCTTCGACACATTCAAAATCGAACGCGACGTACATAACGCCCACGCGCGCACCGTGCCGCTTCCGTCTGGTGGATCAATCGTGATTGACCATACCGAGGCCATGGTGGTGATCGACGTAAACAGCGGCCGTGCCTCCAACGAGCGGTCGCAGGAAGGCAATGCTGTAAAGACCAACTTCGAGGCCGTCGTTGAAGTTGCACGTCAACTACGACTGCGCGACATTGGTGGCATGGTCGTGGTCGACTTCATCGACATGTCGAACGAAGACAATCGCAAGCGCCTATTCAACGAAATGAAGCGCGAGTTGCAGCGCGACCGCGCCAAGACTGTTGTCTATCCCGTTACGCAAATGGGACTTGTGCAAATGACGCGACAGCGCATTCGCCAGGCAATGGCCGAACGTTCCAGCGAGATATGTCCCATGTGCTTTGGCACCGGCAACGTACAGTCTGCTGCCACCACGGTCACCGCCATCGACCGTTGGCTACGTAACTACCGCGCAGGCACGTGGAAGCTCGGCGTTGTGGTAGCCGCCAATCCGTTCGTTGTTCATCACATCCAACGCAACCGCGCTAGCACCGTATGGCGCTGGCTTCGCCAGTACTTCCTGCGGGTACGTCTGCGCGAGGATGCCGAGCTCGATGCAGGTGAGTTCCGATGCTATACGTCGTCGGGTACCGATGTAACCAGAAAGTACCTTTCATGACGTCGTCGGCCACTCCACGAACCATTACTATCCTTGGAGCGACGGGCTCAATCGGTACGCAGACGCTTGACGTGTTGTCGCGTACGCCCGACCTATACCGCTTGCATTTTCTTACCTGCAACACACGCGTTGACGACTTAGCCGATCAAGTTCGCCGCTACCGCCCGTACGGCGTTGCTATCCGCGACCAAGCAGCGTGGCAGCGATTCCGTTCGTTGTGTCCCGACTTTACTGGTCCGGTGCTATGCGGCGAAGAAGGCCTATGTGAAGCTGCAGCCGACGCTGCCAACGACGTCGTGATATCAGCCATGGTGGGGTTCTCGGGTGTAGTGCCAACGATGGCTGCCGTCGAGGCCGGCCACGTCATTGGCCTTGCCAACAAAGAAACCCTCGTGAGTGCTGGAGCCTTGTTCACCGCTGCTGTAACCAAGCACGGAGCAACCCTACTTGCCATAGATTCCGAGCACTCGGCCATTGCCCAGTGCATCATCGGAGAACGTCGCAGCGATATCTCTCGCTTCATCATCACAGCGTCTGGCGGTCCGTTTCGTACCACGCCCACCGAGGCCTTCTCCACCATCACTCCTGCCATGGCCTTGCGCCATCCTAACTGGTCGATGGGCGCAAAGATTACTATCGATTCTGCCACACTGATGAATAAAGGCTTCGAAGTTATCGAAGCTCGTTGGCTGTTCGATATCGCCGCTTCGTGCGTCGACGTTGTGATTCATCCTCAGTCCATCATTCACTCCATGGTGGAGTTTGTCGACGGATCGGTTAAGGCCCAGATGGGTATGCCAACCATGCTCGTGCCCATCCAGTATGCTCTAACGTATCCGCAGCGGGCTGCGCTAGACGTGCCGCCGATGGACCTTGCCGCCATTGGCCAGTTAACGTTCGAGCGCCCCGATTACGATCGTTTTCCATGCCTTCGTATCGCTTACGATGTGTTGCGCGCCGAAGGCTCGGCCGCCTGTGTTGCGAACGCTGCCAATGAAGTTGCCGTTGCGGCCTTTCTTGCACAGCGGCTGCCCTTCACGCACATCCCGGCACTTATCGAACAAACGCTCAACAACATGGAACACGTCCCTTATCCGTCGTTGGCCGACGTCGTAGCCATCGACGCCGAAGCGCGCGCCCGCGCAAGCTCTCTCCTCACCGCAATGTCCCACACTGCCTGATGCTTACGCTCCTCATCTTTCTCCTGCTTATTGGCGTTCTCGTCTTCGTTCACGAACTCGGCCACTTCCTTACGGCTCGCCTTACCGGTATGCGGGCCGACGTCTTTGCCATTGGCATGGGACCTCGTATCGTTGGCTGGAATCCCATCACAGGTCTCACCTTTGGAAAGCTACCAGATACAGTAGAACTCGGCGACAAAACCGACTATCGCCTCTGTGCCTTTCCGATAGGGGGCTACGTGAAAATTCTGGGAATGGTCGACGAGTCCATGGACACCGAAGGGCTTGCCAGCGAGCCAAAGCCGTGGGAGTTTCGCTCGAAAAACGCAGCACAAAAAGCGCTCGTTCTCGTGGCTGGTGTTGCCATGAATCTCCTGCTGGCCATCGTTGTCTTCGCCGGCCTCGAAATGGTGGTTGGTTCAGAAGAACACGTCGTTACTTCCGTTGCCGACGTCGAAGCCGGATCGGTCGCATACGATGTAGGCCTTCGTGCCGGCGACAACATCCTTGCCGTTAACGACAAGCCCATGCAAGTATGGGAAGACCTCACGCGATCGATATCGCAAGGCAACCTTTCAGACATCGTGCTTACCGTTCGTCGGCCCTCGGGCGGCACGTTTACGGCTGTCATTCAATCTGCCGACGTTGTTTCGGCCGTAGCCGAAGGCAAGGGGCTTGGTGTTTCTCCATCGGGCGTAGCCGTAGAACTTGGCAACGTGCTAACGCTCAAGCCCGCCGGTCGCGCCGGCCTTGCCAAGGGCGACGTCATCCTAGCTGTCGACTCTATGCCCGTACGCACTGTCCTGCAGTTCCAGCGCTACGTTCGCAATCATGCCGGGCAGTCCATTGTTGTTCACATCGATCGTAACGGAACCACCAAGCCCGTTCCTGTAACCGTTGGTACCGACAGCATCATTGGGGTTGAAATGAGTCAGCGCTGGACCGTACCGGTGCGCACGCAACAGGCAGGTGTGTTCGAGGCACTTGCATCTGGGGTAACCGGCGTGGGCAACACCGTTGCCATGATCAGCTCCTCCCTGTGGCACATGGTAAGTGGAACGGTATCGGTGAAACAAAGCGTGGGCGGCCCAATCCGTATTGCCGAAATGGCGGCTGCCAGTTCCGAACGAGGTCTTGAACCGTTCCTACGCTTTATGGCCCTTATTAGCGTGTCGCTAGCCGTTATGAATCTGTTGCCGTTACCAGGCTTAGATGGTGGCCATCTTGTGTTTGTAGCCATCGAAGCCGTGATACGCCGCGAAATTCCTACCAATGTGAAGATCCGCATTCAGCAGGTGGGCATGATGTTGTTACTGGCACTCATGGCCTTTGTGTTATACCTCGATCTAACGCGCTAATCATGTACATTCTTGTTACGAACGACGACGGCATCGATTCGCCTGGTATCAGTGCGCTCGTTGCTGCTATGCGCCCTCTCGGCGACGTCGTTGTTGTGGCTCCCGATCGCCAGCAGAGCGCCGTTGGACATGCACTTACCGTTAGCTCGCCACTGCGTGCCACGCCGTTTCATCGCGATGGAGTTCCGTTTGGTTATGCCATCAATGGTACGCCTGCCGACTGCGTAAAACTTGCCGTCAGCACCTTGCTTCCACGACGCCCCGACGTTGTGGTGAGCGGCATCAACCACGGCTCTAATACCAGTGTAAACGCCCTGTATTCGGGCACCGTAAGTGCAGCCACCGAAGGCACACTCATGGGCATCCCATCGATTGCGTTTTCGTTGTCGTCGTTCGACGTCAGTTCCGACATGTCGTTGGCCGCCGATGTAGCCCACGACATCGTTTCGCGACTTCACAGCCTTGCTATCCCGGCAGGCACATTGTTGAACGTCAACATTCCCGATGTTGACCGCTCGTTGTATAAGGGGCTTCGCATCACCCGTCAGGGGCGCAGCGCATGGCGCGATCATTACGAGCGCCGTAACGACCCACATGGCCGCGAGTACTTTTGGCTGCACGGAGAGTTTGTAACGCTCGAAGTTCTCGACGATGCCGACGATCTAGCCGTAGCCCAGGGCTACACGGCCATTACGCCGCTGCATTACGAGCTTACGAACGTCGACATGTTGACACCGCTACGCGAGGCCATTGCAGGATCATGAGAATAGAACGCATCGACGCCGCCTTGGCGCACGACATCGACCGTCACGCCAAGCGCCTCCGCTTTATGTATCGCATCAAGGGCTTCGGCTATGAGCGCGCCATAGAGTTGCCGCTGATAGCTTCGCGGCTGCGGCCGCTGTTACAGCGCCCCCTACGATACCTTGACATCGGCAGCGGACAGAGCATCTTCCCGACGTGGATTTTGAAGAACTCTGCGTGGCACGTCACATGCCTTGACAAGTTTGGATGGGTGCAGCGCCAGCACGACTATGCGCGCAAAGCTATGGCAGGCACGGCGGGGTGGCAGGATAGATTCCATGTGATTCAGCAGGATTTTTTGGCTACCGAGCTCGAAGCCGAGTCCTACGATGTGATTACGAACATTAGCGTGATTGAGCACTTCGAGGGCGCAGCCGACAGCGAGGCCATGGCAAAGAGTGCGCGACTTTTACGTCCGGGTGGACTATACGTCCTCACCACACCGCTCAACGACGGCCACGCTCGCGACTGGTATTTAGAGCAAGACGTATACGGCGAACGCTACGAGCGCAAGCCCGTGTTTTTTCAGCGGCACTACGACGTGGCGGGCTACAACGAGCGGATTGTCAAGGCATCGGGGTTGGATGAAATCGAGCGACTGTACTTTGGCGATTACGACGTGCCATTTTTCAACGATGCCATTGTTGAGCAACATGGCTGGCGTAAGGTTCTGCGAACGCTACGACAGATGCGCACGGTTCACCATGCGCTCGCGCATGGGTCGTACCGCGACGTACCCGTTTCGATGCCGGGTATGAAGATCTACACGTCGGCCGGTGTGTTTAGCGTGCTTACCAAGCCAGCTCGCTCGTAAATTTCTAGGATCTGCTGTACGATGTTGGCATCGTCCTGTGGTATGGGGGCGGGTATACCGGCGTGTACATCAGCAATGGTTTTCTGAAGTGCGGCTGCAAGACTGGCCGCATCTCCCGATCGGAACAGCCGAGTGGTGGCTGGTCGTTCTACGGCATCGCTTCCAATGGTATACGCTCCAAGCTGTGCGGCCTCGGCTAGCGTCAGACTGGGTCCTCCCTCGGTACGTGTTGGGCGAATAACGATGTGGGCATTGCGAGCCACCTGAGCCAAGGGCCACGAGCTTCGAACCAGGTGGATGCGCTGGTCGGCTGCTGCTGCGGCCTCGAGTGGTGCTAGTAGCGAAGAATCTACAACGTCGGCAACAGCTAAGAGAACGTGAGCGTGTGGGTTGTCGATATAGCGCATAGCGTCTACCACTAGGTCAAGTCCATACAAGTCTTCGCCGTTGAATCGTACGAGTCGTCCGGCATTTGCCAGAATGCGAATCGGCGCCCCTTGCCAAGCAGAAGGCAGGGGAGGGAGGGGTGCGGTACGCTCGGTACGAGAAACGGGCAGGGTGGAAGGTATTACATGAACGGAGTTAGCATCAACATTGAGATTCGCGCAAAGGGCATCGCGTGTGGAGTCTGAAATAGCGATACGTGCCACGGCACTCGCATATGCGCTATGGAGGGCGCGGCGTACACGTGGTTGTTCGAAAGCGTTAAGGGATCGAAACGAATGAGTGGTTAGGATATAGGGAACATTCATGAGCTTCCACCAGCGCGCAAACAGGATGGTGGACTTATAGTTGCCCTCGTCGGTATGAAAGTGCACGAGCGGAGCGCGTACCGTTTGGGTAAGCACGCGTGCAACCATGGCTACGGCGTGGCCATTGGTACGAACAAGTGTGGTTGGAATGCCTTGCATGGCAAGCGCTTCGCGCAATCGAAGGATATGGATGGCCACTCCGCCATACGGCGGCGGCACTGGGCCAACCAGGACGGGGTTAGGCATGAATGAGCTTGGCGTAGGTATCTAGTTTGGCCTTCGGCACAAACGCGATGTTGTCCATTAAGTGGCCAGCTTCGACTGGTACTTCGGTGAGCCTGCCATCATTCCGAATACGAAAGGGGAGATAACCTAGATCAAGTAAAATCCTCTTAAACTCCTGCGTGGTGCTGCCTCGCGACTCTTGAATAGCATCGCTTAACTCGGCAATGACGACAGGTTGTAGTGTGTGCAGAACCTCGCGAGCACCCTCAATCACTTCGAGTTCTCCACCCTCTACATCAATCTTGATAAGTGCCAGCTTAGAGATCCCCTGCTCCTTTGCAAAGTCGTCAAGCCGAATCGCAGGCAAGTCCACGAAGCGAGTAACATCGATAGTAGATGCGTTCGGAATCGTTGAGTGAGTTCCTGCATTGTGATCTTTCGACAAATACAGTCGAATACTCCCACTCACGTTGCTAACTGCCTTTTCAACAACGTGCGTCATGTCGAAGTTGTTAATTGACAAGTTTTCGCGCAATTTTAAAGCGTTAACTTTCTCAGGTTCGAATGACCACACTGTCACTTCCTTTCGGGCTAGCTTCGACATTAGCGTGAGATAGCCTATCTGGGCTCCAACATCGAACACGGTGTCTCTATCTCTGAGTAGCCTTCGGATAAAGCGTACTGTCGGCAATTCGTAACTGCCAAAGAGAAGGATGTGTGCCTGCAAGAACTCGTTCGGGTCAAGTCGCATGCGTGCTCCGAATCGAATTCTGGCGACCCTTGTCTCTTGGTCGGTGGATGAAAAGTATCTGAAGTAAACGCGTTGGAGAATGGAGAACTTTCCGCGCTCCGTGGGGAAAAACTTGCAAACGGCTACGAACAGGTTTCGAAGTAACTTTGTAGGTGAATTATTCATCCTTAAGTGAAATAGCATTAGGATTTAGTATATGACGGCTTATATGGCGACCAGGGTTGCGGTCACTGCATGTCTCGCAATGATAATGTTGTTTGCTGGCTCAATTGCCGCTCAAGATCTCACATGGCGAGTATATGGACAACTTACGGAGGGGCGTCATCACTTCAACGCTCACTACATTGGCGACGGTATGATTCTCGTATTCGGGGGACAGGTTGGTGCAGGGTCAATACTCGGTGGGAGTGCAACCAAGAACTGCGAGATCATTGATCTCAAGACGGACGAGGTGTATCCCACATTACCTATGAATGAGGTTCACTCTGTTTGTCCGTTCGTGGTAGATCGTGACGGCGCTCCAATTGTCATTGGTGGTGGGACAGACGTCGTTGAGCGTTTTGATTTGCGCTCGCGTACGTGGCGTAGACTTGGTACGCTTCAAAGGTCGCGGTGGCAACATGCCGCTGCTTGGCTGAGCCATAATGAGATACTCGTTGTGGGTGGCTTCGGAGATCAATCTGCGGAGGTCTTCAACGTTTCGACGGGCCAATCTCGGTCTCTGCCAGACTTTCCCTATGCAGCAAACAGCATGAGAGGGGTGTCGCGCACAGGTGAAAGTCCACTCTTCTTTGGTTTCCGTGAAGGTGGTCCTGGTTCGACGCGTTCTGACAGGGCATATGCATACAGTGAATCAGCTGGCTGGTATACAACCGTTCAGTTCCCGGACGCAGCGGTTCGACCTGAGGTACTCACTCTTCGAAATGGTGTTGTGGTTGCAGTCTCAGGGGCTGTTTCCGAGGCGCCCTTCCGCACATCTCGTGCCGTCTCGGCTCTGCCAATCAGTGGAAATGACTCCATTTCTGTAATTGGAAGCCTCAGTTTTGGCAGACAACATCATGCAATTGCTGAGTTCCAGACTGGTCGGGTGCTTGTTGCAGGTGGTTTCGGTGACGATGCCGTTTATCTTGGCTCGACGGAATTCGTTGACGTTGCACGACGGGTAGTGACGTATGGCCCTGACTTAATCACGGCTAGGAGTTCGTTCCAACTTGTGAGCGCTCGGTACAACGGCCGACTTGTTGCCGTAGCTATCTCTGGCCTAACTACAGATGGCACCACGAATACTATTGAAATACTAGAACTGTGCTCAGGGAATAATGAGGGTGCACCCATCGGCGAACTCTCCTACAACGGCGATGCCCGTCGCGAAGGTGCAGACATTAGTCTTACAAGATTGAGGCGGTTTTCTGCTGGCTCTATTTGGAAGCCCTACGTGGGGTCGCCTACACGCGATGGGTTTCATCACCGTATCAAAGCTCGACTTGCCAACGGTGATAACAACAACGATCCGGAACGGACCTCGCCCGGAGCAGATGGTATTGTACTTGTCGTTCAACGCGGTGGCGTTGATGCGCTAGGTGAACCAGGCCGCGGCATTGGCTACTCGGGTATCAAGAATGGTGTTGCTGTTGAATTCGATACCTACGTTAATCACACGAATGCCGACCCATCAGAACATCACCTAGCAGTGATGAGACCCGTAGCCGATACCCTTACAGCCATTCACTCTACGGAGTCGACAATCGCATCGACGATCAATATCCCCAGCATCGTTTCGGATACCACGCCATTCTACATCGACTATCACTATCTCGACAAAAAACTTACCGTTACCGTCACGAAGGACTCATCCTTCGACCGTCACTCACTCGTCGTCGAAAACCTGGATATCGACTCTCTGATTCGCCTCGCTCCCGGTCAGCCATACTTCATCGGTTTTACGTCTGCCACCGGCATCGCGGTTCAAGATCACATTATCGACGAGTGGACAGAGTTTAGCTGCCTTGAACCACTCAATACAACATCGGTCCACGAACCCACACCGGGCTATCCCGCTAGCATCCCCCATAACCACACCCTCGTTGTACAACCCTCCCCTGCGTCGTCGTCGGCCACGGTGCACCTACCTGTTGATAAGGGGGCACCGACATCACTGGTCGTGTACGACATGCAAGGCCGCGATGTGCTTCGTTTGAACCTCGTTGATGGAGCCAGTACAGTGAATCTAGCCGTCGACCACCTTGCTGCCGGCATGTACGTTGTTCACGTTCACACCGCGGCCAACATCCTTACAGGGCTCCTGCCAGTGTCGCGATAACCGGTAACGTTATAGCCGATATAGCCGTGGTGATCACAATGGCTTCTGCAAGTGCTTGAAGGTCGAGGCCATATCGCTCAGCGAATACCATGGGTAGAATCATCGACGGCATACCCGCTTCGAGCGTAACTGCCGTTGCTACGTCGAGCGGCAAGTGTACGACGTACCGTGCCAGAATCCACGCTAAACATGGTGATACTACGAGCGTGATGATGGCAGCCGGCGCGCTTCGCGCAAACGCCAAGGCACGCGGTACTCGCAAGGCCATACCTACGCTAACAAGCATAAGCGGTGCCACGAGCGCCGAGGACACGTCGAGTATTCCAACCACGAAGCTGGGCAGCCACAACTGTGCATGCCCCGCAACAAGCCCAGCCGCAGCAGCGATGAGCGGAGGCAGCGTAATGAGCTGCATGAGCATTGCACCAACAGTTGGACGATGCCCCTTATCGCCATACACAATACCAATGGCTGCACCCACCGTGAACAAGAGCGGGGTGAGCGCCATAACATCGTACAAGACGGCATAACGCACAGCATGGCTGCCCACGATGGCGGTAAGGATGGGAATGCCTAGATAGGTGACGTTGCTCCATGCCGATGCGTACAACATGGCGCCTAGCGTAGGACGCTCCAATCGATGACGATAGAAGAGCCACGCAAGCAGCAAACATGCGACACAGCACGTGGCAGCAATCAGCGGCACCTGCCACACTGTGGTCTCGGTAGCTGATGCACTCCACAAGGCCCGGAAGGCAAGCGCAGGCAACAACAGCCATAGCACTACCCGACCAATCCAGGCACGTATGAGCGCTGGCGACGGTACTCGAGGCAGAATTTGGTAGGCAATTCCCAGAAAAAGGCAGCCAACAATCATGATGATGGACGAGGTCACGACGGCACTCTGACAACCAGTGACATACTAAAAAGCACTGTAACATTCTTTTGTACTTGCCTGAGCGAAGTTGCAGCTGTACAAAGAAGATACCACGCAGCATTGGGAGTTATGTGATGTCTATACGGACGATTTGCGTTGCCACACCGTCGCAACGCCAGGCCATGGAGCGCATTGTTGGCGGCATACCCGAGGTAGAAGTGCTTGCCTGGGTTGGGCCAGCTGAGCTTGCGCAGGCCATTGTTGATACGAGGCCGGATATGGTGCTCACGCCGCCGGAATCGATTGCGCACATAGGCGCTGTGCGCGAGGCGGCACAAATGCCGTACTCCACTGGCTTGGTTGCCCTGCCCGTAGCAAGCGGCATCGAGGTGCGTAATTGCATCGACGTCGTGCGAATTCAGGGCGATGCGGGCTATGCCAGAGTGATATGCAATGGTTCGGCGCCAGTACTGCTGAGCAAATCGCTGAGTCAGTGCCAAACGTTGTTCCGTCCCGATAACGGATTCGTACGAGTGCATCGGTCGACGATCGTGAACATGCGCTACGTTCGACGCATTATACGCCGTAAGGCGCTCCAGCTGTTGCTGAGCACAGGTGATGCTGTTGAGATTGGTGACCGGTATCGCGAACAATTGTATGCTTACTTCGACATCGCGAGTCGTAACCCAAGTGGTGTACACAGGGCTTATGAGTGATGTTGAACGAATAAACGCAACATGGCTAGTCGCCAGATAAACAAGGCATTGGCATCGTTGCCCGCAAGGTAGTCGTCTACGCATCGCTGAACGCGAGTCGCGTCAGCGATTCCATCAAGCGAACTCCACGAGCCCTCAAGCAAGTGCCGAAGTCCTCCGCGAAGCCATCGCGTGTGGCCCGGCGTGATAAAACCAGTCTTGTCTCTTCGGTCAAGTATTTCGTCGGGTACCGTGCCCCGCATCGCCGCGCGCAGAACTCGCTTCGATTCGCCACGGTAAAACCGGTGGCGTGCTGGCATCGACATACAGAGGTCAACCAAGCGGTGGTCCAAGAAGGGCACCCGCGATTCTATGCCCCATGCCATGGCATTGATGTCTTCGGTATGCAGGAGAGTAGGAAGCAAGGTGGTGCGCATAAGGTTTACCAAGAAGCCGTTAAAGCGCGAGCCATGAGGCATTGCAAGGCGTAGCTCTATATTCCGCGCGGGCGTGGTAAGCACCCACGGTGCTGTGCGCTCGAGCTCAAGGCGATAAAGCGACGGCTCGGTGGTGAATGTCGTAAGGACTGACTTGGCAGCAAGTTCGAGGCGACGCGACAGCGACATACTCTGACGTCGCGCATGAGCTGCGTATTCACCGTAGGCCTGCGAAATCCTACCGGAACGCAACGCGTCCGCAATAACGCGGTAGGCGCTATGCATGTAGCCGCCCAACATCTCGTCGGAACCTTGGCCGTCGAGAACGACCTTGACGCCACCCTTGGCGGCAAGCTGCATTACGAAGTACTGGCTTACGTATGACGACGACGGTAGCGGTGCGTCCATCATTCGCACGATGGCGTCGATAGCCTGCTCGACGTCGCCATCACTCGGCGAAATATACGATGGCTCGACGTCGGGATATCTCCGCAGAAGGTAATCGATATACGGTCGCTCGTCGACATCTGCACGCCCCGTTCCTTCGTAGTACGCCGTGAACGTCTTTACCGAGGTCTCGCTGCCAGAGGCAGCAAGCGTTGCTACAATCGACGTACTGTCGAGTCCGCCGCTGAGGCAAACTCCCATGGGGACGTCGCGTCGCGATGTGATACGAATCGAGTCGCGAAAGAGATCTCGGAAGCGCGACGTGCTTTCGTCGAACGTAGCTTCGCTGTCCTCGCCTAGGTGTACGTCGGCATACTGCCACACGTCTATGCGTCCATCTCTCCACCGCAAGTTGTGCGAGGCAGGTAGGATGCGAACGCATTCGAACGAGGTTTCCTCGTGATGCGACATCCAACCAAGGTACAGGCCTCGTGCAAGCTGTGGAACGTTCCAGCCGCCGAGTGGCAGGCCGCTTGGCCGCAGAGCTTTGATTTCGCTGCCGAAGGCCAAGGCCGTGCCATGGTGAACGTAGTGGAAGGGCTTGATACCAAATCGATCGCGAGAGCAGAATAACTCGCGACGCCCACTGTCCCAAATCGCAAACGCCCACATCCCAATGAAGCGCTCAACGCAGTGCGTGCCCCACTGCTGATAGGCAGCTAGGATTACTTCGGTATCTCCCGACGTGACGAATCGATGGCCATCGCGTTCTAACTCTTGGCGCAGTTCGATGTAGTTGTAGATTTCGCCATTGTACGTAAGTGTAAGGTCGCCACGCTGCATGGGCTGGTGCGACGCCTCGCTTAAGTCGATGATGCTAAGACGGTTATGTGCCAATGCCACAGGCGGCATTACGGCATGCCCAAGATGGTCGGGACCACGATGCTGCGTGGTGTGGGCCATCGACAGGCAACGTTGACGAAGCTCTTCGGAAGAACGATGTTGGTCGACAATGCCGACGATTCCGCACATGAAAAAAAATAGGGATGTGTGTGGGTGAGGGGCGCGCTTAGGCGGCAGCGAAGATACGACGTGCGTAACTTGCCGTCGATGGACGCCTTCACTAAGCTGCGATTGTTGCTCGGACCTGTACGACCGTTTGTGGTTGGCAAGCTGGTTGATGCTTTGGCAGTACCCCTTGCCGCTGCACGTGCGAAGCGCACCGTACCCGTTGCGGTGGTGCCGCGCCGGGTGCTGCCCGTCGTACCACTGCCCAGCCCAGCGTGGATCGACCAGCACGCGCAGCGTGTTGTGTCGTTTAGTACTTCGTTGCTGAACGGACACGTGGGCGCCTACGGCATTGAACGGTGGGCTGTGGGGGACGCCGACCCCAACGTAGAGGACATTCGCAGCGTTCACGAACTGTCCCGTATGCATCCGTGGTGTTCCATGGCCTTGTGCACAGCCATTGATGCACCTGGTGCAACCCAATGGCGCGACGCCGTAGTGCAATCCATGCTTCGCTTTGTTGAGGCCTACCCTCCAAACCACGGCACGCATTGGCTCTTTCCCATGGGAATCGCCATTCGCTCGCTTTCGATGGTCTCGGCCCTGAGTTGGCTGCAATTGTCTGGCCACGGCATCGATGCCGCAGCCGAACATCTGCTCGCCGCAAGTTTGCTCGACCACGGCGTATTGCTTCGGGCTAGGCGCGAGCGTAGCGGCGGTATGACGACGTCGCACTACCTTGCCAACATGACGGGCCTGTTGGCCATTGGTGCCGCCGTTGCCGACCCGGTTTCGAAGGCATGGTATGCAGAAGCACGCATCGCCCTGGATCGCGAACTCGAACGCCAGCTTCTTGACGACGGTTTTGGTAACGAGGCTAGCACGGGCTATCATCGTCAGATCGTCGATCTGTTTCTCGCCGCAGCAACCATCATCAACCTCCGAGAAGGGGTACTGCCCCAACGCTGGTGCGACCGCCTAACGAAGGCCCTGGCTATTCAGCGCCTGCTGGATACTGTGGGCATGCCCTTGATAGGCGATAATGACGATGGCATGGCGTACAAGCTTACTGGCTTTGCCGCCGATACTTCGTTCCTACATTCCATGGCCATGCAGCTTGGCTGCGCCACTGATGCCTTCGAGCAACATTATGCGCTGCCTGACGCTGGCCTTGATGTTTATCGCAATGAATGCTACGATGTGGTTTTGCGAGCCGGAAGCATAGGACAGTACGGCAAGGGCGGTCACGCCCACAACGACCAAACGGGGCTAGTACTGCGGATAAACGGAAGGTCCGTGATTGTGGACCCCGGAAGCTCGACGTATACGGGCAACCCTATTGTGAGGAATGTCGAGCGATCTGCGGCTAGCCACTGTGTGATGATGGTAGACGACCAGGAGCAAAACGAAATTCCCAACGACACAGGCGAAGGACTCTTCTGGCTGCTTGGCGACAGGTGTCGCGCACGCGTTGAACTTCGCGACCAGACCGCCTGGCATGCTAGGTTGGATCAACCAAGCGTTCGGCGGACCGTGACGATGAAGCCCCGCGAAATCGCCATCGTTGACACCCACCTTCGCGGTGATGCTGCATTGGAGTTAACACTTCCATTCGCACCTGGGCTTGAGATAACAACGACAAACGACACCATTCACATCCGCGAAGCAGAACGCGGGCTGTGCCGCATAGCCGTTGCCGCGTTCAATCGGAACGATCAGCGGTGCCCCTTATCGTTGACGATGACTGATGGATTTGCAAGTCCGCGTTTTGGTGAACGACAGGCAATACCTGTGATGCGCGTGACGGTACATGCCTCGCGAATTGAATGGCGTATTGATGTGGACAGCCACTAAGCGTGCGTAACTTTGCCAGCTCATGAAGCTATCCGCGCATCTGGGTACCATCTCGTGGTCGTTAGCCGATAAGGCACTGTACGTGGGCTACGGCTTTGTCCAGCTCTTTATGCAGGTTCCGGCGTTAGACCCTGATATCTACGGCTTATTCTCGCTGCTGGTAGCGTTGAACACGTGGATTATGATTGTGAGCGACGGCTCGGCTCTGCAAGGCGTCATACAGTTTGGATCGCGCCCCGAAGAACGTGGCCGTGTACATGTGATGGCCATGAGCGTCCATCTTGTGATTGTAGGCCTAAGTGCGGGCCTCGTCTTCCTGTTTCAGCATCCGTTATCGACGGTGTTTGGCGAGCCGCGCTTTGCCGCCGTAGCGTCGATGCTTCCGCTGTATTGTGCGCTTACTATTCCGCGAATGTTCTGTCTGAAGTTGCTCTACCGCGACTTGCGCATGCGCGATTTGTTTGTTACCGACGCCGTGTGGTTTGGCGTACGCACGGTGTTAACCCTGCATGCTCTGCATACCGACACGCTTCGAACACTCGACGACATCATTCGCATTGACTTCATTGGAATGGCGGCTAGCTCGTTATCGGCAATGATTATCACGCGGAAGCAGCTCGTGTTTGGACGTTCTGGCTCGACGTCGCTCATTGACTATTTGCGCTTCGGTGTTCCGCTTGCAGTAGCCACAGGACTTAACAGCATGCCCCGTCAGCTTGACGTGTTTATTATTCAGGCGTTTTTTGGCGCAGCGGCTGTGGGCGTGTACAACCCTGCAAAAAACCTGTACAGGTTCTTCGAACAGGCCTTTGATGCGGCAGTAACGCTCGTTTATCCCGCAGCGGTGCGGCTACACACGCAAGCCCGGCGTCACGACTTGCAGATCTTAATTACAAAGGCCATCAGCATAACCATGGTTCCCGTCATAGTGGCCGTGATTGTGCTCGAGCTGGGTGCTAGCCAAGTTATTATTCCCATGCTGGGCCCCAAATACGCCGGCGCTGTAACGCACTTCAATGTGTTATGTGCCGCTGCATTAGCCATGCCGTTCTTGCTAATGTCATCGGTTTTGGCTGCTCTTGGAAAAAGCACGGCTATTGTTGCGTATAGTGCAATTGGTCTAGCAGCGTCAGTAATCACGCTTCTTATCGTTGGCTATCTTGGCCTTGAAACGTGGGTGGGCCTAGGAATCGTCGTCAATAGCTTCGTTGTTGGTGCCCTTTGTGTTTACCACGTACGGCGCGAAGTGCCATTCCCGTGGTCGATGACGATGCGTGCGTTTGCCGACGGGCGTCACTTCATGAATGTGATCAAGAAAAGGATTGAATCGTGAGTATGTGGTATCACATGTCGAGCGTGGGAAGTATGCTACGTCGGCGCTCTCGAATGGCCATGCGCATAACCCTGGTGGCACTGTTTGGGTCGATGTGGTGCCTTGCTGGTGGCGTGTGGACGCTTGCCACATGGCGAGACATCGAGCATGCTACGGGCCAGGTAACCGTTGACGTGTACTTCGAAAGCAGCACGCCCGACAGCGTAATCCTCGAGGCACGGCAGCACCTTGCCGAAAGCCCCTACGTTGCTGGCGCATGGCGCATGCAGGCCGAGTCTGTATGGCAGCAATTCGAGAACGAGTTGCGTCTTTCGAAGGACTCAACGCTGCGCACCATCGTCGAAATGCCACGAATCGTGCGTGTTCTTCCCAAGGCCAATCATGTAAGTGTTGCGCATGTGTCCGACCTCGTAACAGCCATCCGTCGTGCTGGATGGTCTACCGTCTCCGACGTACCTTGGCCACAGTCCTACGTTGCCGCTCTCGACCGTCGTCGTGCCGACCTACTCGTAATGGGCACCGTTGCCGGCGGGCTTAGTATTGTTCTGTTTGCCGTTGTGCTGCTTTCTTCGCTACGTGCAGAGTTCGACCGTGCCCACGCCGACGTGGGCATAGCCCACCTTGTAGGTGCCGGTCGCTCGTTTGTTGCGATGCCCCATATCCTGCTTGCCGTTTTGTGTTGTGTTGTTGGTATTGCATTGAGTGTAGGGGGCACTGCGATACTGTGGCAAGACTACGTTGTTCGCTGGCAGGACTGGCTGGCGACTGTTCGCGTTGATGAACTTGGTGTTGCCGGTGCGTCGATGATTGCTGGCTGCATCATCGTCGTTGCAACATACGGTCTTGCACGTTCTGGCTCTGTTGTATCGCTGCGAAAACGTCGTGCTCATTGACCGTTACATCGTGCGTGGATTTGTGCTAACGTTCGTGTTTTCGTGCGTGGCGCTGTGCTCGATTTTTGTGATTGTGGACATGATCGAAAGTCTGGACGACTTTCTCGATCACAAGGCACCGTTTCTTGTTGTTGTCGAGTTCTACGCCGTGTTCCTGCCAGCCATGCTCAAACTGTTGATTCCTGTGGGCTTGCTGCTGGCAGCGTTGTTTTCGGTTGGTAAGCTTGCAGGTGCCAACGAGATAACCGCCATGCGCAGTGGTGGCCAAAGCTTGGTGCGTTTTATGATTCCGCTGCTCCTGCTTGGCGTCATATGCAGCGTATTGCAGATTCGGTTTAACGGCTGGGTAGTGCCAGCCGCAAACGCTAGAAAGTTTGCCATTGAACGAACATATCTTGGCCGCTCGCCCGATGGACCATCGCTGATGAATCTTGCCTTTCGTGAGACGCCCACGCAAAACGTCATGCTGATGGAATACGACACGCTGCGTCGTGTAGCACGACGGGTAGCAATCGAAGAGTTTTCCGATGTGCAGCGCCCACGGCTTGTGCGCCGGATCGACGCGGCCGAAATGCGGTTCGACAGCGCTTCGCAGCGCTGGCTCATAGACCAAGGGACGGAGCGGAGCTTTGACGGTGGAGACGTCGTTGTGCGAACAGTAACCAACTATCGCGTGCCGTTCTCGGTGCGCCATGCGCAGATTGTGCGGCTGCAGCGCAATCCCGACGAGTTTACCTTTGAAGAACGCGCCGACCACATTGCCACCTTGCGCAAAGGTGGCAAGGATACTCGTCGCCAGGAAGTTGCTCTTGCGTCGGAGTGGGCCTTCCCGTGGGCCAACGCCGTTGTGGTATTACTAGCCGTGCCCTTTGCCTCGGTTCGTAGGCGGGCCGGAGTAGCCGTTAACATCGTGATGGCTATGGGCCTATGCTTCGTCTACATAGCCAGCGCAAAAATTGGTCAGGCCATTGGCGTGGAAACCACCCTTCCCGTCGACGTCGTAGCTTGGGCCCCGAATGTCTTGTTTTTGTTGGCGGGAATGGTGATTACCCTAAGGACCCGCACATGACCACTGCACTGTACTCTGCGCTCGCTCTCGTGGTACTACTAGTATCTGCCTTCCAAGGGGCGGTCGGTCAGCAATTCAAGCGCTTAGATGCGAAGCAAACCGGTGTGACCTTTGGCAACTATATCGCCGAGAACGATACATTCAACATCATCAACGACTTCTACGCCTACAACGGTGGGGGAGTTGCCACAGGCGATTTGGACGGCGACGGACTTCCCGATATCTGGTTTACCGGTACCGGCGTCCGGCAGCGAATCTACAAGAACCTTGGTGACATGCGATTCGAAGACGTTACCGATCTAAGTGGCGTTTCGGACTCGGGCTTGGCGTCGGGGATCCTGTTTGCAGACCTAACGGGCGACGGCGCGTTGGATGTCTATGTTGCCAAGCGATACGAACCAAACCGCTTCTACGTAAACGACGGACGTGGCCGCTTCACAGAGCGGGCAAAGGAGTTCGGACTCGACATCAACGCCCATGCTACGCATGCGGCTGTGCTGGACTATGATGGCGACGGCGACCTAGACCTCTACGTGGTGACCAACGGCGAACCACGGCGGCAAGGACACGTCAACCCTGGGTTAAACGACCGTCTCCTGCGCAACGACGGCGGTCGATTTACCGACGTCTCGGAACAAGCGGGCATAGCCGATCGCGGCTACGGCCTAAGCGCCTCTGTTGGCGACCTTAACGACGATGGCTGGCCCGACATCTACGTTGCCAACGACTTCGAAGAGCGTGACAAGATGTACATCAACCAGCGCAATGGCACGTTCCGTGATGTTGCCATGCAGGCCATGCGACAGATGTCGCAGTTTTCGATGGGGTCCGACATTGCCGACGTGAATAACGATGGCTTACTCGACGTTATGACCGTAGACATGCTGCCGCCAGACCACTGGCGGCGTATGACGCAGGTTGGCGGTATGTCGCTCTACGGTCCGTTCTTCGACAGCGCGCAGCGTGTTCATAACTCGCTGCAGCTCAATCGTGGCGGCGGATATTTCTCTGACATCTGCTTTTATGCAGGCGTAGCCGCCACCGACTGGAGTTGGGCCGTTCTGATGAGCGACTTCGACCACGATGGTCGTACCGACATATTCGTTGGCAACGGTACGAAGCGCGACTTGGGCGACCAAGATTATAACTACTCCGTGCAGCCGGCCGCAGAGCGCAAGCCCGACGCCTATCGATTGATTCCGCGGTCGTGGGTGCCGAATGCAATGTTTCGCAATAGGAATGGCCTGCAATTTGACACTGTAAGCAATGCCTGGGGGCTTGGCGACTCTCTTGTAACCAATGGTGCAGCCATGGCTGATTTTGATGGCGATGGCGACCTGGACCTCGTGCTCAACACCACCGACACCATGGCCGTGATCTACCGCAATATGGCTGCCGAGCGCGGCACGGGCTCGGCCATCCTGCTGCGACTCGTTGCCGACCTGCCCAACCGTGATGCTATCGGTGCTCGCGTCGAGGTGCACGCAAGTGGTCGGCGCTGGGTGCGCGAGTTGTATGGCGTGCGCGGTTTTCTGTCAACCTCGCAACATGTTGTGCATGTAGGCCTTGGAAGCGTTACCACGATTGACTCTGTTGTTGTTCTCTGGCCCGACCGAACGAAGAGCGTGCACCGCGACGTCGTGGTCAACTCGACGGCCACCCTCCGCAAGGCCAACGTTGTGCCGTGGGTACCACAGCAACGTCCGAAGCCCATGCTCGAAGACGTTTCCGATGTGTTTCAGGCAACGCATCGCGAGAATTTTTACGACGACTTCAAACGCGAACGTCTTCTGCCGTATCGCTTTTCGCGTAAGGGCCCCGGTACTGCCGTGGGTGATGTCAACGGTGATGGCCTTCATGACATCATTGTTGGTGGTGCCAAGTACATGGCCACGCAGACCTACTTGCAGCAGAGCGACGGCAGCATTGCAGCGCCTACGGCTTCGGGCCTCGACGACGTGGTAGACGCCGAAGATGTGGCGATGACCCTTTCAGATGTAGATGGCGATGGTGATCTTGACCTGATTGTGGTAACGGGTGGTAACGAGTTCGAAGTGGACGATGAGGAGCTGGTAGACAGGTTGTATCGAAATAACGGCAAGGGTACCTTTACGCTTGACTCCAAAGCGCTACCGGCGCACAGGGAAAGCGGTTCGTGCATTGCTGTTGCCGATATTGATGGTGACAAACGTCCCGACCTGTTTGTGGGAAATCGTGTTGTCCCAGGCAAGTTTCCCATGCCCCCAAAAAGCCGGCTGTATCGCAACGTGGCAGGGTCGTATGTAGACGTAACCGCATCGCATGCGCCGATGTTGGACACGCTAGGTATGGTAACCGCTGCAGTGTTTGTCGACATTGATGCCGACGGCGATCAGGACCTTGTTGTCGTTGGCGAGTGGATGTCTCCCAAGATCCTATTGAACAGTCGAGGGACGTTTACTGACGCCACCCAGCAGTTTGGCCTTGACGCGTACAAGGGTTTGTGGGCCAGTGTTGCGGCAGTTGATGTAGATGGAGATGGAGACATAGACCTCGTATGTGGCAATCAGGGACTCAACAGCCGCCACCCTACGTCGGCCGCTGCGCCTATCGAATACATTGCAGGCGACTTCGACGACAATGGCAGTATCGATCCCATCTTCTCCTACGTCGTTGACGGCATTCGTAGGCCCATGCGCGACCGTCAGACATTCCTTGGCCAGATGCCAACCATGGCTAGGCGGTTTGTCACCTTCCGCAGCTTCTCGCTTGCTACTCCTCAAGACATTGTCCCACCCGACTTTAGTGGTCCCTTGTATCGGGGTTCGGTAACCACCTTTGCAACCACACTCTTCCGCAGGAAGGGGGCATCGACCTTTGTTGCCGATACACTGCCGGATGCGGCGCAGTATGGCCCCGTTGCAGCGATTCATGTGGCCGACATTGACGGCGATGGACGGCAGGACATCCTGCTGGCAGGTAATAGTCGCGAGCCAGACAACGATGCCACGTCGTATCAGGCGGGAATTGGCGTGATACTGCGTGGCATCCAAGGTGGTGCGTTCGAATCAGTTCCTGCCGTGCAAAGTGGCTGGGTTGTTCCAGACATAGCGCGTAGCATAACGCCATTTGTTCACGCAAGCGGTAAGCAGATGCTCTTTGTTGGAGTGAACAATGGTCGTCAGCGTCTCTTCGTCCCTAGCCGCCGGCAGACGCGCTGAGCCGTATATTTGAACGTTCAGTGCTGCCCCACTGTTGTGTCACGTCCGTAGGTTCTTCCATGTCACGCCTGTTCCTCATTCTCGCACTTGTCGTCACCGCGGTTTGCCGCAGTTCTGCTGTTGCGACCGACGGTCCGACCATCGTTCACTCTTGGAACCGGGCAATCATTGAAGTCATTATGGAGGACGGATTTGGACCTCCAATTGCTGCTCGCATTCATGCGTATGCCAACCTGGCGGGTTATCAGGCCGCCTATCACGCATTCCCAGGGTATCGCAGTCTCGTGGGCACGCTGCGCGATTTTAAGGACTGTCCGACGGTAGAAACTGGCAAAACCTATGACTGGCGTGTAGCCGCCGTTGCGGCCTACCAAACGGCGTCGGCCAAGCTGGTTTACCGAGTGAACATTACCGACAGTTTGGCCAAGGTGCAGTTCGAGGCATTGCAGAAAGAGGTAGCTGCTGACGTGTTCACGCGATCGAAGGAATTTGGACACGCGGTTGGCAAGGCGATCAACGCCTATGCAAAGGCCGACGGTTATCCGCGTACACAGGGCTTGCCTGCTTGGGAATGGCCAAGGTGCGACAGTTGTTGGGAGCCAACGCCGCCAAACTTTGCCGAACCCCTGTCGCCATATTGCGGCCGTGTGCGCACCATTGCTCTCAAGGCCGTCGATCAGTTCAAGCTGCCGCCACCGCCACCATTTAGCACGGTAAAGGGCAGCCAGTTCTACAACGCGGCGTTAGAGACGTATACCATTTCGCGGAGTCTGTCGCCCGAGCAGCGCGAGATTGCTAACTTTTGGAACGACAATCCGACCGTTACCAAATATCGAGGCCACTTCGTGTACAACACTCGCCAGATATCACCTGGCGGTCACTGGATGAACATTGCCATGCAGCTCATGAAGTCGGAAGGCACGCCTGCGCCCAAGGCCATGGAGATTTACTGTATGACGGCCTTTGCATTGTTCGATGGCTTTACGGCATGTTGGGAGCAGAAGTACAAGCACAACCTCATACGTCCCGTGTCGTACATCCAGAAGTACATCGACAAATCGTGGGATCCTATGTTGCAGACGCCACCGTTCCCTGAATACGCTTCGGGCCATAGCACGATAACCGCTGCTGCTGCCGAAGTGCTTCAGCATCACTTTGGAGATCGGTCGTTCGACGATAGCACCGAAGTCATTTTTGGATGGCCTGTGCGTAGGTTCAAGGACTTCCGCGCTGCCGCCGATGAGGCGTCGATAAGTCGACTCTACGGTGGCATTCACTATCGTTTTGGCTGTGACGGTGGTAACGTTCATGGACGGCAGATAGGCAAGTGGGTCGTGCAAACAATTCGAATGAAGGACGAGTGAAGATGATTCGAGTAGTCGTGTCAGTGGTGCTGTGCGGTTGGATGCTGGTTGCCTGTGATTCGTCGACAGCGCCAACGACGCCAGACAACGCAAATCCTCGTGTTATCACGCGGGCCGACGTGCGGCCCGACAGTGCTGCAGGATGGCTGTACTATTCGATTGCGCTGGATAGCGTGATACCGCCACAGGATGCGGCGTTGGGCCTCTGGGACGTCCGTTTGGCCTACCTCAAGGGTGGCGGCGCTACGCGAACGGTCGACATCGTGTTTAACCATGGTGTTGGCGGCGTGGCACCAGTTCAGGGTTACGTTGCCGCATCGCGATTCGAGAATGTCACGGCAGTGCCTGCCGGTGCCCCTTTCAGGCAAGAGGATACAACGGCTGCGAACCGAATTGTACCGAACTGTGTTACGTGCCCCGATGCAGTATTCGTTTATGACCCCATGAAGCACGTAATTCTTCCATCGCCTGACCGAGCGATTGTGGTACGCTTACGCGATGGTGGTGTATGGGCATTTCAGGTAACGAGCATCTATGAGGGGGCGAACGAAACCCCGACCATGTTTTCGCCTATTGGCTACTACCATTGGCGAACCAAGAAGTTGAATTAACGACACTGTGTAACAGGAGACAGACATGTACGGAAACATTACGATTGTAGACGGACCTGGCAAGGATGCACCTGCTGACGACCCCGTAAAACTTGCGGAGTTCGAGGCACGCATTGCTGCCGGCGAAAAAATCGAGCCGCACGATTGGATGCCAGCCGAATACCGTCGGCAGTTGATTCGCATGATCGAGCAGCATGCTCACAGCGAAATCATTGGCGCATTGCCAGAGGGTACGTGGATTACGCGAGCGCCGGGCTTTAAGCGCAAGATGGCTCTAATGGCCAAGGTGCAAGACGAAGTCGGCCATGCTCAGCTCCTGTACTCAGCGGCCGAGACGTTGGGTAAGCCACGTGAGCGAATGCTTGACGACCTCATCAATGGCCGTTCGAAGTATTCCAATGTGTTCAACTATCCGGCCTTTACATGGGCCGACACGGCCGTGATTGCATGGCTTATCGACGCATCAGCAATCATCAATCAGGTTGCGAATTCAAAGGGATCGTACGCTCCGTATTGTCGTGCGCTTGAGCGTATCTGCCAAGAGGAGTCGTTCCACCTCAAGTACGGATACGACAACGTTGTTACGCTGGCAACGGGTACGCCAACGCAGCGAACCATGGTTCAAGAAGCACTCAACCGCTGGTGGCGCCCAATTATGCACTTCTTTGGCCCGCCAGACACCGCAAGCCAGCACACGGAAAAGCTCATGCGTTGGAAGGTGAAAATGGCATCGAACGACGATATGCGCCAGCAGTTCTTCAATCAGTATGTGCCAAAGATTTACGAGCTGGGTCTTACCGTGCCCGATGCAGAGTTAGCCAAGGATCCGGCTACTGGCAAATGGACGTATGGCGATCCGGATTGGGACGAGTTTAAGCGCGTGATTAACGGCGACGGGCCATGCAACAAGGAGCGTCTTGCAGTACGCAAGACGGCCGAGGAGCGCGGTCGCTGGGTACGCGAAGCGCTCGCTCGGCCGCGAGAGCAGCAGTATGTTACGCCCCTATCTTAACGGGTAGGAGCGCTTTTTCCCTGCATGATTGACTGCACGTCTAGCAGGGGCATGGTGCCGCCGGTAACCGTTGGCAGCGACCCGTTCCAACGCTTAAGCAGTTCGTACTGTATCAGCGGCTGGGACAGCGACTTCATGCGAAGTTCGTTTGCGTCGGCTTCGGCCTTTGCTTCTAGCATCATGGCATCGGCTTTCGCCTTGGCGCGAAGCATGGTGATGTCGGCCTGGGCCTTTTCGCGGATGACGGCCGATTCTGCCTCGCCACGAGCTTTCGCTTGTTGCTTAAGCGCTTCGGCTTCGGCCTCGCGGATTTCGTTCTCGCGTTGCTGCGCTAACTGCGTGGCCTCGATTTTGCCGTTGATGGCTTGCACGACGCGAGGTGGCAAGCGGAAGTCGCCTATGCTATAGATACGGTCTACCGTGATTCCCATGCCGTCGATACGCCGCTTTACCAAGGTGTCGACGCGGTTGAGGAGTACCTGGCGTCCGGCACCGTAGACAGCCTCGATGTCCATTTCGGATGCTACAAGGTTAAGTGCGTCGCGCACCTCGTTGCGAAGGTAGAGATCGGTGATTTCGTCCAAGCCCACGCGATATCGCTGAAAGATCGACGTAACGCTGTCGGGTATAACGGCATAGCTGATACCAAAGTCGCCGTTCACGCTCAGTCCTTCTCTCGTCTGAAACGTGATCGACTTGTCTGCGTCGTTGCCCCTTGCCCAGACTACATTCTGTTGAAAGATTTGGAAGATGTAGATCTCTTGTGTGAAG
>JALHPC010000020.1 GCA_022842685.1 Candidatus Kapaibacterium sp.
GCGCGCGACAGACCTGTTTACGTTGAGAGCTATTGTTCCTCCGGACCTGATTTTACCATGATGCCCACGGTGGAGCATCGTCGGCCTCGACTTCTAGCCAAACATGTCCTGCCTCTTCGAACACCCGATACGTTTTGAGCCCAGCCGATCCTACAAGCGGCTGACCACTCGTCAGGTTGTACGTCCAGCCGTGAAGCGGGCATTGCACAGTCCCATCGGCAACCACGCCATTGCATAAGACGGGCTCGTGCTTGTGTGGGCAGACGTTGCTAACGGCTTTTATAACACCATTTACCCGGAACAGTGCTACGTCTTGATGCAGCGATATGTCGATGCGATGACCACGGCGTTCTGAGACATCGACGCTACGGCACACCCGCCGAAATCGCACATCATTGATCACTCGTTCCTCGAATACCATCAGATTGATGGAGTGATAACGAGTTCTTCGCCTAATGTAAATCCTCGTTCCGTTTGGATCACGCGTCCTGCCTGTCGGAGAGCATCGTGTTCGAAGACGACAATCCAATTCTCCTCGACTGCGCGAGGCAACAGGCGTTTCTTTTCTGCAATCGTTTTCAGTGGCTCGTTATCGTATCCCATAACGTACGGTGCCGGCACGTGGGCACCTGTTGGCATCAAGTCTGCCGCAAACAGTATTGTCGATGAACCATCGTTCACAACAACGGCCTGCATTGCTGAGGTATGACCATAGAGTCGCTCCACGGACACACCAGGGAGAATCTCTACATCTCCTTCTACCACATCAAGAAGGTCATGCTCTTGTAGTGTTCGCCAAGTCTCAGGCAGAAACGAAGCGCGGTCCTTCTCGGTTGGCTGTTCGGCCCATCGCAGATGTTCGGCTTGCACGAAGTGTCGAGCTTGGTTAAAACGAGGCACGAAGGATGCCCCTTCAGGTACAACGGTGCCCCCTGCATGGTCGAAATGGAGGTGGGTAAGCACGACGTGGGTCACGTCGTTGGGAGAGACACCAAATCGCTGAAGCGAATGATCAAGCGACGCAACGGAATCATCGATGGCGTAGATCTCGCGAAGCTTCTCTGGCATATGCCGGGCATTTCCTGTATCGACTAAGATAACGTGGTGTTCGGAGCGAAGAAGCAAGCAACGAGCAACCATAGGAATTCGATTCCTTGCGTCGGATGGCGCATAAGCACGTTCCCATAGTGGTTTTGGTACTACGCCGAACATGGCTCCCCCATCGAGGGCAAACGAGCCCGTTTCGACGACGTCAACGGTATATGGTCCAATCGTCATACTCATGGCGCAAAGCTACGTCAATCGTCGAAGAGAAAGACGGCCTCATGATAGTACCGGACCTTGCGAGCTGTCATTTTCTTTCGAAGCCAGGCGTCGAGCCACTCTCGTTTGCTATCAAGGCCGGCCGAAATCGACAACATGTCGAGCGACAAGTTAACGTTGAGAGCACGTCCATGGATACCATGCCGAGTGATACCTGCTGGCAAGAGAGCGGGGGTAGTTGCCGCGGCGATAATGTCGGCAGGAGTCCACGAAGGAAAGAGCACGACACCTCTGACGTCGTCAGACGCACGGATTGCCACATCGAGGTCTTCGTTGGCGATGCGGTAGATTTCACCAAAACCGCCATACAGGTCGACAAGATTGCAGAGCAACTCGGCGATCTGCGATTGGGAAGGTGTAGAAAGTGCGTAGGCCTTACCGTCGGCTGACGCGACGGCTGCCGCTGCCCCTTTCGACGAGAGAAGTGCATGAGTTTCTTCTACTGAGCACTCCACGACGTCGGCGTTTGGAAAGTGCGCTAGGGCTTGGATAACGGTTTCGTACGCTCGTGGGCGAAGAAGATGGTGCCACGTGTTAAGGTCGACGTTGTGGCCATAATCAACGACTTGAACGAGAATGTGGTTGATTCCCAGTTCACGAATGGCAGTTGTACGAGTGGCACCGTCAAGTACGACGAAGCGGCCGTCCTGAATCTGAGCAACAACCGGCGGATTACGTAGAACATTGGCATCTATGAGCGCGGCCGTAAGCCGGCGAACCCTCTCGGGATCGGTTCGTTCGTGCAGAAGAACTTCTGCTGTGGGCACGATGCGCAGGTCTAGATGTCGTGTGTCAAGAGATGGTGCAGACATAGTGATACAAAGATGGCGAAGGAGATTGCCAATGCCAAACGCCGTTGTGGCATGCTTGACGAATCACTCCATCCATGTATCTTTGCCGCCTTATGGTCAGCTCGTAACCTGAGTGACTGGCATTTTTATCACCTCATTCCGGAGCAGTCTCCCGTATGGGCGCAATTACCCGCATTCGTAAGGCATCACCAGTATTCATGGCAGTCATTGCCGTACTGTTCATCGTTTTCATGGTGATTCAGGACTCGCAGTGCAGCAACACGCAAGGCATGCAGGATCCAACCAAGACGGTTGTGATGACTGTGAACGGTGACGATGTCACACTTGCTGAGTTTGAAGAACGTGTCCGCCAGACCATCGAAAACCAAAAGCAGCAGAATCCCAACCAGGAGGTAGACGACGAACAAGTTCGCGAGCAGGTGTTCGAGATGATGGTTGGTGAGTTGCTTCGCAAGCAAGCGGCCGAGCGTATGGGATTACGCATCACGAACGAAGAGATTCGCGAGATTTTCTTTATACAGCGTCCTGACTACTTGACGGCGATGTTTAAGGACTCAACCGGTAAGGTAAACGACCAGTTGTACGTGGACGTAATGACGAATCCTGACTATCTGATGGAGTTGTACGGCAATGCACCCGAAGCCGACAAGCTTAAGGCCGTAGCCGACTTCCGTACGAGAATTCGTCAGATTGAGGATTACCTACGTTCCTCAAAACTTGATGAGGCACTTCAGGGAGCACTTTCTGCAGGTGGCAACATTGTATCGCCAACATATGCTCTGTACGATTACATCAATCAGAATTCTACAGCAGATGTTCAATTCGTCGCATTAGACCCGTCCTCGATTCGCGATGATGCTGTGAAGGTAGACGACGGTGAAGTTGCTGCCTACTATGAGCGGAATAAGCAGTTCTATCCGCAGCGCCCGTCACGTAAGATTCGCACCATTGTGCTACCAATTGTGCCTTCTGCCAACGACACTGCAAACGTGTTCAAGCGCAGCGCGAAGCTTCAGGCTGCACTTGATGCTGTTTCTACGCCAGGCGGACGCGACTCTGCGTTCACTGCGGCGATGGGTACCTATAACGGAACCACGTCGGATTTCGCGCAGCTCAATAACGTGCCTCCAACGGTTTCTCTTGTGTTACAGTCGATGGCAGAACGTGAAGTCTTCGGTCCTCTTACAATGCCGGAGGGTGTTACGTATCTACGCCTGGAGGGGCGCCGCAGTGGTGTCAATCAGCAGGTAAATGCAAGCCATATCTTGATCAAGTTTAACGAAAACAAAGATTCAGCGAAGGCCGAAGCAGAAAAAGTCCTCGCCCGAGCTAAAAAGGGAGAGGATTTTGAGACTCTTGCTCGTGAGAAGTCCGGTGATCCAAGCGTTGCCCAAAATGGTGGCAACCTGGGCTACTTCGGGGCTGGTCAGATGGTGAAACCGTTTGAGGATGCTGCTATGGCAGCAACGCCTGGATCGATTGTAGGACCTGTTGAGACATCCTTTGGCTACCACATCATCAAGGTAATCGACAAGCGCTCGGAAGAGCTGAGCTATAGCCAGATTACGTTCAAGCCAAGCATTTCGAATAACACAAGGCAGACGCTGTTGGCGCAAGCCAAGAAGGCTGCAGACGACATCTCGTCTGGCATTTCCATTGATACAGTTGCTTACAACCTAAAGACAACCGTTGCGGAGACGCCGTTCTTCGAAATGCGCTCTCCCATTATGGGATCTAGGTCACTTACCAACTGGGCGTTTGCTTCGAAGCAGGGTGAGTGTAAGACCTTCGATATCAAGCAGTACGGCATTGTTATTGCCCAAGTAAGCGAAGTACGCGAAGAGGGTATCAAACCGTTGGCAGATGTCAAGGAAGAGATTACCACAACGTTGAAGCATCGTAAGAAGATGGGCATGTTAGGTAATCGTGCCAAGGATTTGGCGCAACGCGTTAAGAGTGTCGGTCTTGAAAACGTTAAGAGCATTGACTCGACTCTTGAAGTTCGTGTAATGACCCAACTCCGTAACAATGGTCAGCTACAAGGCTACGGCGGCGAATTCACCGCAACCAATCGTGCTTTCCAGTTGCCTGTTGGAACTATCTCTGATGCTATTCAGGGAAATCGAGCATGGTTTATCATGCAGGTTACTAATCGGAATGCCGTCGACGCAAAGGCATTCGCTGCACAGAAGTCGGCTACTATTGATGCAATTGCCTCGAAGGTTAGGTCAGGGGCGTACTACAACTGGTTGAACAAGCAACGTGAAGTAGCTGACGTTCGGGACGAGCGGGACGCACGCAACTAAGATGCATCGGCCTATCTCGGCCGAGCGTCTTTCTCAGGCGTACCGGTGGTGCGAGGAACTCGCTACCTCCCATTACGAGAATTTCCCTGTGGGGTCCATCCTGCTTCCTAAAGCGATGCGACCCCATATTTATGCTGTCTATGCCTTCAGCAGAACGGCCGACGACATAGCAGATGAACCATGGACGTCCGAGGCAGAACTGCGTGTGAAGCGCCTAGATGAACTCGTCGGAAACGTCCTACAATGGGCTGCTGGCGAGGTTTCAGATGATTCCCATCTAGGAGTTGCCTTGTCACATACGATAGTGGCGTGCCGGCTAGATTCACAGTTGTTGCTAGATCTATTGTCGGCATTTCGCCAGGACGCGTTGTTTATCCGTCCAACAACCTGGAGTGATGTTCTCGACTATTGCTCCCGCTCGGCCAACCCCGTCGGCAGACTCGTCCTGTCGATAGCCGGCGTTCGCGATGCTGCGGCCCTTACATTAAGCGACGACGTATGTACCGGACTTCAACTCGTTAACTTCTGGCAGGACTTATCGATTGACCTTCCTCGCGGACGAACCTACCTACCGCTTGAGGATTGCGAACGTCAGGGTAATCATGCGACCTTACTGGATGGACTAGCGATAGCACGTGGTCGGTTACGTCGCGGATCTGCCGTGGTTCGTCACGTTCGTGGTCGACTTCGGTGGGAACTGAAGCTCATTATCGCTACAGCCACTCGGATTCTCGCTGATTGTGAACAGAATGCCACTCGCCTTCCAACGTACCGACCGATACTCGGCCGGACTGACTATCTTTGGGCACTTGTGGCCTTACTAACGGGACGATGGAGCAACGGCCTCCGATAGAATCACGTAACGTGGACGCCTCTGATGGCATGATGTCTGTGTTGTGGCCTCAAGGACACACCACGAACTTCTATTATTCGTTCTCGTTTCTACCTCGCGAGGAGCGCGAAGCCATTTCCACTATTTATGCGTTCTGTCGTCGAATCGACGACATTGTCGACGACAATCCATCGCTCGACGATGTGACAATTGCCTCTAAGCGCGCTCAACTTGACGCATGGCGCACTGCCATAAGTCAGCTCTATCATGCTGCGGTGCCCCCTCCTGGATTGGAGCAGCTAGGTAAGGTAGTTCGACGATATGGAATCCCGCAACAGTATCTTCTTACGGTTATTGATGGTTGCGAGCGTGACTTACGCCAGCGAACGTACCAAACCTTTGCCGAGCTCAAAGAGTACTGCTATGCTGTTGCAAGTGTTGTTGGTCTAATGAGCATCGAGATCTTTGGTTATCGGCATGAAGAGACGCAACAATATGCCATCAATCTTGGCTATGCGTTGCAGCTTACAAACATCATCCGCGATGTCAAGCACGATAAGGATCGTGGATACATCTATCTTCCTTTAGAAGATCTAGAACGTTTTCGCTACCGACCGCAAGACCTTGAGAACGAGGTATATGATGAGCGGTTCATTTCTCTTATGGAGTTCCAGTCTCAACGAGCACGAGAGTACTATCACAAGGCTCGCCAGGCACTACGTCCTGACGAACGTGTCACGATGGTAGCTGCCGAAATCATGGATGCCATTTATTATCGATTGCTTGAGAAGATTGAGCTTAACGACTATCGAGTGTACAGTAAGACGTTTCGTGTTAGAACGGCTCACAAGCTTGTAACGGCGTTACGGATATGGATAGGTGCCAAGCTGTTTGTTAAGCGCATGCGGCCCTCTCGTTAGCTCCGTTGCGATTGCTATCTTTGCGCTGGTGCCATTCACTCTAACCCCTACTTATATGATGATTGAGTTTACAGCCGACGAACTGCATCACGTTGAGGCATTGAAGGCCAAGTATCCCGATTCTAAGGCGGCAATCATGCCGGTGCTGTGGATGGCGCAAAAGAAGTGGGGCTGGCTGTCGGAAGACGTTATGCAATACGTCGGATCCGTAATGAATCTTCCCTACGCCCACGTCAAAGGGGTCGCTACCTTTTACACGATGTATTTCAAGAAGCCCATGGGTAAGCACCACGTCCAGGTGTGTACCAATGTTTCGTGTATGTTGCGAGGGGGCACCGAGATCTTTCAAGCCGTAAAAGAGCGGCTAGGATGCGAGAATAACTCGGCAACTGCCGACGGTACATTTAGCTTGGAAGAAGTTGAGTGTATGGGAGCGTGCGGCGGTGCGCCAATGATTGCTATCAACGAGACCTTCCACGAGAATGTGACCATGGAGAAGGTTAATGCACTCCTTGACTCTCTCCGCTAATCTGCCATTAGGATTGTACGAAGTCGTAAGTCGTTGATAGTTGGAAGGTTAACTTCGTTCGTTAACGAACAAAGCGCTTCAGATAGACCCAACACATGTTGGAAGTATCTGAGGCGCTTTCTTTTGTGTGGTGCGTAAGCCGCGTGTTACTGACGTTAGCACCGATTATAGGTTTGAAAGAACGTCGGGCTACGCGCAGGCACTTCACCTACCTAGCACGTAGCCGACGTTACACAGCATGGGCATAGGCAGGTGATGCCGAAGGGCGAAAGCCACAGCTTCGCTGCAACAGTGTCACCACGTCACGCCGACGCGATACTGGTGCTGACGGCATCATAAACGTGTCAAATCGTAGGGCATCAATACCGCCGGCTTGCTCAATCCACATCGCTATCCGGTCGTCATGGAGCAATGCATCGGCATCTGGTATGCGGTCGACACTGAAGGCGTCAATAACAGTGTACTGTCCGTCTGAATCGCGGCGAAGCACGCCAACGACTCCGGGCACATCGGCAGCCGACCACATGTCGAGGGTCGAAGGGGCCATAAAGTGCATACAGTTCCGAACTGGGAGCATGTCTAACATAGGTAGTCTCCGTTAAAGTGTTGTATTACAACGACTTAGTTTTCTTCGCCGCGGTCGATGATGTAAGGGAGTGCGCGCATAGGAATGTCTTTCTTGTTTACTTTTTGTTTGTTGAATTGTTCAATTTTTTCGCTTGTGGACTTTTCCACGTTGGTGGACGGGCTGATCACTGATCTTAGATTATGTGTAATCCAACCCAAGGCCGCCTTATGATGTGAGACTAGTTTAGCTCTTGGCGATCGATCAACGCACGAACCGCTTGTAGTTCATCCATCTCGGTCTGATAGTACTTTATCAGTTGTTGATTGTTCTGAATCTGATACTGATACACTGGAGGGGTAAGTGTCGTCTCTCCGAACGACATCAGTCCAAAGTAGACGAGAATCGCGATGATGGTTTCCATGGAAGTACTCCGAGTTGTATGTTTGTTGATTGTTTGCTGCCTTAGACATCCAACGAGCACTGTTCTCATCGAATGCGTTACAAACTTCGGGCAAATGTGACGCCAATGCTAGGACAAAACATGCCGATTTGTTACATGGGTTTTTGGCCACTTATTTCGACTCGACCGACATTGCCACTTCTGCTATCTCATTGAATCGCTTGACCTTATCACCTTTCGTCTGATACTTTAGTTCATGGAGACACTCAAAGAAATCATGCGAGTTGTTACATTGAAGGCAGACATCAAGAGGGTCTTTCCTGAGCTTCTTGACGCCGAATCTGCCCAAAGTGTCACCACAACCTACGTTAAAGGCATCATCGACAACCAGTATCGCGACGATGACGAAGCAGCCAGTCAGCTCTATGGTGGTAACCGTACAGATCAAAGGTATCGCACCCTGAAGTCACGTGTCTACGACCGACTGCTTGCCGCACTCCTGAATCTGCAAGTCAAACAACCGGAACATTCGCTTTATCTGACAATGTACTACAAGTGTTCAAGGAACACGGTAGCTGCACAGACGTTGATGCGCTTTGCATCTCGTAAATCCGGCGTTCAACTGGCCGAGCGTACATTGAGTATCGCTGACAAGTTTCATTTTACTGACTTGCAAATAGCACTTTGCTACTCTTTGCGAACATCAATGGCCCTGTTGCGCAATAATCGAACCTACAACCAATATGATTCGAAATTGTCTCAACTACTAGACATACAACGAGCAGAACTTGAGTCTGACTACCTTTTAGACCAAACACTTCTTATTACGAGTAAACAAGTAAGCACAAGAAACGAACCGTTTGACTACAAGGCCGCCATTGACAGAATAGAAAATCTACGCAACACCTACAGCACCAACACCCTGAATCTAAACTACTTTCGTCTTAAATCGACCTATCACGAGAGCAACTTCGAATACCATGATCTAATACTTGTTTGTGATGAAGCCTTAAGCTACTTCTCGGAGAACGAACACCTAAGCCTGCCAGCCCGAGTTGGTGAGTTTTCTCTGATGAAAGCAATTGCTTGCAGCGCGATGAGACAATTCGATACTGCCGTTGATATGTCTCGAATCTGCATGAACAGCTTCAACAAAGGGGGTAATAATTGGTATCTTGCTGTTGATATTGGCTATACAGCAGCAATGAATGCGAAAGCCTTCGAAAGCGCTCTGTTCTTTCACAACGAAGCCCTAAATGACAGTCGATATCAAGCACTTCCACTTGTCATGCAGGAGAGATGGACAACCTATTCTGCTTATCTTCATCTAGCTAAGGAACTTAACTTAATAAAGGATGATGATGATGATCGAGTCCAAAACAAAAACTTCAGACTAATAACTTACTTAAATTCTGTCCCGGAGTTCTCTAAAGAAAAGAAGTACTCCAACTATCTTGTGATCGTAAGTCATATTTGTTTTCTGCTAGTCAAACGAAAATTTGATGATGCAGAGAGGAGATCCGAGTATCTGAGAACTTATTCTCTTCGCTATCTTAAAGAGCCTCAGTTTGAAAGAGCAAGAGTGTTCATTAAGATACTTCAGTATCTATCACGATCGTTCGATGAGGCTAAGGCAGATGGAAAGTATCTCGAGTCTATGATGAGTGATCTAGAGCAAACGAAGGATATGAGACATGGCAACGAAGTTAACGAAATCATTCCATACGAAGTGATTGTTGATTCCTTATTAAATTGTTCTATATCGTAATCTATCTATCAAGTTCGCTTAAATGAATTCTACCGACATTAGAGCCATTGGAAGTCTACTGCGAATGCTGGATGGCGTTAAAGATCTGAACCAAGTATACCCTGAGCTTCATAATCCCAAAAGCATTCTCGCAAAGTTTATTGATAACTTATTGGAGGACAAGTACAAATCCGATGATGAAGCTACACTTCATCTCTACGGCACTAGTCAAATACCCCAGAGCTACCGCACGTTAAAGTATCGAGTACTTGAGAGGGCTTTAGATAGTGTTCTTGACGTCGATGTTGCCAGTTTTGGATTATCTGAATACTCAGCAGCACAGCTACGTCAGATGCAGCTGCACTATACTTCAGCTTTATTACTCAGGAAGGCCAATCGTTCTGTTGCAACATCAATAGCAATTAAGAATGTAAATAAGTCGCGCGAACAGGACAACACACTTTCTGAGTTAATGCACTCACTGGTGCTGTTGACTTCATCCTCTCGTTCGAATTCCATGGCTCAGTTTAGCCAGATATCGTTAAGAGTCAGGAACTTAATTCGTCGTTTTAGTAATGAACTTGAGACTGAAGTATTTCTTGATCACATTCCGCTTCTTGACTATTGTGAGCACAATAACATTAAGAAAGCTGATGTTGCTAACGAGTATTTACGACGGGCAAACGTATTTCTTCAAGATACTCCTTCGCATAGTTTGACTCTTAACGTATTTCGTCTTACAGTCGCCGCTTCGATGTTTGAGCATGATGTAGATCGAATCCTGAACACCTGCAGTGTTTTTGAGAAGTACCTTGCAGATAATCCCAAGTATCATCAGCCAAGTCGTTTTGGAGAACTCAAATTATCTCGTACTTACGCATTGTTGCAGATTCGAGAGATTGAAAGAGCTTTGATGGAGTCGAATGATTTACTTTCGTATTTTAATCCGTCGGGCTATAACTTCGTTCTTGCTATCGAATTGCGTGCTCTTGTTCTTATTATGAGTCAGGATTATGATGCATTTTATTCTTTTCTTCGTCGGTGGTATCCATCACAGTCTTTCGTTGTTGAGTCCTCTTTCGTCCAGGAGAGGCTTTTACTATTCGATGCCTATCGTGTCTTGTTGCAGTCACTTGGTCTTCTCAGTAGTTCGGGTGAGGCTCTTACAAAGTTCAGACTGACTACATTTCTGAATTCAGTGCCAACGTTATACGAAGATAAAGACGAGTCGAATTTTCAGTGTATAGTCTTGTCGTTAGCGTACAGTGTTTATAGCGCAGATTACGATGCGGTGTATAACCGAACGCAGTCTTTGAGAGTTTATTTGTGTCGCTATATTCGATCTAACTACCATGCTCGTGACCAGCTGATTATCCGAGCTTTCACAGCTTTGTCTAACTGTTCGTTTGATGTGTCGCTTTTTCGCAATCAGTACCGGCGTTTACTCGATGAACTAGCTATGCCTATTGCCGTTGGTAGCCCAATCAGCATGAATGAGTTGATCCCCTATAACGTCCTCTTTGACCGGTTGCTCGCCATCATCGAAGAGCGGGGGTACTAACAGATGTTCCCCTACTGAGTGTAACGACTCGTTTGCATATCATCTCTACGTTTCGTAGAATTGCACTTCTACAAAACGTATAGAGGTTGATCATGAACAAAGTCGAACTAGGGGCGCGTCATCGCGCAATGCGCGAAGACGTCCTGCGCATGTCGGTTGCCGATTACGCCGCCTATGTGGGCGTCCGCAGCGTTACCGTGTATTCCTGGGAAGCAGGGCGCACCAGTGTGCCCCACACTGTACTAGCCAAGCTGGCGCGTGAACACTCCGTTTCCGTTCCGTGGCTGCTTACCGGTAGCGGGGCACCAACAGAGGCAGCCGTGGTTGTTCGTGGAGCACGCCCCTCCGACCGTTCCTCGGGCATACGTATCCCGTTGTTAGCACTAGGAGTTAGCGCAGGTAGCCCTGTAACGGCCGATGATACTATCGATAGTGAGGTCGACCTAGCCACCATGCTTCTGGAGCATCCAGAGAGTACCTACTTCATTCGTGTGGTTGGCGATTCGATGTCTGACGCTGGTATTGCCGACGGCGACATGCTCATCGTTGACTGTTCGCTACAGCCCAAACCTGGACAAATCGTTATTGCAAAGGTATTTGGCGAGCTTACCGTGAAGCGCTATCTGGTTGTCGACGAAGCCCCCTACCTACGAGCAGAGAACAGGCGACACAAGGACATTCCTATCACAGCCGACATGGACTTCGTTATTGTGGGTGTTGTTCGTTCATGTATCAAGCAGTTGTGAACGAGCAATGATTGGTTGTGTAGTAATTGACGATTTCTCGGCTGCTGCTCTGCGCATGATGCGTTATCGCAACCAGCCCGTAGGTGTTGTTTCACGCCAGCGCATCGTAGCCCGTACATCATGTTTGGCCCAGCGTGGTCTGCGCATCGGTGATGCGCAGCATCGAGCTGCAGCTCTTTTCCCCGAAGCTATCTTCGTTGAACGTGAACCTCATGTAGAGCTTGCGGCATGGACGACAGTCTTAGAGCGCTGTCATACTCTTAGTCCTTACGTAGCCGACGCTGGCTATGGTATTGCCTTCGTCGACGTCCTTCATCATCAATCCCTACTTGATGTGACTGCCGAGCTCAATGGACGTGCCGGTATTGGACCTACTCGCACAGCAGCCCTCCTTGCTGCGTTGCGTACAGGTATCGGCACGCTGCGCATTGTGGGCAACGATACACTCGCGACAATGCTGGCCGATTGGTCTGTTGATCTTCTTGCCTATATCAACGTTGATGCCGACACTATCGAACGTCTTCACATGTTCGGATTACGTACGCTTGCACATCTCCAGCAACTCACCCAACGTCATCTCCAAGCACAGTTCGGTAGAGATGGCTTGGCCATTCATGGTCTGCTTGCCAGCATTGGCGATCACTCCCCAATTCCGCTCTATCAGCCACCGCCTGTGGTCGACTATGTAACATATCTCGATCCAGCACAGCGTGAGCCCGGTGCCTTACAGCAAGCACTACATCACACCGTCGAGGTAGCCCTCAACGCCCTCGACGATCGTGTGTGCGGTATGCTGGAACTGCGTGTTACCGAGCGCGGCCAGCCAGCCACGATTCGAGCTAGCCGCCTGCTCAAGTCTCCTACCAACGAGCATCGACATCTGCACAGCGTTGCCAACATTCTACTGCGCGACGTAATCGCACCTCAGCGCTTTTGTACATCGCTTGCCATTACATTACGCCATCTACACCTTCCCGCCCCTGCCCAACTGGATCTCTTTGCTCCATCACCCTCAGCGCTTGACGTCGCTCGTATCCTTGCTCGCCGCTTCCCGCAGGCTCTTCGTCGCGTCGATCTTCACACCCCAAACGCATACCTCCCCGAGATGTCGCATTCGATTATTCCGTGGACATTCACCAATGCGCCTGATTCATGAACCCATTGACGTATCTCCACCGAATGGAATCCCGCAGTCCTTGCTATGGCGCCATACTTCACATCAAGTTATCGATGTGCTAGACTCGTGGTCCTCGCGCCGTCAGTGGTGGACTCGTGATGAAACGCGCCGCTACCTGCTTGTTCGCACCAATGCAGCTGTCATGGAAATCTACTCCATAGGCCCTCGGTGGATTCTCTCCCGTATCGCCGACTAATTCCCAATGTTCGGCTCACTTCACACTCGCTCGTACTACTCCTTCCTGCAAGGGGCATCGGCTCCAGCTACGCTTGCCCAGCGCGCCGCGGCTTGCAGCCACGGCGCGCTTGCCCTTACCGACCTACACGGCACCTATGGTGCTGTCGAGTTAGAACGTGCCTGCCTGCTGCATAACCTTCGACCCATTATCGGTGCTGAAGTCTGTATCGATGGGGCCCACCTTGTACTTGTGGCTACAAAACAAGAAGGCTATGCCTCGCTGTGTAGACTACTAACGGCAATGCATGGTGCCAATAGGTTGAATCCCCACGCAGATCTCGTGGCGCTCACAACGCTCGATCCATCGGTTGCAATCCTCACAGCAGGACGTGAAGGACGTGCCTCCATGCTCGCCGAAGAACGGCGCAATGCCGATCTACACCTGTGGCTCGATACCCTTCGCTCACATGCCACAGGACAACTCTTTGTAGAACTTAACGACTACGACCGTCCAGGATGGCGCGCCACCATCGAACGCCTCCATGATGCCGCTACTCAGCTCTCTATCCCTACCATTGTTGGCTGCGACGTTCGCCATGCCATTGCCGACGACTATGCTATCTATGACGCAATGACCTGCATACGGCTTGGCATTAACGTATTCGACCATCACGACGAACGCCCAGTAAATGACGCTCGCTGCCTGCGCCGTCTTGATGAACTTCAGCGGCGAATACCATATCAGGATGCATTTCAGAATGTAGCAACGCTGGCTGCTCAATGCTGTGTAACAGTGCTTAGTGCCGAAGTAGAGCCACCCAAAGCTAAACTGGCACCGAATGATAACCCCGCTGAACGACTACAGACGTTATGCCACGATGCATTCCCTGGCAAGTACGGCGCAACAACCATCAAAGAGACGGCACAACAACAGCTCAAACACGAGCTAGACGTCATTAGCGATCTTGGCCTAGCCGATTTCTTCCTTGTTGTACACGAAGTGATTCTTGAAGCCCGCCGACGTCGTATCCGTACGTCCGGTCGCGGCTCGGCCGCCAACTCCATCGTGGCCTACCTGCTGGGCATTACCGGTGTTTGCCCCATTCAACATAATCTACTGTTCGAGCGCTTCCTGCATAAAGGCCGTAAAGGAACGCCCGACATTGATGTAGACTTTGACTCAGATCGACGCGCTGAGATGATTGCCTGGATGGAACAACGATTTGGGCACGATCATACGGCCATGACAGCAACACTTATCACCTATCGCCTGCGTATGGCCGTGCGCGATGCCGCCAAGGCATTGGGCTGGCCACACGACATATCCATTCGTCTTAGCAAAAGTGTTCCTGGCTACAGTAACCATCCCGTTAGAAAGTATGCCCAAGCTATGGCCGAAGTAGTTGGCCAGGCACCACTGCTTGATACACTGTTAACCCTCGTTGAACACATAGAAGGGGCACCGCGTCACCTAGGCCAACACTCCGGTGGCATGATATTGTCGCAGCGCCCCCTATGGGAACGTACGCCCGTACAAATGTCGGCAAACGGTGTAACGGTGGTGCAGTTTGATAAGGACGACGTCGAGGCCATGGGACTTGTGAAGTTCGACGTGCTTGGACTTCGCATGCTGGCCTGTATAAGTGAGACCCTTGAGAATGTAGAACTCTCTACCGGTGAACAGATTAATCTCGATGATGTACCTCTCGATGATGTACCTCTCGATGATGAAAACATCTATGCAATGATGCGACAAGGGCGAACCTTGGGCGTCTTTCAAATCGAGTCGCAAGGCCAAATGCACCTGCTTGCTCAGCATCAACCTGAATGTTTTGCCGACCTCATCACCGAAGTGGCGCTCTTTCGTCCTGGTCCATTGCAAGGGGGCATGGTCCACCCCTACGTGCGCCGCCGCAGGGGCCTCGAAGAGGTAGTACACTTGCACCCGCACTTGGAAGATCTTTTGGGCGACACCTTGGGCATCATCTTGTTTCAGGAGCAGGTGCTGGAGATTGCCCATCGGTTTGCCGGTATGCCTCTCGACGAAGCTGACGACTTTCGTGTGCTTGTGTCGAAAAACCGCGACCGCGAAGCAATGGAGGCTATGCGCGAGCGATTCATTAACGGAGCAATGGCACGTGGAGTAACCCATGCCGATGCTAACGTGGTTTACGAGAAGGTATCACACTTCGTTGGCTACGGATTCTGTCGTTCGCATGCTGCAGCGTTTGCTCGCATCGTATATCACAGCGCGTGGCTCAAGCACTACTACCCTGCTGCCTACCTTGCTGCATTCATGCAGCATAGGCCGGGTTTCTATAACCTGATGACACTTGAAGAAGAAGCCAGACGATGTGGTGTTCAGATGCTCTTGCCCAGCATTTCAACGTCTGGGCTACGGTATCGAGTTGAACAAACTAACGAAGGGCGTTTGGCGATACGAAAACCACTAACGTCGGTATCACATTGTTCTACCGATGTAGCGCAGTCAATCGTATGGGCTAGGGCGGAACGCCCGTTCGTATCCGTCGAAGATCTCTATGTTCGTTCCGGTGCCCCTTACGATGCACTGCAGGGGTTGGCTTTGAGCGGAGCACTCGACGAGGTATCGAAGAATAGTCGAACAGCGCTGTGGGAGCTTGGTGTGGTTGCTCGACGGCATCATCGGGGTAACGAGGCGCAACAAACACTATTCGATCTTCCACTCGTTGATGCCGAGGATATTCCGCAGCTACCTCCGATGAAGGCCCAAGAGCGCTTGGCGTATGATTACACGTCGCATGGCGCTGCACGCGTCCACCCTATGACGTTATACCGTCGAAGTCTGAACGACCTAGAAATACGCACCATAGAAACTGCGTTTCGGCTAACCGTCGACGAACATGCTCGAGGATCTGCATTGCCAGAAATTACGGTTGCTGGCATTGTGATTCTTCGTCAGTCACCGCCGACAGCGCATGGTGTGTTGTTTGTGACAATTGAAGATGAAACTGGTTTTGTTCAATGTGTTGCACCTCCCCACATTCGTGATCGCTTTGGTACCGAGCTTCGACAAGCCGCACTCGTTGTGCGAGCACGCATACATGCAAAGGCACATTGGCGGGGTCTCCTACTTCGCGATGTTCGCGTGCTTAACAACGTTATTGGTGGATATGCCGGCCACTTGGCGATGAGTGGCGGACGCGATGTGTTTGTGGTTCAGCCCTAGTTCGCGAACTCCATACTCGTCATCTGCCCATGACACCATAACTTGCACACGAACCTCGCATGACGCCCAACACTGTTACCACTCAAACGCGTGCCATAGCACTAGCCATCGAATATGATGGCTCGAGCTATGCTGGCTGGCAGCGCCAGCCTAACGGAACAACGATCCAGGAGCTCGTCGAAGCAGCATGCCACGCCGTCTTTGGCGTTCTTTGCTCTGTTGTAGGCTCTGGTCGAACCGATAGTGGCGTTCATGCTCGTCTTCAAGTTGCTCATGTTCATATCCTTGGTGGGCATGCCGTTCCGCTCCAACGCATTTCCCTAGCTCTGAATGCCAACTTGCCGGACGACATACGAATCCGCGACGTTGTTGAAGTCCCCTTAGACTTTCATGCTCGATACTCACCAATGTGGCGGGAATACGTCTATCTGCTCACCCGCCACGACAGTGTATTCCTGCGACACTATCGTCATGTGCTACCTCGTACTTGCAACATCGACGCCCTCAATCAAGCGCTGGGTGTCTTTCTTGGTGATCACGATTTTTCAACCTTCTCTAAGAACAATCCCGACACGCGGAGCTATCGCTGTGTTGTTCTCCATTGCGCTATAGAATCCGATAGTGTCGATCTTCTCATTCGTATCCGAGCCAACCGTTTCGTCTACGGAATGTGTCGAGCCATCGTTGGAGCCGGTCTCGATGCCGCTCGTGGTACTGTCTCTCCTGATGCGTTACGTTATGCGCTAGCTCAACAATTACGGTCGGTGCAACGACCGCTTGCGCCTGCCAATGCACTCGTATTGAATCGCGTTCACTATCCATCGACTATTTTCGACCATCTTTCGGCTTTCTAATACCGACCTTACCACGATGACGAACCACTCCATCCAGACCATTGCCCAACGCTCCCTCGTTGCAGTTAGCATCACAGCCGCTTCTATGCTGCTTGTATTTTGCGCTAGCCTGAACATCTTTCCAGTCGCTCAAGACAAGCAACTCGGTGCACAGTTCGACCAAGAAATCCGCGCCAATCCCAAGGAATATCCCATTCTAAACAATGCTGCTGCACGAGCCTATGTTCAAGCAATGATCGACAAACTTGTCCAATCACCAGAGGTTCGATACCGCGGCCAGTTTGCCTATCGAGCGGAAATCATCAACGACGACAATACCATTAACGCATTCTGCACTCCCGGTGGATACATCTATGTGTATACCGGCCTTATCAAGATGCTCGATAACGAAGCCGCGCTTGCTGGCGTTATGGGGCACGAAATCGCCCATGCTGAACGCCGCCATTCAACAAGCCGTATGACGAAGCAACTTGGAGTGTCTGTGATGATGGATATGGTTCTCGGACAAAACCCCGATCGTCACGTTGCCCTTGCTGCAAACGCATTTGCTGGCTTAGGACTACTCAAGAACAGCCGTTCCGACGAGTTGGAGTCTGATGACTTTTCTTTCCGCTATCTCCGCTCAACAACCTGGTATCCTGGTGCAATCAACTTCTTCTTTGAAAAAGTACGTGGCCGAGGCGGTTCTTCAATTGAACGCCTTCTTTCCACACATCCGTTGCCACAGGATCGCATCGATGCTACGAACGAGCGGCTCAAGGCCAACAATATTCCTCCGCCAACACCTGCCCAGCTGAACGCAGCAGCATACGCAGAATTCAAGCGACGCCTGTAGCCGTTACTGTAGCCACGTAGGAGGCTCGTTCAGTGCAGCACACAGTGCTTTCCATACAACCCGAAACACGGTTGCCGCGTCTTGCCCTGACACTTCTATCGTCAGCTCGTCTGTACGTACAACACCAGGAACCGTCATTGCCCTTGCGGCTTGCTCACGTCTGTGCATCGTAACACTCATCGATAAGGGGCTACGAGAGACGTGTGGCTTCAATGCACCGCTGCGGGTCCGACGAATGGCCTCGGTAGCTGCTTCATGTAACAACACGGACGTGCGCTGCGGAACAAGGCAAATCGCCGCCGTGGGACCAAGCACCGACTTCGTTGCAACGAACACTGCATCGGGTGCGCAGCCCATTTCGTCGGCCACATCGCTGTTTCCTACCACAAGCCCAAGTGGTACCCCCATTGCTCCGGCGATTGCTGCGTTCACCTCTACCTCGCCAACAGGACTTCCGTTAAGTCGAAAGGTACTCACTACACTGCCAACAAATGTATGCGCGAGAAGTCCAAGTTCTCGACCAGCCATGGCATGGTAGCCAACCAAAAACAGTACATCGAACGATGCATCCAGTCCCTCCAATTGACATAGCGACTTGTTATCGGGCCTAGCAGGTCCAACAACAACTCGAGCCTCAGGCGGGATCTCGTCGAGTATCACGTTCCGCATGATCGCATGCCCTTCGCCAACTACGATGTCTGCCTGCGGTGCCTCTTCGAGAACACCATGTATAACTGCTTTCACATCGGCGGTTAACATACGCTGCGCCGCAGCATAGCCGCGACCATCCGGCATGAGCTGGTCGTGATGCACAACGCCTGTAGCGCCTTCCATGTCGACAGCAATAAAGACCTTCATCTTAGTACTCCTAACAACGTAAAGCAACGACAACTGCGTCGTCGATGACGGAATCACAGGCAACGAGCGTTGGACGTCGCTCGTGTGTGGCTGGGGCCGCAAAGCGGACGGCCTGGTAGGTATCCGACCAGCCTTGCCAGTGCCCCTTGTCAGTATCATACGACTCGGGGATGACGGTGGCCGTAGTGCCGATATGAGCAAGAGCGTGCGAATGGCGGCGTTCAGCAGCGAGTGCACGCAGTCGCGCTGTGCGACTACGACGAACGTGTACTGGAACGGAGTTGGGCATAGAAGCAGCAGGAGTGTTGGCACGTTCCGAGTACGTAAACACGTGCAGATACGACCATGGAAGAGATTTTAAGAACTCCACGGTTTCTTCGAAATCACCGTGCGACTCTCCCGGATAACCCGTGATAACATCGATACCAAGGCCCACCAATGGGAACAGATTGTGAAGCGAGCGTACAACGCTGGCATACGATTCGGGCGAATACCTGCGACGCATGGAGTGAAGTACCGACTTCGAGCCGCTCTGCAACGGAATATGAAAGTGCCTGCAGATGTTTGGGCTCTGTGACACTGCGTCGAGAAGCTCCTGCCGAACGGTATTGGGTTCGATACTGCCAAGACGAATGCGACACGACGGAGCAACCTCGGCGGCAGCTAGAAGCACGTGCCAAAGGCGTTCGCCACTTGAGGAACGATACTCACCGATATTGACACCAGTGATTACGATTTCGGAGAATCCAGCTCGATGAAAGGCGGATAGCTGGCGCAAAACGTCGGGAAATTCCATCGACCGACTACCGCCACGCGCAAGCGGTATGGTACAAAAGGTGCACACGTAGTCACAGCCATCTTGAATTTTCAGAAAGGCACGTGTTCGGCCGTCGGCGTCGTATCTCGCCGGCTGATACTCCATGTTGTCGTGCGTAGGATCAACGTCGATAAGCGTTGAAGTCGAGCCCCTAGATGCCTCAACAAGAGTTCGAAGATTAGCCTTAGCTGCACTGCCGGCAACAACAGAAACTCCGTCTATTGAACCAACTTCATGTGGCTGTAGTTGCGCATAACACCCCGTAACGGCGATCGTTGCCCCAGGTGATGTTCTGACTGCAGCTCGAATAACCTGCCGTCCTTCACTATTCGCTTGTTCAGTAACCGTACAGGTGTTTATCACCACAACATCAGCGCTTTCGCCAAACGGCACTACGGCATAACCAGCGTCTACAAACGACTGCAGAATAGCCGACGACTCGACAGAGTTAAGTTTGCAGCCTAAGGTATGTACGCTAACGCGCTGTTGAACGTTGTTCACGGTGCAAAACTACGGTCTTCATTGATTATGAAAGAGCATCTACTTGGGTCGACAGCAACTCTATGCATCACGGTCGACGAGCACATGACAGCAACACTCGATGGAGTAGAGATACATCCTGTCTACAGCACGTTTTGGCTGGCATACCATGCAGAAGTTGCTGCACGAAGAGCACTAGAGCCCTACTTCGACGATGGAGAGAATGCCATTGGCTCGGCAATAGAGCTTCGCCATAAAGGCATGACTCCAATAGGCGCTAAAGTCGTTATTAGTGCTACAGTTACCGCTGTAAACGGAAGACGTATTCTGTGTTCGATTACGGCTAGAAACGAGCATACCCTCGTGGCCGAGGGTATACAGGAGCAAGTGGTGATGACCACTCGCGAGCTTGAGCGCCGGGTAACGGAGGTCTACGCCTCCCGACGCTGACATGCAATACTACATCTTCTTAAATATGAAGGTTGTTGCCGACGAGGAAGACGGCTTGTTTGGATCGGACCCATCATTTGCGGCTCGGCCCTGACCGTAGCCTTGAACACGGCGCGAGTCTACGCCACGACGTACTAACAGCTCTCGGATGGCCTGGGTTCGGCGCATGCTTGACCCAGCATCATCTTGTTCACTGCCGTTAAGGATCTCCAATGCCAAGTCGCTTCGCTGAATCATGAGTGTTGCTAGAGCGTCAAGTTTAGAGATTTCAGATGGATGTAGGTCGGATGTTTCAAGATAGGCTAGGTCGACCCCCACAGCAAGCTTCTCACTTGTTGTAAGCTGCTCATTTACTTTCACCGTGCTGATGTTAATCATCGGTAGCAATTCAGCTGCCGATAAGGTACCATAACCCGTTGACGTTGGTTCGACTGCTCCGGTAAACAAGTCGTTCTCGCTGCGGCGACTACGGTGATCTACTCGAACGATGTAACTATGTCGCAGACCATTGTAAATGCCAAGGAACACCCGGTCAAAGTCATATACGTCGTGAAGACGATGAATCCGGCCCCCTGTGGATCGAGCTAGTTGCGCCAACTCTTCATCTTCGCTAACTCCATACGTTACAGCAAACACCGTGGCATTCACTTCTTGCGCAAGCTGTTGAACCTCTTGAACCTTCGCTGTTGAAGCATTATCCTCTCCATCGGTAAACACAATAAGTACGCGTCGAGCTGCAGTCGGTGCGTTTGCGATTTCTCGCAACCCTGCCATTGCCGCGTCATGGATTGCCGTACCGTCATCCCGGAAATTGATACCATTGACTTTGAACGATCCCAAATAGCGATCCTTGTCGTTCGAAAGCGGCACCTCTGTCTTTACACTGCTTGTAAATTTTACTACCGACACGTAGTCTTCCCTCTCGAACACCGACATGGCCTGCTGAATTGCTCGCTGCATTCGAATCGCTCTCGGCATAGTCATCGACAGTGAGTGGTCGAGTACAAAAGCCACGGCAAAACTTTGATCCTGCGCTCTACGCTCCTCGGTTACGGATATCCGATCGTCTGTTGCGCTCACGTTCAAGTGGGATAAGACATACTCTCGCCATAACGAAACCACGTCCTGTCCTGCTTGAACATACGGCGGAGCATATCCACCTATGGTCTTGCCCTTGTCATTCGACAACACTACCTCGAACTCTACCCGATCCTCAAGCGAGCGCTTCTCCATGACCTGCGCTTTCACCCGATTCGAAGCAATCAACTCTCTTACAGGTAGATAATCTGGAAGATGTACAATCTCACTTGCGGACTGTGCAATGACCTCCATGTTTAAACATGTAACCAGTGCTCCAATCAATACCAATCTGCGTTGTTTCACGACTGCCTCGATGTAACGGTTGCTACGTATTCATGCTTACGAGGTGCAAAACTACATCACATCTACCAACCTGTCAAGTACTTTTTTCAGTAAGTCTACGTTGTCAAATGACAGTACGTCTTAGGAGTCTGCCGTATCTCCTTGCTTATTATCTGGTTACGACCATTACTTGAGAATCTTGCCAGTGTTCATAAACCAAAACAGCAAGTCTAATTCATCAAGTGATATACCAACCTTCTTTGAATAGTCTAGTGCAAGCTTCTCCACCTGTAAGTAGCTCGACTGTGTGGATACTTTTTGACACTCATCAATTACCCCACAACGAAACAGCATACGTAGTATATGTCTATCAAGAATCGCCAGATCTTTGTATCCAACGTTACGCAGCACATGACTTGCCTCCTTAAGTCCATACCCATCAACCTCTTGCACCAGATACTGGCGTATCTCCAATGGGTTTTTTATCTTCTCGATAGACTCAAGTAACATTGGCCACTGACGTCGAAGGGCAAGCAACCTGCTTGCTTTTACATTATGAAAGCGAATGTAATGCGCTTTATCTTCAAGTAGATAGGTAGGGTCGAACCCTTCATGAAGAAAGTCCAAACTTGCCAAACGGTCAACAACCATCAGTGCACTCTCGGCCTTGGATTGAGGCGTGCATATGCAAAAGCAGAACTCATAGAACCATGCCGACTTAGGCACGGCCGCAAAATCCCGAAGTCTGAGTTTTATCCTCTGCTTCGTTTCTGAATAGGCTAAAGCAACATCATCTGGCAGCTGTATTGCCATCACACAAGTGAACTTCGCTTTCGAAGGAACCACTCTGCGCTAAACAGAAGGACAGCAACCATAAGTAATAGAGGATGGGCCCACAGCGCAGTCTCTGTGGTACGCGTAACCGTGCTTGGCGCCAATCGAGCGTCATTGTCAAGCATCGCCAGCAACTCGTCTACTCTATCGCTCATTCTCCATGCTCCGCGGCTTCGAGAGGCCACCATACTAATCGTCACCGTGTCAATCGTTGTAGCTCTCGACTCAATGTCCACATCGCCTACGGTCCATCGCCCACTGTCTCGGCCTAATAGCGTTGCGCCTTTCACTGCACTACCATCAAAGCTGTACGTCCCAGGCGCCAAAGCACCCAATACGGCAGTATATCGCCCCCCACCCACGGGTATCATGGCTATCTGCTTTTGTCCCGCAGTACTCGTATATCGCACAGATACTGTTGCATCGTTCACATCACGATTAGCATCGTCTCGTACAGACGCCGAAAGCTCTACCAGTTCTCCAGCTGCATATTGCTGACGCGATGGCCGGATTTGAACCCGCCGCTCATCAGGCTTTACACCCAACCACTGCACACTATTGCTTAGCCACTCTGTTAGTACATCAACCGTCGTAGCGTCACCACGGGCATCTGCCATCCCCTTGCTCAGCAGCTTCCATCGAAAAATGCCATGACCAATGAGTGCTAATGACCTAAAGTTGTCCCCCTCCCGAACAACAATCAGCGGCTCGTCCATCGTAACATTGTTTACACGCATAGTAGCAACGGTTCTGGCTCCATCCACCGGTCGAATAAACATCTCAGGCCGATAAATGGGAGCAGCGTCTGCCCACCTCTTAGCATCATCTGCGTCTCCTCGTAGTCGCAAGACAGGATCGGACTCTGCGCCTTCGCGTGGATGTATCGTTACCTGAACCTCTCGCTGTCTCGACGACAGAACCATAAACGGCAAGGCATCGTCGATTCCACGTAGCAGCGTTACGTCGACAGATGGACCGCCAATCCAAAGCAGAGAACGCCCCTTCTTCACGACGGCGGTGTTTACCATATCAACAACAGACGCTGGACACCCCTGGCTTGGGAATCCTATCGTGATAATTGCCTCACTTTCGGCTAGCACAGCGGGCGTGGGATTGCCTTCATAAAACCCACCCCCAGGACGCATAATGAATGAGGTAATCTCATACTCAGGCTGCGTCCGTAATGTCTGTACAATGAACGATACGTCGGCACTTGGCGCCCCTGCTATAACAGTTAATCGACGCTTGTTTGATCGCACCATCACGCCTTCGGCAATCCGGTTATTGGCCTTCGTAAACTCACCGTCAAGGGGCACTGCACGTACAGCGATAGACTGCAGCCCCTCCTCCTTGGGAAGCCATTCCATGTCGATTGTTCGTCGGTCGCGGCGACCAAGTTCGTTTATCGTCTCGGACCTAATCACAACGTTGTTCTGTAACAACTCCACACGTACAGATTCGCCTTGGAAACCGTCAGCCGAAATCGTTGCCGAAATGCGAGAGGGCGTGCCCACAACGGCAAACGGAGGGACTATCATACTCACCACACTAATGTCCTTTGGAGGTGTGGTATCACCAATACCGAGAACGTAGACTGGTACTCCAGCGCGAGAGGCCTCGTAGACTGGACCATCTCCAGAGTTGTGGTTTCCATCAGTGAGCATGACGATGGCTGCTGCACCATCAACGACAGAGCGATTGCCGCCCCAACGAATGGCCGAGGATATATCGGTGCGAAGTCCTGCAAACGTCAATGAGTCGGGAGTCCACATTGCATCTACTTCCCGAACCGTTTCGTGAAACGTAGCAAACTGCGCTCTATCGCCAAGGTGCTTTGCAACAGCCTCGGCCAACGTTCGCGTTTCTTCGTCACGCTTACGTCCTACATCGTGCATGCCATTGGAGCGCGAGTCATCAACAAGGACAACAACACTGGGACGCTCTTCGGTACTAAGAACGAATCGAAGTACTGGTTCGAATAAGACGACGAGTAAGGCGAAGATGGCTGTCGATCGTAAGATCGTTAACGTCCAGCGCATCGGATTGGACACCTGTGGCATCGTTTGCCGATAGCCAATGTATCCAACGAGTGCCGCAAGTATCGCGGCGCCCCCTACAGCCAACCACGAACCAGTGAGAAGATCGAAGTAAAAGATTTCCATGCAAAGTGTGATGACTAACTTGTGAGCCGAACTCGGGGTGTAGCTCAGCCCGATAGCGCACCCCGTTCGGGACGAGGGGGCAGGAGTTTATATCCTCTCACCCCGACGAGTGAAAGGGAGGTAACAACAGTAGTGTGCTCTGTGCAACAAGAAGCGACGTGATGTAGAAGAAAGCAATCTCCTCCCACGGCAATATGGAACTGAGTTTTGTACCTGTAATCTGTTGTTCATCGAAGAACCAGATGCCGTTACGCACAGCAATAACGTCGGCAATGGTGAAGTATGTTCCTACTGTGAGTGTAGACGTGGCCACAATCAGTAGATGGGGTATTAGAATCTCGGAAGCGATAATCCACTGCACGATAACAACCGGAACGAACCAGTACAGAAGATGCCACGCATAGGTAAAACGCCTAGAGAATCCAGGTTGCCTGCGAAGCACAGTACCAACAACAAACCATCCAGCAAGGTAGGTACCAGCTGCAGCCGCTTCCGAGACGCGAATAGAACCAACGTACGTATGCCCACCTGAGTACGAAACCAGACCTATCGTAAGCAATGCAACGATTGCCGTTTGCAGTAGAAAGAAAGCATACTCCTCAACGGGAAGGTACTTTATTCGAAACCAAACGCGATCGGGAGGAAAATCCCATGTTCCCCACTTCACTGCTGCATTGTCCCATGGCGAGGTAAATGCGAGTACGATAGCAAACAGTACGCACAGTACAGCGGCTCCAGTTGTCCACCAGGCGGACGGAAGTGGTGATACAGCAACGAAAGCGCCAACAGCAAGCAATGCAGGAACGCTGAACCGAGCATGGAAACCGAGATACGTCATGCGGCAACTTGGGAACGAGAGTCGCTTGCGGCACTCGACAAGGGAAGACGAACAATGAACGTCGTACCCAGACCTAGAGCTGATTCTAGGTCAATGCTTCCACCAAGACCATCAATTTCGCACTTCACAAAGTACAATCCTAGGCCTGTAGAGGATTCCCCACCCGTGGGTTTCGACGACAAGGTTTGCCAGGGCTGAAAGATCTTCTTCTGATCTTCGGCGTTTATCCCTGGTCCCGAGTCCTTGACAGACAATTCGGCATACGCTATACCTCCATCATGAATCAATGCAATGTCGATCGTCACAACGCTATAGGGTGGTGAGTACTTGATCGCATTCGAAACAACGTTGTCGAATATGGTTAACAACTGCTGTTCTGTACATTCAACTGGCAGGTTACAATCATCAGAACGAAAGTCAAGCCGTATACCCTTCGCAGCTGCACGACTTGTCCATGATCGACTTGCACGTGCCCAAACATCATTGACGTCGTAAACACTCTGCGCATCGTTAGGCGTTTGATTAGACATGAGTGACGCTACGAGAGTCGACATCTTACCAACGACATTCTCTAGCGCAGATTCGAACTCAACTCTGTCAGCATCCGCTAATGTGTCATCATGAATCAACAGAGAGGCCAGCGTACCAACCGTTGCTAACGGTTCTTTAAGTTCATGAGCGATAAAAGCTAGGTAGCGTTCCTTCGTTCGGTTCAGCTCTTCTCTGCGGCGGATTGCTTCTACCAACTCGACGTTCTTTAGGCGTTCTATCTCTGCAATACCTCGTTCCTGCTCCAGTTTATACGAGGCAGCAACATACGCAAGTCTATCCGCTGCACGCTTTTGCGCAACGGAATCTTCATACTGATGGACAAACCGCAGCATTTCCGCAGCATTGCCATACTCTTGAAGTCCCTCGTAGGCTTCTGCTAGGTACGAGGACACGAGTCGTAGATCCTCGGGTATCGACACCTTCATCATCCACTCACGAACTCGCTTCCATAGTTCAATTGATTCTAAAACTTGCCCGCTGCAGTACCGAATAACACCATCGGCCAAATCAAAGTATCGCAGCTCAGGTTCTCTGGCGTTCTCGTCACCAATAAAGCGCTTCATGAGCACGAGCTGGCTACGAGCATCGTCCAACCTACCTAGAAATGCGAGCGATGCAACAACATGGTAATATGACAGCACAGTCTCAAACGCGTCAGATCCAACGAGCTTGCAAGCAAGTGACTGTTGGTGTGCATACAACGATTCCTCGAACTCTCCGATTCGCGACAAGTACAGCCCCATGTTTGCCGCAGCTTTTCCTCTTCCCATCACGTCGTTGAGTGATGCATACTTATCAATCGCCATTCTACAGTACTCAACCGCCTTAGAATAGTCGTTAAGTATGATACCGAAGAACGACGAAATGTTTGTAAGGACCTTTGCTTCGATGAGTACGTCACCAGTCTGCTTAGTCATTACTAAGGCCGTCTCGTACTCGAATATTGCCTCAGCGTGGCGATCGCATCTACTGTAGAGATTTCCGAGATTTACGTGAAATCGACTTTGATCTTCGATTGAGCCATATCGTTGCGCAAGTGATAGACCACGTTGGTATGACAATTCGGCTTCTTGGTATCGCATCATGAGAAAGAGACAGACGCCTTGTTCGATATAGGCAAGACTTGACTGGCGACTTGATTCGTTAGCATTGGCTAACGCAAGCGCTGCTTCGGCATGAACGAGCCCATCTGCCGGACGTCCCACGTTGATCGATGCTCGCGCTGCAATCAATTCTAGCTCGATCGTAGACATTGCGTCAAGTGTGTAACTGTGCTTCGTAAGTAACGCAGTTGTCTCGCGGTACACGTCTGCAGAATGCGATCGCAAACGAAACCGAAAGTCTGCGATTCGCTGCTCAAGATTGATATGTTCTTCGTTCGACTTCATGCCCTCTAGCTTCGTTAACCCATCGTTGTCTGTAACTCCTGCCAGACGTTTGACTCCGGAGTATCCAATGGTATGCTCAACCGCACGTCGAGTTTGCCGGCCTGACAGTGTGCCTCAACATCCGTACTTCCAAGTCGTTCTACCGCATACTCAACTCCTAGCCACGTCATACGCACCGATCTCAATACATGCGAGGCAAGCACATCAACTCGCTTCTTCGATCCAAGAACTGCGCCAACGCTAGCAGCATCAGCAGTTAAGGTTCCTTTGCCCACGACAGTTAGTTCGACAGTGCTCGCAGAAGAGGATTTCACATTGAACTCCAAACTAGCACTACCAATCATCAATCCTTGAAACAGATCGAGTATACGCATTACCATAGAGTGAAATCGAGCTGCATGAACCGAGCCAACCTCACTCGAACGAATGTCCATTCTCCAGGTACTTGACCAAGATTTCGCTGAAAGCCGAGAATGGACTTCGTCCTTTACGAAATCCACAACGCCTGCAAGAGTCTGAAGCGAAGCTTGCCCTGGCTCTTGATTCCCCTTCTGTAAGATATCGGCTACGTTAGCCAACATTACTTCAACAACGGACTGTATGTCTTCGAGCTCAGCTCGTGAAATCCCCTGCTCGGTGCGTGTCGTTAAAATGTCGCGAATGAGATCAAGGGGCATCGATAGACGCACGGCGCAGTTCTCTACGAGTCGATCAAGAACGAACGAGGAGCGAACAAGATCTTCATGTGCTTTTGCAAGTTCAACATTCCGTATTCGATCAAGTTCTGCAGACTGTCTAGTACTTTCGCGCTCATGATTCGCCGCTAACACGGCTAACGACTGTTGCGATTCCTGCGCCCGGGTTTGTGCGCGAACCTGCTTCAACCGATGAAAACACTGGCAAACTCGCTGTTCATCCCCCGCTTCCTCGAGCCGTTCTAGCAACTGCACAAGAACATCTTCGGCCTGAGATTGGTGATTGTGGTCGATGTAGAGCTGATAAGCTGTCTCATATGCGTCTATGCAGTCCGTAAGACGTCCTTCTAAATGCGCTACCATCCCACTACAGATCGCCACCTCAACGTCAACCTCCCACCCCACACGTTCATCGACGTCTATTCGTAGCTCGTCGAACCATGTTCGCGCATCATCAGCCTGCTTCAGAATGTAACAGGTTATGACAAGGTGAAACAGCAACTCCTGCGGTACTTTCGTGTTATTGCGTCTGTGCGCGGCAATACAATCATGATAAATCGCCTTCGCACGTTCTGGCTGGCCCGTTGTTCGATACCAGATTGCGAGGGACATCAGTGTATTCTCTTCACCAACGGTGTCACCAAGCGACCGAAATATCGCCAGCGCCTCGTCGAGATACGTCTTTTGTACGTCCGGGGTAACGGACGTTACTCGCATAACGACGGTGAGATTACTTAGCAGTGTTGCCATCAACTGTTGGTCGCCTATAGTGCGAGCCATGTCTAAGGCCTTGCTGTACCACTCTATCGCTTCGACGTTCGCATTCAGACGAGTCAAGGTGTTCGCCAAATTGACATAGAGTCTAGCACGTTCCCCTTGCAACAGGTCTACAGATTCAGACAACCGAAGAGCTGATTCATGCCACGTCAACGACTGCATGAAGTCCTCACGAAAGTAGGCTTGTACGCCACATTCACTCGAAGCAAGAACGTTCAATCGAGGATCGTCGATCGATTGGGCTTCGGCATATGCCTTCTCTGCCATCGCAGAGCCCTCACGGACTGCTCCTAGCAATGCAAGCGCACGCGCCAAGCGTATTCGCGCGAAGATCTTGTCCTTTTCGGAGATCGCAGAGTCTTGCAGAATCTCTTCGCAACGTCTACGTGCCGCAGAGGGATTACTCCGCAAAAGTGAATCGATTTCTTGTCTGTCAATCATTTGACGACGGTAGGCGAAGTCCGACGCTGAGCCGATGCAGGATCGCCGCGGATCCGAACGAGCTCAGCGCATAGTCAATGCCAATGTTCTTTACATTGATACCGATGCCCCCTGACAAACCAGTGAGCTGGGTAGAAACCGGCACACCCGTGGTGTTTCGCGATGCATGATCGTACCCCAACCGAAGCTGAACTGCCTTGCCAAGATAGAGTTCTCCTCCAACGGAAAAGTTCAAGAGCCGATCAGCAAGTGTCGGTACATCGTCTGCTAAATGCTTTAAGGATACATTTACAAGTAGAGGAAGTCCTCGAAGGCGGTGGTTCAATCCAATACGAACGTCGACGGGAAGACGATCGGATGTACCATCGAACGTCGATAACTGCACACCAAGGTTTGATGCGCTAAGTGCGATGTTGGTACGTGTTGCAGGAAAACGCACCAGCAATCCAGCATCGATGGCAACAGCCGTTGAGGCCATATCGAAAATTCCTGAATACAGGAATTTTGCAGTAGCGCCGTAGCTGAACATCGTGTCTATTTCGTTGGCATAGCTAACACCAAAAGCCACGTCGTTCGCGCCGAAGGTTCCAAAACGAGTTCCCAGTTCATCTGCGCGGTCGAAACTGCCGTACGAGGAGAATACAGCTGTAGCAGCAACTGTTGCACCAGATTCGAGTTCGGTGGAGTAGACGGCCAGACCAGAGTTAATGTCGAGGACATGTTTCAGCACTGTAGCAGAAACCCGACTGCCTTCGACCGTCGTAAGCGTGGCTGGGTTAAGAACGACCGTTGTTGGGTCGTTCGTAAGTGCGTTTGTAGCACCGCCCAGAGCGGCATGCCGAGCCGACAATCCGTAGCGCATAAACGAGAATACAGATGCCTGCTGAGCACCAGCGGTGAGCGGCACCATGATAACCACCATTACGGCAACTGCAACGATACGAAAATGCATCTAGGACAACTCCGAAGATGAATGATGGTGAAGAACGGCATCAACAAAGGACGCTGGTGGCCGCGTTGGACGCCAGCTTTCCGCTAAAAGAAAACTATGCTTGGTACTGCCGCGTGCAATACGCACGTCATCGCGAGAAATTTGATACGATAGCTGGATTGAGGCAACATTCGGATCGTGCTGGTAATGCGTTTCAATCATGAGTAGATCATCGTATCTGGCTGGAGCCAGATATTCTACATGGAGTGAAAGCACCGGCAACAGTATGCCTTGCTTCTCGAGTTCAACATAGGGTAGTCCGATTGATCGCAGCAACTCCGTTCGACCTATCTCAAAGAACCGAGCATAGTTTCCATTGTATACGATGCCCATCTTATCGGTATCGGCGTATCGCACACGCTCAAAGCATCGATGAACGATTGCGTGGCTCATTGCTGTGGTGACGCTTGTTCAAGAGTTGCGAGTAGTTCCAAAAGCCGTTCTAGGTCGTCGAGGGTATAGAAGTCGACCTCAATCGCACCGGCAACGTCAGACTTCATCCGTACACGCACTTGCGTTGCAAACAGATGACGAAGTGTGTTTTCGATTTCTGAGAGCGTAACCGACAAATCGGCCGACACTTTGGGAATGGTCGACTTCGACTCGGAAACATCGAGAACACTACGGATGTCTCCCGAAGCCGTCACTTCCTTTCGACCCAACTCAATGTCCTTTACCAACGCTTCTGTCTTGCGTACGCTAAGGTCACGTGATCGAATCTCACGCAGGACCGCCTGCTGAGACTCGTGACTCGTTAGCGCAAGCAACGCTCTAGCGTGCCCCATTGAAATCTGGCGCAACTTAAGAGCCGCCTGTGCATCTCCTGGAAGCTTTAGCAGTCGTAACATGTTTGCGACGGTCGATCTGTCCTTGCCAACGCGCACGGCAACGTCTTCGTGACGCAGACGGCATTCTTCGATAAGGCGTTGATAACCGTGTGCGATCTCCAATGGATTGAGATCTTGGCGTTGAACGTTTTCGATGATAGCTAGCTCAAGCATTTGAGCATCGCTCGAAACCGACATTACGTAGGCAGGAATCTGCGTCAATCCGGCGAGTTTTGACGCTCGCAGCCGACGTTCGCCCGACACGAGTTCAAAGCCATCAAACAGCTTACGTACCGTTATCGGCGTAATCACGCCATGCACGGAAATCGACGTCGCGAGCTCATTAAGCCCATTCTCATCAAACTCCCGTCGCGGCTGGAACGGATTAGGTCGAATTCGCTCAATGTCAATCAGGTAGGTACCTGTCGTCGTACCTGTTGATTCATCAACGAGGGTCTGCTGTTCCGACCGCTCTTGTTTGATGAGTGTCTTGGGGATTAGAGCGTCGATGCCCTTGCCGAGACCACCTTTCATACTGACGTCCCTTCATTAGCCGCTACCCCCGGAAGGATGCCATTCCTTGCGAGAATCTCAGTAGCCAATGCAAGGTAATTTTGGGCTCCGATGCTTGCTGCGTCATAGAGCAGGGCTGGCTTGCCGTGAGAGGGAGCTTCTGACAGTCGCACATTTCGTGCTATGACGGTTCTGCATGCCTTGTCCTCGAAATGTCGTCGTACTTCTTCGACAACCTGATTACTCAGGCGCAAACGACTATCGTACATCGTTAGCAAGACGCCTTCGATGTCGAGGTCGGGGTTCGTAGACCTCCGCACTATGGCAATCGTGTTGAGCAGCTGTCCGAGTCCTTCTAACGCGTAGAACTCGCACTGTACTGGTATCAATACAGAGTCGGCGGCCGTCAGAGCGTTCAGAGTAAGTAGTCCGAGAGACGGTGGACAGTCGATGATAACGAAGTCGTACCGTGGAAGAATGGGCGCAAGGATCTTCCGTAGAAGATGTTCACGCTGATGAAGCTCAACAAGTTCGATCTCTGCACCAACGAGGTTAATGTGCGACGGAACAACCTGAAGGAACTCCATCTGTGTTGGAACGATGGTATCGTTAACGTCGAGACCATTCACTAAGACTTCATATATCGTCTTCTTCAGATCGGACGTATCAACGCCAAAACCATGAGAAGCATTGGCTTGTGGGTCGATATCCACCAGGAGAGTACGCTGCTCGGCAGCAGCCAAACTCGCGGCGAGGTTAACAGACGTCGTAGTTTTTCCGACGCCCCCTTTTTGGTTGGCGACGGCGATGACTTTGGTCATGGAGGTTATGTATAGTGCTGGCGTAACGGACTTCAAAACTAACGAATTGCAACTGCCGAAAGGCCCTTGTTTCACAAGGGTTTCACGCTATCGCTAGCGCCCGCCGCTGATACTAAGCCGAATGTCTACGCCTACTTGTGTGGTCGAGAACCCTGGACTCGTTGCGCCTTCGTTGATGTTACCTTCGTATCGCGCAAAGGCAGATGCGGTAACTCGGTTACTGATCGTGTACCGAGCACGAGGCTCAATCGTGATTTGCATGGTACCCTGCACGATTTCACCGTCAGGATTGAACGCTAGAATGTCGTATCGACGCTGAACGCTGCGTCGAATCTGCGTTAGGAAGCTGAACTCTAGGTCGTTCTCCAAATCGAAACCTAAGAACTTCAATGCGACACCTCTTCGAAGGTAGGACGCCTGAATCTGAAGCTCCTGCTGGTCGTCACGCTGCACCGTGGCGCCGGCTGACGCATTAAGGTTATGTGCCGTTGTTAGGTTGTACCGAAGGTTTGCGGTGAGAACCCCCTTGAGAGCCTTTTCATCGAAATTGGCCGTCAGCCCGATTAGAGGCTTGAAGCCCGTTTGAATCTGCTGTACCTCAATGATTCGACCATTGTCGTTCACACGAGCGTTTTCAGTATACGTCGACGCATAGCCATGTTCAAGGAACACACGTGTGGCAACCCCTTTAAGGAACGGCAGCTTCTCGATGCCATCCCATCGGAGAGTCCAATTGAGTGCGGGCATGATTCTGGCAAGCTCGCCAGTCCAAAGTTGGAACGATTCGAAGCCATTGAGAAAAGCCGAGCTGAGCGCTTCGCGGAGACGCTGAGCACGCACTGTTTCATCTGGTTCTTCTACCTCGAGTCTGTCTCGTTCAGCTAGGTAGGTGTCGGCAACTGTTTGCATGTTATTGCCCAAGCCTGCAAAGATGAACCACGACGGAATGCTAAGGAACGACCGCTCTAATGTCGAACGGATGTTGACGTTCGTAAACTCTGGCACACCTAAGGCATTGGTAACGACTCGCTGATTGCGCGAAAAGCCAAAGTCCGACTTCATCTGCAAGTCGAGCGTCGCTCCCGGCCATAACGGCCTACTTGTTTGAAGCTGTATCGTCGACCGCTGACTGTAATCATCAATCATCACGCCATTTGGTGGACGTAAGCCTACTGTTGACTCAAATCCAAAGAAAGGGAACGAGGAACTAGGAACGATACGAATCGAACCATGAGGATTACGAACCAGTCCTAACTGATATGCAGAAGAAGGGCCCCAGAACTCGCCGTCACCTCTCAGTGTCATCGTTCTGCCCCATACGTTCGAGAATCCAGTCCCTCCCATCACGCCGTTGTTTGTAGCAGTGTTTTGCTGATTGAACAACATCGTGAGATTCTCAAAACCGAAAAACACCTCTTGCACAACGTCGGCAATATCACTCAAAAGGCTCTGGTCGGGTTGCGGCCCCTTCTTGGGAGTGCCAAAGATGCTGTTACCAAACTGTCGCCAGCGGAACACTGGACTGAGGCGAAGTGATGAGTTATAACGAGCAGTCTTAACGATATCGCGTAGCTCAGGATCTGGCTGAAGCGGGTCGAACCACTGATAGTTGACGTTGTAACTACCCGTCGTTTCGATAAACTTGTTGATTCCGAAGATATCCGGGAGTCGTGGCCGCATACTGATGGTAACCGTCTGTTGCAGTTGATTCACATCTCCAAAGTTGAAGAGTGATCCACCGCCACCGAACATCTGACCAAAAATCTCACCACCTTGCCGCTGTCGTCCGTCAGCATCGAGTTCAAGAGGAACGAGCGTTGACTGCGACTGCACCTTGTAGTCTATCACGGGGCTCAAGAATCCGTTCTCAACCAACCGCCAAGTAAACGAACCCGTGTTCTGAGCTAAGAACGTTCGAACGATGGGGCTAGGGAACTCAAGGAATCGCGACTGTTCGGTTATACGCTGTCGCTGCATATCGGTACCAAGGGCAATGTTGGAAGGCAAGAAGTTAATCTTCATGTCCTTATACACGTTGAGCACGGGTACGCCATCCAAAAACTTCACTGGCATTACATCAAACTTGGCTGGAAGGGTCACCGCATAATCAACACGGAGTTGCCAGCGCCAATCGAAGCGATTCTGAACGATCTGTGTGCGCGAAAACTCCTGCGCATAGTTGTAGTTAAACGTCATCTTGTTAAAGATGTCGTCAATGAACCACAACTTTGTTGGGATACCCAGTTTGAGTCCGGTGATTGCCCATTGATCGCGTACGATCACCGTCTGCGAAGCAGACCGGACGTCTCTGGCCACTTGGTCAGCGATCTCGGGCGGAGCCCCTTTCAGCAACGTGTCTAGGCGTGCGGCTTCTGCGGCGCGGTTCAACTCGACGTCGTTCTGGGCTTGGAACTGCGGATTCTCAACGATCTCGGCATGAGAAAACGTCACGGGTATTCGCGCTGCCTTCATGTCTCCCGGCAGGAATTTTTCAAGACCGAGATTGACATTTACGTTCCAGTTCGTTACGGCACGACGTGTTCCGAAGCGCTCTTCAAGTCTGTGGAAGTTCCCTCCGCTATAGTTCATTGCGGCAGTGATATCACCAAAGTCTGCAAGTTTCAAACTCCCGGTGGCCACGGCTCCGTAGTCGACGTCGCTCACAGGGTCGACAAGTCGAAGCTCGTTTACCCACATACTCGTCGTGAGTTCGTTCGGAAATCGCTCTGCGGGATTAGCTATACCAAAGCCAACGAACTGAACACGGGTAAGAATCGGCGAGCCCTTGATAGCAAACGTGGCTAAAGGATCGCCGGGCACAGGAAACTCCTGACGGTCCTCCCTGAGTGCAGCATCTCGTATCTGCTTTATCGCGGTTAGCTCGGCAAGGATGATTCGCAGATCCTGCCATCCACGGGTGAGTGGGCGGCGATACTCGTAGTAGTTAGCCGAGTCGACACCAAAGCGCATGAACATGTAGGCCGGAGCCACCGATCCCGGTGTTACGCGATCTGGCATCGTTTGATCACCATGAACGAAAAAGGCCATCTCCTTGTAGAAGAATAGATCTGTGGGATTGAACATCCGCACAGCCATCCGCTCTTCGCCGTAGCGCATGTTCGTTGTACGTACCACGAGCGACTGTTCGTTGAAGAAGATCTCCTGGAACGGATCTGGGTTCTGAAGCTGGCGTGGAGGCTGTACCGACGGAGGCATCGTGTAAAAGTCTGGTGGTCCGGCGTTCTCCTCCCGGTTTACATAGGCAACCGAAAGCACAGAATCGGACAGCGGAAGGTTCGACTGAAAACTGTGATTGCGTAACCAGTATGTTCCAACGAGGCCCCAGTCTGCAATCGAGAGTTTCACGGTGCCCCCTTGTGTAAAGACACGAACGTACTGCAGGTTAGTAAAGAGCGGTGCTCCAACCGTTGTGTCAGGCCTACGAACGGGAATGCGATACTGGAACCACCCAGCGTTGGGATTACCACCAACAATTTGCGGATTCGTTACCGGGTTGGGGTCGAGTCTAATCTCATAGCGGAAGTATGAGTTATCAAGCGAGATAGTCTGACCATTCAGTCGATTGAGAATTTCTGTGTCTGGGAACTGACCGAGTTCAGACTGAGATGCATTCCCCTCATAGTTGTTATACCGAACAAACTGGTCTTCCTCCTGCTGGTTACGATTCGCGGCAAAGTCAAAGAAATAGTCGTCGCGGGCAGGATCGGTTTCACGATCAAGCGGAGCTGGATAGGCAGAACGTTCGCTGGCATTATCAAGCTGATCGATGCCGATGTCTTCACCTTCGTCAATCAAATTGTTCGGCGGAAAACGGTCTTCGGTGTCAAGGATCTGATTCGGAATGATGTCTTCGGATATCTGGCCTAGATCGATAAAGAGTCGCGAACCTGGCTCGTACGAGTCGATGCGCATGTAGATTTCAATGAAGTCGATGTTGTCGTTATCGAAGTTGGTATTGAACTGCGATAGCATGCGCATCATACCACCCCAAATCTGACCCTTGTTCTGTTCGACGTATTGTTGTGCACGCGACCGTACTTCGAGCGAATCGGGATCATTCCATGACGGATTCTGCGAATCGATAAACTCGGGATTCGGGTTGTATATACCACGGTGGGTTGGGTCGAACACAAATCGCATTGGATTGATGTTTGAACGGCCAACAATTCGTGCACGATTGGGATAAACATCCGCCTGCGGAACGTCTGGTACGAACTTTTGATACCAGAATGTGCGGGCACGAAACTTGGCCGCCGTCGTATCATCGGGCCAGATACCACGATGTTCTGCTGGAGAGCAATGGAACCACTGTCCCGGAGAATTGCCAAAGTTGATGTAGCGGCGGGCAGCTTCGAAATCGTCGATGTAGGCAACTGCCTTTCCAGCATCCGATGTAATCGTCGAGCGACGTTTGTTGGGATCGGGAGCTACCATGGCAACTTCACCCTGGATCGATAGATTGGATTTCTCCTTCGTGGAAAGGCCAGGAATCTGATCGATAAGATTGGTAAGCCAAGGCAGGTCTGCTGTGATCTTTGTGTCAAAGCCGAGCATAAAGTTGGCATTGGGCTCCATACCGGGCTGCACGCGGTCGATCACAGCCGCCTGGTCGAAGTTCATCATCGTCATGCCGATACCAGCATTGATCTTGCGCTTGGAATACAGCAACATGTCGGCCCGAAGACCGGCAAGTGTTCGCGTTGTTAGGTTGAAGATGTCGTTGGCTTCGTACTCAACATTCAAGTTGGCGTTGGGCAATGTTGCCCGTGGGTTGAGCAGCGTGAGAGTCCCCGAATAGTAGTCCACCGTATAGTCCACGCCTTCGCGCATGGGCATGCCATCTAACGTAGCCCGAACCGACCCCGGGGCCGTGTTAAAGCCGATATTGAGTCGGTTACTGCCGCCAGTGCCCGCACCCTCGGCAGAAATCACAAAGCGATCTTTTGCGGTAATGAGCCGGGCAGCTACGTCGGTCGTGTCATAGATCTCGCTGTATACGTATTGCTCGGCGAGTTCAGCGTTTCCCCGATTCCGGAAGTACTCACGCAAGCCCTCACGAAACGGTTCCAACGAAGGGAATGTGATCTCCCCTCGCTGCGAGTCAAAAATCGGTGGGCGCACGTCAAACACACCGTCAGGTGGCGCAGCCCCTGTACCATTGTTAACTTGGTCAACCCGAAAGATCGTCACGATCTTATCGGGGGAGCCCTGAATCACGTCGGCCGAATCATTCGTGTTCCTGAAATACCACATGCCGATTCGAGCATCGGCGGGATTTACGTTCTGCAATCCCAGTGTGTATTTGTTACGCATCTGCCTCCGCCAGATCGTTCGAAATCCTGGCTGGATTTGCGGACGATAGATAAGCTTTAGCATAAGTGTGTCACCGGGCGTCGTGTTTGACGTCAGATTCCCAAAGTACAGGTCGTCAACCTCAGATGCCGTTGCCCCCTCTACGCGATACGATACGGCATAGGTACGGTCAGTGCGCATATTCAACAGACTTACAGTACCAAGGTTGAGGTCTGCCACGTAACGTTTAGGATCTAGCCGCACGAATCGCCCACGCTCGGTAAAGCCCACACGAATAGGACTTGATCGAATAGCGGGTGAGTAGCGCTCATTCAACTTCCATTGGACACCCGGCAACGTGTCAATGGCTATTGCCTCTGATGCCTGAACATCACGCACATCTGGGGTCGACTCCCATACTTCCATTTCCTTGATGACAAGGGGCGCTGCCGAGGCCGGCAAAGCCGGCGTAGCAGGACGAAAGAACTCGCGCCAAACAGCGAAATACGAGGAATCCACGAAGAAGTGATTACGAGCATAGTTGTAAGCCCGTATTGCCATCTGTGTGCGATTACTACCGCCCTGAGCATTAATAAAGCGGCGTTCGCCGCGGCGCTGCGACAAGATTGTCTTCAAGTACAACGGACCAAACTGGTAGTCGCTTCGCGCACCAAAGAGTGCCTGGCCTCCACCAATCAGTGTACTGGGGGTTTCCAAGTTTACGTTGCCCAACTCGACTCGTTTGATGATGTCGTCGTCGTATCCTTCGTACCCAATCTTGAACCGGTTATTGAACTCAAACTGGTTCAGCGTATTCCAGTCCACATTCATCCGAAGCTTATCGCCAATGCGACCACTCACGTTGACCTGGATGTTCTGATTGAAGATTGGCGCCGATTGTGTTTGACCTAGCACCGATGCCGTTCCAAGGTTTTGCGTATCCCAACGCCACCCTGCTTGGACGTTCACCTCGCCGTTAACGTTGATGGCAATCTCGGGTTTACCAAAGATTCCCAACACTGGATTGGGAGGCAATGGAATGGTCAGATTCGTTGCCTGTTCAAGTAGCTTTGACAACTCAGAGCCACTCATGGCTCGCTTAATCTCGTAGTACGTCGTTGCGCTATCTCGAATCTTCGTATACATGGCCGTCCTACGGCGCCGTAAGAAGTCATCCAGTTCCATCGGAACATCGAGGCCTACCCCATAGCCGTCGATGTTCTCGTCAATACGGATTGAACCAACCAGACTATCCACGCTGGCAGCAGCCCGATACCCCTTTGGAAGCTTCGATTCACGTCGCATACGTCCAGTTGGGTCGATGCGTCGAATCCCTTGCCGCGGACCAAATCTCGGAATCTCTGTATTGCTCGGATCACCGGAATTGATCCGTAAACTATCTTCGACGGCATCCTGCGCCGCAGCTGCCATCGGACATAGCGCCGCCACGAGCATGACGCATAGAACATGCAGGATGGGTCTAATAGTGAGAACGTCGTTCACGCCTTGATCAGAGCCTTGGGAAGGTTTCGTCTGTCTTCATTGCATCGGGCGGGATACCCCCAAAAACCGATGACATACCTAACGCGTAGCAAACTTGTTCTCGATAACAACAATGTGAATGTGAACGACGCGCAAAGATAGATGATTGCTCAGTCACGATGAGGGTCTAATTTTGCGGCCTTACTAACATGTGCCTTTCGTACGAGGTGTAGTTTCTGTTACCCTCGGCACGAATGCAAGCGAAGCACGTGTTTCGATTCTTCATAGTGTACCATGCCCCTCTCTACCCGATTTCTTCGTCTAGCCATCCTGATACTGGCATTCTGCGCCACGAGCCAACTTGATGCCGAGTTCCGCGACTATGCTCCGCTATCGAAGAGCCAGCTTTCGCAACTCATGCCGTCGGCCTCTCGCACCGTCATTGATCTTACCGGAACCTGGCAACGTACGGTGAACGATGGCCAGCCAGAACCATTCCAGATTCCTAACGAAGCTCCAGATAACGATAAGTCCGTCTACAGCCGTGAATTCCTAATCGACGCCAATGCAGCGGCGCGCAAGTCATGGCATCTGGTGTTCTTCGGTGTAACCGACGAAGTCGACATTCGCATCAACGGTCGATCAATCCAACGCCATCCTGGAGGCATGGCTCCGTTTACGTTTCGCATCCCGGACCGTTTGATTCGGGCGGGCGTGAACTCAATAGAGTTAGAAGTTGGCTCTACAAGTACGCGCACAACGATCACGCTCCAAAACGCGCGGCATGCGGTGAAACCACGCCTTGGCGTGATTCGCGAGGTGCTCCTCGTTGGCACAGCTCACGCATGGACGTCCGCAATCCGTACAACACAGTCGATTTCCTCAAGTGGTGCCACTCTGGCCGTCGAAGCCACCGTAACGAGTGGTCCACTCGAGCGACTAATTGCCGCTTCGGATGCTGCGCAGCAAGTGCCTGGGGCAAATCGAGGCACAGTCGTCGTCGAGGCCAATGTTCTTAACCCTTCTGGAACTGTCGTTGGCCGTGGAAACCCTGTAACGTTGACGTTAGAGTCATCTCGTAACGTCGCGGCACAGTTCCTTATTCCCGTCCCACAAGTTGAACGCTGGTCATCGAAGACCCCTACTCTCTACACAGTTGAACTTCGCATCCTCCATCATGGGGCATTGATCGACGACATGCGAGCAAACATCGGTTTCAGATCTGTGCGAATAGCAAGCGGTAAACAGGGACGTCAGATCGTCGTGAACGATACGGTCATGCCAGTCTATGCAGTCGACTACATCGAAGATCGCCCGATTGTTGGTGCCTCCATGGCTGCCCGTCACTACGAACACGATGTTCGCCAGATGAAAACACTTGGCGTCAACACGGTACGGGTCCGCTACGGCGCTCCGCATCCATACTTCATGAATCTCTGTGATCGGTATGGCCTGTTCGTTATCGTTGATCTTCCAGCATCGGATATCCCCGAGAGTCTCCTCGCCTTAGACGAGACGACGGCCCGCCTTCGTAACGCTGCCGATAGGGTTACCATGGCATACGACTCCCACCCCAGTACGCTTGCCTATAATGTATCCGACGGCCTCGATGAACGCTCTCCTGCAACGCGTGACTATCACGAGTTGATTGGCGTCGAAATCAGAAAGCGCGGCACGGCCCTCCTCTGCAAGACGATTCCCTCAGGCTTAGCCGCCCACATCTCCGAAGGTGGCTTCGACTTCATCTTTTTGCGGTACCTGACACCTTCTGATCGTGCCAACTTTGCAACGTCGGTCGAGCAAGCGCAACGTGTGGTTACGCGTGCCGCTCTGCTGTCGACGTTTGGGGTCGCCGTTTCGCCCGATAACAATCAAGGGTTTAGCGACCCTCTATCTCGACAAGCTCAGGCGCTTGTCATTCGCGACATGGCAAAGTCGACAACGGATGCAGGCCTAGCAGGCTATAGTATCATGGCCTTCAACGACTACCGTCGTGCAAGACCAACGATGAATATCGAAAGTGAAGATCCGTACCTAGCTTCGTATGGCCTTGTCGATCAATGGCGTCAGCGTAGAGTAGCCTTCGATATGGTGGTCTCGATTATTAACGACGAAAAGGAACCGCTCCTTCAAGCCCGTGAGTTCTCTGACGATACTCCCCTTGTGTTTATAACGACCGGTTTGCTCCTAGCACTTACTCTTCTGTTTCTTGGCAATCGCTCGCGACGATTCCGCGAATACGTCATACGCTCCATCGTACGGCCCTATAACTTTTATGCCGATATCCGCGATCAACGAATCCTATCGGCAGTTCAAACAACGTTGCTTGGTGGAGTCATTGCTGCATGCGTAGGACTCGTGATTGCATCGCTACTGTACTTTGTACGAACATCTGAACTGGTCGAGTACGTCTTGCTACTCTTGATACCTTCTAACGGCTTATACGAACTTGTTCGATCCATCGCATGGAATCCTGCGATGGCTGTTACAGTAATGTCGCTCGTAGCGTTCACGGTGATGATTGCCGTAAGCGTCGTTTTGCGTGTCGGTGCTCTGTTTGTGCGAAACCGCATCTTCTTCCGTGATGCTCTCACCATAAGCGTATGGTCTTCGCTCCCGTTCGTGATGTTGCTCCCAATTGGAGTAGCCCTATATCAGGCACTTAGTGCAGCTGCATTGTCGGTCTGGGTACCCATTGCCGTTGTAGGTCTCATCGTCTGGGTGTTCCTTCGTATCCTCAAAGCAACCAGCGTGGTTTTCGATGTAGCACCAACGATTGTGTATAGCATCGGAATTGGCCTTGTTGTGGTGTGTCTTGCTACTGGTATCTGGATCTACGACGCGTCCAACGAGTTGTTATCATACCTACCTCACTTCCTATCGGTTGTAACGTCCTAATGGCCATGCAACACGCGGCTATGGATCTTCCGCCGATAACCGATCGTGAGCGAGCGATTCTTCGTGCAGTCGTTCACTTGTATGTGCTTCATGCGTCGCCAGTAGGTTCACGGTACTTGTCGAAGTATCTTGAACGTGAGTTAAAACTGAGTCCGGCCACGATTCGAAACGTCATGGTCGATCTCGAGGAACGAGGTTATATAACGCATCCGCATTTATCTGCAGGTCGAGTTCCAACCGACATGGGCTATCGACTCTATGTTGATTCACTCATGGACATCGAACGACTTTCGGCTGAGGAGCAAGACAATGTGGTAACGTCGCTGCTGCATGTACCTCGCGAACACTTACTGCGCGATGCGTCGCGCCTGTTGGGTACGCTTTCACAGTACGTTGCCGTGGTACAGTCTCCAATCCTTCGCGATGTACGCGTCCGGAAGGTCGAGATGATCGAGTTGAGCTCTGATCGGGTCCTTGTCGTTCTAGCGCTTGAGTCGGACATCGTTCGTACGCTAAGCATTGAAACGGACGCAGACCCAAACCGGAGTTCTCTTGCGGACATTTCACGGTTTGTAAACGAACGTCTTGCTGGTCATTCACTCCGCGATATCCCATCGCTCTTCCCTGACGTCCTTGGTGCTAATGGTAGCGACACACCAACATTGGTTCGACTGTTCTTAGAGCAGGCCGAGCGGTTGGCCGATAGCGCAGGCGTCGTACCTGAGACCGTCCATGTTGCGGGCACAACTCAACTCCTCACGCATCCCGAGTTTGTCGATCCTCGGCGCCTTCGCTCCATTATCGAACTTGTCGAGAACGAAGACGTCATCGTCCACCTCCTCGAGCCAACAGCGTCGGGAGATGGCGTAAGTGTACGCATCGGCGACGAGTTAGGTAATGAGCTTCTGCGCGATTACAGCCTGGTAACAACACAGTACACTGTTGGCTCGGTATCAGGCTCAGTTGGCCTCATTGGCCCCAAGCGCATGCCCTACGGTAGGGTTATCTCCCTCGTTGATGTTGTATCGCATGTTATCGCCTCGCGGTACGCCAACGATACCTCGAACACATAAAATCCCGTGACGTTCGTCTACGGCGCGCTGGCGTTAGACGATGCCCCCTATCGCATCGAATTGCCGAGCCAATTACGATATGAACTATGCACCAAGGAACAATCATGAACGAAGCAGAACAACCGAAGCACGATTCCGACGAACCGACGATGCAAGACAGCTCGAACACTGGTGAGGAGCGCGATATTGTTCGTGAACTTGAAGAATGGAAGGACACGGCCCTTCGTACGAAAGCCGACTTCGAGAACCTACGCAGACGTATGCTTGCCCGAGAATCTGAGCTTCAGATGATGGCAGCCGAGAGAGTACTGCACAAACTTCTGCCAATCATAGACGATCTGCATCATGCAGTTGATGCGGCGAGTGCAACGCGTGACATTGACGCGCTGTTGGCTGGATTATCGATGATCCATGACAAGGCTCACCGGCTTCTGGAATCCGAAGGTGTGTCCACCATTACAGTTGAGCCCGGAGAGCCGTTCGACGTCAACGTGCACGAGGCACTGTTGTCGCAGCCATCCGATCTTCCTGAAGGTCATGTTGTGGCGGCGTTTCAACGAGGGTACCGCCTTCACGAACGCGTACTACGGCACGCAAAGGTTGTCACATCGGCTGGTTCTGGAACAGAAGGGGTCGCCGAATGAGCCAACGCGACTATTACGAAGTTCTCGGTGTATCGAAAACCGCGTCTGCCGACGAGATTAAGTCTGCTTACCGAAAGTTGGCAATGCAGTACCACCCTGATCGTAATCCTGGTGATGCCAACGCAGAGACGATGTTTAAGGAAGCGGCGTCGGCCTACGATGTACTCAGCGACCCCGATAAACGCGCACGCTATGACCGGTTTGGTTTTGCTGGCGCCCAAGGAAACGCACAGGGCTTTACCGATATCAACGATATCTTTTCACACTTCTCCGACATCTTTGGACAAGGGGGCGGCGGTAGCATATTCGACGCGTTCTTCGGTGGACAGGGTGGACGATCGCGCGGGCCACGGTCGATGGGAGAACCGGGTGCGGACTTACGGGTGCGCATGCCGTTGACGTTAGAGGAGGTTGCCTCTGGGGTAGAACGTACGATCAAGATTCGTCGCTGGACGTCATGCGACACGTGTAGTGGATCTGGAGCAGCCGAAGGTTCTGGCGGAACAACCTGTACCGCCTGTAACGGCAGTGGTGAGGTACGTCAAGTGTCTAGGTCCATGTTTGGACAGTTCATCAATGTTGCACCATGTGCCAACTGCGGTGGATCTGGACAAGTGATAAAGAACCCATGCATACCATGTAAGGGAGAAGGTCGTGTAGAGGGCGAAGGCACCGTAAGTGTCACAATTCCCGCCGGTGTTCGCACAGGGAATTACCTCGAAGTACCCAAGGAAGGCAATGCCGGAAGACGTGGCGGTCCAGCAGGTAATGTCATCGTCGTCGTAGAAGAGCAAGAGCATGAACTGTTCGAGCGAAACGAAGACGACGTGTACACTGACGTCACGGTGAATTTTTCGACGGCTGCTCTTGGCGGCGATATCGAGGTGCCCACGCTCTTTGGTCCGCATACACTATCGATCGACGCAGGAACACAACCCGGAACTCTTCTACGCATGAAGGGCAAGGGAATCCCCCACCTGAACGCTCGTGGTGCTGGCGACCAATATGTACGGTTCAATGTATGGGTACCCACATCGCTCACGTCGAAGGAGAAATCGGCTTTGCGTGATTTGACTTCCAGTAAGCACTTCACCCCCGAGCCAGATGGCCGACATCGCAGTCTATTTGAACGTTTCAAGGACGTATTCTCATAACGTGGATACCTCCTTGAACAGGAGGTACCATGAAGATCTTTCATCACATTCAGTCTGCTACAGGCGCCACCAGGAGCGAGGTCGTTGTTGTTCTTGGCCTTACTGCCGTGCTGTTGTTTGGGCATGTACTCGGACGTTGCACAAGTGGCATCGTATCACCAGTCGACGAGCCAGTATCGCACATGGAGGTTCTACGTCGGCTCGATTCACTCCTAGCGACGTCGGAACCGCGCGCTGATAGCACACCCGACGTTGCTAGCGATCGTTCTAACCGCGCCAACGCGGCCGAACATCAAACTATGCCATCGAGTTCTGTGCGAAGCACAACGTCGAATCGCCGTATCAATCTCAATACTGCGTCGATAACACAGCTACAAACCTTGCCTGGCGTGGGGCAAGCAACAGCCGAACGCATTATTGAACATCGACGAGAGACGCCCTTTCGACGGCCTGAGGACATTATGTTGATTCGTGGAATCGGTGAGAAGAGATATGCAAAGATGCAGCCGTTCATCGCGGCACCGTAGTTTTGCATCATGACAGGCACCATGTATCTTCATCACGAGCGGACGATTGTTGCGCGATGGCACGACGACGACACTCCGGTACTCGAAGGCATCGACCTTCTACCCCCTCTGTCATGGCAGCAACCGTCAGGTTCCCTGCTTGCTACATTGTCGCAGGCGACGCGGGACTGCCGTTCTGTTCGCGTTGCCGTACCAACAGCAAGAACGCCTGTGCATCGTTACCCTATCGACGATACCATGACGCACGCGCAGCGTCTGTTCGAGATTGACATTGTGCACGAGTCCTATGGCATCGACACGAATTGCCTAACCGATGTGCCACTGTCGCTTCATCGCCATGGTGCGGCACACGAGGCCCTCATCATCGTACCGCATGATACTCGGGAAGTGCTTCGCCAGCTTTCATCCGAGCTGCCAATCGAGCGTGTATTTCCTGCAGTTGTTGCCGAAGGCATGGCGCTTGCACGCGCCCTCGATGGAGTTTCGCTACGGACGGTCCTTGCCGTTGGACGTCGCGACAGCGCATGGGAGACCTTCACCGTTAGCGATGGCGGAGCGCTCACGCATTGGGGTGATCATTCTTTGGACGAAGGCAGCGACCTTGTTGCCCAGATTGTTGATGTTGCCGTTTCTACTGCCTCATCGTTGTCGACTGCGGTTGACACCGTGGTGCTGTATGGCGACGACCTGACGAAGTCAATGCTTGACGATGTGGAACGTACGGCTGATAGCTATCGCTGGCAAGCAAGGCGACTTCAGCCCTTTTCGAGCGTTCGCACGACGCTTGGCACAGAGGACCGTTTGATGCTGATGCGTGTAGCCCACATGTTGGGCCCCATTGTGGGCCTAGTCCATTGTACACCACTCTCGATCGATATCCCATGCGCATTGCCGGCGGCACACTAAGGGGGCGTGTCGTAACGGCACCATCAGGGCTGGGCACACGGCCCACAACTTCAGCCATGCGCGAGGCAGTATTCTCATCGCTCGAGCATCACGTATCATGGCCGGGCCTCAACGTTATTGACGCCTATTGTGGATCGGGCATTCTTGGGTTCGAAGCGCTCAGCCGAGGCGTAGCCCACGTGACGTTTATTGATATCGATCGTAATGTGTGTTCAAGGGTTCGGCGTACGGCCGACGACTTGTTAGTTGGGTCGAGATGTACAATCATGTGTGCTGATGCGACGGCTGTACTACGTTCATGGACAACGGCTCCTATGCACATTGTGTTTGCCGATGCCCCCTACCACATGAGCATTGGCAATACACTCTTGGCAATTTTGGAGCGCAATACCCTTTGTGGAAATGGGGCCTTCGTTGTGCTTGACCACGGGCCGCTTGAGCAGATCGTTCATGGCAATGGCTGGAACAACGTATACAGAGCCGAGCGAGGGGGATGTGTTGTTGACGTGCTTCAGCGATACGTGGCAACTAAACATGTAAGAGGAGACGCAGAATGAACCGTCATGCGATGTATCCGGGATCGTTCGATCCGATAACCAACGGCCACGTTGATGTGATAGAGCGTGCTGCAACGATGTTCGATACACTCAGTGTGGTGATTGGTGTGAAC
>JALHPC010000021.1 GCA_022842685.1 Candidatus Kapaibacterium sp.
CTTGCGATGTTGTGAGAAGCGTTGCGATATCTTTCTTCACCGCTTCTAAGTCCAGCGACTGGAACTCTGCCGCGTAGTCAAACGCTTGGCCCATCGGGTTCGACGCCGCCGTGTGCTGACGAAGGATGTTTAACTGTAGCTGATTGGGCCACCAATCGGTGTTTCGTGTGCCTCGCCCAGCGGTTTTCGTTAGGGACTGCCCTGTAAACGGACACTTAGCGGCGCCGTTAGTGCCACCTGTATTTGATGTAGATGAATGGTCTGACATGGAACGTAAGGTAAATAGTGTGAGTGCTGAACACCATCGTTGACACGAAGGTTCGGGTCGCAAAATTACCACGCTAATCCTTCACCAAGGGGACCCCATCTCGTTGTCTATCGGTGATGTATGTCACATTCCGTCACCCTTGGCGCGGCACAACCGTGGTATCTTTGCCGCCATTGTGACCCCACGTAACGCTAGCAACTCAGTCTTTACGCTCGAGCATTCTGCCGCCGACTCTCGTGCGAGGGCAGGCGTCGTACACACGGCTCATGGCGACATTCCCACACCCGTGTTTATGCCTGTAGGCACGCAGGGAACCGTCAAAGCCATGGAGCAACGCTCGCTTGTGGAGTTAGATGCTCGAATCATCCTAGGCAATACCTACCACCTCTACTTGCGCCCGGGAACCCAGGTTCTTACGGCCATGGGGGGACTACACCGCATGATGGGGTGGCAAGGGGCACTGCTTACCGATAGCGGAGGTTTTCAAGTCTTTTCGCTTCGCGAACTACGTACGTTACGCGAGGAAGGAGCTGAGTTCCGAAGTCATATCGACGGCTCAAAGCACCTCTTTACCCCAGAATCTGTCGTCGACATCCAGCGCGCCATTGGCAGCGACATCTTCATGGTGCTCGACGAGTGTACTCCGTGGCCTGCCGAGCGGTCTGTTGCAAAAACCAGCATGGAGCTTACGCTGCGCTGGGCGCAGCGCTCACGCGCGCGCCACCTCGAAGCCCCCTTCATGTACGGACATCACCAGGCGCAATTTGCGATTGGACAGGGGAGTACATACGACGACCTGCGACGCGAATGTATGGATCGGCTGGTGGACATGGACTACGAGGGATATGCAATCGGAGGTCTAAGTGTTGGCGAACCCCACCAAGACATGTACAGGATTGTTGATGTTAGCACCGAGCGTATGCCCCGTGACAAGCCGCGCTATCTAATGGGCGTTGGGACGCCTGAAAACATCCTGCGATGTATAGCGCTAGGTGTAGACATGTTCGATTGCGTGATGCCAACGCGCAATGCACGAAATGGCACGATCTATACCACACGAGGGCGGGTGAACATCAAGAACGCCCAATACAAGTTCGCAGACGAGCCTTTAGACGATGGGCTCGACAACCATGCCAGCCAGAACACCTCACTGGCGTATCTTCGTCATCTCTTTAACGCTGGCGAAATCCTTGGGCTGATGTTGGCCACGATGCAAAACGTGGCTCTCTACCTTTGGCTAGCAAGGACGGCACGACAACGTATTCTGGAAGGCACATTTACCACGTGGGCCGAAGACACGATACAGCGCTTGCACGCACCGCGTTCCTAATCACTCGATCATCACTAACCGTTCGAATACATTATGGCTCTCTTGATGTTTATGGCTCCCGCACCACAGGGTGGCCAGGGCGATGCCACCGGGCAACTTCTGCAAACACTGTTTATGTTTGGCGCAATCATCCTGATCTTCTATTTCATGATGATTCGTCCGCAACAAAAGCGCGCCAAAGAACACAGAGCACTCTTAGACTCGCTCAAGAAGGGCGACAAGGTTGTTACTGGTTCGGGTATTCATGGCGTTGTACACGATCTAAGCGATACAACGGTTGTCGTTACCGTAGCTCCAAACACCAACGTCACGTTCGATCGGTCGTCGATTAGCAGCGTAACGAAGAGCTAATTCCAATGCTCGGAACCGTTGAACAAGCCCTGCAAGACCTGCGGGATGGCAAGTGCATTGTGGTTACAGACGACGAGGACCGCGAAAACGAAGGTGACCTCATCGCGAGTGCGGAGCTGTGTACCGAAGAGATTGTGAACTTCATGGCCACCGAAGCCCGCGGCCTGATTTGTGTTTCGGTGACAGAGGAACGTGCTACCGCGCTCGACCTGCCACTAATGGTGCGTGATAACACCGCGCTACACGGCACACGCTTTACCGTGAGTGTGGACTACGTCCATGGAACGACATCGGGCATCAGTGTTTCGGACCGAACGGCTACCGTTCGGGCAATGGCCGACGATGCGTCGACGCCGCAAGACTTCGGACGTCCGGGCCACATCTTTCCGCTCATCGCGATGGAAGGTGGCGTTTTACGTCGAGCGGGCCACACCGAGGCAGTAGTAGATCTCATGAAGCTTGCCGGTTTAAAACCAGTTGGCGCACTTTGCGAGATTCTCAATGCCGACGGAACGATGGCTCGTATGCCCGACCTTGAAGTGTTTGCTGCAAAGCATGGATTAACTATTATAACTGTCAAAGACTTAATTGCCTATCGCAGGCGCAAAGAAATGCTAGTGCAGATGGTAGCCGAGGCTAGGCTGCCTACTGAATTTGGCGAGTTCACCATGAAGGTCTACGTTAACGTGCTTGATGGCAAGGAGCATGTGGCGCTTGTCCGGGGCAATGTAGATTCAGATGCACCCACGCTTGTTCGAGTACATAGTGAGTGTCTTACGGGCGACATCTTTGGGTCGCGTAGGTGTGACTGTGGTCCTCAGCTACACGCAGCGTTGCGTCAGATTAGCGAGTCTGGCGCTGGCGTACTGCTTTACATGCGGCAGGAAGGTCGGGGAATCGGACTTGTGAATAAGATCAAGGCCTATGCTTTGCAGGAACAAGGGCTTGATACGGTCGAGGCCAACGAGGCCTTAGGATTCAATGCCGACCCACGTGACTATGGCATTGGGGCGCAGATTCTGTTCGATCTTGGCGTACGAAACATGCGACTGCTTACCAACAACCCAACAAAGCGCGTTGGCTTGCAGAGTTATGGACTTGACGTCGTAGAGTTGGTACCCATCGAAGTGGCTGCTACGAAGGAGAGCATGGGATACATGACAACAAAGCGCGATCGAATGGGCCATATCCTACGGCATCTCTAGGTTTGCTCGTAGCGGCGTCAACATGTATATTTGACGCTATCGAAGACAAAGCACCCCGGCAATGGATGGCGCTTTGTCGTTTTTTTTGTTCAGTATTCTTCTACGCGGGTACCGCGATATGGCAACCGACATAGTTTACGTAACACGAGAGCGGCTGTTGGCGATGCAGGCCGAGGCGCAAGAGCTTAAATCGAAAGGGCGCCGTGAGGTGGCTCAGAAAATCGCCGATGCGCGTTCGCACGGCGACCTTTCGGAGAATGCCGACTATGATGCTGCTAAGCACGAGCAAGAGCTACTGGAGATCCGCATTGCTCGGCTGGAGTCGGCCTTAGCAAAGGCACAGGTTATCGATCCGAAGGACTTTCCGGACGATAAAGTGTACATCTTGTCTCGTGTTCGACTGATGAATAAGAAGACATCGAAAGAAGTCGAGTACTATCTCGTATCGTCGGAGGAAGCCGACTTCGAGCAGAACAAGCTCTCGGTTACCAGTCCACTAGGTAAGGTACTGTTAGGTAAGGTCGTAGGTGACGTCGTTGACATGAAGGCCCCTGCTGGCGTCATCCAATTCGAGATACTCGCCATAGGCAAGTAACAACCGGTTAACACAAGGAGAACGTCGTGGCTTGGTTCCTGCGAAAATCGAAGAACATCAACGAATCGTCGACGCACCGAGAAATGCCCGATGGGTTGTGGACGAAGTGTACGGAGTGCTCTACCATCATCTATCGCAAGGAACTCGAAGAGCACGCGTTTACATGCCCGAAGTGCGACCACCACTTCCGAATTGGCAGCAACAAGTACGTCGATGTGTTGCTCGACAAAGGGTCGTTCAATGAAATGGATGCCGATGTTCGGTCTGCCGACCCCCTTAAGTTTGTCGATACTCGTCCATACACGGCTCGACTTAAAGAAGCATACTCTCGAACGAGTCTTCCCGACGCTGTAACCACTGGAATGGGAACGCTGAATGGCCGAAGTGTCGCCTTTGGCTGCATGAACTTCGGATTCATTGGTGGCTCGATGGGTAGTGTCGTAGGTGAGAAATTTGTTCGTGCAGGACGACGCGCCATTGAAACGTCTTCGCCATTCATTTTCATTTCGGCTTCTGGGGGCGCTCGCATGCAGGAAGCTGCGCTCTCGCTTATGCAGCTAGCCAAAACGAGTGCAATTCTTACAGAACTCGCCGACGCACGGCTTCCGTACATCTCAATTGTTACTGACCCAACCACGGGGGGCGTAAGTGCCTCGTTTGCTATGCTTGGCGACGTTATCATTGCCGAACCAAAGGCGTTGATTGGCTTTGCAGGACCTCGTGTTATCGAGCAGACTATTCGTAAGAAGCTGCCAGAAGGATTCCAGCGTTCAGAGTTCCTGCTCGAGCATGGTTTTGTTGATCGTATCGTACATCGCAAGGAACTTCGGCAGGAGCTTTCGGCCATCATTGAACTCCTCATGGGAGGTCGCAGGTGAGAACCCGGATACGAATGATTGGCTTTCCGATTGACCTTGGAGCCGATCGCCGAGGCGTGGACATGGGACCGTCGGCGTTGCGCATTGCCGATATCGACAAGCGCCTCGAGGCCTTGGGCTTTGATGTGGTCGACGAAGGCGATATCCCCATTCGAAACATCGAGGTGAGCGAGATTCACGACCCCACCTTAAAGTACTTGCCCGAGATTGCCGAAATGAGCGGCGTTCTTGCGAAACACGTTAAGGCGGTCCTCGACGATGGCGACTTCCCACTTGTTTTAGGTGGTGACCATTCAATGAGCATTGGCTCGCTAGCCGGTATTGGGGCCCATTGCAAGGAGCAGGGCAAGACGCTCGGCGTTATCTGGATAGATGCTCATGCCGACATGAACACTGCCCAAACCACACCAAGTGGTAACATACACGGCATGCCGCTAGCCGTGGCAATGGGCCATGGCCATCCCACACTCACGTCGCTCATGGGCGATTTCCCCAAGATCGACCCAACAAATGTTGCTATCATCGGCCTTCGCAGTATCGACGACGGCGAACGCGACTTGATTCGCGAAACCGGCGTAGCCGCCTACACGATGTTCGATGTCGACCGCCTTGGCATCTATCACATTGCTTCTCGAGTGCTCGAAGACATGGCCCGAAGAGTCGACCACCTTCATATCTCGTTCGACTGCGATGGCGTAGACCCCTTTGTAGCGCCTGGCGTTGGTACACCCGTGCCCGGCGGCCTATCGTACCGCGAAACGCACCTCTTCATGGAAATGATCTCAGAAGTCGAGGCCTTTGCCTCGTTTGAAGTAGCAGAAGTTAACCCTATCCTCGATGATCGCAACCGTACCGCCATCTTTGCCGCCGAAGTTGTGGCGTCGTCGATGGGTAAGCGCATTCTCTAGCACGCTACTAGCCCTTGCCTTTCTGCTATCGATGCCCCTTGACATGGTTGGACAAGGGGCGTCGGACACTCTTGAGGTGAAAAAACGCAAGGGACGTCCACTACGGCTGTGGGCCGATGCAGGATGGATGTTTGGCATTCACGGCATTGAGTTCTTTCGTGATTACAAACGACTGCTAAACGGTCCTGCATCGACATTCGACGTGCCAACATCGGTGCGAGGTGGGATGTCGGCGTTCCTCTCTAGCGATGTTGCAACGGGCCTGCAAGTTGGCTACCATCGAGCCGTGATTCGCGAAACCTACCTGTATCAACCCTTTGGGGCTGACACGCTAACGCGCGCACGGCAGACGACATCGCAGAACATCACAAGCACGACGATTCCTGTGCTGCTAACCTTTGACCTTCATCCTCGGTTCAGACAGTTTGTAACCTATGTAGGCGGTGGGCTAGGACTCAATATCGGTACGTTTGTGTGGGAGGAAGGACTGTCGACGAGTCAAGCCGTTGGAGCACGAACGAGCGGCCTTCGTTACGACGATACCCACATCAACTTGGCGGCCATCGTTCGAGCGGGGATGTCGCTAGGGTGGGATAGAGCCCTTGGCGAGTCTACAGGTGGTGCGCTGCACATTGAAGTGTCGTATACCTATGCTCCACTATCAGGGCCACTGTTCGCAAGTGTAGGCACAGGCATTGGCAAACCCGTCGATGCCGTCTATACCATTCAATCAGGGGGTGTCGGATTGCACTGTGGTGTTAGTATCTACCTACGATAGGTAGGTCTGTTACGGATTTCTTCGGCTGCCGTTTGCGTATTCCGCGAAGATTCACGTATTTGCTTCCGAATCAACCTGTGCAGTTTCACCACCCCTGAAAGGACCATCATGGACGTGCATCTTACCGCTCGACACTGCAAGCTTCAGCCAGAAGAACAAGCCGCTGCTCGAACCGCAGCACTTGGCTTTGCGAAGTACATAGACGGCATTACACGGGTAGATGGAATCTTTGATGCTACTACGTCAAAGTCCTGCGAATACGCCGTCCGCGTACATGGTCATGTTATCGTTGCCCGCAACGAAGCCGAGGGATTCGATAAGGCCATCCACGATGCTGCTCATAGTGTGATTCGACAGATTCGAAAGCTCAAGACACGGATGAGCGCTCCGCGCCACGCTGCCCGCGCATAATACCGCCCAATGCCCAACCTACGCATTTCGGCTCCGAACGTACGGTCGTCCGTTTCGGTCCGCGAGCTCTTGCCATGCCCAATCGGCCTCGTGCCCCTGACAGGCGAAGTAGGACTCGATAACAACATCTCAGAAAAGTCTCTGCATCGTCCGCAGCTAGCCCTAGCTGGATACACGGAGTTCTTTACACACTACCGTGTCCAATTGTTTGGGAACACGGAGTTCTTCTATCTTAAGAGTTTAAGCCGTGATGGCCGCCTTGCCGCATTCCGAAACATCTGTGCCTTCTCGGTGCCATGTATCGTCTTGGCAAATGGGCACGACATCGAGCCGGAACTCGTGGAATTGGCGCGTGAACATAACGTTGCATTGCTTAGCACACATGTAGATACCACACGTGCGATCTCGGTGCTGAGCGAGTTCCTCGACGACCAGTTTGCGTCGCAAGTCAACGTACACGGCTCGCTCGTCGATGTGTATGGCGTTGGTATTCTCTTTACAGGTTCAAGCGGTATCGGGAAGTCCGAGATTGCCCTCGATCTTGTGGAGCGTGGCCATCGATTGGTTGCCGACGATATCGTTGTGCTAACCAAGAAGCGTGAACGTGTGCTGATGGGTACAGGTACGAGTCTTGTCAAGCACTTCATGGAGATTCGCGGCCTTGGTGTTATCGACGTCCGGCAGATGTTCGGCATCCGCGCCATTCGTTTTCAGAAGCGACTTGAAATCATCGTAGAACTCGAAATCTTCGACCCTTCACGAGAGTACAATCGTACCGGCCTTGATGAAACAACCACGACACTCCTCGACATCGATGTTCCAACCGTGCGGCTCCCTATCATCCCCGGTAAGAACATTACCGTCATTAGTGAAACCATCGCCCTGAACTATTTGCTCAAGACGTACGGTTACAATGCCTCGAAGGTCTTTAGCGAACGCCTAATCGACGAAATTGAACGCAAGAGGGCCGCACCTGGTACAACCGATGACCGGCATGTTACAGACTTTCAAGCCGACGACGAGTAATTCACCCACGATCCTTCCAACATCATTCATCATCATGAATATTCGACTGCTGATCACACTTGCTCTTGTTGTGGCAAAGTTTGCCGCCTGTTCCTCCGATTCGTCTGAAGGGGGCAACGCCGACGCTGGCGCGGGTACGCCGGTTGCCGGCGAGTGGGTTGTGATTCACGAGTTGTCCGACATTGAAGGCCTAAACCCAATCATTACCAACGACGCAGCTGCGCGGGCAATTTGCGATCGTGTCTTCGAAAAACTTCTGGAGCAGGATTTCGAAACAACCGACCTCATTCCGTCGCTTGCAGAGGCACGTCCGGTTGTCTCGGACGACCACCTGAAATACACCTTCACGCTGCGTGAAGGTGCTACCTTTAGCGACGGCAAGCCACTTACGAGTGCCGACGTCGTGTTTAGCATGAAGGTCATTAAGAACCCGCTCATCATCGACGCCGCCCCGTTACGGAACTACTACAATGCAGTCAAAAATGTAAGTGCACCTGATAGTCGAACGATTGTTTTCGAAATGTCTGAACCGTACTTCCTTGCCGAGTACTTCCTTGGAGGAATGTATGTGCTTCCTAAGCACATCTTTGACGCGAAGAACCTTTCGGATGGGTTTTCGATTGCCGAAACGAACGACATGACAAAGGCGACATCGAGTCCCAATCCAGCCATGAAGGAACTTGCCGAATGGTTTAACAAGGCCGAAACGAAGTTGAGCGTGAGCTTAAACGTTGGCTCCGGCCCATACATCTTTGAAGAGTGGAGTACAGGACAACGCATCGTCATCAAGCGTAACGATAAATGGTGGAATGCGGGTAAGGACAAGTGGAATCCCGCCTGGCCTGAGAAGATTATCTACAAGATTGTGAACGACCGGAGTTCGGCTGTGGTGGCGGTGAAGAATCAAGAAATCGACTTCATGGAGTACGTTCCGCCGGCCAAATTCACCGAGGAGATTGATACCAACGTGCTTACGTATCTGGCCAAGTATCCATACGAGAGCCATTCGTACAACTACATCGGCTGGAATGGTGCTCGAAGTGTGCTTTCCGATAAGCGCACACGCAAGGCCTTGTCGCACCTTGTAGACCGTCCTGCCCTTATCAATCAGATTGTGCGAGGTCTTGCCGTTCCGGTTAACTCACCAGTGTATCAGCAGCGTCCGGAATACGACAACTCAATCGTGTCTATCGACTTTAACCCCGGTAAGGCGAAGGCCCTGCTTGCAGAGGCAGGCTGGAGTGACTCCAACGGCGACGGCATTCTGGATCGTCAGCGCAACGGTAAGCGAGAGGACCTTTCGTTTACGTTCCTCTTGAACGCAGGCAACGAAATGCGCGAGCAGATAGCGCTGATCTTAACGCAAGAGTTTCGCAAGGTTGGCATCGATGCTCGTATCAAGAAGCTCGAATGGGCAATCTTCTTGCAAAATCTCCGTGGACGTCAATTCGACGCCTACATCGGTGGCTGGGTTAACGACCCCATTCCAACGGATCCGTACCAGATATGGCACTCCTCGCAGGCCGATAATCAGGGATCGAATTACGTTGCCTTCAGGAATGAGCGGGCCGATTGGCTGATGGAAAACAATCGTACCGAGTTCGACGAAGCAAAGCGCATCGCCTATATGCGCGAGTTCCAGCAAATTGTCTTCGACGAGCAGCCTTATACCTTCCTTTGGGCTCCACTGTATCCCTCGGTGCGCAATAAGCGACTCCAGAATGTTCGCTATTCGTTTGTGCGTCCGGGATACAATCCTACGCAATGGTGGGTACCTCGTAGTCAGTGGAAGAACGCTCCTACGCAGTAACCCACAGTTATGCAGTATCCTAACCAGCTTCGCCGGCATCAGCTGCGCGAGCTGATCGCCGCAGGCGAGTCGACCACCGTCGAATTCAAACGGAAGTTCACCTCGGCAGATAAGATTGCACGCGAGATCATCGCCATGGCGAACACAGCTGGCGGCTACCTACTGGTTGGCGTCGATGACGACGGTACGATCATCGGCGTTGAGTCGGAGAAGGAAGTCGAAGGCCAAATCAGAGGCGCAATGGCCACGGTTGTGCCCGAATTGCCCGTATTGATGGAAGTTGTGGAGATTGAGTGGAAAGATGTGCTCATCATTCGAATTCCCGTGAGTTCCACGAAGCCTCACAGGCAGATAGGAGACGACCCAGAGGAAAAGCCGCATGAGCGGAAGGCCTACATACGCACGGGAGAACATTCCGTACAGGCCTCGAAGGAAATGGCTAAGATTCTTGCCCTGCAGAATCCGGATGCTCCAGCCTTAACAGTAACCATCGGCGACCGGGAACGCCGACTGTTCTCGTATATGGAACGCTACGGCAGCGTGCGAATTCCAGACTTCGCAAAACTGGTGAATATCTCCCGTAGAAGGGCCGCCCAAATTCTTGTCAAGCTTGTCCGCGCCGGCGTCGTGCAAATTCATCACGACGCCGGCGGAGACTTTTATACGCTTGCGTAACGCAGCGCTCGTTAGCGCACTACGACAAATCGAGACGTTGCAATGCCCTGAGCTCCACGCAACACGGCTGTGTAGGACCCAACGGGCAAGCTGGCGAACAACGTAGATTCAATGCTTGCCTGTCCCATCTCGATGGGTAGTTGCAATACTGTGCTTCCGTCGATTGCTACGATATGCAACTGCATCCATTGCTGCGTGTTAGGGAACATGACGCGTACACCAGCGCGCATGGGCGATGGCATGTGGAAGCCCGTAGCGATGGTAGACTCGTCGACACTTACAAGCGTAACGTTGAACGAACGAGCTGCCGAGAATGCATGCCAGCCGCATTCGTTCGCAGCGCGAACGCGCCAGTCGTACCGGCCATCTGTTAGCGGCACGTTGGTCACAACGGCAGAGTTCTCGGTTATCGTCGAGTCTTCGTAAACAAGCGTTGCCCCTTGACGAATCTCGAGATGGTAGCGTAGTGCGGGGGTAGCAGGAGCCGACCAGCGGAACTCGATGGTGCGAAGTTCCGAGTCGTAGGATACGCCGCCAATAGGGGATACAAGCGTTTGCACAAGCGACGTAACGAGTGACGTTCGGAAGTTGGCTACCTGTGACCATTCACCCCAACCTTGTTCGTTCTCGGCACGCACACGCCAGAAGAGTTGTTGCCCACATGGTAGCGCCGACACCGACAGTGTAGTGTCAGTTGTCGTTTCTGTGAAAGGGGCACCGCCAAACGCTTGCGACGTTGAGATTTGAATCTCGTAGTTGGACGCTCCGCGAGCGCGTGTCCATCTAAACACTACGGGAATCGCAACGTTCGCGGCACCTGCTGTTGGGGTTACCAACGTGACCGGTGCAGGGGCCGACGACGCAGGCACAAAATCGACCTTGATGTTCTCGCCACTAAAGGTAATCGTCGTAGTCATGGGCGAGGCCAAGTCGCCACCGGAAGCAGTAACGGTAACAGCGCCGTTCCCTGTGAATGGGATTGCATAACCGCCGGATGAGGACGTGACGGCATAGTTCGTGCCACGATTTGGCTTGACTTCGACGCCGGGAAGTCCTTCACCTGGGTCGTAGAATCCGTTGCGATTGGCATCGTTATACACAACGCCAGTAATGTACCGCACGGCACGGGTGCCAAATGTCTGGGTTACAACGTACGGTCCAACCGTGCCTTGCTGCAAACCGCCGTCTGTGCGCGTGATGCCAATGCCAATCTCGGTGAACACGAAGTTCTTGAAGTTCATGATGTTCTCGCGGTGGCCGAGGTCGATCTGATTTTGCTCGCCCCAGTCGACGTTCAGGCCACAGTGACCGTGCCACACAGAGTTGCTGTAGGCGGCTACATTTTCGCCGAATACGCCCTGCGACTGATAACCAACCTTTTGATAGCGTTGGTTTAGCTGGTCGCCGTTGCTCGAAACATGCCCTTGAAAGTTGTTCTGAATCATGTCGGCCGTATGGTTCCGTGCTGCCGTCGTTAGGGCAGGATGGAACACGAGGGGCGGACGTTCGGGATAGGTAGTAAAGGCCTGTTTCGTTGCGGCCTTGTTGATATTGAAGAACTGATACGCAAACTGTACCGACTGATCATCGGTATCCATAAGCCGAATCCCTTCTTCGGTGGGATTGGCTCGAGCGCGATTTACGAGCTCAAGCATATACTGTTCGTCGTTCGTGGGGTCGCCATGGCTATAAACCTGCGTTGGCTGCGCCGTAGATGCGCTCCATGCAAGGCACGCTGTGACTGCAACTAGGAGTGACTGTCGAATCATAGAAGTTGAGATAAACTGGTTTACAGATCGCCACCCTGAGGTCGAAGTAGGATCTCCTCAAGATGGAGTTGGGGTGCGAGAGAATGATCGATGACGGATGCAACGACGTTTGCAACGTCGGCTGGTGACATCATGCGGTGACCATGTTCCGACCGGGCCGCCGAAGGCCAAATATCGGTATCGGTAGCACCAACGTAGATGTCGGTTACCTTGATACCGTCAGCACGAACCTCGGTGCGGAGACTGCGAAGCATGGCGCGCGCAGCGGCTTTCGATGCCCCATACACAGAGCAATTGGCAAAGGGCTCTAGGACAGCTACAGAGTTGATGTTGACGATATGTCCATATTGGCGCGCAGTCATTCCCGGTATTACGAGCTTGAGCGCGTGAAACAGCCCGCGGACGTTGACGGCCAGATGTTGATCTAAGTCGTTAGAAGTTAGATCAACGAGGGGAGCAAAGGTACCGATGCCAGCACAGTATACGAGCACGTCAATAGGACCGTGGGTAGCGTTGATGGCAGCATGTACTGCGTCAAGCGAGGCCGGGTTGGTAACATCACAAGGGTGAACAACAACAGTTGGCGAGTTCAACGAGGTAGCAAGCGTCTGCAACATCGACTCGGAGCGGGCAGACACAACGAGTTGGTGGTGCGAAAGCGCGCGAGCTACTGCAGCTCCTATGCCGCGCGACGCTCCAAGAACCCAAACCCGTCGGGACTGAGTCATCGTCCACCTGTTTGTATTACGGCGACGCGTCGAATCCGCTGTTCCATTTCTGCATCGAGCTGACGGTTTCGTCGGGCCATGACGGTGCGAGCAACGTCGAGTGCTTTGTCGAGGTCGTAGGTTGTACCAAGCGCCGCGTCCCACGTAAACGACGGGACAAACCTAGGTGGTAGGCCATCCGTAGCGATGTTGGCAAAGATGCCAGTAACCGTTCCCGTCATAAAACGGGTACCAATGGCTGTACGCGTATGGTCGCCGAGTAGCGAGCCAAGAAATCGTCGGCCCGTTTGCACCGTTTGCGACGGTGTTTGGATACTTACAGATCCGTACGTGTTCTTCAAGTCACTCGTTGTCGTTCCCGCGCCTAGGTTACACCACTCGCCAACCCAAGAATGGCCAAGAAAGCCATCGTGTTGCTTATTGCTGAAGCCATGAATGATGGAATCTTCGACTTCGCCGCCGACCTTGCAGCCGGGACCAATCACGACTGGCCCATAGAGGCGTGTACCTGCCCGAATCAAACTATCGCTGCCAATAGCCACTGGCCCACGAATGTAGACAAAGGGCTCGACGCGCACGCCGGCAGCAATCAGGACAGGTCCGACAGAATCGTCGATGACGCAGGTATCGTGAATGGTTGCCTGCTTCGAGATGTGCGGCACACCGGCCGAGCTAAGCAGGTTGGAATCTGATGTAATGCACGCTGATATATGGTCGAAGACGTTCCACAGTGCGTCGATGTCGGGATTGGCGCCACCGCGTTCACGTCGCTCGTCACACGTAAACAGGCCCAACCGAAGCTCTCCGGGCATGTGCGTAAGGTCGAAAGGGAACCACGGTGACATCACGAACGCGACGACAATGATTTGCGATGAGCCATCGACGCCTTCACAAAGCTGATAAATAGGGGATGACCCGTAACAGCGCGGCTCTTGAGTTCGGGGTGAAACTGCACACCAACGAACCACGGATGTGAAGGCAGTTCGATGATTTCCACAAGGCGACCGTCTGGCGAGGTTCCGGTAACAGTAAGACCTGCCGCTTCAAGTGCCGCACGGAAGTCGTTGTTAAACTCGTAACGATGGCGGTGTCGCTCATCTATCGTCGCCGACTTGTACGCCTTGAAGGCCTTACTTCGTTGATTCGTAAGAACACAAGGGTACGAGCCAAGGCGCATGGTGCCACCCTTATTCGTAACCTTCTGTTGATCGGGCATAAGATCGATGACGTTGAATTTGTTCTTTCGAAACTCTGCCGATGTTGCCTGCGGCATACCTGCAAGGTTGCGTGCGATTTCGATGACAGCACATTGCATACCCAGGCAAATTCCAAAGAATGGCGTGCCGGACTCACGCAGCCACTTAATTGCAGCGAGCTTGCCTTCGATACCACGGGAGCCAAATCCAGGAGCAACCAAGGCACCATCGATGCCATCAAGTTCGGATGCCAGGGTCTGCTCAGTTAGAATTTCACTGTCAACCCATCGCACATTTACCCGTGCGTTGTTAATTGCTCCGGCGTGGATAAGCGCTTCACCGATACTCTTGTACGAGTCCTTGTATTTGATGTACTTGCCGATTAGCGCAATCGTTACCTCTTCGCGCGGATGCTTGATGCGATTGGTAAATCGCGTCCATGTATCAAGGTTGAGTGCCTTAGCGCGAATGCCAAGTTTCTCGCACACAATAGCATCGAGTTCGCGTTTGGCGAACATTTGCGGTACTTCGTAGATGGTCTCAGCGTCGAGCGCTTCGATAACGGAACGCTCTTCGACATTGCAGAACAGGCCAATCTTTGACCGAATCTCGCGACCTAACTTCATTTCGGCCCGGCATAGCAATACGTCCGGCATAATACCGAACTCCATGAGCGTTTTCACACTGTGCTGCGTGGGCTTGGTTTTCAGCTCGCCCGCACTGCGGATATAGGGCACATACGTTAGGTGAACGTTGATGGAATTGCCACGCCCAAGATCTAAGTGGAGCTGACGACAGGCCTCGAGAAAGGGGAGCGACTCAATATCGCCAACGGTTCCGCCAACTTCGATGATGATCACATCGTAGACGCCGTCGAACGCACGCATACGGCGCTTGATTTCGTCGGTAATATGCGGAATCACCTGCACGGTTTTTCCAAGGTATTCGCCGCGCCGTTCGCGTTGGATGACTTCGTTATAAACCTGACCGGCCGTGGCGTTATTGGCCTTCGACATGCTCACGTCGAGGTAGCGTTCGTAATGACCTAGATCCAAATCGGTCTCGGCACCGTCATCGGTAACGTACACCTCCCCATGCTGATAGGGATTCATCGTCCCTGGATCGACGTTGATGTACGGATCGAACTTCTGTACCGTTACCGACAGCCCACGCTGCTTCAGCAAAAGTCCGATTGATGATGAGGCGATTCCCTTGCCAAGCGATGACAAGACCCCGCCCGTTATGAAGATGTACTTCGACGTCTTCGGCACACTCACTCCTGAGGTTATTGCGTGAATGAAAAGACCGCTTCATGCAGATGGTGAATGAAGCGGCTAGGACGGGCTCGAAAATAGGCAACGGGCTGTCAGTAGCCAAGACCGCAAAGCCACTACCATGTGGTATCTTCGCCGCCATGCGAAATATTCTCCTCGTTATCGTGGCCGCAGCGCTGGTGGTTTCGGCGTGTGGCGATTCAGACTCATCATCAGAAGAGCAACCGACCCTTACGTTTTGGCACTTTTGGAGCGAGCCAGGTCAGCGCGACTCCTTGCGGCTGTTGTTGAACGAATTCGAACAACGCTATTCATGCAAGGTTCAAACAACCGAACTGTCTTGGAACGACGGTAAGGCCAAGCTAATGGCCGCATTTAGTGCCAACACAGCTCCCGATGTACTAGAACTTGGTTCGGATTGGGTAGCACAGTTTTCGTCGGCGGGCGTTTTGGCCTCTCTTCCACTTGATAGCGCTAATGTGGCTCGATTCCTACCGTTTAGCACCGGTCCTGGCATGTGGGAGGGTAAGATGTATGCCTATCCGTGGTCGGTTGATACCCGCGTGGTATACGCCAATGCTCGCCATCTTGAGTCGGTTGGCGCGGCCCCTCCAACTACACTCGACGAGCTTCTTGCCGTCTCTCAACGCCTCAATGATAAGGGGCATCGTGGATTCGGCGCCAATGGCGCCGATGCCAACCGGTTGTACAAGAAGATTTTGCCCTTCATGTGGACGCTTGGGGGAGATGTGTTCGACCAGACAGGACGTCCGGTATTGAATTCACCAGCGAATATTGCCGCCCTCGAGTTGTATGCGAAACTGTCACGTACGGGCTTCATCGAAACGCAGCGCGAACTCGACGCGGCCTTCGTGCAAGGCAAGGTATCGATCCTCAACAGTGGATCGTGGCTGAAGGCGAAACTTGATGCTGCTGCTGCACCGTATCGTGTTGTGCTTTTTCCTGGAACGGCATCGTCGCCGGGCATCTCGTTTGCAGGTGGTGAGTACCTAGCCGTAACTGCTAAAACCACGAAACAAACGCTCGCCCGCCAGCTTGTTCACTTCCTTACCGACCCAAATCAAGCGCTCCGTTTTTGCATGGCAGTTCCCGAAGCGGGCTTTCCAGCTGATCGGCGCACGTTCGCCGATCCGACGTTAGTTGCCGATTCTGTAAAAGCGGTGTTTGCGCGACAACTTTCTCATGCACGTATGACACCAGTTCATCCGAAGTGGCTTGATGTACAAGCCATCCTCGAAGAGGCCGTTGTGAACGTGCTGTATGGCCGACTTGCACCACAGGCCGCGCTCGATGCAGCTCAGTCTGCCGTCGTTGACCTAACGCGCTAGACTTGTTACCACAGCTGCTGGCACCAATTACTTGGGCTCTACGTCACAGCGCAGTGCTCAGTCGTTGGATCTTCATCATAGTTGCGGCTTGTACCGCTGTGATTGCTCAGGAAGCAACATCGCAGGTGGTTAAGCCCCGCGCCGTACGCGGCGTAGTGCTCGATAGTGCAACCCTAGAACCCATACGGTTTGCAACGGTACGCCTTGAGGGCACAACGCGTGGAGCCATGACGACGCAAGGCGGTGGATTCGTGATCGTTATGCCCGACCGGCGCGATAGTGCGACGCTGATTGCCTCGATGGTTGGCTACCGTACAACACGCATCATAGTAGGTGCCGCAGACACAGCAGTCCGCATTCGTCTATCCGAACGCGCCTTGCGTACGGCAGCAGTCGTGGTTACTGCCGAAGATCCTGCCTACAGAATCATGCGCAAGGTAGTTCAACGAAAAAACGGCCAGGATAGCATTAGGCGCTATACCTACATGCTGTATACCAAGTTTGTGGCAACAACAGATACGATTACAGCGTCGCGGTCTACAGGCCGTGGCGATTCTACCGTGTTCAGCATTCTGGAAAGTTATTCGAAGGGCTACGTTGCACGACCGGACAGATACTTTAACGAAATCATCCAGCGACGGCAAACGGCAAACATCCCTCCACAAGCCAATTTCGTGGCGTTCGGTACCAACCTTAATGCCTTTGACGATGAAGTGTCGATACTGAACGAGTCAATCTTAACTCCGTTTTCCGAGACGGGACTCGACGTTTACGACCTACGGCTAACAAGCGACGAGCAAGACAGCATCGTGAGTATCGACGTTCGGCCACGTAGCGACCAACGAAAGGCCTTCGAGGGTACGATCTGGATCGACACACGAACGTTTCACCCCGTTGAGGTTCGGCTTGCTCCGTCCAAAGCCGTCAACCTGCCGTTCGATGCCAAACTAACGTATCGGCAGACGTTTATCGAACTCGATGGCAAGGCCGTCATGCCCGAAGCGCTGAGCATTATGACAACGCTGCAGGCCGACGTGTTGTTCGTTATCTCGCCAAGACTCGACGTTACCATTGAGACATTCTGCTACGACTACGAGTTGGGCGCAGACTTCGACGATGGCATATTCGATCAGCGACGGGTGGAGATTCTGCCCTCGGCCTTTGAATTCGACACCACGTACTGGAGTGCAAACGAACGGATTCCGCTACGTGAGGAGGAACGCCGCGCGTACGAGGAGATAGCCATTGCTCTGGAGAACCCCGATTCGCTCGCCTCGGCCACGTTTATCGACCGCTTTTTGGGTCCGATACCGCAGTACCTCGCCCGTCTTGGTCGACGCCCCTTTACAGGGTTCGAGGATGTAGTGCGATACAATCGGATTCATGGTGTGTATCTAGGTGCTGGAACGCGATTTCGTCCGGATACGGCTGTTGAAGTTTACGGCACGGCAGGATACGGAACCTCGAACAACGTGCTGTATGGCCAGATTCACACCTCGTTGTTTACTGGGCGATTTCAGAATTGGCGACTCGATGTTGGGGCATACGATCGGCTTGAGCGTCGTGACGATCCATGGGTTGTACGAACGCCAGCAATCACGTTTACCACGCTCCTTGCAGGCAACGATTACGGTGACTATTATCAAAGTAGAGGCGTGTCGTTGGGGTTCGGATACTCGTGGGGTCAGATGCGGTTTATCCGCAACGATTTTTACGAACGACCCAGCACAATCGACGTGTGGGTACGACATGAACGGCATCGTTCTGTTGAGGGCTTGCCGGTATTTACACTTGCCGGAAGAAATCGAGAGTATCGGCGCAATCCGGGTATCGATGATGGCGACTATACGATGGTTGGCGGACGAGTACATGTGATGTATCATCCGCAGCGGACGATTTCGAGGACGGGATTTGGACTGCAGTGGGAGGTAAGCGATACGTCGTTGGGATCGGCTCGACGCTACCTTTGGCTTCACGGCTCTGGCATTGCTCGGATGAGGACGTTGCCATTGTGGACGTTAGACGTGGGGTTGCGGGCTGGCTATGCGACGGGCGATGTGCCTGGGCAACGCTTTTTTTCGTTGGAATCGAGCGTAAGTGGACTCTCTGCTGCCAATGCTTTTCGCGGAATGGGCGTAAAGGAGTTCTACGGCGATCGCTATGTGGCACTCACGATGGCACATAATTTTGGCGAGCTTGTTCCTGGCCTACTTCGAATACCAAATATTGCGAGCTTTGGGCTGGAGTTCCTGCTTACAGGAAGCGTTGCATGGAGTGCGTTCGAGGCCAATGCAACATCGCAGCTGCCTACGACGGCGCAGACCGCAGACAGGTGGTACTACGAAACAGGATTGGCAGTCAATCGCATCCTGTTGTTCTTTCGCCTAGACGTTGGGGCGCGTTTTTCGCAACGCGATAGGCCGGGTTTCTATGTTACCTTGGGTGCTGCAACGTTCTAACGTTCGACGCACAGAATCCTGCACGCAGCTGAGCTATACGTTTTGTGGAGAGGCCTGACGAGCTGTTTCGAGGTAAACCTGAAGACCAACAACCATGTCGCGAATCTCGTCGCGAACTCTCCGGTAAATTTCCAGACCCTCATCATGGGAGCGTCCAGCAGCAAGGCGAGGCGGATCGTCGAAGCTGTGATGGATCTGTACGCGGGCTCCAGGATAAATCGGGCACGACTCACGGGCATTATCGCAAACTGTTACGACAACGTCGAATGCCACCTTCGGGAGCTCATCAATTGAACGAGATAACTGCTGACTAATGTCGATGCCCACCTCGGCCATTACACTAACGGCATTGGGATTGAGACCATGCGCCACTACGCCTGCCGAGTAAGCAATACACTGACCGTGAAGTAGTGTACGGGCCCAACCTTCGGCCATCTGGCTACGGCATGAATTGCCTGTACAGAGAAACAAAAGATTCAGGGGTCGAGATACCGTATTCGCGTCCATGTGCTGTTTCGTAACGTTGGTGGCAAGAGACTGCAAAAATATCATCAACGCTCGTTGCGTGATGGCAGTCTGAACGGCGATAACTTTGCGGATGCTTCCGATACGTATTGCCCTACTATGGCATCAGCATCAGCCAGACTACCGTCTTGACGGCGCGTTCGTGTTGCCTTGGGTAGGCCTGCATGCTGCCAAGGACTACGCCAATCTTCCGCTCCTATTCGAGCGCTTTCCGAGCGTGCGGCATACCATGAACGTCGTTCCCTCGCTCATGGAGCAAATCGACGATGCTGCGAAGGGAATGCTCGATCCTGTCCGAGCGCTGTTCCGTCGAGAATCGGCGACGTATTCCAATGAAGACCGTTCTGCACTTGCTGACTGGCTATCAACGGCGCAGTATACAACCATGGTACAACCACTGCCGCGCTTTGCTGCATTGTGGCCGCGACTCGAGAACTCCCACACGTTAACAGACCAAGAGTGCACCGATTTGAAGGCTTGCTTCCTCTTGGCATGGATTGGTCCACAACACCGAGACCTAGAATCCGTTGCTCGACTTCTGCTGAAAGGGGCACTGTTTTCACATGAGGACGTTGAGACCCTACTGGATGTACATACGCTGCTGGCAACCGAGGTGACGCCAGTGCTTCGACGCCTACAAGATGCCACGATACTGGAACTCTCTACGACGCCATATCACCACCCAATTCTGCCGCTGTTGATTTCTACCGATACCGGAAAACAAAGCGACCCTCGTTGCACGGTTCCGCAGCCGCCAATGCATAGGGCGGCCGACGCTCGGCTTCAGGTACAGATGGCATTAGACAGTCACAGCGAACGCTTTGGATCGTCGCCAGCCGGCGTTTGGCCCGCCGAAGGCGCAATAAGCGATGAAACGCTTGCATTGTTTGCTACTCACAATATTCAGTGGGCGGCCACCGATGCCGAGGTGCTGCGACGTACCCTAGGTGAAGCATTTCAGCCCACGATGGCGTTCTTTCCGTGGGAGGTAGACACCGGAAATGGCCGAGTGAATCTACTGTTTCGCGATAGGGAGTTGAGCGATGCCATTGGCTTCTCGTATGCGTCGTGGGAGCCTATGGCCGCTGCCCGCGACTTCATCTCTCGAATTGAAGAACGCCGCCGTCAGATTGCAGCCGTTCACGGTTGGGACTCGCTTCGTCACGCCGTCGTGCCCGTTATTCTCGACGGCGAGAACTGTTGGGAGTTCTACACCAACAATGGGCAAGACTTCCTTGAAGCACTACTTTACCAATTGTCAAACTCTGAGAGCGTTGTTACCATACACTGCAGCGAGGCTGCAAAGAGCGATCATTGCGTGGCAGGCCAAGCACTCACGGCGATACATCCTGGGTCGTGGATCGATGCAACCTTCGACGTCTGGATTGGCACTCCTGCCAAGAATGCAGCCTGGGCAGCACTACGCGACGTTGGAGACATTCTTGATACCTACAGTGGATTGGGCAAAGTCGAGGCCTTTGCCGAGTACCTAGCCGCCCAGGCTTCTGATGCCTTCTGGTGGTATCATGATCGGCATCAAGCTCCGCATAAATCCGTGTTCGATGAGCTCTTCCGAAAACGACTGCAGCGTGTTTTGAAGCTCATTGGCCAGCCGCCGCTACCATACCTTGCTACCTCCTTTCATTCCGCGCCTCATATGAGTAACGACCGAACGTATCCCATTCTTTTTTCCGGCGGGGCAACCCATGCAGCCGATGTTGTGACGACGGACGTCTGCATTACGACGCAAGATGCCTGGCAACGGTTAGTGGTCTCGTTTCGCCGTTGGCCCGCCGAAGGTGAATCGGTGACCCTTACAATAACAGACAGACATGGCCAGGAGCGCTCATGTTTGGTAACTGCTGATGGGGGAGTGTTATGGCAGTCACCGCTGCACGATGAAGGCTGCGCGCTTCAAGAGCTTGCGGTTGCAATCTACGTTCGTGCTGCCAGCAAATGGAAAATTACTGTTGTCGAGGACGTCGGCCCGACGAGGACGGCTGAATTGAACGTTGTTGCGTCTGAGGCGTAACATGCTGAGGGTCGGAAATCGCGAAAATGTCAACCCGACGACTCTGTGGATTTTCACGCATGCTGGTGGCGACCTTCGGGATTTCGATACCTCGCCCTTCCGATACGATGCGATTGGGATTGAATCCTAGAGAAACAAGAGCATCTACAACAGCCGATGCACGGCGAGCTGAAAGGGTTTGGTTATAGGGTTTGGTTCCCAGTTCATCTGTATATCCCGTTACTTTGAGCCCAACAGAACGAATACGGAGTGTGTCGAGCAGAGACAGAATGCGTTGGCGTTCGGACGGAGAGACGTCATAGGTTCCACGATCGAAGTAGACGCTTGCCAGTGGAGTCGACATGTCAAAGAGATGCGCCGTAAGGCGCAGCGAAGTAACGCTGTCGAGTTGCTGAATAGTCAGGGTTTGTGGTATAGTGGTATACCCTGAGGCCTCGGTTCTAAGCTGATAGGACGTGCGTTGTTGCAGCGTTGTCGTTACAATTCCCTGGCTGTTTGCAACGAGTCGTGTTGGACAGGTCGGAGTAGTGGAATCAATCACAAGTACGCTTGCCCCTGGCAGAGGTGTACCACGCATTGCATCACGAACGTGAATCTCAAGCGCGCACCACGGGAACGGTTGCACACTGTCTGCCAGTGTTACCGAATACAGCGACTCTCGGTTTTCCGATGCGTCCCACGAGGTAAGGAGGGCCTTTCGTCCAGCAGCAAAAAGCGTAATGGTGGTTTCATCACCAATCGTATTCACGCAAGGTCCAAGCCAGGTAGGCGTCGACCAATCATTCCACCCTAGCTGGCCACGACGCGCAACGTATACGTCAAGTTTGCCTCGCCGTGGCTCACGACCATTCGAAACGAAGTACAGCGTGCGTCCATCAGCCGCAAGGTAAGGTGCTCCGTCAAAGCCCGTAGTGTTTACGCCACCACGCAGTGGCGAGAGCGCTGCCCACTTACCCTGACAGCTCGTCGTATGATACAGATCAAGGTCGTCGACACCACCTGCACGTGGCAGAGCCACAATGAGATGTTGGCCGTCATCGGTCATGGTCGCAAAGTACCGACCAGACAGATTCAGTGCACCTGTAACACGTACTACGTCGAACTCAGTAAAAGGGGCATCGACAGACGATCGTCGAAGTATGGCAAAGCAGAGTCGACGAGAGTCTTGATACTCGCCGGCAACAAGTAAGCGCAATCCATCCGAAGACTCTTGAAACACAACTTGCGGCTGCGGTATGCCTACAGTTAGTTGCATGCGTTGTGGCTCAAGCCAGCCCCGTACACTGTCGTAAGAACTCACCCACACATCGTCGGCATCTGTTGTTCCGTCCGTGTTGTCTGGGTGGTACTTTCTGTCAAGATACAACAGTTTACCTGTCGACGACAGCACTGGCATCGTTGTGGGTTGCCACTGATTCACCGACCACGGCAACAGGTTCGGCTTGCACGAGGTGTCGGCTTGGGCCGCCAGCACTGTGGGCGATACAATGCACAGCAGTACTAGCGGAAGCAGTTCCGATACGACGACGCGAATCACGTTCCACGAATACCGGCGATAGGCTAGGAATCGCGTTAGCCGGTCGCGTGCATTATCGGCGCCAGACAGGACGCGAAGTTTGCGCTCAGCTACGCGGCGTGCGGCTTCGATGTCGTCAAACTCGGTGGTTGTGGAAAGAGCGCCTTCGATGTGATTATCGGGAATACCCTTACGACGCAGGCGACTGCGGATGTCGGCTGTAGAGAGCGGCTTGCGTTCTCGAGCAGCGTCAACAAATCGTTGGGCATATGACGCATCGTCCAGTTGCTTGAACTCAGCTAGCCACGACAGCGTAGCAGTCGTTTCTTCATCTGTCATTCCTAACATCTGGCACTTGCTGCGCATCTGTGCTTCAGTTCGGGGTTTGTAGGTGCAGTATGCCCAGGCCTTTTGCCGCAGCTGCATGGTTCGCTCTTCGCGCTTCAGTCGTTGTTCGGCATCAACACTCAACTCCATGCCACGTCTAAGCTCCAGCGAAAGCACGACGTCTTCGTCGCAAGCACAAAAAAAGGCGCCGTCGACCATAATGGTACAACGGCGCTTGTTCTTAACGTTTCGGCGGATTTGTGTGATGATGCCCATGTGCAATAGGGTGGCGCAGGGTGTGGCCGCAGCGCCCATGGTCGACGATTACGCCTTCGACTTCTTGTCGGAACCGTTCGCAGCCGCAGGCGCTGCTACAGGAATGTGAAGCAGTTGCTTGACGTCGGCTTCGAGCGAAGCATACAGCGTTGTGTTCTCGCTTAGAAGCTTGCGCATGCCGTCGCGGCCTTGCACGCGCTCCTCCTTGTAGGTGAACCAAGATCCCGACTTGACGATGAGGCCATTTTCGACAGCCACGTCGATGATGTCGCCCAACTTCGAAATTCCCTCGTTGTACATGATATCGAATTCAGCTTCGCGGAACGGTGGCGCGACCTTGTTCTTTACCACCTTGGCTCGTACACGGTTACCAACGATGTCCGACCCGTCCTTGATAACGTCCTTTCGGCGTACGTCGATTCGAACAGACGCATAGTACTTCAAGGCGTTGCCACCCGTTGTTGTTTCGGGGTTGCCGTAGATAACGCCAATCTTGCTGCGGAGCTGGTTGGTAAAGATGACCGTAGTGTTGCTTCTGCCAATTGCAGCATTGAGTTTACGCATCGCTTGACTCATCAAGCGTGCCTGCGATCCCATCTGAGCATCGCCCATATCGCCCTCGATCTCGACGCGAGGCGTAAGTGCGGCAACCGAGTCGACGACGACAACATCAATAGCGCCTGAGCGCACCAGTGTTTCGACGATCTCCAGCGCCTGTTCGCCGAACTCCGGCTGGCTAAGAAGCAGGTTGTTAAGGTCGACGCCTAAACGCTGCGCGTACTGTACATCCAACGCATGTTCGGTATCGACAAACGCCGCCAAGCCACCAAGGCGTTGTGCTTCGGCAATCACTTGAAGACAGACTGTGGTTTTACCAGAAGACTCAGGGCCGTAGATTTCGACGATGCGCCCACGAGGAACACCACCGATTCCAATAGCTGCGTCAAGCGAAAGACAGCCCGTAGAGATTGCGTCAACTTGAATCGGATTCTCATCGCTTAGACGCATGATTGAACCCTTGCCAAACTGCTTTTCGATTTGGTCGATGGCAAGCTGAGCAGCTTTAGCTTTGGATTCCGAAAGGGGTTGTGCAGCAGCAGATTTCGATGTAGTACTCATTGTACGATGCGTTAGGGAGTGAAAGAAGTTGTTGTTTGCGGTAGGTGCATCGTGTACAAACGCATGCAAAATGTGACACTCCGCCGCAAGCCACAAAAATACGTGCTGCCGATCCGAGACGGGCCGACGGGTTATCCACAGGTGTCACATCCGACGGTGATTATAACACAATGACACCATGCCCACGATAATGCGCATGACGCTGGTTGCCATTGTTACGTCGGTACTTGTGTGCGACGTTTGGCACCGCCATCTTCTTCCGGCGGTTGGCCTAGAGTGTCTTGCGGCAGTTGCCGTCGTTCTTGCTGTTGCTGGCCGACGATTACGGTCGGCTCCGATGTTTGCGTCGCTTGCCCTTGGCTTAGCCACGGCCGTTGTGGCTATCGATCGACTTCCATGCCAGCGATGGGAAACGATGCTACCTGTGCCTAGCCGGATTGAGGGCGTCGTAGAACGTGTTACGGCATTGGGCAGCACGGCTGCGAACCTCGAAGTATGGGGATCGGTCGACATGCGCAATGCGCCGCCAACGCGCCCCCTGCGGATACGCATAACCGTTACGGGTCGAAATGTATCGGTGCCCCTTCCTCGACCGGGAGAACGGATCGTGGTGATGGGGACCGTTCGTAGTCCCGAGGCACAGAAGCTGTCAGGCAGTTTCGTTGAACGATCGTACGCTCTTACGAGGGGGGTGACCTGGTTTGCCGAGGCGCGCCAAACGATGGTGGCAATCGTCGACGACGCCGGAACGTTCGATGAATGGCTGCAACGACATCGAGCGTGGCTGAATGACCACGTTCGTAGAACCTATCCAGACGATGTGGGGCCGATTGTGGCGGGGCTCATCAGTGGTGAGAAAACCGACATGACGGTACACGACCGTGAAGCATTCGTGCGTGCTGGAACAGCTCACGTTCTAAGCGTAAGTGGCTTACACGTTGGTATGGTAGCAGGAATCTGTGTGGTACTATTTACGTGGTGCGGAAGCGCATGTAGACTGTTGCTTGTGAGCCTATGTGTGTGGACCTTTGTGGTGTTTACCGGGGGCAATCCACCGGCGGTGAGGGCGGGAATCGTAGTGCTAATTGCCATGGTTGGGACTACTATCGAGCGGCCTGCACAGCCACTACGACTGTTAACTGTTGCAGTACTTGCCATGTGGGTGTATGATCCACTTGTGATCTACAGCGCCAGTCTGCATCTGAGTGTTGGGGCGTGTCTTGGACTTATCCTCGTAACGCCACGTGTGAAGTCATGGCTTGAGCAGATGTTGTGGAGCGATAGGGCCATCGTCCGGTCGTTGGTACGGTCCATCTCAGTGTCTGCTGGTGCAAGCACGGGCGTACTCTTTCCGGCGGCATGGCAGTTAGGCAGTATCAGTTTTTTGTCAATCATCACCAACGTCATTGTTGTGCCGATGTTCAGTGCAGCAATGATGTTGGCCGCTGCCGCTAGTGCAATGCACACGGTGAGTGCCGACGGTGCCCAGGCAATAGCAAATGTTGTGGTTCTGTGTGTTCGCCTTGGCGTGTTCGTTACGCACGCCATGGCGCGATGCGAGCCTGCCATGCCTGGACATGTCGTTGCCGTTGCCGTACTCATCATTGCTGGAACCCTGTGGGTAATCGCCACGACAACGGGGCGGCATGCCATGATGCGGCTAGCATGCGTTGTACTAGCGGTTTGGCTAGCAATGGGCCTGCCTAAGCAGGAACGGCCGCCGTCTCAAGTATTGCGTCGATATGGCATGGCGATTACCATCAGGCGCTATCCTCGGTTTACCACAGTCTTCCTCGAAGGTCGAAACCAGTTTTACCGAGATGTCTCGCTCGTTGCCTGGCTGGAATCCGAGCCAGTAATGCTCATCGTGTCGGAGCGGGGGCGCTCCGCTAGCCACATCGTTGATGCTCTGGAACGCCGTCGCAGAATCGTTCGAACCGCCTATCTTGCCGACCGATGGAACGCACGGTGAATCTCTGGACTCCTTTCGAACACACGCCATGCCTCGGTAGCGGAGCCATAGCTGGCATAAGCATCTGCAGTCCAGATCAAACCGAAGGGCCGTACCCTTCTTTTGGCAATGAAGCTCAACACGGTCCTCACGTTGTTGCTCGCAGTGTGGACGCTCTTGCTTCCCATCTTCATATCGACAAGGGGGCACTGAAGACCGTACGGCAGGTCCACGGCAAGGCAGTGTTGTGCCTGCGTCGGGGTGACAACCGAGATACACGAAGTGTCGAGGCCGATGCGATCGTGAGCGACAATCCGCACGATGTGCTCGGCATCAAGGTTGCCGACTGCTGCGCAATTCTGATGGTGGACGTCGATCGCCGAGTTGTTGCTGCCTGCCACAGTGGTTGGCGAGGTACTGCCTTAGGTATAGCCGTTGCCACGATCGAAGCCATGGAGAAGGTGTATGGTGTACAGCGCAATCACGTGCGTGCATGGCTATCGCCGTGTGCCAGTGGCCTACGCTACCGCGTTGGCGACGACGTTGCGAAGCTCTTCCCTCGCTCGTCGGTGCCCCTTACCGATGGGGGATGGTTGTACGACAATGCGGCAGAGATCCGGCTTCAGCTACGAGAGGCGGGCGTGGAACGCGTTACCGTCGACGGCCGATGTACCATCGACGATTCGCGATTTCACTCGTATCGGCGTGAGGGTGCCCAGGCAGGACGAACGTTGGCCTTTATCAAGCTTGCCAAGGACGGGGAACCTACTGGCACGGAACTTGTTTAGGTGACCCGCCTTACGCGTTGAAAAAACCGTAGGTTTGTAGTCTTGTAGGTTATCCTAGGAACTTTTCGACCATGATGTCGATGAATAGCGCGTACGTCGATGAACTGTATTTCGACTATCTACGCGACCCCGATTCGGTTGCGCCTGAATGGCGGGCCTATTTTTCAACGTACACCCCAGAGTCGATGAGCGGCGAGCGGAGGTCGGCGGTGGCAGATGGGCGCATTGCTGCGCCCCCTAGAAATGGGGATGCACCGGTTGCCACGGCGTCGGCGGACGTTCCACGTCCTGCTTCGGCACCAACGCCGATCGTACCGTTGCCTAGTGGCACAACGTCGACAGACAAGGTGCCTGCTCTTGGTGCCGGTGACGAGCTGATTCCGCTGAGTTCGATTGGGGGACGCATTGCCGAAAACATGGAGGCGTCGTTAGCAGTCCCGACGGCGACGTCGGTACGGTCAGTGCCCGTAAAGGCACTCGAAGAGAACCGCCGCCTTTTGAACGTAGCCTTGTCTCGTCAGCGGAAACCAAAGCTCAGCTTTACGCATATCTTAGCGTGGGCAATCGTCAAGGCCATCGAACGCGTTCCAAACATGAAGAACTCGTACGGCGTGCAGAACGGTGTGCAAGTGAAGGTACAGCGCGGCGGAGTAAACCTTGGCCTTGCAGTTGACACGACGCGCAAGGATGGCTCGCGAATCCTGCTCGTGCCTAGCATCAAGAATGCTCAGGCGATGTCGTTCAAAGAGTTCGTCGTGGCATACGACGCATTGATTGCCAAGGCGCGCACAAACAAGCTTACGCCCGAAGACCTTACTGGCGCCAACGTAACGCTTACGAATCCTGGCATGATTGGCACTGTAATGTCGGTGCCTCGCCTTATGGATGGCCAAGGGACGATCATCGCAGCGGGCTCTATCGAGTATCCCGCTGAGTTCCAAGCAATGATGCCCGACGTGTTGGCAACGCTTGCCATCAGCAAGACCGTCACCATTACGTCGACATACGACCACCGTGTAATCCAGGGGGCTGAATCGGGTGAGTTCTTGCAGTACATGCATCAACTCCTGATTGGCGAGCATCGGTTCTATGATCAGTTGTTTGCCGCGTTCGATATACCATTCGAGCCAATTCGATGGACCGTTGACAAGGGGAGCAATCCGTTTCTTCCCGCAGACCAGCCTGAGATTATTGACAAAGAAGGCCGCGTTGTTCAGATGATCAACGCTTTTCGCGTACGTGGTCACGTTAAGGCCGATATCAATCCGTTAGGGCTCGAGGCCTATTATTATCCAGAGCTTGACCCGGCGCATTACGACTTCACGATTTGGGATCTTGATCGCGAGTTCGACACCGGAGGGTTGGGAGGCGTAAAGCGTGCCACCTTGCGTGACATCATCGACATGCTCCGAGACACGTACTGCGACCAGATTGGTATCGAGTACATGCACATCCAGCATCCGCATAAGAAGAACTGGATACAGCGATACGTTGAAAGCTCGCAACTCAAGGTTACGCATACGCCCGAAAAGAAGCTTGAGATCTTTCGCAAACTCACCAAGGCCGAATTGCTCGAGAACTTCCTTCAGACGAAGTTTCTTGGCGCTAAGCGGTTTTCGCTTGAAGGCGGTGAAAGCGCACTGATTGTCCTGGATAGTTTCCTCGAGAGTTCGGCACGAGCTGGCCTTAGTGGAGTTGTACTGGGAATGGCGCACCGTGGTCGCGTGAACGTGCTCGCCAACATGATGGGTAAGCCACTCGAGAAGATCTTCAATGAGTTTGAAGGTATCCTTGACCCCGAGACATTCCAGGGTTCTGGCGACGTCAAATATCACCTAGGTGCAAAGGGTACCTACGTGGCTGCCGATCAGTCACAGGTTCACATGGTTCTTGCCCCCAATCCAAGCCACCTCGAGGCCGTAAACCCCATCGTCGAAGGCATAGCTCGTGCACTCGACGATGAGATAGGAGATGAAACGTACAGCCAAGTTCTCCCCGTGCTGATTCACGGCGATGCGGCCTTTGCTGGCCAGGGCGTTGTGGCTGAAACACTCAACCTAGCTCGCCTAAGTGGTTATCGCACCGGTGGTACACTTCACATTATCATCAACAATCAAATCGGGTTTACCACTTCACCCGAAGATTCTCGGTCGACATACTACGCTACAGGTATCGCCAAGATGTTGCAGATACCAATCCTGCACGTAAACGGGGACGATCCAGAGGCCTGTCGTGCTGCCGCTCAGTTCGCCTTCGAGTACCGCGCGATGTTCCACGACGACGTTGTGATTGACATGTACTGTTACCGCAAGTACGGACACAACGAGCAAGACGATCCTACTGCAACCCAGCCCCTTCTATACAAGAAGATTCGCAATATGGTGCCGGTTAGAAAGCAGTATGGCGAGCGCCTTCTGGCCGAAAAGGTCGTTGCGCCGGACCAAATCGAGTCGATCGTTGCCGAAGAACAGACGATTCTTAACCACGCTTTCGACTCGCGTGGTAATCAGGGGCAGCCAGTGTTCGTTCCACGACCACAGCTTGATTACAACATGTTTGATCCGGTTTCCACGGGAGTGGAACGGTCGACGCTCGATGAGCTCTCGGCGGTGCTGCTCTCTACACCTGATGGCTTTAACATTCATCCCAAGGTAAAATCCGAAGTCGACAAGCGCGCTAAACAACTAGCCGAAGGAACTGTGCAGTGGGGCATGGCCGAAGCACTTGCATTTGCGTCGCTTCTACGTGAAAACCACACTGTTCGCATCACAGGTCAGGATACCGGCCGTGGCACGTTCAATCACCGACAGGCGGTTCACACCGACATCGTGAACGAACGCGAACACATCCCAATGCATCACCTTACTGGTACTACCAACAAACTGCACATTTACGATAGTCCACTATCTGAGTACGCCGTCTTGGGGTACGAGTATGGCTATTCGACAGTAGCGAAAAATGGTATTACGATTTGGGAAGCCCAGTTTGGCGACTTTGCTAACGGTGGACAAATCATCATCGACCAGTTTATTTCTAGCGCTGAAGAGAAGTGGGGACAACGCTCAAACGTCACGCTACTTCTACCCCATGGTTACGATGGTCAAGGACCAGAACACTCCAGTGCTCGACTTGAACGATTCCTGCAGTTGTGCGCCGAAGACAACATGATCGTGTGCAACTTCACGTCACCGGCCAACTACTTCCACGCCATTCGCCGCCAGGTGAAGGCTGTGTGGCGTAAACCACTTGTCGTAATGACTCCGAAGGGTTACCTTCGAACGTTTACTTCTACCGTGGATGAGCTCGTTCATGGCCATTACCAGGAAATCATCGACGATGCCTCGATCGTTGATCCTCTAACCATCGAGCGCGTGGTTATTACCACGGGCAAGGTGCATAACGAGCTAGCGAAACGTAAGGCTGAACTCAACGCTTCGGGTGTCGCACTCGTACGACTCGAGCAGATATATCCGTTCAACGAGTCGCTCATGCGGTCAATCCTTGACCGCTACTCGCGAGCAACCGACGTGGTATGGTGTCAAGAAGAACCAAGGAATATGGGGGCCTGGTTCTTTGTACAGCCTGTCCTTTCCGATCTTCTTCGCATGGGGCAACGCCTACACTATGTGGGACGCAACGCGGCGGCAAGCCCTGCAACAGGGTCGGCACGCCTACATGAACAAGAACAGACCACGCTACTCAATGCTGCATTCTCTGTTCTACGATAGTTAATTCTTCAGATACATTTACTAATAGTTCTAACCACAAGGATCAATCCTGCATGATGAAGTTTCTCAGCATCACACTTCTACTCTCAGCACTTGTCGTTACTGGTTGCCAGCAAGGCAAACGTGACGCTGAAGAGTTCGCCTTCCGTGCCGAGGTGTTTTTGGCACTGAACAAGCTCGACAGAGCCGAGCAAGAAGCCACCAAGGCGACAGCTGCAAACCCATCCGATCCAGAGGCATGGTTCCAGCTTGCAGAAGTGATGGCTCGAAAGAACAACGCAGACAGTGCCATAGCGCTATACGCCAAGTCGGCTGAAGTAGAGCCGACGTTTGTTAAGGGTCTGCTTGCATTGTCTAATGCTTACGTTGCTACTCAGAAGAGCGAGGACGCGTTGAAGGCGATTCGCCGAGTTATTGAGGTGAAGCCCGATACGTCGGTAGCCTATAATAACGAAGGTGTCATACTCACCAATTTGTCGCGGTTCGACGAAGCAGTGAAGTCGTTCACGAATGCAATCAAGAAGGACGAAAACAACGCCCAGGCACATTATAACCTTGGCAACGTTCTCGTGAAGCAGGGTAAGCAAGATGACGCGATAACGTCGTACAAGAAGGCACTTCAGCTAAATCCGAACTTTGCCCAGGCCTACATCGATCTTGCCGCAATTAGCAATGCCAAGGGCGATCTACATGAGGCGTACAACAATCAAGGCCTTGCTTTGCTCGTTCAGAATAATGTAGCAGCAGCCATTGAGTTGTTTAAGAAGGCTGTTGAAGCGAAGCCAGACTATGCCATTGGCCATAACAATCTTGGCCATGCTTATCTGCGTATGAATGACCGCGCACGTGGAATTGACGGCCTTAAGGCAGCCGCAAAGCTTGGTTACGCCGATGCCCAGCGATTGCTTAGCCAAGAGAACATTACATGGTAAACGGCAGTCGCCGTTCTGCCATCCATTGAACAACGCCATGCCGCAGACCACGCGTACTTACCGTGATCTGCGGCATGTTCATTTTGCGCATAAGCTCTGCGAGTATTATCGAACCCGCCGGTAAGATGTCACGACGTCCAGCTGGAATAGACTGAGCAATGACGCTTGGTAACTCGCCGTGTACTAACGCATTGCACCAATAGGTGACCCGATCTACAGAGAGTGGGTAGTTGTTGATAGATTGTTCATCATAGCGATGAAGCCCTTGGTCGAGCATGCTTAGCGCTACAGGTGTGCCGGCAACACCGTACCACTGCAAGCCGTCCACCTGCGGGAGCAGTGTGTCAACATTGACGGTACCATAAGGTTGTGTTCCGGCCTTCCAAGCTTCAGTAAGACGCACAGCACCCTGGTCGAGACTTAGGCGCTCGTTGATGTTGCCGCCTGATGGCCACACCAACTCAGTCGAGCCACCGCCGATGTCGATGATACCGGCCGGCACGTTCGTACCAATAACACCGGAATAGGTTATGTCGGCTTCACGTAGTCCGTCAATAACATAGAGCGGTATGTTTCCAAGGGCCTTCGACAGTTGTTGCTGCACCTCGGCTCTGTTGACAGCATTACGTAGCGCAGCCGTTGCAACTGCAACGGAAGCTGATACCGAAGCCCCATTGATGATAGAGCGATAATGCTCCAATGTCTCAAGAGTTCGTCTCACAGCAGAAGGGCGGATGTATCCATCTAGATAAACACCTTCACCAAGTCGAGGAATGGCGTGTTCGTCGGCAACAATGGTGTCCACAACACCATGCAAAACATCGGCGATGACGAGCAGTGCGGTGTTGGTGCCGATGTCTATTGCGGCAAAACGCGTGGGAGTTGTAGATTCGAACAACATTAGTGAGGTAGTAAATGACAACAGACGCAACTGGCGGCCAACGCGTAACGCTGCAAGACATGCAGGTTGTGGGTGTGCGACGGACCTTTACGCATGCAACCAGAAGTGATATACCGAAGATGTGGGGAGAGGTGCTGCCAGAGCTCTTTGCATTGACAAACAATGAACCCTGTGAGACATTTGGGATTTGTGTTGAATCACATAACGAGGGCGCGTTTGATTATTTGGTGTGCATTCCTGCTTCACGAGTAGACGCTAGCCGTTCGCATACTCTTGAGCTTCTTGATATGCCATCGGCAACCTATGCTAGATTCACGCATAGCGGCCGTGTTTCCGAGCTGCCGCCATTTATCCAATGGGCATGGAGCGCTGGCGTAGCAGATCTCGGCTGGGAGATACGACACTCAGGATTGGGAATAGAACACTATCCCGCAAACTGGTCTCCGGAGCATGGTCCTACGTACATTCTCATCCCTTTGATGTAAGGTGGGCGTCGATCGTTCGAATGACGTTTGATGCGGCCTCGACGATGTTTGTACCGGGGCCAAAGATGGCACTTACTCCGGCGTCATATAGGAAGGCATAATCTTTCGGTGGGATAACGCCGCCAGCAACAACAAGGATATTGCCGGCCTGCTCGGCTTTAAGCGCAGCAATGAGCTGTGGAATAAGCGTCTTGTGACCAGCGGCTTGCGAGGAGACTCCCACGACGTGAACATCGTTGTCGGAGGCCTGGCGGGCTGCCTCTTCGGGGGTTGAGAACAGGGGACCTAAGTCGACGTCGAAGCCCATATCTGCAAAGGCAGTTGCTATAACTTTAGCACCACGATCGTGACCATCCTGGCCGAGCTTCGCAATCAGAATTCGCGGTCGGCGTCCGTGGTCGCGTTCAAACTGCTGAGCCATGGCAACAACATTATTGAAATCGCCATCGTTGGAATACTGGGCCGAATACACGCCTTCGATAGTCATAGTTGTTGCCTCATATCGCGTAAACGAGGCAGCTAATGCCTCGGAGATTTCGCCTACGGTAGCGCGAAGACGCGCTGCCTCGATAGCAAGCGCAAGAAGGTTGCCGTGACCACTTGAGGCCGCTTGCGTAAGGGCATTCAGAGCAGCAGTAACGGCCGCAGAATTGCGCGAAGCACGAATCCGCTCGAGTGCTGCAATTTGTTCGCTTCGAACGGCCGTGTTGTCGATGTCAAGCACCTCAATGTCGGGCTCGTTTTCAAGACGGTATTCGTTAACGCCTACAATCACTTCCAGTCCACGGTCGATCCGTGCCTGACGCTTAGCGGCCGACTCTTCGATACGCATCTTGGGAATGCCCGCTTGAATGGCCTTGGTCATACCACCGAATGATTCAACCTCGTCGAGCAGTTTTTGCGCCTCGACGACGAGGCGATGCGTGAGCGACTCGACGTAATACGATCCTGCCAATGGGTCGACGACCCTTGGAATACCAGACTCTTCGGCGATAATAAGTTGGGTATTTCGTGCAACCCGCGACGAGGTGTCTGTGGGTAGCCCCAATGCCTCGTCGAACGAATTCGTGTGGAGCGACTGGGTGCCACCTAGAACGGCAGCCATGGCCTCGATGGTTGTTCGAACAATGTTGTTGTATGGGTCCTGAGCAGCAAGTGACCAGCCAGAGGTTTGGCAGTGCGTTCGTAAGAGAAGTGATGCTTCCTTTTGAGGGTTGAATTGTTGCATCGATGTTGCCCATAGCACACGAGCAGCACGAAGCTTGGCAACCTCCATGAAGAAGTCCATGCCGATAGCAAAGAAGAACGAAAGACGAGGGGCAAAACTGTCGACGTTCATACCACGAGACATGGCCGTTCGCACATACTCGCGGCCGTCGGCAATCGTGTAGGCAAGCTCTTGGACTGCCGTAGCCCCCGCCTCCTGCATGTGGTAGCCAGAGATGGAGATGGAGTTGAATTTAGGAAGATGTTGACTTGTGTATTCGATGATATCTGCAACAATGCGCATCGATGGTTCGGGCGGATAGATGTATGTGTTCCGCACCATGAACTCTTTGAGGATGTCGTTCTGGATCGTACCTGAAATGCGATCGTATGGCACACCTTGCTCTTCGGCTGCAACGATGAACATGGCCAGGATTGGAATGACGGCACCGTTCATTGTCATCGAAACGCTAACGTCCGCCAGTGGAATACTGTCGAAGAGAGTCTTCATGTCTTCAACACTGTCGATAGCAACACCTGCCTTGCCAACGTCGCCAACAACACGCGGATGATCGGAGTCATATCCACGGTGTGTTGCAAGATCGAATGCAACGCTCAGACCGCGCTGCCCAGCGGCAAGAGCTCTCCGGTAGAAGGCGTTGGACTCCGACGCCGTACTAAACCCCGCGTATTGGCGTATTGTCCAAGGCCTATTCGTATACATCGTTGCGTAAGGACCACGCAAGTAAGGAAAGGCGCCTGGCAAGGAAGCAAGGTGGGGGACTCCTACAAGATCAGCATCTGTATAGATGGGCTTTACGTCTATTCCTTCGAGCGTTGGCGTTATCAGCGATTCAGCAGACTTGCCTCGCAATTCATGTTCAGCAGACGTCACCCAAAGTTCCGGAAGCGTAGTATTGCTCATTGATCTACTTACTTGTATGGTTGCTGTTTAAATCGTCGTGCGTCGGAGTGCGAACCTCCTACGTCCTGCCATGAAAGTACCTTGTCATATTGTTTTATGGCTAGGTCGCGACGTCCTTGCAGATCGTAGATCTGACCAATCTTCAGATTGGTACGAACCATGAATCCGGATGGATCCTCGTCGAGATGTCGGTTGGCCTCATCTGACTTGTAAAAGTACTTGAGAGCCCATTCTAAATCCCCAGCAATCATCCGCATCAGTCCAATGTAGTACAAAGCTTCACGCGCTGTGAGTTTGTCGTAGCCAAACTTCTTATCCATGTGGTTGATAAGAATCTGGCGCCACATCGCCTCTGCCGAATCCGACGGTCCTGCCTGTATGAGAATTCTGCCCAGATAGCGATGGAAATAGGCGTTATTCGGATACCGTTCGGCAAGTGTCCGTGCAAGCTCTTTGGCCTTAGGAATGTCCTTCTCGTATTCGTACATGGCTTGCATGAGAACCACGTGAGCTTCCACGGCTGCGTATCGTGCTTGACGCATAGCTGCCGTCAACTGGAGTATACCGATGCGTTTGTCGCCACTAGGCAAGAACATCATCAACGGCTTGAGCATCGGATACTTCTCGGGCAGCGCAGCCGCAAAGTAGTTATAGATACCTGTGCCCAACATGATATCATGGTTCGAGGGGGCAATCTTTTGACAGGCAATCAGAATGTCGTAGGCCTCCTTGCCGTCGTTGGCGGCCGCAAACAAATTCTCGCGTACAGAGTGGAAGCGACCGCGGAAACCTAGGGCTCCACCCTTAAAGAACAACGAGGCGATGTCGTTTTTGTCGCGCTCAAGATTCGCATTACACACATTCAGCACCCTGTCAATCTTCTCAAGGAACGACCGATCGTTGTTCAGATTCCGACGTTCGAGGTGAATCTTCCACCAATCAATCATCGCATCAAGAAAGTAGCCCGCAGGGTTCGCCGGATACATCTGGATTACCCGTGTAAACTGCCGCCCGGCCCGGTCGAAGTCGGTGTCGTAGATCGCATGGATGCCCTCGCGAATAAGCGAGTCTGCATCTGCCCGCATGGCTATCCATTGCCCCTTGACAATAAGGGGCGTCGACAGACATATCAGAAGAACGAAAAGTCGAATCATGGCGATGTGCGATAAGGCAAAGAGATGAAGTTACAACACCCCTACATGTGTACGTTCGGCTATCAATGTTCGGTTTCGCGCTGCAGCAACCACTGGGTCGAATCGATCCCAACGATTGAGCGCAATGATGGCCACAAGCAACACACACGTTGTTGCAAGGCCCTGCTCAATACCAAATGGCCCACTAACAAGCCATAGTAGCGTTGGGTTAACACCATCAGTGGTGAGTGAGGCAACACTGGCAGAGCTCGAGATGCCACTAACGTTACCGAAGATTAAGGATGTTACAACATTCCAAACGGCGTGAAACGAAAAGGCCATGAACATCGAGGCCTTCGTAAGGATCATGGTTGCTAGCAATACACCTGCAAGAAACAGGTTGACAACGGCTAGCGGTTCAACGCCACCCGGATTCCATGCGTGACCGATGGCAAACACAACACTACTGCTGAGAATGGCAATAGGACCACCAAAGCGCACCGCAATGGCAAGGAATATAGTGCCGCGGAATAGTACCTCCTCGGTTGCAGCTCCAAAGGTCAGTCGTACGATGTGCTGAACGACTCCATCGGCAGCAGGGCCGGGATCTTGAAGAACAAACGATGCGCCGAAGGCGATTGCTATCAGGGCGAGGATTCCAAGCATAACGATGGCCGACATTGCTCCGATGCCAACAAACCAGAGTGTTTGCCGATTCAGCACAAGGCCATACGCAGCGGCGCTTCCGCCTAGACGGAAGGACTCGGTGAGCATGCCCGTGCCCGCCACAACAAGTAGCAGTAGGAACGAACCTACCATGGCGTTGAGTCCAGCCAAAGAGACGGCAACATACAGTGCAATCGACGCTGCAATGGTGCAAATCCCAAGCAGTACACGCACATACCATGTAGACATCACCGTGCGAAGCGAAGTTGCTGTGACGTTTACCATGTTGCCACTAGCATAGCGATGAGAAGGATAACAGGTGTGATGAGCAGCCATCCTAAGCCAGGGAGGTTATGGCGAATCGTACCGCTAATCAATGATGCTGCTACCAGAGCAACCGACAGAGAGGTATCTCTGCTAGCTGCTAACGGCACCGACAACAATCCTACGAGTATGGCGGGAACCAATAATCGGAATTGCCGACCAAACCCAACATGATGCATCCAAGCGTGGAGGAATCCTCGAAGCACGAGGTCGATCATCAACACCATCGCAAACACGAGTACAATGCCCGGTACTGCTAGATAAGGGGCACCGGAAGGATTAACCGCAAGAACGATGGCCGTGCCAACGAACAGCATAGCAAGTACAATCGACAGCATGATGATGATGCCCGATGCAGCAGCGCCACCGTAGATCGAAGGTCCAAACCATCGAAGCACTGTAAAAGGCATGGTCATTCCGATCAATGACGTTGCAATGAAGGGTACTGCCAGTAGCAGGGGCGGCGGTGCGCCAATAAGTAGCAATAACGGACTCGCCATACACACGCCGATAACGAGAAAGGCGAACATGTTAACATGCCGCAGTCCCACAAGATACTGCTGCTGCGAAGCAGCTGTTTCGTTAGCCCTGGCCGTTAGCATTCGTCGCGACTGTAGCAATGTGCCGACGTATATATTCCTTCATTGCCTCCTCGACCTCTTCGTGGGCCGTGCCTTTAATCATATGCGCTAACTGGGGGCAGTATGACGCATAGTCGTTTTCGCCTCGTCGACGGATGAGGACTTCGTAATCTGACTCGTTGGTGCTAAGAATCGACATTGTGGAGACGAAGATTGTTGTTGTACTGTTGACAGAGACTGCAACCTAGCGATATCGGCTGATGCGAGAGGCCGCCGAGTGACGTTCAGGGTCAAGGCGCAATGCCTCGCTCCATGCGCGAACGGCCTCGTCGAGAAGTCCGATGGCCTCCAAGATGTCGCCATGATGCTCGTAAATCGTCGCGCTAGGACCATACTGAATCGCACGTTCGATGTATCGTCGCGCTTCGTCGGGAAGCCCCAACTGAAACAGCACCCAGGCATGGGTATCGAGATACGAAGGATTCGAAGGCATGGCCTGAACTGCACGCCACGACAAACTACGGGCCAACGGCAAAGACCGCTGTTGTAAAGCCAGCATATAGGCCAGATTGTTGCATGCTAGGTGGTTGAACGGCTCGAAGCGAAGTACGCGCTGGTACGCCTGCTCTGCCTCGACAGCATTGCCTAGGTTGTCGCTCACGAGGGCTAGCTGCGTCCAGCCAGGAACAAACGCCGAGTCGAGGGAAACGCTGTGGCGAAACAGAATCACGGCAGCCGAATCTTCGTTCATCGCTGTGCAGGCGAATCCCATCAGGTAGGGGAAACGGGGATCGCTGGGAAACGTAGCTGCATGTTGGCTCAACACGTCAAATCCTCTTCGCCATTGTGCAGCGGACAGCCAGGCCGAAGCAACGTCGATAGGCGCATCGGGGGTAAGCTTTGCGGCGCGTAGCGCCAGTGCGAAGGCACGCGACGCTCGACCATCGTCATCACGCAAGAGCGCTAGACGTCCCGCTAGCACACACACTGGCCATACCGAACCGAATCGCTCAAGTGCTCGGTCCACAAAGGCCGTTGTCATTCGATGGTCGGGATACTGCATGGTCGTGTCCGATACGATTTCGTCGAGCACAGCGATCCAGACATCGGCTTGACGGTCACGAACGACATCGGCATGTGACCATTGCATAAGCAAGGCCAGGACTTCGGGCCACTGGTGCGATCGTGCAAGCGCTACGCCTAGGTCGCGCGCTGCAACGTCGTTCGTTGGTTCGGCTTCAAGGACGCGTTGAAGAGCACGTACATACCCATTGGGATCTCGTAAACGCGAATGAAGGCCAGCAATGCGCGAGAGAATAGAGGCGTCGTTTCCAAACGTTAGAGCCTGTTCATACAATGCAATCGCACGAGAAGCATTCCTAGGTTCAACAAGACGAGCTAACGTTAGCACGTGGGTTCGAGTAGGTTCGAGGCGGACCACGTTTTCGTAGGCTGCAATAGCTGCGTCGTACTCGCCCATGGCAACACGCATCTCGGCCAGTATCGACCATGAGGAAACCAAGGCGCTGTCGCGCTGGAGCGACGCTTCGGCGTATTCAACCGCGAGTGGATACTTGCGCAACTCGGCGTACGAACGGGCGATTGAGCCAATCGTGATAGCCGATGAATCATAGCGCAATGACTGCTGAAACTCAAGAATTGCCTCGGCATGTCGACGACCCTGAATCTGTAGCATCGTGCCTTGGATAAAGTGGTCACGCGCTTTTTTGGCAGAATCGGCTGCCAGCGTTTCTTGCCAGCTGTTCGATCCGAACATGAGGCTATGCGACAGGAACACGACAGCGACAGCAATGCAGGCGCGCACGCGTGTTTGTGCGTGTAAGATTACACTGTCGATTACTGACTCATGCATAGGCGGGTGTAGACGAAGAAGACCGGCACATCGCGCATGACGGGATACGAAAAAAGCCCGCCGAGGCGGGCTTTACTACGACCAAATAACGATTGCTTACTTAGCGAGGCGCTTCTTCATCGCTGTGTAACCAACCTTGTCGAGCGTTTTGAGAGCGCTCGTCGAAATCTTAACGGTTACCCAGCGACCTTCCTCAGGAACCCAAATGCGCTTCTTCTGCAGGTTCGGCAAGAACCGGCGGCGCGTCTTGTTGTTCGCATGAGATACGTTATTGCCGTACATCACACCTTTTCCGGTGAGTTCACAGCGTCGGGACATGAAAGTGCTCCAAGGTATTGGAAGGGTTGGACATGAAATCGCAAAACTACGAAAGATTCCCGACACTAGCAAGCAGCGTGCCAGAATAGAGAAGGGTGGTAAATTCGTGCCATGAAAAGAGCCGCCAACATCAAGCCGACGTCTGAAGAACGCCCACCCAATCGGGGCACGGTGATAGACGTACGTGGGGCGCGAGTGCACAACCTGAAGAACATTGATGTTGCTATTCCACGCGGCGCGATGACGGTCGTAACGGGCGTGTCTGGTAGCGGAAAGTCGTCGCTTGCGTTCGACACGCTCTATGCCGAAGGGCAGCGCCGGTTCGTCGAATCGTTGAGCGCATACGCGCGTCAGTTCCTCGACAGAATGAACAAGCCCGATGTCGATAGCATAACAGGTCTTCCACCAGCTGTCGCCATCGAGCAGCAGGCGTTTTCGAAAAACCCTCGTTCGACCGTTGGTACAACCACCGAAGTGTACGACTATTTACGCTTGTTGTACGGTCGCATTGGCGTTGTTGTCGATAAAGACACTGGGGAAGTCATCCGCAAGGACACACCGCAGTCTGTTGCCGATGTTCTTTTGCAATTGCCTGAAGGGTCGCGTCACATGGTGCTTGCCGAGTGTGATGCCGACTCTGAGATGATTCCGTTTCGTCTGCAAGAGCTCGTCGCGCGTGGTTTCACACGACTGGTGCTTGGCGAGAGCTCGACCGTTGTTGAGATCGTGCCGGAGCTTGACATACCAGAGGACGAAGACGTTTTTGTTGTGATCGATCGGCTTGTGGTAGGTAAGGATGTCGAGACACGAACGCGCTGGATAGACTCGCTCGAGACGGCCTTTGGAGTTTCGTTTACTGGACGCATCGTCGTTCGTGAGGTGCCACGCAACGCCGACCCTATTGATCGGTGGTTTAGCAAGCGCTTCGAGAACTCACGAACACGCACGCAGTACATCGAACCAGAGCCACGGCTGTTTAGCTTTAACAACCCGTTTGGTGCCTGCCCTACATGTCAGGGGTTCGGTAGAAGTCTAGGAATAGACGAGGATCTTGTTGTACCAGACAAGACACTGTCGCTGCGCAGGGCTGCTCTTCATCCGTTTCGAGGCGAGACGTTTGGATCACATTATCGCGCCATGATTCGCGAAGCCGCCCACCATAACATTGCCCTCGACGCCCCTTATCACACGCTCTCTGAACGGGAGCGCTCGTTTGTTTGGAAAGGGGCATCGGAATACATCGGAGTGGAGGGCTTCTTTCGGATGCTCGAGGAGAAGTCGTACAAAACCCACTATCGAGTGATGTTGGCACGGTATCGTGGCTACACGCGATGTCATGCCTGCGGTGGGTCTCGGCTGCGTACGGCGGCACGTCAGGTGTTTGTGCATGGAGTGAACCTTCCTGCAGTAGTCCACATGACACTGATCGAAGCACGAGACCACTTCGATCGTCTGTCCCTTTCGGAATATGAGTCATCGATTGCCGAGCAGATTCTGCTTGAGATTCGTCGGCGGTTACATCTACTTTGTGAGATTGGGCTGGGCTATTTGACGCTCGATCGACTGTCGCATACGCTGTCGGGTGGCGAGTCCCAGCGCATCAATCTTGCCACATCGCTTGGCTCGGCACTGGTGGGTACGTTGTATGTGTTAGACGAGCCCAGTATAGGACTTCATCCTAGAGATACCGACAGATTACTTGCTGTGTTGAGACGCCTCACGTCGCTAGGAAACACAGTAGTGGTGGTTGAACATGACGTCGAAGTCATGCGTGCGGCGCATCACATCGTCGACATAGGCCCTGCGGCAGGCGAACGGGGTGGAGAGATTGTGTTTTCGGGTTCGATGACGGAGATGCTCGAAGCGGGATCGACGTTAACATCTGACTATTTAAGCGGCAAACGTCATGTAAGCGTGAAGAAGGATCGTCGGTCCACACGTGGTCCTGGTCTTATCATCCGCAAGCCAGTTCATCGCAACCTGGTTGGTGACGATGTTGCGATTCCACTAGGATGCCTTACCGTGATTACCGGCGTATCTGGGTCTGGAAAGAGTAGTCTTGTTCACGACGTTCTTTACGCAAACGTCAAGCGGTTGCATGGTGGATATGTAGGCGAAGTAGGAGCGTGCGATCGTATCGAAGGCCTAGAGCACATTCAACACGTCGAACTTGTCGATCAGACTCCCATTGGGCGCTCGACGCGGTCGACACCGGCAACGTACACCAAAGCGTTTGATCCCATACGCGAGGTGTTTGCAACAACACAACTTGCGAAGCAGTTTGGTTGGAAGGCGGGTCACTTTTCGTTCAACGTACCTGGTGGACGTTGCGAAACGTGCGAGGGCGAAGGCGTGGTAACGATCGAAATGCAGTTCTTGCCAGATATAGAACTTGAATGTGAAGACTGTAAGGGAACGCGATATCGACGTGATGCTCAGCAAATACTCTATAAGGGCAAGAGCATTGTCGATACGTTGAATATGACCGTTGACGAAGCGTGTGCCCATTTTTCTGCTGTACCGCGAATCGTCTCGAAGCTGGAAGTTCTTCAGCAGGTCGGCCTTGGATACATCCGACTTGGACAGCCATCGTCGCACCTAAGTGGTGGCGAGGCCCAGCGCATTAAACTAGCGGCCTATCTTGAAGCCGATGCATCACGGCGGACAATGTTCATCTTGGACGAACCGACAACGGGGCTCCACATGCATGACGTGTCGATTCTGCTTACGGCGTTCGACCGGCTGGTTGATGCAGGCCACTCGCTAGTGGTGATTGAGCACAATGTCCACGTAATGGCCCATGCAGATTGGATTATTGACATGGGACCCGAAGGAGGCTCGGGTGGTGGACGCGTAGTGGCAACCGGAACGCCTGAGCGAATTGCTGCTAACGCCACGTCATATACGGGAGCTGCTCTGAGGGCATTCATGTCAGAAGGACAACCAGCCTCCGCAACAAAAGCTGCACGAAAGCGAGCAAAAACGTCGTGACGTCTCGCTCATGGTTTCAGGCGTTCTTGCTTGCCGTACTCATTGCAGGTAGCACGTGGTGGGCGTTTAGGGAGGCCGACCTACGTGGAATGTTCGAATTACTGCGCACTGTATCTGTGTTGCCGCTTGTAGCTGCTACGTTCATTGTCGTAATGTCTCACGTGGTTCGTGCGGTTAGATGGCAGTGGTTGTTTCCAGCAGGCTCACAACACGTTCCGCTGTGGTCACGCTTTTCGAGTGTGATGATTGGTTATGCATGGAATACCATCATCCCTCGATCGGGTGAGGTGGTTCGTCCGTTCATTCTATCGCATCGCGCACGCGTCGACCTATCGGTTTCGGTCACCAGCGTTATCGTCGAACGTGTCATCGATGTTGTGACGTTGCTTGTGGGCTTGTTGGCCGCGGGCGTGCTTGCGCAATCGGTACTAGCGGCACTACTGCCACAGTCATCGGTGAGTGGACTTGCCGTTACACTGGTCGTACCAATCCTCATTCTCATCACGCTCGTTGCCGTTCTCGCGTTTACGCCCATTGCACGCAGGTTGCCATTCATCGGCCGGGCATTGGCGGCTATTCGTGCACTTACGGGGGGACGCAGGTGGACGTCGGTTGGCGTATCTACACTTGTACTGTGGCTGCTGTATGCCATTCCGATGATGTTTATCGCCATGTCACTCGGGCTTCCACATCCATCGTCGGTTGCGCAGGCCTTCTTGCTGCTAATTGTGCTTTCCGTTGGCGTTACGATAGCACCAACGCCTGGTGCTGTCGGCGTATATCATGCGTTTTGTGCAACGGCACTGGCTGTTATGTTTGGCTACTCCTCGACGGAAGGTGTGGCGTTTGCCATGGTTGCTTGGCTTGTGAATTATGGTTCGGCCGTCGTAGTTGGCGGTGCATGCTTTGTATGGGAGTTGCGGCATGGCATTTCGCTCGACGATATACGGGCATTGCGCAGGAACGCCAGACCCTAATCCTGCGTTTCTGCCTCGCCTATGCTTGATTCAATCATCATTGGCGCTGGTGTTACCGGGGCCTGCATCGCTTCGTCGCTCTCTGATCAAGGGGCACTGGTGCATGTCGTGGAGAAGTCGCGAGGTCCCGGCGGACGCTGCAGCGCGCGGCGTGCAGTTGTAAACTCCGAGACAATACAGTGGTATCACGGCGCAATAACTCTGTCGACCGATCACGACGTCGTCAGGTCGCATCAATACCCACACGATGCCATCCGGCAGCTCTTGCGTGGTGTGCCAGTCTCTTGGACGTGGCATGTCGAAGCCATCGACGTTCACGAGCATGGCGTGAGGGTGACATCGTCAACGGGCGACGTCATAGATGCAAGGTCTTGCATCATCACGGTTCCTACGCCACAGGTTCTTCAGTGGTCTGGCGTCGTGGGTCGCATGTCTGCCGAACAGGTTGCACGTGTTACATCGCTCACGTACGACCCGGCCTATGCAGTGATGCTCCTTGTTGATCGTGTACCGACTGAATCGATTGATGGCGTCGAGGGTATTCGGATTCATGAACGGACGCCTTCGGGATTACTTCCCGTTACGATCATCACTACGGCGCAATGGGCTCGCGACCATCTAGCAACGAGCATTGATGAATTACGAAGCTACTGGCGTAGCTGCGTCGAATCGCACGGCGTCAAGGTGATACACTGTGACGTTCACCGATGGCGGTATGCCGTGCCAACGGCACGCAGCGCGGAGCCCCTTATCAAGGTTGCCGAGCGCATCGTGGTTACAGGCGATGCGTGGACAGGGAAGCCATGGCAGGAGTTATCTTTGCGGTCTTTGCTGAAGTGAACACACCTCTACGCGGACAATATCATGGAACGTAATCGGATTGAAACGGACGTCATTGTAGTAGGAGCAGGCCCGTGTGGACTGTTCGTAGCTTTCGAGGCAGGGCTCCTTAAAATGCGATGCCACTTTGTGGACTATTTGCCAATACCTGGTGGTCAGTGTGCCGAAATCTATCCGAAGAAGCCCATCTATGACATCCCAGGATTTCCAAGCGTCTTAGCCGGCGACCTGATTGACAACCTCATGCGGCAGATTGAGCCGTTTCATCCAACGTTTACGCTAGGCGAACGCGCTGAACAGCTGGAGAAGCTTGATGGGGGACGTTTCCGACTGACGACACATCGTGGCACCGTCGTGGAGGGCCACACCGTCATCCTTGCAGGTGGCCTTGGTTGCTTTGAGCCACGTAAGCCGGCGATCGACAATCTGACGGACTATGAAGACAAGGGGGTCGACTACATCATTCGCGACCCTGAGGTGTTTCGTGGTAAGCGAGTGGTGATTGGCGGCGGTGGCGACTCGGCGCTTGATTGGACCATCGTGCTAGCCGACATTGCCGATTCGGTGACACTGGTTCACAGAAGCCAGTCCTTCCGAGCAGCTCCAGACAGCGTTTCAAAGGCGCAGGCACTGGCGGAGACCGGCAAAATTTCGATGATTACAGACGCCAATGTGACTGCTCTTCATGGCTCGGGCAAGCTAGATGCTGTTACTCTAACGTCGAACGACGGTAGCACCTCTAACCTAGCGACAGACTACTACATACCGCTGTTTGGTTTGTCGCCCAAACTTGGACCAATCGCCGAGTGGGGATTATCGTTGGATAAGAATGCGATTCTTGTGGATAACAGTACGTATCAGACGTCAACTGAAGGAATCTATGTGGTTGGAGATATGGCGGAATATCCACATAAGCTAAAGCTAATTCTATGTGGATTTCACGAAGCAGCTATCGCTTGCCATTCGGCATATCAGCGCCAGAATCCAGATAAGAAGCATACGTTGAAGTACACGACGGTAACCGGCATAGCCGGACTGTAGTGCCTTGTAATGTTAACGAGATACGTGAACTTATTGCCGCAGCCGTTATTACAGCTGCGCTGTTCGGTTGTCGTTTAGATACCCCAGCACACGATGCCGCAGTAACGGGTGACAGAGAGGCAAGCGATCACACGGCTGTGTATCGGGGTGTGACGATTGCTGACAATCCTCCTGACTATGAGTCTGACGCATGT
>JALHPC010000022.1:0-2935 GCA_022842685.1 Candidatus Kapaibacterium sp.
GGCCCGTTCATGCCACGGTTTGAAAGGAATGAGCAACGAGATGTTGTGCGTCTGTCGACAGAGACATTGCGAACCCAAAGCACCATGCAACCGGTTGAACGGGCAGCGAACGTGCCGGTCGACTTCGAAGCGTCAGAGACTGTGGCCAACATACCAAGCAGCAGCGACGTCCATGTCGCGGAAGAGCGATTTGCTGCTGTCGAGACGGCCGTGGACGTTGCTCAAGGTAGCGATGCAGAGGCTGCGCCAAGTCGGACTCTCTATGAGCACGATGTTTTGAGTATTGGTGGAACAAACGGCGGACAATCGGAAGGGGGAGGGCATTCTGCTATGTCGACCATGTTAGGCCATATACCAATGTATTCGACTTCTCCGATTGAGCAGATGCGAGTGCCTGCAAGGGTGGCAACAAGTTACGGTCTTGGCACCATTCAAGGCAGTGGTGACGTTGGAACTGTTGAACAGCTTTCGATTAGTATTGGCTATGGTATCGATGACGGCACGTCGATAGGACTAGAAATAGGATCCATGCAGTACGACGTAATTGCGATCCACCGTGGCCTAACCGGCAGGTCGAGCGATGGAGATCAACCCGTTGATATAGAGACATATTCCCTAGGTGCGCAGTCTGCCACGCCGACGTCGCATGATTCGAAGATTGGGGCTCCTAGTCGATCAGGAGATGGCAAAGTGGCGGAGTTCCAAGGACGTCGATCCGTGCAGACTATGTGGGGGGCAGTGCGCCTTCAACAAGATCTGGTGTCGATTGGTCCAGCCACTATCATAGGAGGGGTTGCCGTTGGGCTGGCCAACGACTCGCCAATGGGGTATGGTCGGTTAGGCTTGCGATGTGCGGTGTTCAATGATGCTACAGTTTACGTTGGGGCACAGATGCAGTGGTTGTCTCTAGAAACTGGCAGATTGAGGGCCACTGGGCCGCAAGTGACGTTGAGTCGCGTTGCCTCGATCACGTTTGGTATTGGGGTGTCGCTGTGAGTTTGTCGGCCCTTCTGTATAGACTCTTGTGTGAAACTTTGCTAACTTTGAGGGTGCCGCTGGGACGGCGGCACAATGGAACTACTTAGGGACTTTCATGAACATTGCGACACTTGCACGCATGGGACTATGCGTGCTTACAACCGTATGCACTCACGCTAGCTTCGTTACTGCTGGCACAGGCCTCAATTCAACAATAACGGTCAAGCAGGGTACGCTGCAATCGGTTCAGCCCAAGGCGGCCTCGATTGCACCGGTGCAAACTCCTGCGCATATGCGTGCAGAGTTGCAGCCGCAGGGGGCTCCGTTACTTCCAATCAGCGAAGTGCGAGTACCCAAGTCCTACGACAAGGCCCAAGCCGAACTGCCTGGCGTTAAGGTAGGGAGTACGTGGTACGACTTTCAAACGAACGGCTCGATGGCCGAGCGCATTGTGCTTACCGAGCAGGGGTCCGATCGTTACATCCAAATGTTGTGGATGACGTCGACCGATCGCACGCGTGATGCCCAGTCCCGCGCGCTTGGCTTCAACGAGTCACGTGGTTCACATTATTCAGTCTTCGACGTATCCTCGCCATTGGAGCCGTCGCAGATCGTGTTCCAAACAAAGGTCGAGCCACAGCGCGAGCGCTACGGCTGGCCTGCCATCGCTCAATTTTCGAATGGAGCCATTGGAACGCCGTCCCATACTCCTGTAACGTGGTGGCGCAACGAAGACGTTGCCGACGAAGCGTTTACACGTTTCCGTGTTGCCGAAGCTGCCGACAGTGCCCTCTGGCCACGTTGTGCCGTAGACAGGAACGACAACGTCCACTTGATTTACAACCGTTCTATCCCGGGCAACGAAGGTAATCGCCTTGTCTACCGTCGCTCCGTCAATCGCGGTGCTACGTGGGAAAACGAAATCGCTCTTACAGGTCCTTCGGGCCTTGGCGGTGGGGCACAGGGCCTTCCTACCGGATCTGGTGGCGACTCATATGCCATTGCCGCTAACGGCATGAATGTAGCCATTATGTACCTTGATAACTCGTTCAATCTGTGGATTCGCACATCGCGCGACGGAGGTGCATCGTGGCCACTCGATTCGAACAGCGTACGTATCGTGTTCCAGCCCAACTACCGACTTGACAGTACAGACGTTGGAACTGGTATGGTCTATCAGTCTGATACCGTAGCAACTCCAGGAACGGCTATGGACCTCATCATCGATGAAGATGGTACGGTTCACTATGTTATCTCTGCCCACCCCTCCTTCCGTCGTGGCTTCCGCCCAACGGGTGCGGCACGTTCGGGAGATACGTTGTTCGCCATGTACGATGCCAACCTCTTCCGTCAGCTCGGTGTATACTACGGAACGCTGCTGTCCAACCAGCTTATTATGGCCGCTCCTGCTGGTGGTGGCGAGTGGAACGGTGAAGGGTTGGTAGTCAATCGTCGCGTATATGTTGGACCGTGTGCAACGCCTCAGCTTGGTCTCGACGAAGAGGGCAACCTCTACATGGTTTACGCTTCGATGAAGAATGGCGACACCAAGGACGTATCCGTAGAGATTGGCGCTGTTGGTAGTACGCGCGACACGACAGTTACCGGGCTCAACATGCACGTGTATGCAACGCGCAAGCTCAAGGCCAATAGCCGTTGGTTTACATCGGTAGATCTCACCCCGCAGGGCATGAACTGCCAATGGTCGACGTTGTGCAATACTGTCAAAAATGGTGTCATGTACATCGGCTATGCAGCCAACACAACGCCGGGCGACCACGTGACGAACGTTCTGCTTCCAGATGAAGAAACCGATATCTATCTCTATCCATTCGAGACGTCTGGCCTCAGCTCCGAGCTGTTCGAGCCAGGCACAACTTCGGTTCAAGACCTTGGCTCCGCGGCAACCAACGTAGCGGTTGCCCCTAACCCGGCCCATTCCGTTGCTCTTGTAAGG
>JALHPC010000022.1:2945-46643 GCA_022842685.1 Candidatus Kapaibacterium sp.
GTTGCTGTAACCGATGGGGAAATGCGTGTGTCCGTCGTATCAACGATGGGAACAACGGTATGGACATCGTCGACAATGGCAACAGCAGGATCCGAGTTCGCCGTGTCGATTCCAACAGCGACGCTCGCTTCGGGTGCCTACTCAGTTGTTCTCGAGCAGAACGGCAGCCGCGTCTCCACTATGCTCTCTGTTGTTCGGTAATTACGCCGTCAACGGGTCGATAACCACAGAATAATCCAAACAGGAGATGACAATGTTTCGCAGTATTGCGACCACACTTCTCGCCTTTATTGGCGCAACGACCCTTGTCATGGCCGGCATCACGGGGAACATCCGTGGGAAGGTAACAGACGAGGACAAGAACCCGCTGATTGGTGCAACCATCAAGGTGCTGGGAACGCAGCGCGGTGGGAAGACAAAGTCTGATGGTACGTACTTCATCAATAACGTAACCGCAGGACCATACAAGATCCAGGTGACGTATGTTGGTAAGGACACCGTCATCAAGCAAGTTACGATCATCGCAGACCAGACAGTCGACGTCGACTTCCGGCTTGGCACGAGTGGTGCGCTTAAAAAGGCCATCGTCGTTACTGCAGATAAAATGGTTTCGAGTACGGCTGTTGGTACATCGCGTGTGGTGGATAATAAGGCCATTACGAGCGTAGCCCTCGACAACGTTGCGGCTGTTGTTGGACGTCAGGCCGGTGTAAGCGTTTCAGGCAACGGCTTTCAGGTTCGCGGTAGCCGGGTAACAGAATCGCAGGTGCTTGTAGACGGATTGGCCGTGACCGACCAGTTTACGGGTGGTTTAGGTAATTCTGGGGCAACGGTTTCAGCCGCGATGCCTTCGTCGTATGCAACCGAGCAGGTTGACGTTAAGACGGGTAGCTTTGGCGCTGAATACGGCAACGCCATTGGAGGCATTGTGAACTCGGTTGTACGAACGGGTAAGAACGACAAGTTCGATGTGCTCATGGCTTGGCGGAAGGACGTTCCGTTTGCCTTTGGATATGCGGGCAATGGTATCCAACTCGCGGCGCCATTGGAGGACCAAGTCGACCTTACCTTGGGCGGACCTACCGGCTTGCCGAATACGACGTTCTTCGTTGCTGTTCGCAATATCTATCAGAATCACCGGAATTTTGGTCTGAGCGTTATTGATCCGTTCGGTATCGACCTTGGTTCTCCGCCGAATAACCGGACGTGGTCGCAGAACCTTACTGGCCGTATTTCGATTGCACTACCTGGTGATATTCGACTCCTCGTTGGTGGTATGTTCGGCGTCGTAAACGGCGAGCGTAACAGTTGGACGTGGATGTATGCTACCGAGCCCGACATCCGTGTTGATCAAACTGGAACTCCAATCCTTGTTGATGGTCAGGTTCAGAGTAATGGCGTACCGCTTCGTAATGCAAAGCAGATTGCAGTCTATGAGCGGTCTGACAATGCCTTCGCACAGATCAACCATCAGCTGAATGAGAATATGTTCTACGATTTCCGCTTCTCAACGAATGGGAAGGTAACGGAAACAGCTCGACGTCGGACGATGGACGCTCCGGGCTTCCTCGGAAGCTTCGACATGATTTACCCTCGTGACAACTCGACGGGTATGCAAGATCTCTACCAGGATAACTTGCCGAACCGAATCGTCGATGAATATGACGTTGCAACAGGACAGCGTACATCGGCTGATGGCTTCGCGACGGTAGAAGTCGTCCTTCCTAATCCGCTAACAGGATATGTGGAAGGTCCAGCTGACTTTAACTCCACTGCCAACCCGTATGGCCTGCAGGGCTTCTTTGCGGCGCGCGGAAATGAAGGTGGCGTTGACCTTCGTACAACACGATTCTTCCAGGTAGACGGTAACTTCACATACAACCTTCAGGCAGGTGAGACACGTCACGTATTCAAAACTGGATTTGACCTACGTACCTTCCGGCTCTCGCGACACTTCAACGCCAACCCGTGGGACGGTTCGCCGTTCTACGACGTATATGGAAGCGATTACGGCTCGAACCTATACATCGAAGTAAGTGATACCATTCCAGGATCGCAACGAGCGCTCGAGCTTTCTTCACAGCCATACACACCAACTCAGGGGTCGTTTTATGTAAACGACCAAATGATTTTCAAGAACTTGGTGTTTACTGCTGGCGTGCGTGTCGATTATCTCAACACAGATGCGTTGTTCAGAACGGCATACGACCAGTTCTATCCCTTTGGTCTTGACGAAGGATTCGATGAAGTAAAGCCAAAATTCTACGTCAGTCCGCGGATGTCGATTACGTATCCAATCTCCGAGAACCAAAACTTTGCGTTGAGCTATGGCATCTACTACATGGCTCCTCCGTTCGCTGAGTTCTATGACTCGTTTAATGCGGTTCAACTTCGTGGTTCGCAGTCGCTGGGCGACCCGAACATGGAGATGCAGCGTACCAATCAATACGAAGTAACGTACCGCAATGCTCTTACCGAAGACTTTGCTATTACCGCCACTGGTTTCTACAAAGACGTTTACAATCAGTCAGGTTTGGCATTTGTACGGATCACCCCTATTCCATTCTTCCAGCGTGTATTGGCAGATTTTGGTTCGTCGCGTGGTCTCGAGTTGACCTTCGAAAAGCGCACGATTAACAACTTCGGTTTCAACATCAACTATACGCTTCAGCAAGCGACGGGTACGGCTAACAGCGCTAACGTTGTTGCTGCTATCGATCCGATAACCGAGGAACCGGCCTATCCTGTTACTGAGTTTCCATTAGGTTTCGATCGTCGTCATCGTGTTAACGCCGCCATCACTGTCTACTGGGGTCGCGACGAAGGTCCAACGATTGCTGGTATCCCGTTTCTTGAGAATATTAACATGACGTTGTCTGGCTTCTGGCAAACAGGATTGACATTCACGCCGGTCGACGGTCGTGGGCAAGCAACGGGCGAAATCAATTCAGCTCGTCAGCCTTCGTTCTGGAACTCGGAAATGCGTTTTGTTCGTACAATCCCACTTCAGAGTGTTTTTGGTGGCGACACCGAACTTGACCTTTTCTTGGACGTGTTCAACGTGTTTAACTTCACTGGTGCGATTGCGTTGTTCCCACGAACAAACAATCCTGACTTTGACGGTCTTGCGCTTAATCGCCAAGAAGGTGACTTCTCGGGTGTTTCGCAGTTCCGCGAGGGAAATCCAACTCGTAAAGAGACGTTTGCCCCGAATCAGTACGATCGGTCGGGGAATCGTCTGTACAATGCCCGTATTGACACTAACAACGACGGTATTGTGACGCAAGCGGAGACGTTCGCTGGATACCAGCAATATGTGAACGATGTTGTTGCACAACGTGGTAATTACCTACGGCCGCGACAAGTTTACTTCGGTGTTCGGGTACGGTTTTAACCCATGATTCAGCCAAAACGAATAACATCCATGATGAAGAACCTAACTACAACATTCGGGCTTTGGGCGGCTACCGCCACGATGCTGTCGTTGTTTGCTGGCTCACAGGCTATAGCGCGCACGACCGACTCGACACAGAAGCCATTGCAAACTCAGAAAACGCCAGACTTTCTGCAGCGTACGTATAGCCGGGTTTTCGACAACCAGGATAATGCAGTTTCTCGATTTGCCTTCAAAATTTCCAACTACGGGATATGGGGCTTCGACATCACGAATGGTCGTGGTGGTGGTGTGTGGCCACGTGGATCGCAAAACCAGTACATGTTTGCTGGTGGACCGTGGTTCGGTGCGTTGAAGCGTATCGGTCGAGATTCCTCTCTCCGCAAGCTTGTATTGATTGGATATAACTCGTCGACAGGTGATGGTTGGTGTGTACCAGGCTCGATTGACGATGGGCCCCTGGTACAGAATACGACCGAGGGACTCTACAAGAACCGCGTCTATTTCTCTACTGACGTTTCCCCTTCGTCGGGCGAACCAGTTCCGCCCAACCCTGCACTTCCCAACTGGCCTATCTGGGATACCTCGCCGAATGACACGATTCGAATCAATAGGTACTTCGGACGATATGTCAACGACATTACGCTTCGAAATCAGGCGACTGTTGCCAAGGGGCCATCGTTTATTTCTGAGGAAGATATTTTCTGCGTTTACAAGGACACCGACCTCAGTCGCTACGAAGGCGGCGCTTCACAACGCCGCAGCGAGGGCTATCCGCTAGGTCTTCAAATCGAACAAACAGTCTACTCATGGGGGTTCGGTGACTACGGCGACTTCATCTTCCTGAAGTACCTCTTCATCCACCCTAGGCAGTATGGCGACACACTGATCAATTGCTGGATGGGCGCTCTGCTTGACGTTGACATTGCAGACACGCGAAACCCCATTCTTGGGGCTGCGAATGACCGGTCAACGTATTACGGTGAAGCTCCAGAGCTAAATCTTGCCCTGCAATGGACGAATCCCGACCGTGGCGAGGCTGGCCGTGGCTTTGGTTACTTGGGATTCAACTTCCTTGAGTCGCCAGCGGTTGATGCAGATGGTTTCATCCGCAAAGACAAGCGCAAATTTGTGGTGGCCGAACAGCTTGGCTTGGTGACTGTTCAGGACTGGCCAATTGACGTTGACCGCCGTACAAACGAAGAACGGTACGACTTCCTTTCAGAGCGCCGTAAGGAGCCAGTGGCATCTACACCAGGCGATCGTCGTATGCTCATGGCGACTGGGCCGTTTAACATGATACCTGGTGATTCTGCTCGTATTGTTCTTGGTGTAATCCTTGCCGCAACAGGCAAGGGTGGCGATGCTGATGGTACGCCAGAGGACTTCGTCGAAATCATTCGTAAGGTTCGTTTCGCTCAAAGTGTTTACGACAATAACTTTAATGCACCGCGCGCGCCCGATCGATCGGTGATCGCTGGATATCGTAATCCTCACGCATCGCTAGAAGTACCGGCAGCGGGAATTCTTCCGCTTGACAATGGTATGGTTATTCAATGGGACTCAACGGCAGAACTATCCGTCGACTCACTTGAAGGTGGCATGGACTTCCTTGGCTATCGTTTGTACCGTGCGCGCAATGTCACGGACTTGGATACCTTCTCTCAAAACCGTAGTGTAGACGAGCGCAAGGGTCCACAGGGATGGCGCCAAATTGCACAGTTCGCAATGCCTACGCCGTTTGTGAAGCAAAGCGTTACTATCGAAGGCGTTGGTATTGCCATCGACGATTACGTCCCATGTGAGCCAGTCTCTGGTTCTGGACAGCGACGATTCCTCGTGTTGCGAACGCCATCAACAGCAGAGCCATGGCGCTCGATGTGGGAAGGACTGCTTCGCCCACTTAACCGGCCACGACTGTTCTACTATCCACGCACTACGGGTAACGCACTTGACATGACGAGGTTGTCGCGTGCCGACTCGATGGCAATGTGTTACTTTGTTATCCCAGAGAACATTACGATGCCGCCAGTTCGGTTCGTCAATCCTGCGCAGGTAACAACGGCCCAAGATTCTACAACGCTGGCGACATTTATGTCGCTTGATCCGCAAGACGCTATCGCATGGCGCGATAGCATGAACAAGCTTATCCTTGCTCGTCAAGTGCTTATCGAAGACTTCCGTTTCAAGGATACCATTGATATTGACAGCGCTGGTGTGCGTGTTCGACGTGAAATCATGCGTCCGTTCCAGGAGTTGACGTCTACACGTCACAATGTGATCGCTCCGTTTATGGCGCGGACTACAAGTGGACGTACGTTTGTTGACTATGGTGACGATAATCGCGACGGCATCATCAACTACTCTCCGGATCCAGACGCGACAGAAAGACTTCTCAACAACGTAGATTACTACTGGGCTGTGCGTGCTTATGACGAAGGCGATTATCTGCTGCCTTCACCGCAGAAGCTAAATTCCAACGCAGTTGAGCTAACGAACGTTGTACGTGCCCGGCCTCGTGCGCCACGTCTTGGCGGAGATGCTCCAGTTGAAGTTGTCGTTCCCGAAGACCAAAAATCCAAACTTTCAGGTATCTACAACATTAAGTTCCTGATCAATGACCAGAACAGATTTAAGCAGCTTTACGCTGGTAAAACGCTTAAGCTTGAGTTCTACCGTACGTGGTCGGCCGTTTACAACGTTCAGAATGTAACGCGTCCTTCAGATGACGACTTTAACGGCCTTTATCAGGTAGTTTTCTTCCTGAGAGATTCGGCTACCAATCGCGTGCTTGGCGGATGGAGTGCTCCACTACGCCCATCGCAATGTCAGTTCGAATCCCCAACAAACCGTGGGTACCTTCCTGCGCACTTCACAGAAAAGGGGCGCTCGTGGTCGGACTCCGCGGGAATTCGCATTGATACAATTGGCTTTAATCCTATCGTTGAAGACACGAACACGATGGGTGATCCAGACGGACGTCAAAAGCGCAGACGTCAAGGGTCCTTCTCAACCACAGCTTCATGTGAGCCATCGTCAACTCGTTTTGCCGAAGGTTTAGTCGGAGTGTCGTTCGACTACGATATCGAGCAATGGGGCGGCAACTATCGCTTTGACTTTGCAAGAGTTGAATCTGGCTCCAGCGGAGCTTACGTCGGCAATGGTAATCTTGCCGCACAAACCTACACCCAGGAGAATACTCCGATTGCATATCCTTGGCTCGAGAATCAAGGCCCACGCGACTTTGTTCTTCCTACACGCACGGTCGTGCCAGTTCAAGAGTTCCCACAGTCGTTCAATAATGGGCCAGGCCTTTACGAAATCGAGTTCTTACCAGGTGGTACCGAGACGATTACTACAGAGTTCTTGCAGACGGGGTCGCCAACAGGTGGAACAGAGCAGGCAGTTTTTGAGAACGTGCCGTTCCTGAATATGCGTGTACGGAATATCATTCCGTATTCTCGTCGTGATGAGACAGGCGCAACAGTTGACGTTACAAAGAATCATGAGTTCACTCCAGCCAATCTGTCGATTAGTGGTGACATCCTAGGCTATCCCGAACTCCGTCGGACGCCATCGGGTTCGTTTGCTGCGGCTGCCTTCGGTTGGCGTAACACGCGTCCCGGCATTCCAGCCGCTCAACGCGCACGGTCGGCTGCCAATCGTAATACAGGTGCGCCACTTGGCCGCCCTGATCGCTACTATGTTTCTCGCAACCTCTCTCGTAATGGCCAAGACACACTTGACTTTGCTCATGTACTCAACATCGCTGGTGTACAGGTTGCCCTAGACTTCTCATGGGTAGGACGTCGGAATAGTTCGGCACTCGTACGGCCTTCGTCGGTGGCTGCGCCGTCGCCATTGCCTACTCGCGACTTCCAAGCCGGTGACAAGGTTTTGGTTGGTACCTTCGGTGGTGCTCTTGGCTTCCCTGAAGACCGTGCCCACGTGTTCTTGCGAGTTGGCCAATACGATCCCGAAGTGTTGGGACGTGAGATTACGACCGACGACCTTGAGCGAGTGCGTGTTTCACCTAACCCGTACATCGTAGCTCACGAAGGTATCCGTTCGTCGTTTGAAGGCAAGATCTACTTCACAAACCTTCCACGGAAGGCCAAGATCGACATCTACACGTCTTCGGGAAGTCTCGTACGATCCATTAATCACGACGAATCCACATCGGACGATCCCGACAAGGAAGCCGTCGTCGTGTGGGATCTCTTCTCACTCAATCGCCAGCGTGTAGCTAGCCAACTCTTGATTGCCGAGATTTCCACGCCGAGCGGTGCGAAGGTCATCAGGAAATTCAGTGTCATCGTCGGTCCGGCCCGACTCATCTCTAATACCAATTAAGGGGCTTTGGCAACTATGAAGATCACGACGACCATCATTGCTGTCGCATTAGCTTGCTCCTTCGCAGTTCAAACCGGTAACGCTCAGCTTATCAGCGTTACAGGAGGCGAGTTCACAAAGGTTGGCCTTGCCGGAGGGCAGTTCTTGAAAATTGGAGCTGGTGCCCGCGCTACTGGCATGGCCGGTGCGTTTGCTGGCATTGCCAACGACGTTAGCTCCATGTTCTGGAACCCTGCAGGTATTGCAGAAATCAACACGTACTCCGCTGACGTAAGCAATACGTTTTGGTTTGCAGGAATGCAGCACCAATTCGTTGGTGCTGTTATTCCAGTGTCGGAGAAATTCCGCCTTGGCGTGAATTTCCTTTCGTTTGGCTCAGGTGATATCCTGCGCACATCAATGGATGACCCCGACGGCGAGGCCGGCGGTATTTACTCGGTGAACGACATTGCTTTGGGCTTCACCTTCGCTGGTAAGCTTACCGACCAGTTCGCTTTCGGAGTTACTGCGCGATATGTGCAGCATGCGTTTTCGAATGCGAGCGCTGGCGGATTTGTCTTCGACGTTGGAACACGGTACAATACGGGCTTCAATGGCGTTTCGCTCGGCTTTGGCATCAACAACATGGGGCCTCAGCAACAATACTCAGGCGCCGACCTAACACGCCAATATCGATTTATTTCGGGATCGACCAATACGACGGCACGTGACTTTACTCTTAACACATCACCGTTCAATATTCCGCTTTCGTTCCGCGCCGGCGTAGGTATTGATATGTTCCAAGGCTGGATTGCCGAGAAGCCAGAGGTAGATATCGATGGTGTGCAAGTACACCAGTGGCTCGTGGGACTCGACTTTGAAACGTACTCCGATGTGCCAGAACAGTATGCCATTGGAACCGAGTACACATGGAACGAGCTTGTAGCAGTACGTGCGGGCTATCGCTTTGGTCACGACCAAATGGGGCTAGCTGCCGGTGTTGGTCTTCGCTACGAGAGCTCGGACTTCCGTGGTCAACTCGATTATTCGATCAATCCAACAGCCAACATCGGTCTGATCAATCGGTTGAGCCTGGTGCTGAACTTAAATTAATCGTATCGTTCCTTCGTCAGTAAACTCATGCCGTTGGCTGCGCGCAGCCAACGGCATGTCTGTTTCTTCTGGAGTCCCATATGAGGAACATTGTCTTAACCACTGTGCTAAGTCTCGTTGCAACGGCGATTGCTACAACGCAGTCAATCGACGTTGTCTTCGATGTTGTTCAGTTTCGAACGATGTCGAAACATGTTCGCTGGGAGCTTCACTATGCAATTCCCGATACGGCAATAACGTACGTTTTGGGTTCCAACCAGTATGTCGGCCAACTTGATTTTGACATCTCCATCAGCAATCCTGTATCGGACGTCGTCCGTCGGCGTTGGACCGCGACGGCATCGGCCTCGAGTAGCACGCCAACGCATTCGAGCTTCCTTACGGATATGCAAGCGTTCGAATTGGAGCCGGCTCAGTATTCAGTTACGCTGATCGTAACCGATGTCAATAATACCGGAAAGAAATTTTCCACAACGTTTGTGACGATAGTGCGTCCGCCGACGGAAGAAGTAGGGGTTAGCGATGTTCTATTCGTCTATGCTGGTGTGGCAGCAGAAATGGTTCGAAATCCCAACCATCTCAGATATGGTACTGCTGCAGTTCCCAATCCTCGTCGAGAGTGTATTGGTAACCAGCCGTCTGTAGGCGTTTTTGTGGAGTTGTATAACACATCGAAGATTCCGTCAAAGACCTTCGTGCTGGAGTACGAAATTCTTGACAATGTTGGCCGAACTCTCGACGTCCAGCAGTTCCAGTATGAAAGGAGTGAGGAGTGGCTGGCGGATAGGACAGACATCAGCGTGGCCGAGTTGCCCAGTGGCGTCTATTATGTTCGAACGAATATCAGGTCGACGGCAACGTCGCCGGTCCTTCTAACACGTTCCGATCGCTTTTTTGTCCTCAATCCTACGAAGCCCCCTGTCCAGCAACGAATGCTGAGCGAAGACGAGCAATTTGAAGCGTCGGAATGGGCAACACACGTTGGTGAGCGACTCGAGTTGGAGCTTGATTTGAGCGATATTTTGGCAACCAACTCAGAGAAGATTATTCGCAAGGGGCTAACTGAAGACAAGGCAAAGCAGAAGTACTTATTTACGTTCTGGGCGTCGCGCGATCCCGAGCCAGCTACAAAGGTAAACGAGCGCCTCGATGAATTCCGATGGGCCTATGAGCGTGCACAGTCTGTGTATGCACGCCCCGGACAGTCGAATGGTTGGAAGACCGACAGAGGACGTGTGCTCCTGAAGTATGGCAAGCCCAACCAGGTTGTGTTGTCCAATGCCACGATCGACACGAAGCCATACGAAGAGTGGTTCTACACCAACTTACAGGGGGGTGTCCATTTCTACTTTGTCGACCGATTTAACAATAACAGTCATCAGCTCGTGCATTCCACGCTCATGGGTGAGATTAACGACCCCAAGTGGAAGGAGCGCTGGGCACGTACTGGAATGCCCGATGTCAATCCTGCACGTACGGGTGACATGATGAATCGGTGATGTCGGTCCGGCACGGAATTGGGCGTGCACTTGGTACTGCCATGTGGCTGGCCGACGGGCGCAGGCGAGCGATTACCATCGACAATCTTCGCAATGCCTATCCACATGCGGAGTCGACGTGGATCCGTACCACGGCTCGGCATGCATATGCCAACCTCGGCATTGTTCTTGCCGAGCTCGTGCGAATGCGTTCGGCTCCGGCATCGACGTTGCGTTCATGGATCCGCATTCCCGGCATCGAACGTATCGGAGCGCGAATGGCGAACCGCGAGCCGTCGATCCTCCTCAGCGGTCACTTTGGCAACTGGGAGTTGCTAGCGCTGGTAGGCGCCCTCGAAGCGGGCGCACCGTTCTCCATCGTTGTCCATCCGCAACACAATGCCCGCATCAATGCCACCGTCGAAGCCCTACGAACACGTTTTGGCAACATCCTCATTCCCATGGGTAGTGCAGCCCGGCCCATCATCAATACCTTAGACAATGGCGGAACGGTGGCGTTTTTGGCAGACCAATTTGCCGATCCTCGACTGCACCGCCCCATCGCGTTCTTCGGCAGGGAAACTCCCACCTACGAAGCACCTGCTCAACTGGCCCTCAAGTATTCGGTTCCCCTGTTTGCTGCGTTTGCCGATCGTGTTCCCGATGGCTCCTACCATGCGCCGGTGGTCGAAGTGACAACATCCGACTTGTCGTATAACACTTCCGACGTCTTGATCTGCACACAGCGCCACGTTAGTCTGCTTGAAAATGCTGTTCGCCAACACCCCGCCATGTGGAGCTGGCAACATCGTCGATGGAGGCCAACATGAGTGTCGCCCGTGTAGTTGTTTTGCAAACTGCGTTCCTAGGCGATATCCTGTTAACGACGCCGCTCCTTGCCGCTCTAGAGTCTGTTTTTCCCGGAGCTCGCCGCGAGATTATTACCACACCGGTTGGTGCCGCAGCCCTTGCCAATCTTGCCTGTGTTGATACCATACATATTCTTGACAAACGCAGAGAACACCGTACCATGAAGGCTGTGCGGTCCTTTGCGGCTAATGTTGCTGAAGGGGGCATCGACATACTTTTGGTTCCTCATCGCAGCGTGCGCAGCGCCCTGCTTGCGCATGCGCTGCGCGCCCGCGAGACAGTCACGTGGTCGACTGCCGCCGCTCGCCTCGTCGCACGCCATGTGCTTCCGTTCCCATGGGCAATGCATGAGGCCGATAGAAATCTTCAGTTGTTGCGGCCGTGGTCGGCCGTTATCCCAACAAAGGAGTCGGCCGTTATCAACCTTGCTGATGACAGTGCTCACAGCCGCGCAGCCAAGCTCCTTGCTGAGGTTCGAAGCCCCTTTGTTGTTGTTGCAAGCGAAAGTGCGTGGGCTACAAAGCAGCTGCCTGAACCTCAAGCGACAAGCTTGATTCAGGTTCTTGTTGGCAAGGGCGTGCAGGTGGTCCGACTAGGCAGCACAACACCTAGCTCCGCGACGGCTACGAGTGGGGTTGTTGATGTACGAGGACAAACATCCGTTCAAGAGGCCGCGGCTGTTATCGCTCGTGCGTCGTGTGTTGTAAGCGTCGATAGTGCCTCGCTGCACATGGCTTCGCTGCAGGGTGTGCCAGTAATCGGTATTTTTGGGCCCACGGTGCCAGAGTATGGCTTTGGTCCGTGGGGGAAACTGTCGGAAGTGGCGCAGCTTCAATCACTCCAATGTAGGCCTTGCTCGTCGCACGGACAGGCCCAATGCCCGCTTCGCCACCACCATTGCATGACCACCATTGCCACGGCACCAATAGCCGAACGCGCCCTCTCTTTCGTCAACGACGCCCAATCATGAAACCAACACGCAAGCGCCCTCAGGGCCGAACATCTAGGTCAGCATCATCTGTAGCCGAAGAGCCGGTACGTCTTAACAAGGCCATAGCCGATGCTGGCATCGCTAGCCGCCGCCATGCCGATGACCTCATTGCCGCAGGACGCGTCCGCATCAATGGCGAGGTTGTTACCGAGCTCGGTATCAAGGTGTCTACCAACGACGTTGTAAGCGTCGATGGCGAGCAGATCTCACGCCGTAAGCATTTGACCTACGTGCTTCTGAACAAACCGAAGGACGTCATTTCGACGTCGTCGGACGAGCGAGGCCGTACCACAGTTTTTGACATCGTGCGAATTCACGATCGCCTGTTCACTGTAGGCCGGTTAGACCGTAACACCACAGGTGTTCTTCTGATTACCAACGATGGCGACTTAGCTCACCGCCTTATGCACCCCCGCCACGAAGTCCCCAGATCGTACAAAGTCAAGCTTGACCGTGACATCCTTCCCGCCCATGCACGAAAAATCTCAGGGGGCATCGATCTTGATGATGGTCCAACGCAGCCCTGCGAGGTGCTTATCGACCCCAAGGATAAGTCGGTGGTTCACATGGTGATTCGCGAGGGACGTAACCGGGAAGTGCGACGGATCTTCGAGGCAATGGGGTACGAAGTGCGTGGCTTGGATCGTAAACAGTATGCGTTTCTTACCGCCCGCGGATTGAAGCGCGGAGAGTATCGCCATCTGAGTTCAGACGAAGTACATGAACTTCGTACCATGGTAGGCTTGGAAGCGTAAGGAACGATGCAGTTTCTCAACCCCCTTGTACTTCTTGGGTTGGCGGCAGCGGGCATACCCGTGTTGCTGCACCTGCTTAATCTGCGCAAACTGCGGACAGTCGAGTTTAGCTCGTTGCGCTTCTTGCAGGAACTGCAGCAGTCTCGCGTTCGAAAACTGCGTGTTCAGCAAATCTTGTTGCTCATCTTGCGAACATTGCTCGTTGTGTTTGCAGTTCTTGCCTTTGCACGACCGACGATTCCAACTGTGTTGCCGGTTCTTGGTACCGAGGTGCGCACCAGCGTGGTCATTCTTGTCGATAATTCCGGCAGCATGGCCGCCGCCGACCAGCGAGGCACCAGGTTCCGGCAAGCACAGGAGGCGGCGAAAGCCGTGATCGCTTCGTTGGCCGACGGCGACGAAGTCGCCGTAGTACCCATGGCGGGACTACGTTTAGATAGGGCCGAGGGCTTTACGCGATCGTTGGCGGCAGCCCGAGGCGCTGTTGATCGGCTAGAGGTGACAAGCGGTGTTGCGAGTATACACCAAGCAATGCGCGCAGCCCGACTGATGTTGTCCGATGCTTCACATGCAAACCACGACATTGTTATTATCACCGATGGTCAGCGCAATCTTGCTGTGCGCGACGAGGCCGACTCGCTACGCTCTGCCGCTGGTATAGAGCGAGTTGTGATCGTGCCCGTTGGCGAAGGCAACCGCGGCATCGAGCAAAACTGCAGTGTAGACTCGGTGAAGGTTCTCACGGCTCTCATTCAACCCGACAAGCCTGTCGAAATCGAAGCATGGATCCGTAACGGTAGCGCGGTAGATGCCGCTGGGGTTGCCGTTGGCTTGTCGTTCAACGGCGTGCGTGTAGCACAGCGTGCCATCGACGTACCGGCAGGTGAAACGCGTAGCGTTGTGCTGGCGGCGCCACCACAGCGCACTGGCATAGTTGCCGCAAGCGTCGAGCTTGACGATGACGCACTGGATGCCGATAATGTACGGCACGCCGCGCTTGTAATTGCTCCACCACCGCGCGTTGCCGTAGTCGGGCCAGCATCGACGACGGCCTACGTCGAAACGGTGTTCGCCGTCAAGGGCTATTCAACGTCGTTGCCATCGTCGACGTCATTCACCGCATTGTCATCAGCACTATCTACACTGGCCAACTACGACGTTGTGATGCTGTGTGGTGGTCCCGTTTCCGATATCGAGCGGCGGGCCCTCGTGCAATACGTTCGCGAGGGCGGCAGTGTGGTAATGTTCGCCACGGAGGAAGTATCGACAGCTACGCTCGCCACCGATCTTGGTCTTCGCATGGCGGGAGTCAGCGAAGCTGCCAGCGGTGCCCCGTACCGAGTAACGAAAGTAGAGGGAACGCATCCATTGTTTGATGGGGTGTTTAGGGTGTCGAGCGACGTTCAGCGGACTGTGGATTTGCCCGTTGTACGACGTCAGCGCGACGTTGGCGGGCAGCAGCAAATCATGGCAACATCAGTTGGTGGATTGGTTGTTGAGTCGCAAATGGGGGCTGGTCGCGCGATCGCCGTTGGAGTGGCTCCGATGCCGTCGTGGAGTAGTCTGTTGTCGTCGGGCGTGTTTCCAGCCTTTGTCGTTCGGAGTGTGTACTACGCTGCGTCTGGCCGAGGCGTGGTCGCAACAGTTCAGGTTGGCGAGAAGACGCAGGTACCCGTGGCGAGGCAGCGCGACGTGCGCACCATGAGCATACGAGACGTGTACGGCGCTGAAGCACCTGCAATGATGTTTAGTGATGGTGAGCTTCAGATGGCTAGCATTCCAGGCCAGCAAGCTCCGGGAGTCGTTGCGGTAATGGCCGACAGTATTGCGGTGGCAGGAGTAGCAGTGCAGGCGTCGACCGACGAGTCGCGACTTGAATTTTTGGAGACAGAAGAGCTACGACAGGCCATCGTATCAGTGGGTGGCCACGACATTGTTGACGTTGTAAACACGACAAGACCATTAAGCGAGTCATATCGCGCATCGCTGCGCGGATCGGAGCTTTGGCCGTTGTTTGTTGTATTGGCGGTTGTAACAGCCATCGTCGAAACCATGGTTGCAAGGTTTGGAGCTCGCGATCGAGAAGATGCATCAACATCGTCGCTGCCTGTATGAGTATTACCCTCCACGTCCAAGCCGAGACGCTGCGCAACGAGATTCGTGCCTTGCGGCGATCGCTGCTGTGGTGCCAGGAAGAATGGCATGCCATATCTGTTGTATTGCGCGAGCGATTGACCAATATCTATCACGCTGCCTTTGGCGACATTGAGGCCGACATACAGCGCCTTGCCCTGGAGCATGCTGAGTTGTTTCGACGGGTAGAGATTCTAACCATTAAGCATGACCGTGGCGAAGTGATTACAGCGGCCATCGTTGAACATGTTCATCACATTGTCGACAGAGAGTATCGCCGTTTTCGTGAGCGTATCCGCCAGGCAGCCCAAGAGGACGCTCTGGTGAAACCTGTCGATAGCGACCAAGGATTGGACGAAGAAGTTGTTCACCTCTTTCGTGTTGTTGCCAAACGACTGCATCCCGACATGAACGGAGGTCAGGCCAACGACGACCTATGGCATAGGGCGCGGCGCGCCTACGAAGGTGGCGATTTGCGCACGCTCAAAGCGATAGAGGAAGGTACGGCTATAGGCGACACACTTGACGATGACGACATCGAGACACTTACGCTTATCGCGGAGCGATTGACAGGTCGCCTTGCCGCCGAGCAGAAGAAGCTCGCGCGATTGCGCACCGAGGAGCCCTTTACGCTGGAACACGTTCTTGACGACGAGCAATGGAAGCACCTACACCGGACAACACTTGAACATCAGCGGAACGCGTGGCGGCGAGCCATCGACCAAGCGCGGGAGCGATATGCTGAGTTAACGTCGGGTATCGGCGATGCGCAAGCCGTTCCACGTCATGCTGATCGCGATGACGACACGAAGACCGCCAACAACGACGATTTCATGGAAAGTACCTACTTTGGGTTCCGATGACAATGCAAGATGCCACATCAGCTTATACCATTGAACAGCGTGACGCCGATCTTGTTGGTACAACGGCTTCAATCCTTTACCGGCTTGCCTTTCACAAAGCCGCACGGCACCTGATTCACGTTACCGTTCGCGTTGAGCGTTGCTCGGGCATCGTGGCACTTGTTATGCCAAGCTGGACGCCCGGCTCCTACAAGATTCGCGACTATGCCGGCTGGCAGGGAAACGTGCGAGCCTTTGCCGTTGGTGCGTCGGGCCGCACAGCGTTGCCGCACCGTTGGACCGACAAGGCACGACTTGAAGTTGACATGCAAGGAGCCGACGTCCTTGAAGTTGACTACGTTGTGTACTGCAACGAGCGCACGGTGCGCACGAACCACGTCAACCGTTTTCATGCCTTCGTCATGCCCACGGCAACGTGCATGTACGTCGAAGGTCGAATGCATGAAATTCACCACGTAGAGCTTCAGCACGACCAAGCCACGTGGCCCAACGTGTCGACAGCACTTTCGCCGGTACGGGCGGCGCGTGCGGGCTCGGTGCTGCTAGGTGCTTTGAACTACGACATCCTTGCCGATTCGCCCATCGAGATTGGCTCGCAGAGTGTGGTTCGTTTCGACGTGAACGGTGTGCCACACGAAGTGGCCATCGCTGGCAATCACGCTCTCGACACGCAGTGGCTTGCCAATCAGCTTGCCGTTGTTGTTGGCACCGAGTCGGCCGTATTTGGCGGTCTGCCCTACGACAGATACGTGTTTATCGTGCAGGCCTATCCAGGAATCTACGGCGGTTTGGAGCATGCTCGGTCATCTGTCAACGCCGTTGACCCTTCAACGCTTCTCGACCCAGCAAAATGTAATGAGTTGCTGGCTCTCCTGTGCCATGAGTACTTCCATCTGTGGAACGTTAAGCGTATTCGCCCCATCGAGCTCGGACCATTCGACTATACGCGCGAAGCATACTCTCCGATGTTATGGTTGGCCGAAGGGCTTACATCATATTACGACGACCTCTTTGCCTATCGCTGCGGCTTTCACACGCAGGAGGCTTTTATCAAGCTATTGGCTCGTGAACATATCGCCAAGCTCGCTCGTGTTCCGGGGCGCTTTCAGATGTCGGTTCGCGACAGCTCGTACCTTGCATGGCTCAAGCTGTACATGCAAAGTCCCGACGGTAACAACCGTTTCCCCTCGTACTACCTGAAAGGCGGGGTAATCTTCCTCTTGTTGGACCTTTATATCATCGACCATACCGACGGTAAGCGATCGCTCGACGACGCGCTTCGTGCCTTGTGGTCGCACTATCAATCCAACCCTGGTGTTGGTCTCACCGAATCAGATTGTATCGCCCTTATTGAACGGGGCACCGGCGTACAGTGCAAGGCACTGATTGACGCCTGGCTGAGTGGAACCGATGAGCTACCGTACGACGAAATGCTCGGCCTCGCCGGGCTCGCTGTACAATCACAAACCTCTCCTACAACAGCTAAGACCTTCGGTGAACAGCGAAGCTTTGCATCGGTGCCCCCTACGGCGTGGTGCGGCTGGACGGTACGTGAAGAGCAAGGTAAGCTTGTTGTTAAAGGCGTCGAGGACGGGTCGCCAGCAGACGCTGCCAACATTGGCATCGACGATGAAATCATTGCGGTTGACGGACGTCGTGTGACCGCTGTGAACATACTGGACACATACCTGGCCGAGTTTGTGGGGCGCACTGTGGCAATAACGGCCCATTGCGACGGTCGTCTTTACACGACGACCATCGAGCCACAGGCGCAAACCACGCTTGCTATTGTGGACGTAGCGAAACCGACGGCGCGGCAGAACAACGTACGAAAGGCATGGCTGCGCCGATGAAGCCTATTCTCATCCTGATTGCGCTAACGAGCGTGTTGCTTGAGGGCTGTGCCTGGTTCGACAATCAGGTGACGTACTTCAACACGTACTATAACATCAGGCGCATCACCGTAGAAATCGAGGATGAGTTTGAGTTTCAGGATGAAAATAAGCGCAAGAAACCGCGGCTGTTTGTGCCAGCCATCGAGGGAGTTTCGCAGAACCCCGAAACAGCGCAGGGCAACACCATGTTGTTCCTCAAAAACTTCACGTATGAAAAGGCCCGGCTGCAGCCAGTAAGCACCAAGGTTGATTCGATTCTCATCAAGGGATCGAAGATTTTGGCAAATCATCCCAAGTCGCGCTATGTGGAAGGAACGTTGTTCCATATGGCCAAGGCCTACTTCTTCAAGAGCGAATATCTTCCGTCGCAGCAGAAGTGCCTCGAGCAACTCGAGCGGTTTCCAGACGGTGAATTCTCTCCAGACGCACACCTGTACTTAGCGCTGGATTACCTTGTTCAGAAGAAGGTTTCGCAAGGAGTTGCAGCGCTCTCGAAGTGCATCGATGTGGCATGGTATCGAAACAGGTGGGATATCCTGTCGACGGCGTACAGAATCCAAGCAGAGTTAGCCCTTGAGAAGGGCGAACTCGACAAAGCCGTGCAGCCGTATCGCCAGGCTATTGCGCAAAGCGAGGACAACTCGATTCGCGCCCAATGGCAAGTGGAAATAGCTGGCATCTACTACCGGATGGGGCAGTATGAATTGGCTGAAAAGAACTTTGCCAAGGTGTTTGACTATCGACCTGATGCTGTAGCTGAATTCGAGGCACGGTTATACCGGGCAGCGTCGAACACGCAGTTGAACAGATTGGACAGTGCCGACGTCTTGCTGACGTCGTTGGAAAACGAGAAGAAGTTCGAAGAATGGTCGTCGTTCATCACTGCCGAGCGCTTGGCGTTAGAGCGCAAGCGCAAGGGCGAAGCCGTCGACGACCCAGTGTTGGCTGCGGCAGAGCGCAAGGCCGACACATCGTATGTGGGCAAGCCCGAGTTAATGGCACAGGCCTTTCAAAAGGGCATGGATCTGTTCAAACGTGGTGAGTACGACAAGGCCCTGCCATATTTCGCAAAGGCCAAGGTTGTTCGCACTCCCATATACGATGTTGCCAACAAGTACTTCACGTACATTAAGCAATGGGAAGACGCGCAGCGGAAGATGCGTCAGTTTCGTGTGATGGCTCAAGTTGATTCCGAGAAGCGCGACACTGCGTTGCGTTCCATGGCTCGTGAAGCGTATGCCATTGGCCGATTGCACGAAACGATGGGTCAGGTAGACTCGGCAATGCAGTACTACGTGCTCGCGCACGACAGTACTGCGGCAGCCGATCCAGAGCGTGGACGCTATCTGTATGCACAATCGCGATTGCTTCGGGATAGCGATCCAGACAAGGCGGACTCGCTGTCTGAAATCGTTGCTGAGTTGTATCCTAATTCGGATGTGGGGCGCCAAGCGTCTGGCGAGCTTGGTTACGTTGCCGACGCCGTTATCGACGACGCTGCCGAGCTCTTCCGCTCGGGATCGAGCTTCCGCGCTGTGCGCGACTACGTCTATGCCTCACGTCGATTCAATGAGATTGCTGAGCGTTTCCCTGACTCCGAATATGCGCCGAAGGCGCTGTATGCCCTGGGGTGGATGTTTGAACGTCAGGCCTTAGACGTGGATTCGGCGCTGTACTACTATGGTCTACTTGTGGAGCGATATCCGAGGTCGGAATATGCTCGTGAGATTCGACCAAGTTTAGAATACGCCTTGGCCAAGGCTAACGACATGGACGTGTCGGATTCACTGCTACTTCGTGACCTTGACGACGACCTGTTGAAGAAAGCTAAGGAAGGGGAGAAGGGGTTGTTTGATCAAATGATTGACAACAACCGTGATGCCTTGCAGGTTACGAACCCCAACTTCAATATGCCCAACATACAAGGGCTCTTGCCAGGCTCGCAGGATGGGGCAGGACAGCAGAACATCAACGACATGCTACAGCAGCAGATGCAGAATGTACGTCCGCTAACACCTTCAACACCAGCCGATTCTACAGCTCGGCCGGTGCCTCCAAACCGCCAAGACACAGCGCGCCCTCGACGCCCCTAGGGCTGCCGTGCGGAACATGCAATTGGGTTGTTGTATTTTCGACGGTGATTCATTCCGTCGTTTGGCCACTATGGGCCGTGCTTGCCTTCCTTCAGCTTATCGGTGCCCCCTGTCTAGGGAGAGCACAAACAGATGTCAAGGTGCCTGGGAGATTCCCTGAAGCGTCGTTGCGGTTGTTAACCGACGATGAGGTGGCGGGCAAGTCGGAGGCCGATCTGAAGCTCATGCGCAATGAAATTTATGCGCGGCATGGTATGATCTTTCCGCCAGGCGACATGCACGACTACTTCGCCACGCAGCGCTGGTATCTGCCAACAACGACGTCTGTTACCTCGCAGCTAACAGAGATTGAGCGTTCAAACATCCTTCTTATCAAGGTTGCCGAGCAAGGGGCACTGGTAAACGAGGCGAACGTGACCGTAACACCTGAGGGGATTCGATTGCCGGCTTCACTTCGGCGAGGGCTAGTAAAAAAACGACTGCCAGAGACCGTAAATACGCCGGCCGATGAGTCGAATGCAATCGTGTCGGCCGATGGCGCTCTACTCGTGCTTACCTACAGCGAGAAGGGATCGGTGGCAGGGCAAGAGATCTACATTGCCGAGCGCCTCCGCGACGGAACATGGGGCAAGGCGCGGCCGGTGGGAGCGCCGCTGAACAACTACGATCACAACTATGCGGTAAGTATATCGGCCGACAAGATGACGATGATTGTTGGCAACCGATACAACGAGCGTGGCCGCGTTGTAGGTCCCGGGCTGTCGTCGGCCCAGCGAGCGCATGACGGCTGGAACATCCCTACGCCTATGGACATCGATGGCTACGAAAACAAGGGGCCATACGTGGCTGCATGCATCGCACCATCGAATGACGTGCTAGTGCTGGCAATTGAGGGGCCAGGAACGCGTGGTGGGCACGACTTGTACGTATCGAGACGGACAGGAGCACATACGTGGTCGACGCCGGTGAATCTTGGTGACGTGATCAACACGGGCAAGGAAGAAACAACGCCGTTTTTGGCTGCCGACGGACGAACGTTGTTCTTTAGTAGTAGCGGGCATCCTGGGTATGGCAAGCTAGACGTGTTTATGTCTAGGCGGCTTGACGATTCGTGGACGTCATGGTCGGTGCCAGTGAACCTTGGCCCTGACATCAACAACGACGCGGGCCAAGCGTTTTACGCTGTGGCTGCCGACGGATCCGTGGCCTACTTCTCGCAGCCGGGGCCTGATGGGTCGAGTGATATCTGGAGCATTGAGCTGCCCGAGGCCCTTGTGCCGCTGCCTACTGTGGCAATAACGGGTACGGTCTACGATAACGCTACCCGACGTCCCGTCGCAGCTCGAGTGGCATACGAGCGATTAAGCGACGGGAAGCCGCTCGGCAACGGCGTTACCGACCCTGCGCAGGGGACGTTTACCATCGTTGTAGCAGCCGGCGAAGTTGATGGCGATGTGTTCAGCATTCGCGCGGAGGCCGAGGGCTATTTCCCGATTAGCGACACCGTTCAAACTTCGGGGATGGTACAGGGTGGAGAGATTCGCAGAAACCTCTACTTAGAGCCAGCCAAGTCGGGGCGAACCATCCGGCTCAACAACGTCTTCTTTGACGTGGGTAAGTGGGACGTACTTCCCGAGTCGTTCCCCGACCTTGACCGGTTTGTAACCATGATGGAGGGGATGCCCGGACTTGTCGTGATGATTGCAGGACACACCGATGATGTCGGCGATGATGCCGCCAATTTGAACTTGTCGCTCCAGCGTGCGCGTGCAGTTCGCGAATATGCTGTGCAGAGGGGTATCGACCCTAGTAGGATCACGGCGGAGGGCTTTGGCGAAGCGAAGCCCATTGTACCCAATAGTTCGCCAGAGCATCGCCAAATGAACCGGCGGGTTGAGTTTACAATTCTTCGGGAGAAGTAGGCAGGCGTTACAGCTCGATGCTCGTACGAAGATCGATGCGTTCGAGAATGGAACTCACGCGGACGCATTGCGCCATGTCGCCCTCGAACGCGATTCCTCGACCTTGATGATGAACGGTAAACGCTACAGCTTCGGCATGAGCGCTCGAGCAGCTCGTGGCAAGCATCAGCTGCTCTATGACCTCGTCGAAGGTGTGCCAGTCGTCATCGAATAGGATAACGCGAGCGGCAATTTCTAGGCTTACGTCGACGCTGTCGTCGTACAGATGTTCTTGGAACGGCGAATCGTTCTGCATGAGTATGGCTTCCTGTTGATTGCAGGTGTTGCAAAACTACGAAATCGGCTATCTTTGGGGCCATTCAAACAATCAACAACCTGTAACGGTATTGAAGCCATGACTACAGAAGAGTTCCTCGTCAAGCTCGACGAAATCGTAAACGAGCGTCACATGCTCCAGCATCCGTTCTACCTTATGTGGAACGAGGGGCAGCTTACCATCGACATGCTGCGCGAGTATGCTCGTGAGTACTACCATCAGGTGCATAACTTCCCGACGTACGTTAGCGCAACGCATGCGAATTGCGATGATATGGAGGTGCGCCAGATGCTTCTCGAGAATCTCGTCGAAGAAGAGCATGGCGCAAACAATCACCCCGAGTTGTGGGTGCGCTTTGCCGAGACCGTTGGCGTAACGCGTGAAGAAATCAAGAAGCGCCGCTACCTTCCGCACACGCGTGCCTCGGTAAGCATTCTCAAGGAGCTTGCCCGCAGGAACAACCCTGCCGAGGGCCTGGCAGCCTTGTATGCGTATGAGTCACAGATTCCCGAGATTTCGACCACAAAGATTGAAGGCCTCAAGAAGTGGTACAACCTCGACACACCGAACGCTCTTGAGTTCTTTGCTGTACACGAGCATGCCGACGAGATTCACCGTACGGTAACGCGCGAAGCGCTCGTGCGGATGTGTCAGTCCGACGAGCAGAAGCAAGCTGCGCTAGACGCTGCACGCGAAGCCGCTGACGCTTTCAATCTACTACTCGACGGTGTGTATAACACGTGGTGCACGAACCGCGAGGCATCTCTGAATTGATCATAGCAAAAGGCCCCCCTGCTCTGGCAGGGGGGCCTTTTTTCGTCTATAGCCCTGCGAATGCAGCGGGCCTTTCGTATTTTCGGCCGCGCCGCAGGCGCTTTGCACTATGTGTCGTTTCGTTGCCTATATCGGTCCGCCAATCTTGGCTGACGACTTACTGTACAAGCCGAAGTTTTCGCTTGTCACTGCGCAGAGCGTGAACGCAGGCGAAATGAGCGTTGCCGTGAATGGTGATGGCTTTGGCATTGGCTGGTATGCTCCTGAGCTAGACAACGAGCCTTGCGTTTTTCGGTCGATCAAGCCAGCCTGGAGTGATCAGAATCTTAAGAACCTAGCGCGCAAAATTTATGCGCCTTGCATGTTCGCCCATATACGTGCTGCTTCTCCGGGCCTAAGCGTAGAGGAAGTGAATTCGCACCCCTTTCAGTGTGGCGAGTTGATGTTCATGCACAACGGCGTACTTGGTGGATATAAGTCCATTCGTCGGCGCCTCCTTCGCAAGCTCAACGACACAGCCTACGATGCAATTCAGGGGTCGACAGATTCTGAGCATCTCTTTGGACTGTTTCTGAACCATATCGCCAACCCAATGGGAAGCGTTACCTGCGAAGAAATGGTCTACGCTATGTCGAAGATGTTCGAGGATCTTGATCAGCTTCTTATCGAGGCCGGCGTACGCACGCACAGTTATCTGAATCTAGCCGTTACGAATGGCACAAGCATGGTTGTAGTGCGATACACGACCAATCCTAGTGTGCAGCCGGCATCCATGTACTACATGTATGGCAAGGAGTACCACTGTCGAGGCGAACTGTGCGTAATGGAGCCGTCATTTGGGCGCCCCAGTTCGGTGATCGTTGCCTCTGAGCCCTTTACTGCTCGACGTTCCGACTGGATGAAGGTTGAACGTAATGGAATGATGATTATCGACGAAACAATGCGCTTTCGTTTCCAACACGTGGAGATGAGCATTGAACAACACGATTTCGAAACCGTAGCACCGGAAATTGGATGAACTACTCAGCGTTGATTCCTCTGTTCCCCTTGGTGGGATTCATCATCGTCGGATTGTTTGGCAAACGCCTCGCCAGCGAAAAGCTGGTTGGGAGCATTGCCAGCGGCGCGATCTTGGCCAGCTTCGTCACGGCAGTGATGACGTTCATGGACTTGCTCGCCATGCCTGCCGATGCGCGAAGCGTCATTGTGCCAGTCTACACGTGGATTGCCACCGGTAGCTTCTCGGTCGACATCGCCTACCAGTTCGACCAGTTGTCGATACTATTCACCCTCATCATTACAGGCATTGGATTCCTGATCCATGTCTACAGTATCGGCTACATGCATGGCGATAAGAGCTTCCCCCGGTTCTTCGCCTACTTGAACCTGTTTGTGTTCATGATGCTCAATCTTGTGCTGGCCAACAACATGCTCCTCACGTTCCTTGGATGGGAAGGCGTGGGATTGGCTTCGTACCTACTGATTGGCTTTTGGTATAACCGGACCTTTGATGGCACAAATATCGTCTGGACAGGCGATGCGGCTAAGAAAGCCTTTATCGTCAATCGTATTGGCGACTTTGGCGTGTTGCTGGCCATGTTTATGCTGTTTAATACCTTTGGTACACTCGATTACAACGCCATCAACGCGGGTGCGCCTATTGTGTGGGCGAAGGGCGCACTACCCGTTACGATTATCACGCTGCTGCTGTTCCTTGGCTGTACTGGTAAGTCGGCGCAGATACCTCTTGGAATTTGGTTGCCCGACGCTATGGCCGGTCCAACGCCTGTTTCGGCGCTTATCCACGCCGCAACCATGGTTACCTCTGGTATCTTCTTGATTGCTCGTACCAACGTCCTGTTTGCTCTTTCCCCCGACACGATGGCCGTTATTGTAGGTGTTGGCATAACAACAGCACTCGTGGCTGGTACGATTGGCGTTGTCCAGAATGACATCAAAAAGGTGCTTGCCTATTCAACGGTATCACAGCTGGGCTTTATGTTCGTTGCCCTTGGTGTTGGTGCATTTACCGCCGGCGTGTTTCACGTTATGACGCATGCCTTCTTCAAAGCCCTCCTCTTCCTTGGCTCGGGAAGTGTGATTCACGGTATGCACGAAGAGCAGGACATTCAAAAGATGGGCGGCCTGAAAAAATACATGCCCATCACCTACAAGACGTTCCTCATTGGTACGCTCGCAATCTCTGGCATTCCCTTCCTATCTGGGTTCTTCTCGAAAGATGAAATCCTGTGGTTCGCCTTCCTCAATGGTAGCCCATTATTATGGGGCGTCGGAGTTCTTGCGGCGTTCACCACGGCCTTCTACATGTGGCGCCTCACGCATCTTACGTTCCTTGGCAATGAGCGCTTCGACCACCATCACGTCCATCCGCATGAGTCACCTGCTACCATGACGATTCCGCTCATCGTTCTTGCCGTGCTTTCGGTGTTCGGTGGTCTGCTCGGAGTGCCGCACGTGATTGGTCACGTCGTGCATATGCCTAACCTGCTCGAAGATTGGCTAGCCCCCGTATTCGCTGTTGGCAACGGCTTCTTGGTGCCCCACGTTGGCGATCACACGTCAACAGAGTGGCTGCTCATGGCGATCTCCACTGTCGTTGCAATCTCGGGCATCATGCTCGCCCGCAGTATCTACGCGGGCGGCAATGCCAAGGCCGATGCCTTGGCCAAGCGCTTCTCGGCCCTGTACAAGCTGCTCTGGAACAAATACTTCGTCGATGAAGCGTACCACCTTGCCATCGTCGGCCCCATCTTTGCAATGTCTCGCGACCTGATGTGGAAGTTTGTCGACATTGTTATCATTGATGGTTTCATCAACGGTTCGGCTCGTACTGTAGGGGCTTTTGCCGGAACGTTGCGCAAGATTCAGTCCGGTGTTGCTCAAAACTATGCGCTCATGATGATGGCCGGTATCGTCATCCTTGTTGCCGTTATGGTGTATCCGCTTCTACGACCATGATCGTTCGCCTTGCTTCGCTTGTGCTGGCGGTTTTGCTGTTGAGTTGTTCCGACGACGCGGGGTCGGGAATCCCAACCACCAACAACCCAACCCTGCCAACAGGACTTACGAATAGCTTGCGCGTTCAGGGCGCTGGATATAGCAACGCAACGTTCCGTGGCTTCACTGCCGATTCGGCCACCATCGCTCAAGATGACGATGATGGCGCCTTGCTTGGCTTCAGTGGTCTTACACCTACGAACGTCGTCTTCTCTGTGGCTATCGACTTGCCCGATAGACGCACGGGTTCGTACTCCTTGGGCACGTCGCAGTCAACATCGCTCTCCATGCAAATCGGCACTGTCTCATACGTAGCCGTCGATGGTACTGTCGAAGTACTCTCTTGGTCTCAGGTGATTGGCCAGAACGTTACTGGCGTGTTCTCTGCAACCATGACGCCGTTCCCAGGGCCCGGTGACCCCATCTCTGTGTCTGCCGGGCAGTTCACGATCAAGCGCTCCCTAGCGCGATAGGCAGTTGGCGGTATGTGTTACACCGTTTCGATCTACGCTAAGACTCATGCTATCGAGACGGCCGTAGGGGCCACGTTCGACGACCCCGCCGAATACCAACCATATGTGCATGTAACGGGCTACGCCCACCCGTTCCTGCCGTTTGTGACGAATAAACGTCCAACGGCGTTGCAAATGATGTCGTGGGGCCTCATCCCACGATGGGCTCGTACGGAGCAAGCCGCCGCTGATATCCGCGACAGAACGCTAAATGCCCGCATCGAAACGCTCTTCGAAAAACCATCATTTAAACAGGCAGCGCTAACGCGAACTGGCCTTCTGCCAGTCCAAGGGTTTATCGAATGGCGGCACGAGTACAAGCACAAGGATCCCTACCTAGTGCGGCATCACAACGAGATCTTTCTAACGCTTGGTTGCATCTGGGACGAGTGGGTGAACCCTCGAACAGGCGAGGTAGTGCCCTCGTTTAGTATCATCACCACGCCGTCGAATACGCTCATGTCGTGGATACATAACTCGCGAAAGCGTATGCCGTTGATTATCGACGCCGCCGATCGCGAAGCGTGGCTAAGGGGTATCACTCCTGACGACGTGGAGCGTTTGCAGCGCCCCTTTCAGGATGATGTGTTAGAGGCGTTGCAGCTTAAGAAGGAAGTCTCGAAACTGCGAGTGAACACCGACGACATTTCGTTGCAAGAAATGGTTGGTGATCCCTTTATGCAGGTCCCACAACGCAGCGGCAATCTGTTCGCCTAGCCAACGTCCTAGCGTGCCTATGGCTCCTGGAATGTTGTCTGCCAGCATACTTGTCATCCTCCTAGCTTCTGGGGTTGTGCGTGCAGCCGTTACCCCTGTCACTATCCAAGAGCTCAAGCAGCGCTACCAGCAGGGTGGTGACACTGTATACGTTGTAAATTTTTGGGCTACATGGTGCAGGCCCTGTGTTAAAGAGCTGCCGCATTTTGATAGTCTGCAGCGCGCCCATCAAGCTATGCGGCCAGTGCGAGTGCTCCTTGTAAGTGTCGACGACCCAAAGGACCGAGAGAAAGTTGCCAAATTCCTCGCTGCTAGGTCGTACGCGCCACAGTCGTACATCGTTAGCGATGGCAACCCGAGCAAGTGGATCGACGCTGTGGATACAACATGGAGTGGCGCAATTCCGGCAACCCTCTTTGTGCGCAACAATGGCAAACACCGCCGCTTCGTCGAAGAAGAGTTCTCATACCAACACCTCGAACAGACCTTTCTACGTTTTTGTAAGGACACCCAATGACACGTACGATTACCTCGATTGCACTGGCCGCTTTGTTTGCCGCGTTTGCACTTCCCATCACGATTGTAGGGGGCGCCGACCTACCTGACGGCGTTCGAGTTGGTGACCTTGCGCCAGAGTTCCGCCTTAAGAACGTCGACGGCTCGATTGTTGCACTTAGCCAGACGTTCGCCAATCAAAAGGGCGCCATCGTTGTGTTTACTTGTAATCACTGCCCCTATTCGGTAAAGTACGAAGATCGCATCATCGAACTCCACGACACGTTTGGACCTCAAGGTTATCCCGTAGTCGCCATTAATCCGAACGACCCCATCGTTCAACCTGAAGACTCATTCGAGGGAATGGTTGAGAGGGCCAAAGAAAAGGGCTTCAAATTCCCCTATGTGTTTGACGAATCACAAAAGACTGCCCTTTCCTATGGTGCCCGTCGCACCCCACACGTTTTTGTTCTCTCCAAACAAAAGAAGGGTTTTGTTGTAGAGTACATTGGTGCTATCGATGACAACCCCAACGATCAGGCCGCCGTTAGCGCAACGTATGTGGCAAACGCGGTTCGTGCGCTCATCGCAGGGCAAAAGGTAGAGCCCACCTTTACCAAGGCCATTGGATGCACAATCAAGTGGAAGAAGTCGTAGTACAGCGTTTCGTTCGTATATTTGAGGCCGTTGGGGTTGAGCCCCAACCATACACCTCACGCACGACAACGACCTTGCAGCAGGTCGCCCAGCCATCGAATACGATATAGCAGATGGCGCGTCGATGCTTCCACGCAATTCCTAGATCTCGCTCGTGCATCCGCGAAGGATGCTAACGTCGAGTCATATTCACACAACCTGCCCATGCAGAACGACAAGCGTCCTTCGAGAGGACGACCAGCGCACGCCGCCAAACGCGGCGGCAAACGCACGCGCACAGATGATTCTCCGCGTCAACACGACGCACCACCGCGGCGCAGACGCGACGATGATGACGGACCACAGCCGGTATCGAATGATACTGCCCTTGGTTACTCATCGCCCCGCCGCCGCAAGTCCACGTCGTACGATTACACCCAGAAGTTCTCCAAGGTGTATGGCGTCGACGATGCGCCTAGGCCGCGACGCGAATCCGGCGACGGTCCTCCGCGCCGCGAACGAAGCCAGGGTGCACGCCCAGCAGGAAAGGGACGGCCCGCAGGCGGACGGCGCTACGGTGCCGACGATCGCCCACCACGTGGCGACAGGCCGCAGCGTGACGATCGCCCACCACGTGGCGACAGGCCGCAGCGCGACGATCGGCCACCACGTGGCGACAGGCCGCAGCGCGACAACCGCCCACCACGCGGCGACAGGCCGCAGCGCGACAGCCGCCCACCACGTGGCGACAGGCCGCAGCGCGACGATCGCCCACCACGTGGCGACAGGCCGCAGCGCGACGATCGCCCACCACGTGGTGACAGACCGCAGCGCGACAGCCGCCCACCACGTGGCGACAGACCATACCGTAGTGACAGACCGCAACGCGACGACAGGCCACAACGCGCTGCAGGACCAGGCCGTCCAAGTCGGGCGTCGAAGGGCGGAGCGGCCCCACGAGGTCGAGGAGCGAAACCCGGATTTGGTGGCGCAAAGCGCCGTGGGCGGGCGTCAGACGCCATGCCAGTGTATGGCGGAGCCCTAGCCAAGCAACGCGCCATGAAGGAAGGCAAGCGCCTTAAGGTGTATGCTGGCGATCGTATGATTTTTAAGGAAAATCTCGACGAGAAAAAGCCAGAAGAACGTAAGATGCGTTCGCGGCGGAAGAAGACGTATATGGAAGAGTAGGGTCAGGTTGCGGTTGGCCAGCAGCAAAGCCCTATTTACTATACTTGTGCGCACGTTCATCATTAGAGAATTGCCATGATTCGATACGCCTTGTTTGTAACGATGTGCATTGCGATAGTCAGTGCATCGACTCCACTCGTTTCTGCGGTGATTCACCAGGATACTGCTAAGCAGGAATCCGACGATGCGCCAATCGAGATATTCGGCCTTCGAATTGGCCGAGACACGCTGTCGAAGTCGGAGTCTCTGCAGTACATTGATGTATCCTATGGCATGTCGACGGTTGACAGACAGGGCTTCGCCAAGGCGGCAGAGGCAATGCCAAGCTACCGTATTCGCTTTGGTACCGAAAATCGAAGCGTATCTGCTACAACCAATATCATGCGATCGGAACAGAGCGGGGTGTCGTTAGACTTCCTAAATGCAACGCCTCTTCAAGGCGACGCTACAACTGGACCCTCGACACGAGTTAGCATGTGGTCGCTGTCGTTTGACAATTCGACGGGATTCGCCTACGACCTTGGCGGAGATGCTAGCGTCGTGTTAAGCCATGGTGGTGGTGGTATGTGGGGGTGGTTAGACAGGCAGAGTATGGCTGTGACCGATACACAGCACGTGGTTGACTTTGGCAGGGCTATGCGTTTTGGCGAACGTTCGACTGCCGGCGTTACGGTGCGCGTAGGTTCTGCCTTCAGCATTGATATGAATGCCGACTGGTCGTTGCTCTATCCACGGCACCAGTTCCTGCAATGGGCTACAAGCCACATCGTTGAGGGCATCGCGGATGGCATCGTTACAACTCTTGTAAAGCGCGCTGGTGTTAAGTCGCCTGGAGCGTTACCAATCCTGCACTTCTTGCTTCGCAATGGTGTGGCTGCCGGATTCAAGCTATTGCGCACACGCGACATGAATTGGCCGTTCAATTCGGCACCTCCTCTGTCGGTGATAACCTATCGTATCGGGTTTGGGATGGCGTTCTAGTTCGATCTAGACGTCAGTCTGCGTTGCCAAAAGGTCTGCCAGCGTTTCGCGGCGACGGATAATCCTTGCTTGCCCATGTTGCACGAGCACTTCTGCTGGGCGTGGCCGCGAATTATAGTTCGACGACATGGCGAATCCGTAGGCGCCAGCATTTTGGAAGGCAAGGATGTCGCCCACGTGAACCTCGGCAATCTTTCGATCCCAACCAAAGGTGTCTGTCTCGCAGATGTATCCCACGACCGTGTAGATTCGAGGTGTTCCTTCGGGGTTCGACGCATTCACCACATGGTGATAGGCGTTGTAAAGCATCGGGCGAATCAGGTGGTTTAGGCCGGAGTCTACGCCGGCGAAAACGGTCGCCGTGGTTTGCTTGATCACATTTACGCGCGTTAGAAACGTGCCTGCTTCACTCACGATAAACTTGCCTGGTTCGAACCACACTTCCACTGGTGTAGAGCGTGTGGCATTGAAGGCGTTAATGCGTTCGCCGAGGCGTCGGCCAAGGTCTTCGACATCGGTTGCTATGTCGTCTGGCTTGTACGGCACCTTGAAGCCCGACCCAAAGTCAAGGAACGTGACATCGGGGAACATCTCCGCTGTTTCGAGCAGGATTTCGGCGCCTTGAAGGAAGACGTCGGCGTCTAAAATGTCGCTGCCCGTATGCATATGTAGGCCATTAACGTGAATGCCCGCGCTGGCCACGACCCGTTGAACGTGTCGCATCTGGTGAATACTAATGCCGAATTTCGAATCGATGTGGCCTGTCGATATGCGTTCGTTGCCCCCTGCCATAATGTGAGGGTTTAGGCGTAGGCAGACGGGCACAGAAGAGCCGAACTCGTGGCCGAAGTGTTCGAGAACGCTGATGGTGTCGATGTTGATATGAACACCTAGCTCGACGGCTTGGCGGATTTCGTCGAACGACACCATGTTGGGGGTGAAGAGGATCTCATTGGCCTCGAATCCAGCAAGCAAGCCAAGGCGAACTTCATCGATAGACACGGTGTCGAGCCCGGTTCCAAGCGATCGCATGAGGCGCAGAATCGCGATGTTGGTAAGGGCCTTGCACGCATACATGATGCGGCAGGGGAACGACGAAAAGGCCGAACGCAGGCGTTTGACCTGGCGTTCCATTATGGCTGCATCGTAAACGTATGTAGGGGCGTCGGCTACAGCAACAATATCGGAAACGGCTACGCCGCCGATGGTTGTCTGGCCATCAGTGATGGTAAGCATACAGGATTAACGTAGGTGGCTACGACAGGGCGGTTGTTACTGGGCGTCGTTGTCTTGTTTCGTCTTGCCACCAAACATAATGGCTAACGGAATGATGACGCAGTAGCCGATAACAAGCACAACGGGCGCAACAGAAACGGCAAGTGGGTTTGCCCAGTTGTCGACTCCCATGCCTGTCGACATCAAGAGGTAGCCCACAACGATCGTAACAAGGCCAATGCCCAACATAACGAGGTCGCGTTGCGTCCAGGGGAAGTGCCACTGACGAGGTTTGTTTGCCTTGCGAAGGTTAGGGATGGCCATAAAGATCTACAAGTATGAACACGTGAACTGGGCGCCACGCTTGGGCGCACCGTGAAAGGCCGAAAAATACGGATTCGTGCGTGAACAGTGGTCAGCCACGTCGTTGAGCAAGGAAGGTGACAAGGTTTTCGCCCAACTGCAGTTTAAACTTGCGTCGAAGGCGCTCGCGGTGCTTTTCGATGCTGCGAACACTGCAGCACATCAACGCGGCAACATCCTTCGAGGCAATGGCCGAACGCAGCAGTGCGCATAAGCGCAGCTCTGTTGGCGTGAGCGACGGAAACTCCTGCGCAAGCTGAGCCAGAAACGAGGCGTGACGCTGACCAAAGAGAGCGGCGATTTGTTGGGGCGACGTCGACCTGTCGATGTGTTGCCCGATGTCGTCGATGATCCGTAACGAGGCCGTCTTTGCGGCTGGCCCCATGTCGGAGAGCACCGTTGTTAACTCTGCGCGAACACGCGCTAGCAAGACCATGAGCTCGGCCGTACGGATCTCTCCGGCACTGCCATCCGTACTACTCTCACTGCGCTCGGAAGTCATAACCGTTGCAGAATGGAAGGTGAAGCCAACATGGTGCGGAAGACATACGCGTCCCTGTTAGTCGTGAACGTCGGCCGCTACAGTTAGCGCATGTTTATCGAGAATGCGGATGCGCCGACCGTCTGTAGCAATTGAACGTTCCTGCCGCAGCTCGCTCAGACGTCGCATCACGCTCTCGGGAGTGGTGCCAACGATGGACGCTAGCTCTTCGCGCGTAAGGTCGGCCTCTATCGTCTGACCATCAGAGCCAAGGCCAAAGATCTCGGCAAGGATTAACAGGGTTTCTGCGAGTCGCTCGCGTACGCTCTTTCTTGCCAGTCGGACCATTGCTGTCTCGGCGTCTTCTATCTCGTCGGAAAGCGCTGAGATGAACTGCAAGCAGATTGACTTGTTGGTCTCTAGTAAGCGAAGTACTGTCTCGCGTGGAATAATACACACCGTAGCTGGGTCGAGAGCGTATGCCGACGTTGTATATGGTACGCCACCGATTAGCGATCGGTAACCCACCACCTCGCCCGGCTTTGCGATGCGCACGATATGTTCGGTGCCGTCGGCCAGTTCGCGACAAATCTTGACGTGACCGCTGTGAATGCAAAAGAGTCCAGTTGGGAATTGTCCGGCGTGGTAGAGCTGTTGATGGCGATCAAAATGGAAGCACCGTTTTGCATCGGTAACCTGCGTCATCTCGGCATGGCTTAGCACCTCGACGAGTGTTCCAGGACGGGCACCACATTCCGAACATATAGGCAGTGTTTCAAGCTTCATCAACGTTCGCAAAGAGATGTGATTCGACAATCGTGGTCGTGCAGTGCTGCAAGATACCGAATGCACATAGATGGGAGCTCGGTAGTAGAATTCGGTCATGGTATCTTTGTTGAGACATTTCGATAATCCTCATGATTGTTCTTAGCCCTACGCTCGAAGACCTTAGCGCTGCGCAAGCGGCGTTCTCTCGGTTTATGCCAGTAGATGCCGAGATGTTTGGCACGATGTCGGAATTCGCACAGACGGTTGTTGTCCCTAAGGGTACGTTGTGGGTGGAGCAGGGGCGCCCCAGCACTCATGTTGCCGTCATTGTCGAGGGCTTGTTTCGTGCTGTGTATTCGTCGGATGGCGACGACACCACCTACGGGTTTTACTACGCCCCAGGATTTGTAACAGAGTATGCGGGCTTCGTTAGGCAGACCGAAGCGCGTTTATCGATCGAGGCGCTCGAAGACAGTCGCATTGTGCAGTGGTCGTATCCGGCGATACAACATCTGTATTCGTTAGGACCCAAGGGCGAGCGCCTTGGTAGGCTCATCGCAGAAGAGGTGTTTGTTGGCTTCATGGATCGCACGATGGAACTGCTCTTATATGCCCCCGAAGAGCGCTATGCTCGCATGGTCGAGCGGGGCAGTTCGCTCCTACAGCGTGTACCTCTTTACATGATTGCCGATTATCTAGGTATCACCCCCGAGTCGCTGTCGCGAATTCGCGCACGTATGCTTCGCAAGACGTCTTGACGTTTGTTAAGAAATGTCGGCCTTGACGAACGTCAAGGAGTTTGGGCACAGTACCGCCAGAGTTTTGCACCGCAGTTAACCACTACTTCGGTACCATCATGCTCGTGCTTCTCCGCCTCAGTCTCTATGTCGTTCTTGCCCTTCACGCAACGGTGGCCCTAGCCCAACCGGCCGATACAGCCACGCAGGTGGTTCGTGGCACTGTTGTCGATGCCATAACCTCTACGCCTATTGTTGGCGCAACCGTATCGGTCCTGAAAGGGGGCGCCGTAGTACGTGGGGCGTACACGGATGCCCGTGGTGCCTTCGCTATTCGTCGAGTGCCCCTTGGCAGATACACAGTGCGAGTAACGGCAGTGGGCCGCGAGCCGTACCGAGCAGATAATGTGCTGGTTTCGGCGGGAAAGGAAGTTGTACTTCCGATTACGATCGAGGAGAGCTTTGTGGCCGCCAATGCCGTGGTGGTGACCTATGATCGTTCGTCAGACGCCACCATTACGAATAGCGACATGGCCACGGTGTCGGCTCGTACGTTTAACGTCGAAGATACCAAGCGCTATGCGGGTTCACTTGGCGATCCCTCGCGAATGGCGCAGAATTTTGCAGGCGTGGTTGGTGCCAACGACTCGCGTAACGACATCGTTGTGCGCGGAAACTCGCCAGCCGGAATGCTGTGGCAGATGGAAGGCATGAACATCCCCAACCCGAACCACTTCGGGGCCCTTGCCACTACAGGTGGCCCCGTAAGCACGCTCAATAACAACCTGCTGGCAAAGAGTGACTTCTTTACGAGCGCCTTCCCCGCAAATTATGGGAATGCCGTGGCCGGTGTGTTCGACTTACGCATGCGGAACGGTAACGACCAAAAGCTGGAATATCTTGCCCAGATCGGATTTAATGGAGTGGAGCTAGGAGTTGAAGGTCCGCTCGGCGGTGGGGCCTCGTTCTTGGTCAATTACCGCTACTCAACGCTTACGGTGTTTAGCGAGCTTGGCCTTGACGTTGGCACCGGTGGTGCCGTGCCAAATTACCAGGATGTGAACCTGCGGTTCAATGTGCCAACATCGAACGAAGGGGTGCTTACGGTGTTCGCCACAGGAGGGAAGAGCGACGTAGCCTTCCTTGGCAACGAGTTAGATACAACGCTGGCGAACTTCTATGGCGATCCTGACCGGAATATCCGAGTGGACTACCTTACAGGCTGGGCAGGTATTCGATACGACCACCGCCTGAGCGAGAACACTGCCGCCAGCATTACGGTGGGCGCAAGCGGCACAATGGATAGGTTTTTCGGTGACTCGCTGGATGTGGTTACTGGCGTGCCCTACAACGACCAAGACGGATTGTTCAGCGTCCAGACGCTGTCGTCGGTGGGCAACATCCGTCACAAGTTCTCAAACGTCACGAGTCTTACGACGGGATACCTTGTCGACGTCAAGTCGTTTGGCTTGCGAAATCGCGATAATCTTGGGCTGCCTACAGAGAAAATCAACGTCGATATCGATGGTACATCAACGCTAACACAAGTGTATTCAATGCTGCGCCATCGTCTTTCGGAAGAGCTGACGCTCGTAGGTGGCCTACGTGGACAGCATTCAAGTCTTGGAAATGCGTTAGCCATCGAGCCGCGTGTTGGCCTAACATGGTTATTGGGCTCGGGTGTAAGCATGTCGGCCGGCTATGGCCTGCATTCTCAACAGCAAGCGCTTGTGTCGTACCACGTGCAAACACCAGTGAACGGCTTGCCAACGTTCACCAACGCCAACCTTGGCTTTACGCGTTCGCATCATACCGTTGTTGGTTTCGACGTGTTGCCTACCGACGCGTGGCGATTTCGCATTGAGGGCTACTATCAGCATTTGTTCGACGTGCCGGTTACGCAGAGCCCATCGTCGTACAGTGCATTGAATGCGGGAACCGACTTTGCGCCAGACTTTACCGACAGTCTGGTAAACGTTGGCACGGGGCGCAACCTTGGTATCGAGTTTACGGCCGAACACTTCTTTCGTGACGGCTTCTATGCGTTGGCAACGGTGTCGGTGTTCGACTCAAAGTACCGTGGCAGCGACGGCATAGAGCGCAACACGGCATTTAACACGAACTACGTTGCCAACCTTCTTGTTGGCAAGGAGGTTCAACTTTCAGAGTCGAGCGTGTTGGCGTTGAACATACGTCTTAGCACCACTGGGGGTCGACTACTAACGCCCATCGACGTTGAAGCATCGGCGTTACGCCGCGAGGCAGTCTTCGATCAAGACCGAGCATTTAGCGAGCGGCAGACGCCATACTTTCGTACCGACGTGAAGCTCGGCTATCGCGTCGACCTAGGAGGTTCGACCATAGAGTTCAGTGTCGACTTGCAGAACGTCACCAATGCGCAGAACGTCTTTCTCCAGCGCTATCAGCCACGCACGAACAGCATAGCAACCGAGTTCCAGCAGGGCTTCTTTCCTGTGCCAACGTTTAGGTGGACGTGGTAGGGGGGGGTGGCGTTAGCGTAAAACAATGCCACTTCACAAATTCCCCCCACACTCTCTGAAGGGTTAGTTTTGCGGCTGTGACGCCAAACATCTCCCTGCGTACGGCGGTCGTGTTTACGACTTCGCTTCTTGCGGTTGCGCTTGCCGCAGGCACGTCGTCGGCCCTGTTTCTGTGGTTGCTCGAGGTAGTGTCGGCTGCGCATGAGCGCACAACGTGGCTTGTTTGGACGCTCCCCGTGCTTGGCGGAATCGTCGGCTACATGTATCAGCATTATGGCAACGGTGTCGAGCATGGTACATCGCTGCTATATGAGCAGATCGATTCACCTACGCAGCGGCTGCCGCTGCGCATGGCACCGCTCGTGCTTGTTGGAACCCTGCTAACTCACGTAGGCGGTGGCTCGGCTGGTCGCGAGGGTACGGCCGTGCAGATGTCGGGCGTATTTGCCGACGTTGTCGCCGGCTGGTTTCAGTCGCTGCGGCACTATCGACAGCATCTCCTGTTGCTTGGCGTCGCGGCTGGATTTGGGTCTGTTTTTGGCACCCCCATCGCCGGAGCCATCTTTGCTCTCGAGGTTGTAGCTGTTTCGTGGTCTGTACGACGAACCATGATTATCCCGGCCTTATGCACCGGCTATGTTGCTCACGTTACGTGTATGGCGTGGGGAATTCGGCACATGGTGTTTCCGTCAGTGTCGTTCGATGCCCCTTATCTACACCTTGCTGGATGGGCAGTGGTTGTAGGGGTGGTTGCTGTAGTGGTAGCCCTCGTGTTTGAGAGACTGAAAAGGGGCATCGGGACAATCTTCGAGACGAGGATTTCGACGCCATGGCTGCGTCCTGTGATAGGCGGCGTTGTTGTCGTTGCGATGATTCACATGCTGCATATTCGAGAGCACGCCGGGTTAAGTCTATCGTTGTTGCAGCAGTCGTTTGTTGTATCGATTGCGTGGTATCATGTTGTTGCAAAGGTCATGCTCACGGCCGTTACGTTGGGCAGTGGATTCAAGGGTGGCGAGGTAACGCCTTTGTTTGTGATGGGCGCCACCATGGGCAGTGCGCTGTCGTTGGTTAGCGGGCCCGTGGCCCCTATGGCGGCGCTGGGCATGGCTGGTGTCTTTGCAGCGGCAACACGAACGCCACTTGCGAGTACCATTCTGGCTTGCGAAGTGTTTGGGTGGGCAGGACTGCCTTGGTATCTGTTAGCCTGCGGCGTTGCAGCACGAATACCCAACGTGCAACGAAACACCGTGTAACCTTTTTTCACCCGCTGTACTTGTGTGGCCGTAGCCCCGGGATACATCATTCGTTACGTTTCACCTGCATTACGCAACAACCCCTCAAGATTGTATGAAAACTGTTATCACGTGGATGACCATCATCCTCATGTACGTCCCCTTTGCCATGCAAGCGCAGCAGCCCTTCGAGGTGATTCCGCGGCATGGTTCAACTGTCGAGTTACAAACGCCTGTTGGAACAGCGGTTACCGCAACAATATGCGTCGTTCGAGTATGGCCAGCACTGCCGTGGGTTACCGTCCTAGAGCCACGAGCATCGGGCTACTTTACGACGGATCTTACCGAGCCCGGAAATACGACAGATAGTAAGTTGGTCGTGTTTGATAATGCTACAGATGCGATTAACGACACGGTCTGTTTTACGTTGACATTTACAGCGCCGGAAGAGGTTGGTGCGTATATCGACACCATTGGCTTCGCTGCCAGTGGGCTGAACTTCTGGCTGATTTTGTCGGGCGAGGCACTGCCGCGCGAGCAAGTACAACCCATGACGGTTACTGCTGAAACCACAGACGCCAAGGTAGGCGAGGTTGCAACCGTTCGTCTTCGTGCGGAGACACCAATTCCAGCGGCTGCCAGCGAAGTGGTTGTGGCCGTGCAGTACAATGCCACAGTCCTTGCGCCGGAGTTTGAGCCCACGTCCGATCGCACCGAGGGTGGTGTGCGATACACGGCGTATCGCACGTCGGTTCAATCTGGAAGCACAGGCCTATTTGCCACGATGCCGTTCCGAGTTCTTCTTGGTAATGCCTCGTCGAGCGATTTGTCGTTCAATATTGTGTGGCTGGATGAGAATGCCCAGACAATCGAGATGGGTACTCGCGTCAATACCGGTACAGTTTCGGTGGTTGATACCGACGGCTTGCTTGTGAATGCCGATGCGGGTCCGCTTTCGCTTCGGCTGTCGTCGATGCCAATTCGACGCGGAGGCTCGGCCACATTGGAATACAGTCGAGGTGACGACCCCGTTCGACTCGTCATCGTGAACGATCTTGGTGTTGTGGTGTCTGATCTGTCGGCCAGAATCACTGGCACTACGGGCAGTGTCGTCCTGCCCGCAGAATCGTTAGCCGCGGGCACCTATACCATTCAACTCGCTGGAGGTCGCCATCGGTTTGTTCACCGGATGGTTGTCGAATAACGCATCGATAAGCGCGGCCTGCATCGCCGTGCTGTTGATTGCCAACACCGCTACCCGACTTCATGCCCAAGTGTCTGCCACGCTTGGAGCTGGGGTCGGGTATCGTGCGTTGCAGCCGTCGTTAGTTCTTCAACATTCCGAAGGCTCATCATTCCTTACTCCGCCGCCGGCCATTTCGCCACAGCTTACTTACTACTTTGGCATCCGCTATCAGTTTCTGCCCTTTCTCTGTGCCGAGTTTCGCCTAGGGGGCACCGCGAGTAGCGTTGCGGCTGCCGAGCGCCGCGATGTGTTGTTCGGAATCTCTGGCATACCAACGCCAGGTGTCATCCGGCGCGAAGTGTCGTTTGCATATCACATGGTTACGGCAGACCTGTGTCTGCAAGCCGACCTTGGCGGATTGTACGTCGCCGAAGTTGGCATCGGTGCTGGCGCTCCGATGATGGAAACACCAGTCATTCAAGATGCAATCGAATCACCGTCAGGTGTCACGTTTGTGTCTACGGGTACAGATCGACAGAACGTTGGTCGTGGTCAGTATTTCGGTGGTGTCTCGAACGTTGTACGTGCTACGTTTGGAGTGCGCCGACACGTGAGTATTGGGCCGTCGACATGGTTGGAGCCGTTTATCAGCGTAGGAGTCTCTTCGAGATTGCAACCAGGTAGCGCGACTGCATTGCCAATCGATGCCACGATAGGACTTTCGTTGACCCTTGATGGAAGAGACGATAACGTGGTGGGTGAAGCACGCATACAACAGCCAGTGCCACTAACGAGGTATAGAGTGTTGACTGATACCATAGGTGCCGACGTCGTGGGGTCTGGCTACGCTACTGACACCACGTGGACGACAACCGTCGAGGTTGACACATCGACGATCGATGAGGTCGGCGGACCAATATCTGTGATAACGACGAGGCGCATAACTCGGCGCGTGATTCGACAGGTCGACCCACCTGCCGACATTGTACTTAGTACCGAAATCCAAGGGCTGCCATTGCGAACCACGGCGAAGCTTGTCGTTCGGTTCCAGCTTGTTTCCACCGAACTGGGGCCATGCCAATACGCGATTGTCGTGAATGGCGACACGTTGGAAAGGCGCCAGGTCGTAGCATTTGATGATGCGGAAACGTATAGTCTTGCTGAGCTCTTTGACCGAGTTGCCGACGCCGACGTTTACAGCATTCAGATTGTAGCAAGTGGCAAGAAGGCCAACGGGCTCCCCATCTCGAAGGTAAGCGAGACGTTGGAGGTTATGCGCAGCCGTGATAAGCGCTCGCTACGGGTTGAGCGGTAACAGCGCCTGTGTTGCTTTGGTGCGAAGGCGCCGCACAGCTATGCTGTCGCCAGCTCGTTGATACCTAGCTGCAAGAGCGTTGTATCGAGTTGCTGCCTCGGCAGGTCGATGGCTTACTAGACTGTCAGCGCGATGCTCGAGCTCTGCCAGCGTTAAGGATGTCGAACGGCGTCGTAGTTCGAGCCGTTCTGCCGAGTTCGGTGCCTTTGGTCGAACAGCTGACTCAGACGTCCCTAGTACTGCGCGTTTCTGCTGCGTGACGTTCTGTTGCTGCGTTATGATAGCCGACGATGGCTGCTGCGATGAGACTGGCTCCACGACAGTCCCCTCGAACAACGATGGAATGGCAAGAGTCATCATCACCGCTGCGGAGATTATCGCAATGCCTGCTACGACTGGTCCCGTTATTGAAGACGGCGCCGTGTTTGACACAATTGCGGTCCGTGATGACTGTATTGCGTCGTTTGTAGCCGACTTCCAGCGATCGGCAGCACTACCAAGGATATCATCAAGTTCAGACATGGAGCGACTCTCGAAAGTTTGCAAGGGTAGTTTGTAAGACAGTCCGAGCACGATGTAGTCGGACTTTAACGAGGGACGTGGAGATCGACAATGCCTCGGCAATGTCGTCCACTTTCATATTGCCAAAGTAGTGGAGCATAACACAATCTCGATAGGGGGCATCGAGACGAAGTACGGCTTGTTGAATCGCGGCAACTTCGTCGGTATCAAGTACCGACGATGAGCCGCTGTCGGCAACGTCGTACGTGGTGTCGAGTTGATCAACGGCTCGCTGTCGTTTCTCCCATCGCCTACAGGCGTTGCGAGCAATCGTAAACACCCATCCGGTAATGTTGCCAGCCACATAGCGATGGCGATACTCGAACACGGCAAGCATCACACCTTGAAAGAGGTCTTTCGCTTCGTCGACGTCTCGCGTAAACGAAAGGCAATAGGCCATAAGCTGTTGCGACAGCATGTCGTGAAACTCGCCGAATGCCTCCGAATCGTTGCGCTGAACACGCTCAAACACATCGGCAAGCTGTGCCTGCAATGTGGTCAAGCGTTGTTGCTCGTCGGAAGACTTCGTTGTCGACATCGCTCACACAAGTCCGGGCCGACAGAAAGGTTACGACCCGTTGCCCAGAGCATCGATGAGCGTGGCGGGGGCGAGCCACGCAGTCGCCATGGGACCTCGGCCCTTAACGTCAATGATGCCCCGATCGGTAATCGAAAACTCTAATGCAGGCAGCATGTCGGCGAACGTCTTGCTCACATGAATACATCCCGGTTTGCCGGTGCTTTCCATGCGCGACGCGATATTCACCGTGTCACCCCACACGTCGTATTGAAGGCGCTCGCTACCTATCACGCCTGCTGTAACAGGGCCGGCATGGATACCTATGCGAACGTCGATGGATGGGAAGCGCTCGTTCATTGTGTCGAGCAACCTTGTTGCCGCACGTGCTGCCAACGTTGCAACATCTCCGTCGAACCCCGCACACATGTAGGCATCGCCAATGGTCTTGATTTTCATCAAACCATAGCGTCGTATGCAGTCGTCAGCCGCCGTAAAAATGTCGTTCAACAACGCGACGATAGCGTCGTTTGTTGTCGAAGCCGACAGAGCGGTAAACCCAACGAGGTCCATGAACAGAACCGAACAGCACTCGATGGAATCTTGAACGGGCTCGCCGCGCAGGATCCTGTCGGCAACTGCTGCGGGCAACATGCTATGAATGAGATTCTGCTGACGTGCCTTTTCAAGGCGTTCTGCTTCGTACCGACGTTCCGCCTCGACCATGGCGAAGCGGCGCGATGACTCTTGACCGCGGATTTCCTCGTGAATGTTCTGATATGCATCGTTGTGCTCGACGTAGGCATCAAAGTCGCCTCGCTGCTTAGCCAGGTCGCGAAGACGCTGGTGCATCGTAGCGCAGCTTGGACGAAGACCAGCGTTCATGGCGACTGCTAGCGCTTGACGCAGAACCTCGTTGGCATCGTCAAGGCGGTCGTCGATAATGGCAAGCCGTGCACGATTATCCAGGTGTGTGCATTCGACCGTGGGGTTAACATACGGTAAACCTGCTTGTTCTTCGAGAAGCGCTCGCGCCTCGTCGACATTGCCGCATTGCAAGTGAACTGAAATCAGGCTTCCGAGAACCCGGTTTACGCTTGCGCGATTGCCAAGGTCATCGTACAACGAGCGTGCTTGCTCGTGATATCGCAAGGCGTCGGTCCACTGTTGCTGTTGCGCATACACCATAGCCAGAGTGTTGCTCACTAGGGCTACGAATGCTCGTTTGCCCAACTCGTTGTGAAGTTCGAGTGCTTGCATGCAGTAGGACGTTGCCTGCGAATAGTCACCGATTGCCAGATAGACGTTGCCGATGTTGCCAGTGACTTCGGCAATGCGTTCGGCATCGTTGTTGCTTGTATGGATGGTGAGAGCACGAAACGACAAATCAAGAGCCTCGGCGTAATTACCTGTGCTGTAGTGAACGCCTCCAATGTTCCCTAGCACAACCGCCGCTCCAGCCGGGTCGTCGTGGTCTTCGTGAATCGTCAACGCTCGCCGATAGTGTTCGAGCGCTTGGGGATAGTCTCCCATGTCGAGATATACGTTGGCCATTCCACCATAGGTATGTGCCCGAGCAATCGGATTCTGAAGGATCTCGAATTGCGCCAAGGCGTCCCCGTAGTATTCAAGCGCTTTGGCGCTATCGCCAGTCAAACGTGCCGTTACTGCGCGCGTTTGTGCGGCACTAGCAAGCGCGCGCGGCGTCGCTAGTGCGTCCAGCATCTCTGCCAACCGCACGAGCGACTCCCTGTCGCTATTCCGTAGGGCGGTATTAACGTCGGCTACGATCTCTTCGACTGTCTTCACTGTTGCAAAAATGGCAAGGCTGAAGGTACAAATGCCATTCAAGACCTACGTGTTGCCGTCACCACTCGATAACGCACTGTGACAGTTGTCACGGGATAACTACGACAGGGTAGGTAGGTTGCTGAATCAACAAGCAACGGACGTACACATGCGATTTACTAGCGTCGTTATCCTCATGATTGCCGTGTTGGGCCTGAGTGCTCAATCACAGCATCCACTGCAATGGTCGGTCGCTCTGCGAGCTTCTGGAAGCCAGGGCCCTGCCGTGCATTCGTTTGCACATGGCGTGTTCGACAGTTTGGTGGTGATCGTAGGGGGGCGTAAGGATGGTCTCCACAGGCGGCAACCATCTGTGAGCTTTGCGCCTGAGGCCAACAATACGGACGTAATCGTGGTAGATCCTGCAAGCGGGTCAGCGTGGCGTCGGACGGTACTGGACCTCGATGATGACGTTGCTGATCACCTGCAGTCAACCAATCAACTGTTCTACTCGATTGATGGTAAGCTCGTGGTGATTGGCGGCTATGGCTATTC
>JALHPC010000023.1 GCA_022842685.1 Candidatus Kapaibacterium sp.
ACAAGGGTGCGGTCCCGCTCTCGCAGGCATTGGAGCGTTTACTTTACCGAGAGTCGCTCACGCACGTTACGCGGTCCCGCATTCTTGATGTTATCGACGTTGTGCTTGCCTCATTTGAGGACCCGCAATCGAAGTCGCTGCCTGCGACCACGTTGAGTCCTGATGAAGCTGATATGCGTGATGTTGGGGATGATCCGCCATCAGTAGTTGATGAAACATCTACGTCAGGTGTTGTTAATGAGCCCAAGCCCGATGTTGAGGAGGGTGCCACATCTGTTGTTGATACGGTGCCAGCAAGTGAGGTTGAGGTCTTACCACCCCCTGCAGAGGCGCCTGCGCCTGATCCTGGGGGTCTTTCGAACCTCGCAGAGGAGCCCCGTGAGGTTGCGCCCGAGGGCAATCCAGAGCCCCTTATCGCACAATCTGAGCAGGGGGCATCGGCAGACGTTGTAGTGGTAGGCGAAGAGCACGACGGCATTGGGCTACGGGTGGCGCGTCTTAGGGAGGTGATGGACGAGCGGACGTTGGACAAGGTTATTCGCAAGATCTTTGTGCGGGACAAGGCCTTGTATGAGCAGACCGTTCGCGAGGTGTTGCGTGCGGGCACTTGGAAGGAAGCAGTGGGAGCGTTGGACAGATTTTACGCCGAGAACGACATCGAGGCGAACAGTGCCGTGGCCATGGAGTTATCGTTGGCCATACGGCAGAGCTATAGGCACTAGATGAACTTTGTTGATACCGCCTCGATTGAGGTGCAGAGTGGCGACGGCGGATCCGGCCACGTTAGCTTTCGGCGTGAGAAATTTGTGGCAAAGGGTGGACCTGACGGTGGTGACGGCGGCCGAGGTGGCAGCGTTATAATCGAGGGTGACAGTCAATTGGGCACGTTGTTAGATTTTACCTACCGGCGTCACTATCGAGCCGAACACGGTGAACGAGGGGGCAAAAACCGTTGTACGGGTAAAAGTGCCGACGACATTGTGATACGTGTACCGTGTGGCACTGTTGTGAGAGACAAGACAACTGGCGAGCAGATTTGCGACATCGAGCGTCATGGTGAGCGTGTTGTTGTTGCCGTGGGCGGCCGTGGCGGCCGTGGGAATCAATGGTTTGCGACGCCGACCAACCAGGTGCCGCGACATTCTGAGCCTGGCACGCCTGGTGAGACGAAGATTCTTGAACTAGAACTCAAGTTATTGGCTGATGTGGGCCTTGTGGGTTATCCGAACGTGGGCAAGAGCACGCTCATCAGCGTAATCAGCGCTGCAAAGCCAAAGATTGCGGATTACCATTTCACCACCTTGGTTCCGAACCTAGGGTTGGTGAGGGTTGGAGACTACAAGTCGTTTACTGTTGCCGACATCCCTGGGCTCATCGAGGGTGCCAGTGAAGGTAAGGGGTTGGGGCATCAGTTCTTACGGCATGTTGAGCGAACAGCCGTACTTGTTTTCATGATCGACGCGTTATCTGAACATCCCGACGAGGACTACAGGGTTCTCAAGGCCGAGCTGCGCAGATTCGATCCTGCGATGACGCAGAAGGCGTCGATTGTTGTCTTTTCGCGCACCGATGCGCTCACGCCAGAGCAGCGCGTGTCCTTGGAACAGGGCGACCTAGTGCGGCGTCACAGGGCGCGCTTCATATCGGCGGTGGCGAAAGAAGGCACTGACGAGTTAGTGCGAGAGCTATGGTCGGTGGTCGAACGGTCGCGAAGGGCATCGCAAATCAACGATTAAACAATGCGTAGAGCCCTTGTAAAGCACTTTTGACCAATCGAACCAAGGTTTGGCACGGCAGTTGAGGAGTGGCCTTTGCAAAAGTAGTTGCCGCATACGAGTGACAAGACTCAATACGTTGTGCAGCAATCACTTAGAGCAGGACAGCCGCCCGAACATCGTGTAAGTGTCAGCCCACCGAAGAAAGAATGGTGGGGAATTGCTTGGGGATGTGGGGTGGAAGTGTCAATCGGATTTCACAAACCGAAGTGTCTGCGGGCGGCACTTCGGCGTCGACAACAGAGCCCGAGGAAACGTAGAGTTGGTAACTGCATGACAACTGTTTGCTACCGTCTTTCCAACCGAAAGCACAATGAGCTCCCTTTGGGGGGGCGTTGGGGCGTGGGTGGAGTACGGCCAGGGAAAAAAGGGTTTGGTTATCACTCTGCGCAGCGATATTTTAGCGGCGCTTCAAGCAACGCGTTGTTCCCGGTGGGGGATGGTGTGTTGGTTGGCGTGCCGTGCTATGCGGCAGAGAGAGGCACATGAATAATGAGTACTATGGCGGGGCCCGCAGTGGCTCCGCGCTACGTGTTATCACGAATAGCAGGCGCCAGAGGCGCCTTTCGGTGCTTGCGGCAGGCAGCGATGCCGAGTGCCTCCGTGCCGGAGCGAATCAAGAAGCAATCACAAATTATCAGTTCATTTCATCGGAGGATCGTATGAGTCAGTTGGATTCCGCGACGACCTACCTTCAACGTGGCACATCGACGGGGAGCTGGCTTAGCCGGCTATCGTTGTTATTGGTCATGCTGGCGGTTGCTGCGTCGAGCGGTCTCGCACAGGTGACCCTCACGCACGTTGGCCCTGGAATACCGCCGGTCGTGTCACCAAACATCTGTAGCGGTTTAGCACCGCAGTTCACGGTAAGCGTTGGTGCCAAGCCAACGATTACGTATAACGTTGCGGCAAACAACGGTCAGGGCATGCAAGCCCAGGCTGTGCCGGCCAACGTATACGACATCACAGCAGTGATGGACGAGGACATGGTGTACGAAGTACCTGTCGGAAACATTCAGCGCGTAATTGGCGCTGGAGATTTCGAGGTAACGTACTTTGGCACGACGTACAATCTGTCGACCGAGCCATTCTTTATCGGTTCGAATGGCTTTGTACGGTTCTCCGACCGAATCAACAACACGGTTGAGGTGGACAACGTTGGCATTGTTGCTCAGAATATTCCTGCAGCCGCACAGCCAAATAATGCCATCTACTTCCTAAATCGCGACCTTGCACCTCGTATGGGTGTGGACGGCGAAGTGATTTGGTATGAAGTTCAGAACATCGCAGGTGAAGACGTACTTGTTGTGTCCTTCGAGGACGTATCGCAGTACAACATCCTTCTTGCCTATCCTTTTGCTCAGGTAAACGTCCAGGTATTGATTTGGGCCGACGGCGGACCAAATGCTGGTCGTGTTCAAGTTCGTCTGGTTGACTTCCCTGCTCCGGGCAATGCCGACCCACACACTATTGGTGTTGAAAACGCCTGCGGTGTTGGCGCTGGTGCAGCTACAGCAGCCGCTCAGGACGTTGACGGTGCTGGTCCGTTCCTAAACTTCGTGCATAATAACGTAACACATGCAGCTGCGTTGGCTCAAGGCCAAGCTGGTGCAGGTGTCGACATCGGCTGGGACTTTACAGCTGTCGCCGGTGCAAACATGAACTATCGCGCTCGCCTCGTTACCACGGGTACCAACCTTGTGGCTGACGGAACGAGCATTACCGCTGTAACAGGCGACGAAGTTTTCCAGACTGGTGTTCCAACGGCCTTTCCGGCTGGTAGTGGAACTACGGGTGGTGCTCCGTTTGCTCTGAACGCGTCAAGTACGATTAACCTAGGTACAGCAGCTGGACAGCGTACATATTATGCATACATTGAGTACGCTAACTGTACGTTTGAGCGCTCGGCTCCGTTGACGCTTACGGTTGTTCCACAGCCAACGGCACAAACGATCTCGGGTCCAACAACCATGTGTACCGATGTTGCTGCTACTCATAGCGTAGCGTCAACCGTTACAGGTTCGACTTTCGGTTCTTGGACAGTAACAGGCGGTGCCTTTACGGGAAGCATTGTTGTTGCAACAAACGTCACGGCGAATGACCAAGCAACGATTACTGTGCCTTCGGCAGACATTTCGCCTTCGGCATCGCAAACGCGAACAATCTCTGTAACGGAAACAAGCCCTGCTGGCTGTTCCGTAGTCAGTTCAAAGGTTGTAACAGTATTCTTGAAGCCAGCCGGCGTAATTGGCGGAGGTACGTCATTTATATGTGCCCCAACGACAGGTACGGCTACGACCCCTTCCTTTAACTGGGTAGGTTCGGCACTTAGCGGTCCAACATATGCATGGTCACTTCTAGGTGCTGGCGCTTCTGGCGCAACCGTAACGTCGCCATCGGCATCGACAACGACAGTTGGCTTGCCATCGACGTTCACACAGGCTGTATCGATTACGCCAATCAATGCTACGCTCCAGCTCGTCATCACAAATGGATCGGTAACACCGCCATGTGCAACGACTGTAACGACGCCAATTAGCTTCAGCCCAATCCCAACAGCTAAGACAATTACGGGTCCTAACCCTGTTTGTCAGAATACACCAGCTGCTGAGACATATACACTGACGCTTCAGGGCGGTACTGCGAACACGTTCGCATGGTCGGCCACTGGTGTCGCTAACGTGTTTGTCGCTCCTGACAACCTCTATGTCGCTGGAACACCGGTTCTGAATAAGAACTCGCTGACCCTTAACTGGACTGGTTTTGGTACAGGTACGGTAACAGCAATCGAAACAACACCAGATGGATGTTCACGCACACACACGTTAACTGTAACGGTGAATGCGCAGCCAACACCATCAATTGTTGGTTCGAACACCCCATGTGCATTTGTTAACGCAACGGTTGGCAATCCATCGTATCAGTCGGCTCCAAACCCGATTGAATATACATACCTCGTTAGCCCAATTAGTGCTGGCAGCACATGGTCATGGAGCGTAACGAATGGTACCATTCAGGGCGCCAACAATTCTTCGATCATCACTGTACGTTGGACAGCCGCTGGTGCTGGTAACGTAACGCTGACCGAAACGAACGCAAACGGTTGCTCAAACACAGTAGTACTCAATACAACTGTCGTTGCAACACCTCCTGCTGGCAACTTCCTCACAAACGGTCCTTTGACTGTTTGTGCTGGCACAAACCACAACTACACCATCACTGGTGCAGATGGTGCCGCTGGTTTGCACACGTTTACAGTTGTCGGTGGTACAATTGTCTATCCAGCCACCACGCCATACGTTGGTTCAGCTACTGTTGCATCGGGTAATGGCAACGGTACACTGAACATTACATGGGGTGCAGGCGCTTCGGGTACAATTTCGCACGAGTACACAGTTGCTGGTTGTGCTGCCCTTGAGGTATACACAGTAACAATCAACCAGTTGCCAACGGCAACGATTGGTGGTTCAAGCCCTGTATGCGGTGGACAAGCAGGCGTTGTGTACACAGCAACAGCTGTTAACGCACCGCTGCCAGCTACGATTACGAATTATAACTGGACAACAACAACACCTGCCTTGGTAACCTACGTGGGTCCAACGAACGGTGCTGGTGTTACATCTGCTACGATCAACTTCACGAACAGCTGGCCAACGACAACCGACAACGCCAACGTTACGCTTACGCTAACGAACAGCAATGGCTGTATCAATACGATTAGCCGCACGATTGTTGTTCACCACACGCCAGACGCAACAGCGATTACTGCACAAGCAGGACCATCGCCAGTCTGCGGCTCGGCAACTGGTTCAGTTCTTACAAACAACTATACCTTTACTGGTGTAGCCGGTGCTGGCTATAACGTAACACTTGTAGGTGCGCCTGCAGGATCGTCAGTAACGACTCTTCCTACGTCAGGAGCTGGTGCTAAGTCTGCCACAGTAACATGGGGTAACTACGAAGCACCAAACAACCTTGCGCCAGTAAGCACACCGGTAACGGTTCGTTTCAATGCCTTTAATCTTCTTAATGGTTCATGTGTTGGTCCTAACGAAGATGTAGCGGTAACGCTCTTCCAACGCCCAGCAGTGCCAACCATCAACGTACCACCCCTGTGTACAACCATGCCATTGCCTGTGAACGTCAACGTTACCAACAATGGTAACGCTGGTCAGCCAGGTGTAACCTATGCATGGTCGGCAACAGGCGGTATGACCTTCAATAACCTTGTACCTTCTGGAATCACGAATCAGATCACCGCACTTGGTGGCGCTGGTTTCAAGAACATCACCGTTACGGCTACTGGCCCTGGCGGATGTACACGTCAATCGGTCACTCAAGTTGAAGTAGTTGCAGTTCCTGCGCAAGTAGTCGCGGGTCCAACAACAGCTTGCGTATACGTACAAGACCCTGCTGGTATGAATGGTTCGGCAATTCTTGCTGACGTTCCTAACACGGCATATGTCTACACGTACTCCGATCCTACGCCACACGCTGGCTGGAGCTACTCATGGACGGTTACAAACGGTCAGCTTGTAGCATGGGGTCCATCGAATGTTGGTCCATGGACTGCATTCGATCCCACGCAGGTTAACTCGGGTGGTCCAATCCTTAACGCTACACACGTGCGCATCGCATGGTGGGGTCCAACGCCAGGTGTTGTTAAGTTCACAGCAATCCACCCAGGTGGATGTAGTGCAACAACGCCAGATTACGTTGTTGGTCTTAGCCCAATTCCAGTACTACAAAGTCTAGCTCCTCTTGCACAGAACATCTGTTCTGGTAATGGGGCAACGATTAACCAAGCGGCATCACAAGCTGGTTTCACATACACCTTGCAGCGTCGTTTGGTTGGTACACTTCCATGGTCAAATGTTGCTGGTGTAGCTACGCAAGCAGGTGGTGCACCACTCACGTGGAACATCCCAGCGGCTGCTCTTTCATACACAACAACACCAGTTGTTCCTACACAATATGAATTCCGTGTTGTAGCCAACTCTGCAGGTTGTGGTCTCATCAATGCAACAGTAGCTGTTGCTCAAGTTGATGTATATCCAACACCTAACGATGTACCGGTTGTTAACGCACCTAACCCTCAGATTGTCTGTACTCCAGACAACCTGGTGTTCAACGTTCAGAACTCACAAACGTGGGTACGCTATACGCTTGAACGCACACCACTGCTTGACTTTGCTGGTAACCCAGTTGCTATCTCGTGGGCCCCGGTTCTTGGTGGAGCAGCTGTAGGTAACGGCGCAACACTTGTCCTAACAGACAACACAAACCCTGCCGGTAGCAACCCACTGCTCAATGCAAACAACTACCGCTATCGTGTGATTGCTGAAATCGATCCGCTGCTGCTAACACCAGTATCGTGCTCGATTGTTCTTACGCAGCAGCCAGAAGTACGCGTGTTTGCGCTACCTCTTCCTCAAGTAGTGGCATATACAAACCCTGTTTGCTGGGAACAACCAGTACAGGTTAATATGACTGGCTCGCAAGACGGCGTGACGTACGAAGTGCTTCGCAACGGTTTGTCGATGGCTCCACCAGTAATCGTTCAAGGTACCGGTGCAGCAGTAAACGTTGCTGTACCAGCACTTTCTGCAATGCCAACGAACCCACTTGTTCCAACTGTCGTAACGTTCTCGGTTCGCGGTACGCTTCGCACAGGAGCCGCTCCATACAATCGTCCAGTTCCAGCCAGCCTATGCCCGAATACGTTCGGAGCTTCAGGCGTAACAATCAATCCTAAGCCAGTTGCCGTTGTTAACGGACCTGCGGTCACTTGTGGACCGTCGACAGTTAACTACACACCTGGTCCATCATGGGGTATGCATAACGCCACCTATGATTGGGAATTGATGGCATACCCAACTGGTTCTACACCGGTAACTGCAACGAACAGTGGTTTTGGTACCGTAAATCCATACACAGTAAACTGGGGAACAGTTAACCTCAGCTGCAATGGATCTTACAATCCTTTCGCTGCTCAAGTTCGTTTGATTGAAACGAACGTGTTTGGTTGTGCAGACACAGCATTGCTGAATGTCACAATTCAACCAACTATTGCAGATGCTACGATTATCGATCCAGCTGACGCAGCAGTTATTTCGAAGGCCTGTATCTACGGTGGATTCGAATCACATCTTCGTACCTATACAATTCAGCGTCCTAATCCATGTGTATTCCCTGCTGGAACAACATGGTTGTGGACAATGCCAATTGCTCCTGCTCCTGTTACGGGCGTTATCCGCTCAGGTCAAGGTACACCATCGATTGTTGCTGAATGGAATACCACAGGTGGTACAAACATTGGTACAGTCACGTGTGTTGTAACCTTGCCATTGTCGCACGGTGGTTGCGCTACTACATACACCAAGCAGGTTATTGTCTATCCTTTGCCAGTTCCAGTTATCAACGGTCCTGTGCAAGTGTGTCAGAACCAGCAAAACGTAACGTATACAGCGGATAACTATCCAACAGATACGTACAACTGGCAAGTTATCGGTGGCACCATCGTAGGTGGCTCTGGTAATGGTGTTGTTGGTGACACAGCCGCACGCAGCGGTTTGGCACTCAACACAATCCAAATCAACTGGTTGGACGTTCCTAATCCGAACGCCTTCATCCGCCTAACACAAGTAAGTGCAGTTGGATGTATGAACGTAACGAACTTCTTCGTTACAGTTAACCCTACACCAACACCTACAGTAAGCGGACCTGACGCGGTATGTAATAATCGTCAATACACATTCACAACGGCAAACAACGCTCCTGCGAATACCTATTCGTGGACAGTAGTTGGCGCAGCAACGCCGGTAAGTGGTGCTAACTCTGCATCGTTTACGGTTCAAACTGCAGCCGGTGCAGGTGCCTTCACAGTGAGCGTAACCGAAACAGTTTCGGCTACTAACTGTTCGAAGACTGCGACTAAGGTAGTTGGCGTTGTCATCGCTCCAAATCCTGTTATCACACGCACCGCTCCACTTCCTGGCGCAGTAGGTGGTGCTTGCGTAAACCAAACCGTAACGTATCAAGTAGCTAATATCGTTGGTGGCCGCTCCTATCGCTGGACGGTTGTAGGCGGTAATATCCTTGGTCCAAATAATGCTCCTGGTATCAATGTTCAGTGGAACACGGTTGGTAATGGTTCTATCACGGTTGAAGAATGGGTAACGGCTACGCAGTGTACAACTAGCGTATCGCAACCTGTTGAGATCGTAAGCGAACCGAATCCAACTATCACTGGCTCAACAAACGTTTGTGGTCAATCTAGCCAAACATACAGCACGCCACTTGTGGCTGGCAATACGTATGCTTGGAGCATGACTCCAGGACCAAATTCGTTCACTTCAGGTGTCACAAACAACTCGGTTTCCATTCTGTTTGGCAACCCAGTTCCGGGTGCAGCTCCTGTAACAACTCTGACGGTTGTTGAAACCAACACACTCAGTGGTTGCTCGAAGTCTGCTAGCTTGAACATCACTGTCCGCTATCAACCACAAGTACAGGTTATTACACGCATCTCACCTGCAGGACTTGCAGGACAAGCATGTAACAACGATGTTATTACGTATGGCGTTGCTCCAAGCAATCTGCCACACGTAACGTACAACTGGACTGTTACGGGTGGTACACTATTGAGCCCTAACGGAAGCAACACGGTAGCTGTACAATGGACAACCATTGGCGCTCAAACGCTAACGCTTGTTGAAACTACCGTTGGCCAAACATGTTCAGCTACGTCGACACTTAATGTAGCCGTCTCGTACAAGCCAACACCTAGCATCAGTGGTAGCACAGTAACATGTACTGGTACTGAGGTTACGTACTCAACACCGAATGTTGCTGGTAGCACCTACAGCTGGGCACTTCCTGCTGGTGGTGGTATGTTTACAAGCCCAACGACATCGAACACAGTAACCGTAATGTGGACCGCTCCTGGACCACGTTCCGTAGCAGTTCAAGAAACGAATGGTCTGTGCCAAGGCACTGCGTCAATTAACGTTAACGTTGGCCTAACTCCAACAGCAACAGCAATTAGTCGTGTTGGTGGCGGTATCCTTAATCAGGCTTGTGAAAACCAGACGATTGGTTACTCGACACCATTCAGTGGTACAAGCACATATCTGTGGACTGTAACCGGCGGCAATTTTGTTGGCGGCATTAACAATGCCTCTACTGTCAACGTACAGTGGACTGGTATTGGTCAGCAAACACTTGCCGTTCGTGAAACAACAACAGGCACGAACTGCTTCATGGATGCATCGATTAATGTCGACGTAACTCGCCAGCCAACGCCAAGCATCGTGGGTGCCACGACTGTTTGTACCGAGGATGACGTAACGTACTCGACCGCATCGGTACCTGGAAGCACATATACATGGTCGCTACCTCTTGCTGGCGGTACATTCCTGACGGCAACTAACACCAACTCGGTAATGGTTCGTTGGACAGCCCCAGGTGCCCGCTCTGTTTCTGTAACTGAAACAGCAGGCAACTGCTCTGCAACAACAACTGTGAATGTAACTGTAGGCTTCCGCCCAGTTGCAACATCGATCAGTCGTGTTGGTGGTGGCATTCTAAACCAAGCCTGTGAAAACCAAACGATTGGCTATTCGACACCATTCAGTGGTACAAGCACGTACCTCTGGACGGTCACCGGTGGCAACTTCGTTGGTGGTATCAACAACACTGCTGGCGTAAATGTCCAGTGGACTGGTGTTGGTCAACAAACACTTCGTGTTCGCGAAACAACCACAGGAACGAACTGCTTCCGCGAAGCATCGATCAACGTGGACGTTACGCGTCAGCCAACGCCAAGCGTTGTTGGAGCAACCACAGTATGTACGCTTGATGAAGTTACCTACTCGACGGCATCGGTTCCAGGCAGCACATATGCATGGTCGTTGCCACTCGGTGGAGGTACATTCCTTACTGCCACGAATACGAATTCGGTAATGGTTCGCTGGACAACAGCGGGCGCTCGTTCGATTTCGGTAACGGAAACAGCAGGTAACTGTACTGCAACTTCAACTGTTAACGTAACAGTTGGTCAAAAGCCAACAACAACAACGGTTACACGCGTAACACCAGCTGGTCAAGTTGGTCAGGCATGTAACGGTCAGTCGATCACGTACTCGACACCAAACAATGCCGGCAACACATATGAGTGGACGGTAACGGGTGGTGTTATTACGAACGGTCAAGGTACATCGTCGATCACTGTTCAGTGGGCCACCGTTGGCAACCAAACTGTAACGATCAAGGAAACAACTGTTGGCACACAGTGCAGCACGATTGTTGTCCAGAACGTTTCGGTGACAGCAATGCCAGAACCGGTTATCGCTGGAAATACTATCTCGTGTATCAACAAGATTCACACGTATACTACGCCAGCAGTTCCTGGACACACGTACTCATGGAGTATCACTCCAGCGAATGTGTTCGCTCCGATTGCCGGCTGGAATACAAACAACTCGATCACGGTACAATGGACGCAACCAGGTCTGCATCGCATCATCGTGACGGAAACGTCGCTTGGTGGCTACTGTGTTGCTCGTGACACGATGTTTGTTCAAGTGAACCTTGTTCCAAACCCACTTATTGTTTCAACGACAGGATTTGGTACACCAACACAACAACGTCCAGGTCTTGTGTGTGAACTTAGCACTCATACCTATAGCGTAGCAGCACCTGGTGTTGGCAACGTGTTTGAATGGACGGTCGTTGGTGGTGCTATCACATCTGGTCAGTTCACGTCAACAATCACGGTTACATGGAGCAATGCTCAAATGGGCTCGATTGCTGTACGCGAAACGGTTCCTGGATCTGACTGTACAACTCTGAAGGTAGACGAAATTGATATTCGTCGTCGCCCAACACCGGTTATCACTGGCAACGTAAACCCATGTGCTAACAGCGAGCAATTCTACGAAACACCGTTTGTTGCTGGCAACGAATGGCTGTGGACAGTGAACCTCCCTGCTGGTTCAACTTGGAACGTTGTTGCTGGTCAACCAAATCGCATCCGTGTAGTATGGGCTAACGTTGCTTCGGCAACCGCTGCTACGATTACGGTTCGTGAGTTTGTAACTGGTACACTTCTCGCTCCTCCAGACCCAACAGCTTGTGCAACTACAACTGCTCCATTCAATATTACGGTTCGTCCTCTTCCACCGGTTATCACCATCACTGGTCCAACACCAGTATGTGCTACCGATGAAACAGACACACCGCAAACGATCAATACCTTTACGTATACCTCGACCAATCCTGCTGATGGCACCACTGCACAGTGGACAATTAGCTCGAATGGTCAGCTGATCGGCTCAACGAATGGATTCTCGGTAAGTGCACGTTGGGTTAATACATCAACTGTACAGACAACAGGTACGATCACGGTAACACACACATCACCATTCGGTTGTGTTCGTGTTCAAACGTATCCTGTCACAATCAATCCGCTTCCAAATCCGATCGTAACTGGTCCAACATCAGTTTGCCAAGGTTCACAGCACAACTACAGCACTGTTGGCTTCCCTGGACACACCTATCAATGGGTTGTCTCGGCTGGTAACTTGCTCACTGGTGCTACGACGCCGAATGCAACTGTGACATGGACGCAGATCGGAAACCAGACAATCGAAGTTCGTGAAACAAACACCTTTGGTTGCTTGGTTATCAACCGCGTAACAGTTCGTGTTAACGAATTGCCAAATGCTCGCCTTACAGTTAGTGGTCCAACAACGTTCTGTCAAGGTGGCGACGTCACCCTGTCGGCACCTCTTGGATTCGCGAACTACTTGTGGTCAACTGGCGAAACGTCACGCAACATCGTAGCTCGCACGACTGGTAACTACTGGGTAACGGTAACAGATGCCAACGGCTGCTCGGCTAACTCCGATACCGTTACTGTAAACGTCTTCCCATCGACGCTGCCAATCGTAACATTCAACAGCCCACTTGCCTTCTGCGAAGGTGATTCGGTTACACTTACTGCCCCAGCTGGCTTCACTGCCTACCTGTGGTCGACTGGCGAAACAACTCAGACAATCGTTGCAAAGCGCAATGGTACCTACACGGTAACAGTTGCTGATAACAACGGATGTACTGGTACTTCGACAGACATTGACGTAACCGTATATCCAGCACCACAGCCAATCTTGACGGTTGTTGGTTCTACCTCGCTCTGTGCAGATGATTCGGTTGAAGTTCGTGCACCGAATGGTTTTGTCTCGTACTCATGGACATCATCTTCTGGCACGGCATATGGCAATGGTCGCAGCATCATTGTTCGCTCTACGGATACTGTAAGCGTCACAGTTGTTGATGGCAACGGCTGTACTGGTACATCTGGCGACGTCATTATTACACTCACTCCGATTGTATCACCAGTTGTCACGGTCACTGGACCAACGACATTCTGCGAAGGCAACTCGGTTGTGTTGACGGCTCCTGCTGGTTTCGCTGGCTACATCTGGTCGAACGGTGCAACCGGTCGAGAGATCACTGTCACTGCCGGTGGAACGTATTCGGTAACAGTAACGAACGCTTCGCTCTGTACTGCTAACTCTGCTCCTGTAAACGTCACGGTTAATCCGCTTCCTGCACGTCCTGAAATCGATCGCTTTGGCGATACGTTGAAGGCAATCACTGCAGGTACCGTCGAGGCCTTCCAATGGTATCGCAACGGTACGATGATTCCAGGTGCATCTAATCGCAACTTGGTCGTGAATCTGCCCGGTGCATACCGTGTAGAAGTCATGGACAACAACGAGTGTTCTTCGCTTTCGCAGCCATTCGACGTGATCTTCACGTCAGTCGACGAAGATGTTGTCGCCGGTCGCTCGGTTGACTTCCGCGTCTTCCCGAATCCAACGAATGGAGTCTTCACCATCGAAGGTGCTGACGTCCCAGCGGGTGAAGTAACAATCGAACTGTACAGCGTCGTTGGCGATCGCGTACTCTCTCTCAACGATATTTCTACCGGTGGTCGCTTCGCAACATCCGTTTCGATGGGTGAACTTGCAAGCGGTATGTACAACATCGTTGTCACAACTGGCAACAACCGTTGGAACCTCCGCGTCGTACGTCAGTAAACATTACTGAAATAGCGACAGTCTTTTAACGCAGAGGGCGCACATTTGTGCGCCCTCTGCTGTTATATACCAATGATGTCAACTCATCACGTAACAATTCGAGATACGTTAATATCATTCGCTTCTACAAATCTCATCTTACATCATATGCACTACGTTCTACTTCTTCTTCTCTGCCTCTTCGTTACCAATCACACTATCGTTGCGAGTTCTAGCGGTCAAAGCCGTCGAACACTCTTAAGCAGCCAAGGATGTGGTACGTGTCACGGAGCGAATTCGTCATCATCTACGTCGTTGTCGGTGCCTCAAGCCGTCGACAACAAGATCTTCGTTACACCAGGTCAGAGCATAAAGCTAGACGTTATTGTTGCCAATTCCGGTCGCCCGGCTGCAGGAGTCAATATTGGCGTAAAGGCCACTGCAACATCAGATGATAACGTGGGCACAATTGCTCCCATCCAAGGGTCCTCACTTCGCACTGACTTTTCTGGAGAACTAACGCACAGTACGCCACGAACGCTTACGGGTGGATCTACAACGTTTACCTTTGAATGGACTGCACCCCAAACCGAAGGCAGCGTCTTCCTCCGTGCAACCGCGAATGCTGTAAATCGCAATGGATCGCCAGATGCCAGTGACCAGTGGAACTTTCTGCAGCCCGTTGAAATCGTCGTCGGTACGGTAGCATCCGTTCCTCATCATACCTCCACCTATGCAGCATCGGTATTCCCAATGCCCTCGACAGGGCCTGTCGTTGCAGAATCACCTGCTGCCAATGGTGAAGAATTCAACATTCAAGTAGTAGACGTTCAAGGTACCGTCGTATACACGGGAACTACGACGGCTTCGAATGATGTAGTTCGTTACGCTTGGCCGGGCTCATCCAATGCCGGCTTGCCTGCTCCCCCAGGAACGTACGTTATCTTGCTGTCGAACGAACGCCGTTCCATACTTGGTAAGGCCATCATTCAACGCTAACAATAATGCTCCGTTGTTCCTCAGGTATCTCGATGCCCCTTATCACCCTCGTACTGATGGTGGTAGGGGGCATCGATGTAGTAGGGCAATGGCAGCGCGTTGCACTGCCGGGGAAGTACGATACACAAATGTATCTAGATGTGTTCTTCTTACCGAGCAACCCCAGGTTTGGATGGGCAGTGTCACTCGAAGGCGGAATTGTGTTAACCACCGATCGCGGCGCTACCTGGACTGGCGTCGATCTGCCCGACGGCAACACGTTCCTCGAACACGTTCAATTCCTCGATCGATTTAACGGCTACGTTTCGGGCCCCGCCGGCATCTACCGTTCCTCAGATGGAGGAGCGTCATGGCGTAATGTCTCTCCGCCGGGCTATCGTGTCGAAAGGGAAAACGGTTGGGGTTGCTTCTTTCGAGATATCAACCGAGGCGTCTTTCTTTCCGGTGGCTGTAGCAACACCGCTCAGTCGTTCTATTACACCGATGATGGCGGTGAGACGTGGCGACGTGACGTTCACTTTGAGCGTGAACGCGGGCTTACAGACGCCATTATCTTCGACGATGGCACAGGCTTTGCCACGAGCAGTGGGCTGCTTTGGAGGACGGAAGATGGTGGTCGAACTTGGCAAACCTCCTTCCGGACACCCATCAATGCTTGGACCGAAGAGATTACCTATCGTAATGGAGCAATGCTCTTGCCAACGGCTGGCAACTCCTGTAGTGGAGGCGGCAGCCAAGAAGGTACGCTTATGTGGGGCGATAGTCCGAATGGACCATGGCGCACCTTCCAGACGGGTCAAACCATGTATGGCACGTTCATCGTTAACGACGTCGAGGGCTGGGGCGTAGGCAGCGGTGGCGCAGTATACTACACAAGCAATGCCGGCAGAGACTGGATACTTCGAGACTGCGGAATCAACGGTGCTGACCTTGACGACATCTGGTTTATCACCGAGTCTGAAGGATGGATTGCAGGTCGAGGCCTTTTCCGAAGCCGCTTCGATCGTGGAGATAGCATCCAAATCCGAGGCCCAAACCTTGTCGACATCTGCCCCGATGATACCTATCTAGCAACCGTCATCCCAGGCCTCGCAAACGTCCAGTGGTCAAATGGTCAACGCGGTAACGAGGCCACACTAGGCCCTGGTACGTACATCGTTACTGGCCTCGATACCATCACGTGTAGACTCAGCTCCGATACCATCGTCATCCGCAGTTATCCTGTTGTCGTTCCCATCATTAACAGCGGAGCAGGGGGCGCCGAGTATTGTGCCGGTACTACGGCAGTGTTGCGCGTTGCGAATGGCCCCTTTCGATCGTATCGTTGGTCGACGGCCGAGACAACAGACAGTATCGTCGTTGACCGCTCTGGTGTGTACGTTGTGACCGTCGAGGACACAAACGGCTGTACTACCATGGCCGAATGGCGGGCGACGTTCCGAGCCCCTCTTGTGGCATCGATAGCGCCGGTGCCACGCACAACCATTTGTGCCGACGACAGCGTAGAGCTCGTGGCACCAGCGGGATATTCCTACCGATGGACCACTGGCAGTACCGAACGCAGTATTGTCGTGCGAACCTCTGGTCGATATGCCGTGACCATTATCGACGACCTGGGCTGCGATGCGTCGTCGGACACCATCGACATTACCGTGCTGAACCTGCGAAACCGCATTGATCTTACGGCGAACATTATGCCGGTGGTTGTGCCGCAGCACGAAATCGGCGAACGTTCATGCATCGATCTCGAAGTCGCCAATCTCGACAGCGCCGGTGCACTCGTGATACATCGGCCTTTCTTGGTTGGCAATGTTCGGTTTAGCATGCCATTGTCGCAGTTTCCCGTCGTGATACCTCGTGCCGGCCGCGGCGTTGTTCGCATTTGCGCGGCTGCTGTTGATTCGGGTTGGGTTTCAGACACCGTAGTGTTTAGCGACACGTGCCGTCCGCAAACGCTTGCCGTCCGCTCCTACGGCAACACCATCGAGTTTGCCGGCGACTCACGCTGCGACGTCCCCGTTGGCATTACCGCCTATCGTGCCGGTACGTCGCATCGTATCACCGACCCCATTCCTAACCCAACGGTAAGCCGCGCAGCTATCCACGTGCGCGGTCCCGCCACAGCGCTGCAGCCCTCTGTTTCCGTCGTTAACGCCATGGGAGTTGTCGTTGGCAGTGCCGTCGTCGACGCTCACATCACCGACGGTATATGGCAGGTGTGGTCGTATGTCATCGACGTTTCGCAGATACCTGCTGGCCTCTACATGCTCTGTGCATCTGATGGTGCGGCCTTTCGCCATGTACAAACGCTCAGCGTAGTTCGCTAGCCCTGCCGCTGGCTACGCACTGCGTATCTTTGTGGCTGCTTTCTGCACTATACCCTACTGCCAGCTGCTATGGCCACCATCATTTCTTTAGACCCACGTATTACACGTGCGCAGATCGAATCGTACGATCCGGCGGACGTTCAGCCCAAGCCAGACCTCGACCAATTCATCACCTTCGAGGTGTTCCACCAAGCAAAGTCGGGGGCCCGACACATTCACGTTGGCAGCGTTCATGCACCCAATTCCGATATGGCCCTCCTTATGGCCAAGGAACAATTTGGTCGTAGGGGGCAAACGCATAACATCTGGGTGGTGTGCACTGAAGACGTGGTTACGATGCATGCAAACGATGCCGACATCTTTGCCACGACCCCTGAAAAAGTATATCGCGACGTAGCCGCCTACATGGTGCGCAACAAGGTAGAAGCTTTTAAGAAAGAACAACGCGGGGATACGAAGGAATGACCGACGCACTGAAGAACCTACTGTACCGTATGGCCGACGATGCGCTGATTCTAGCGCATCGCCATTCCGAATGGACCGGCCTTGGGCCCTTGCTCGAAGAAGATATCGCCTTCTCGTCGATTGCACAAGACAAGCTGGGTCATGCGCAAGCGCTCTACACGATTTTGCATGGTCTAGGCGAACCCGAGCCCGACACGGCGGCATTCATGCGTAACGCCGAACAGTTTACATGCTGTCATTTCGTAGAGCTTCCCAACGGTGAATACGACTTCTCGCTTGTGCGGCACTATCTTTACGATGCAGCAGAGATGATACGTTATCGAGCGCTTGCCGAAAGCACATATCAACCACTGGCAGCGCTAGCACGCAAGGTTACGGGCGAACTCAAGTATCACCTGTACCACGCGCAAACGTGGTTCGTTCAGCTCTCTGCCAAGGGTAGCGAAGAAAGTGCAGCCCGCATGCAGTCGGCCTTGAACGAAGCGTGGCCATACGCCCTTGGCATGTTCGAGCCAGCCGCCGGTGATGCCGAGCTGAGTGCACAGGGAGTGTATCCCGGCGAGGAAGCCATTAAGGCCGCCTGGCTGGATGCCGTGATGGAAACTCTTGCCCAGGCCAAGCTTGTTGTACCCTCTCAGGCCGAGCCAGTGTACGGCGGCCGCAAGGGCTATCACACCGATTACCTTCAGCCCCTGCTGGACGAGATGACAGAAGTATTCCGCATCGACCCAGCGGCAGAGTGGTAACCATATCGCACTCGCATGATCACCGCTAACGACGTCCTTCAAGCACTCTACTCCGTCAAGGACCCCGAGATTCCCACCATTAGCGTGGTCGACATGGGCATCATTACCGATGTAGCAGTGAACGCAGATGGCGTTGTGGTTACCATGACGCCGACGTTCGTTGGATGTCCGGCAATCGACGTGATGCGGGCCGACGTACAGTCGGCCGTTGAAGGCATGGGAGTAGCCAACGTAACGGTGAACGTAACGTTCGATGTGCCGTGGACTACGAACCGCCTTACGGAGGCAGGAAAGCAAGCACTGTTGAAGCATGGTTTGGCGCCTCCCCAGCCCTATGATCTCGAACTCGAGCTCACGGTGTTAGACCATATGGCATGTCCATACTGTGGCAGCACCAACACCGAGTTAAAGTCGCCTTTTGGCCCTACACTTTGCCGCTCGCTCCACTACTGCCATGTCTGTCTTCAGGCGTTCGAGGGCTTCAAGCCCGTGTAGTTCGGTGCCCCATTATCAAGGGGCAAACAGCACTACAGGCGCCAGCTTGATTGAACAAACCACTGTCGGCCAACAAGGCCCGGAATCAGGGTAGGATTGGCAATGTCGAGCAGGTTGTTGACGCCCGCTCCAATGGTCAGCGCCGAAGAATCGCCTATCGTAAACGTGTGAGTGGCTGCTAGGTTGAGCACGGTATAGCCTGGCACAAACTCGTCGTCGCGGTCTAACACCCTACGCGTGGGGTCGCTCATAACGAAGCCATTTTTGTCGAGGGCCTCGTCGCCAAATCGCCCCACAAACTGCCAGCGAACGTTGGCGCTGGTTGACTTGCTGGGCGAGTCCCACTGTAGCCGCATCGTGCCACTGTGCCGGCTACGTCCCCACAATCCTTGATAGGCGTCTCGTGTAAGGGGCGTCGATATCGTGCCGGCGGTGCCGGCGTCGATAGCACGAAGAACTTCGACGTCGGCCGCATCAAGGAACTGATAGCCGGCCTGAAGCGATATGCTGCCGAGGGCATCGGTGAGTGCTGCCACGTTCACGTTAAGTTCAACACCTTGCGTGTAGGCACGAGCAATATTTCTGTACGAGTACACGGCGCGGTCGTCAACCCTGCCTGCAAGATAGAAGTCAATCAGGTTGGCAATGTCGTTCCTGAACGCCCGAACTTCGGCGTTCCATTGCATGATGATGGCAGAGGAGACTTCGTGGACGCCATCTTCGAAGCGGACGCTAAGGTCGTAAGATGTGCTGGTTTCCGGCTGTAGGTCGATACCAAGCCGTGCAGCGCCGATGAGGTCGTAGTTGGCACCGGGCAAGCGGTTCGAGAACGCCAAGAACAACTGTCGGAAGTCTGGGGCCTTGAAGCCACGCCCTACCGAAGACCCAACGCGCACGTGGAAGGAGGGCTTCCAGAGAAGACTGAAGCGAGGCGACCAGGCATGACCGAACACGTTGTTTGCGTCGATGCGACCACTAAGCACGTATGACAGTTGGTCGATGGGCTGGCCTTCCCACTGCACAAAGCCTACACCGGTGCGATAGAATGGTCGTGCCGAGGCAGTGGAATCTACAAAGCGTGTTCCACCGATATCGTCGTACAACAACTCAGCGCCCATGGTCAGTCTGCCGGAATTCATGGGAAACGAGCTTGACTGGTCGAAAAATAAATCGTACTGGGTGTAGAGTCGTGCAAGCCGCCGTGACATATCGTCGATGCGCCCAGCATTGCCTTGATCGACGTCGAAGTTGTAGCGTTCACCAAAGTGCGTCACGTATGCCGTTGTTTGCAGGCGGGCGTGTCCGTGCATGTATTCCATGCCGGCGCTACCCGACACATCGAGTTGGGTAACGGCACCTTCGTTTTGTGCCACCTGTCCGAAGACGCTTTCAACAAAGCGTCCTCGGGTTTCGCTACCGAAGGCGCGCATGCTAGCGCGGGCTTTCCAGCCACCTGGAAGGCGCCACAGCAGCTTGGCGTGACCGGTGGCGTCTCGGAAGCCGGCGAAGGGCACTTCGGACGCTTGCAACGGGTCCGACGGGTTGGAGCTCCGAAGGGAAAAGCCCTCGGCAGTTTTTGCATTTACGAATGCAGATAGTTCCAGCGAATCAGAGGCCCATCCGGTTTCGACTTGTAGGTCGAGGGGCCCTCGTTGTGTGGCCTGAGCCGAGGTGCGAGCCGACCATCCGTCGGGAGGGCGTTTGGTGATGATGTTGACAACTCCGGCGAGGGCTTCCGAGCCGTACATACTGCTCATGGGGCCCTTTACGACTTCGACGCGTTCGATGTTGCCCACGGAGATTCTCGACATGTCGAGCACGCCGGCTACTCGGCCCACCATGGGCTGGCCGTCTATCAGAATCATGGTATAGTCGGCACCGAGGCCGTTCATTTGCAGACCGGTACGTACAGTACCTGTAAGCTGAAGTCCTGTTTGCTCTTTGAGCAAGTCGCCAAGGTTCACCATGGCAGTGGTCTTGATGCGGTCGGCCCCGATTACCTCGACCCGCACAGGCGAGTCTTTTAGCCGCACTTCATTCCGCGTTCCGGTAACAACAACCTGATTCGCACGGTACGACCGAAGCGAATCGGCAATACGTACGGCTTTGGTGGAATCGCTGGGATCGGCAATAGCCAGCGCGGGTGCAGCCGAGAGGGCAAGCAGGAGACAAAGGGCTGCAGACAACATTCGCACAAAAATAACCTTGGTTGTGCGAAGGCAGGGCTAGCGAAGCACGGTCACGCCAATCGTCACAACGCTGCCAAACGGATCGAGGAGTTGTGCATAGTACAAGCCACCGGCAAGCCAGGGCATCGAAATATCGACGGTGGTAGGGCTGGCATCTTCGATACTGCGCTGGATCCCACGTTCCCATACGACCGAACCATCAAGAGCTACAAGGCGCAACATGTGCTGTCCAGGAGCTGTACCGCCAACGACGAAGCGGATAGTGCTTGCATCGGCCTGTACGTCGACGTTAAGCGTGGCCTGCTCGAACTGACGCATGAATCGTTGACCTATGTTGCAACCAGTAACCGAGACGGTGCCTGCGGCCGTGACGGTGTTAGGGCAGGTAACGTTGCCATGCCACGATACCTCGTCGATAACGACGGGAGTGGACACACCGGTGCCAAGCAGTGCAGTACCACGTAGGGTTGTAACGCGTTGAGTAGGCGTAAGAACTGCTAGATCGTCGATCAGAAGATATGTGCATCGAGTGCCACCGCACGTTGCATACGTTACCTGACCTGCGTCTGCCCCCGTGGGCAAGAAGATCGTCACATCATTGACTAACAGCAGCCGAAGGTTTGTAATCACGAGTGGAAGCATTGATGGGTCGACATCAACGAAGATGGGAATGGCAACATTGGCGGTGCCGGCTGGTGCCACAGCCGAACCCACACGAAGCGTGATGGGTGGGTTGTCGACTACCGTTACCGTAACCCGCGCACTGGTTTCGCAACCGCCGGCATCGATGGCGCGAACGGTATACGTAGTTGTTTCGGTGGGAGAGGCAAACGGTGCCGCCGACAAAGGGTCGCTTAGTCCTTGTTGCGGCGTCCATTCATAGCGAAGGGCCGTGCCGTCGGCTTCAAGGCGAACCGAACGGCCGCGGCATAGCACAGTATCTGGAGTAACACGCAAATCTGCTAGCGTCGAAACGGTAACCGTCATAGAGTCAATAGCCGAGCAACTTCCCAAGCTACCCATCAGGTAGTACGTTGTGGTTTCACTAGGGGCCGCAAGTGCCGAAAGGTCGGTCGGATCCGAAAGGCCGACTTCGGGATACCACCGTGTGTTGGTCGTGTTGCTTACACCGAGCAACTGCGTTACTTGTCCAGGACATATCCACCTATCGGGGCCTGCATCAACGGATACGGTGTTGCCAACGGTAACAACCAGGGTGGCCGACGTCGTACAGCCATTGGGTCCGGTAGCAGTTACCACATAGGTCGTGGTCTCGCGCGGCCACAGTCGGGGTGCTGCAGACGTAGCGTCGTCGATGTTGTCGGCTGGCGTCCAACGCAGTTGAACACCTGCCGACACTTCGGCGCTCGCAGTCACGGTATCGCCCCTGCAAATCACAGGTACGGATGTTACGCTGAGCCTTGGCGCTTCGAGCACGGTGATGGTAACCGAGTCGGTAGCGGTACAGCTACCAACCCACACTTGGACGTAATACGTCGTGGTGGTTGAGGGGCTTGCAACAGGGGTGGCTGTCGTTGGTTGATCGAGCCCATCTGTGGGCCACCATCGAATGCTGTCGGCGGCTGCGCTTATGGCGCGTAGTGTAACCGAAGTACCGGCGCAGATGGAAGTATCTGCACTTGTGCGCAATTGTGTCGAGGCAACGACGGTTGCCACAAGGGTGTCAATGAATACGCAGGTGTCGCGTTCGATACGAACAACAAACACCGTCGACGAGTCGATGGTAGCCCACGGTGAGGCGCTTGTGGGATCGTCGAGCGCGTTGGCAGGCTGCCATGAGTAGCGGGCACCACCTGATGAAGTTAGGCGAACGCGGCCGCCACGGCATACTGTAACGTCGGGACCGGCCTTCATTTCAATGACGCGAACGGTAACGGTTGACGTATCGGCGCAGCCGTTGTCGGTGGTGCCAATAACGGTATAGCGTGTGGTAAACCGTGGCGACACCGTAGGCGAGGCGGTTTGGGCACCCGTGATGTTGATGTTCGGCGTCCACGAATACCTGTGTGCACCCATTGCCCGAAGAGTTGCCGATGCCCCCTGACAAATCTCGATAACGGAATCGGTCACGACGACGGGGTTAGGGAAGACATCAAAGGAAGTGGATGTTGTGTCGGCGCCAAACGCATTACGAACTACGAGTGTAGCAGTATAGCTGCCTGGCGTGGGATAGCAGATGGGGCCGGGGAAGCGCCCATTGCCTTGGCTGGGGATACCGCCAGGGAAGGACCACTCGTAGGTTTCGATAGCGCCGGAGGAGATGTCTGTAGGTGGTAAACATTCGCTGGCGCAGCGGTTGGGCATGGCAAAGCTGGCGCGTGGAGCTTGGCAGCCGTCGTTGGTGGCAGCATCGGGGAAGAGGGACGTACCCATGAAGTTGGGTAATCCGTTGCGAACGCGTCCTTCGGGTAGCGCAATGGAGTTATGGGCCACGTCGATGGAATCGGGGTCGATGCGCCATGGCCGCTGAATGACGCTAAGCGTGCGCTCATTGGGGTTGCCGATATAGATGCGCCGATCGGGGCCTAGCTGCATTGGCACCCACAGATTACGAGCATTAATGGTATAGAGCCATTCGATACTCGATGGAGCGGCCGAAGGTGATGATAGGTCGGTGCGGAAACGGTAAAGATTGGTTTCCATAGCCGACGTAGTGGCGATGAAGACGTAGCGAGAGTCATGGGAAAAGGCGGCACCATAATGTGCCGAGGGTTCTCCGTCGGGGAACAAGCTCGTGCCGTTACTTACAACGCCCGAAGCGGGGTCGTATGCATAGAGTTGTGAATTGCCGGACGTGGACGTAATAACGAGGCGGCGTCCATCTGGCGAGATGTGCATTTGGCCGGCATCGCGAATAATCAGGCTTGGATTGCTACCGTCGGACTGAACGAAGGTGCTGTGAACGCGGACGCTATCGACGCGGAATGACAGGAAGTGGCGGCTGGAGCGGCGTCGAACAACAACCCAATACCCTTCGCCTTGACAATCGCGAGTAGCTGTTAGGTGTTCGGTGATATCATCAACTACCGTCACATTCTTGAGGGTCACGGCTCCCAAACCGCGTTCGCGTTTTAGGTCAACAATCGAGTAGGTAAGACAAAAGCAGCGTCCATTGATGGTGTTCGACGTAATGGGAGCTGAGTTAAAGATGTAGTACACAAACGGGTTGCCGGGGGCGGGAACGATAATCGTTTGGCTTGTGGAGGGGTCGCCACTCAGTCCTGTGCCGTCCAGCATCACCTCGTGATTACGGTTCCACACCGTTTGTCCGTTCGTGTAAAACAGCAGGGCTCCGGTAACTGGATCGCTTTGTGTGGCGCACCCTTCATCTGTTACTAACGCACCGTCGGTAAGGGGCACTGCGCTACCATCGCGAAACGTGACACCGGCGTTCTGACCAAAGTACCAGTTCCACGTTTCGCGCTGTGCCCAAGCCGATGAAGCACAAGCAGTTAACAGCAACAATGCGGCGGCGGTGGCACGGAACAAACGATATGGAATAGAGCTATGCACGCAAGCGGCAATATACTTCGCTGAGGGGACATGTAGCGCATAGTTACGGCCTGCGGCCAGTTACGGCCTTCGGCCAGCTACGGCCTGCGGCCAGTTACGGCCTGCGGCCGGCGACGGAGTCGTCCTCGTGCTGGAGCAGCGGTAATGCCGAAGGCAGGTTAGCGGTACCTATGACTGAATGCCGGGCCTAGGCGCAGAGCCAAATTCCAGCCCGCCGTTAACGACGGGCGTGGTAGCGTTTGCAAACAAACGTGGAAGCGTATTGTTGAAAAGGTGGTCGCGTTCTGGATTGCAGGGTGGAAGCGACTTGCACTATCTCATCGATGTTGTTGGGCATGACGCCCGTCAGTTATAGCGGGCTGGAATGTGGCTCTGTGCGTCCCGCGAAGCGTCCCGTGCAACGTCCCATGCAGATGTAATTCAGTAGTTCCTACGTAACGGATGGGGTACCATGCCGGGCGAGTTTTGCGGGAGAGAACGGGACGTGCTATACATCAAATCAACATTGCACTATGGTACCAATTGGTTCAATTATCGCCTACGTCGGAACGCTCGAGGCACTCAAGGCGGACAACCCTGATTTCCTACCAGCCGAGGGTCAAGAACTCAGGTCTCGTGACTATAAGCACCTAGCAAGAGCCTTAGGTGCCACTGGCGAGACGATTCGCCTTCCCGACCTGCGAGGTCGCTTCCTGAAGGGCGTCAACGGCACTGATAAGGTGTTGCAGACTGGAGGATCCACGACTCATGTTCACAGTGCCAGCTGTAACGAATCGGGAGCTCCGCATGAAGTACGAAACGGAGGACGTCACACTGGTAGCAATTCGGCTGGAAACCATACTCACGTCGTTACAGTGTCCGAGAACAACCACGAGCCTCCGTTCACGAGCGTGAGGTGGATTGTGAGGGTAAGATGAGCATTCGCAGTGTAAACATGGTGCTAGTGATTCTGGTCGCATTCCTCGAGAACTCGATCTTATCTGGTCAAACGCAGCCATTCTCAAAGCCAAGCGCCTCGTATGGTGCAACTGTAACTGTCGCATCGGGCGCAGGAGAATTGAGCGCTCTACATGTTTCAGCTAAGTACGGTCCGGCAAGATTCGTCCCAATCACGAAAGAGATAAAAGGCCGCCTACGTAAATCAGGTCTCGATCGCTGTGATTGCGAAACAGAAGAGACTGTTTCCGGTACGGTCACGACGCGATCCGAAGGACTTGACACAGTAACACGCTATCTTGTCTCTCTGACACCATCGGTTGGTTTCAAAGTACTTTCAGGGATATCCGTAGATCAGCGACTGACATCTGAGAATTATGACGTGTCGGGTGTCGTGGGCGGGTTCGTTCTTAACTTCACTCCGACTATACTATGGAGCAATTGCACAGAATTCGCCGACATAGATGCCGTTCTTCCAAGGCCGTTTATTGCAGGCTTCGTAACGCCCCTTGCAGCAGGTTCGAAGGCCTTCCTAATGAATCCCGATAGATTCGTTGAGAGTCCGGAATCACGGCAAGCGACAATGACTTTTGGTGGGGCCGTGCTGGTTACGATTCAAACGGGTTTGGCTATAACTGTAGGTCGATCGTTCTCGATTTTTGGCGGAATATCGTGGGAGTATCTGAGATACTCTAACGTTACCTACCAGACGTCAAGTTCGGCGATAAGTGAGAGTACCAGACAATTGCTTGAGACAACTTCTCGGACTGTGTTGAATGGCGTACCCACTTATGCGGTCGGCATTAGCTTCAGTATTTAGTAGTTTCCTTGAATCTGACGAGATCTCGGGCGCTCGACAATCTTTTTGCGTCTATTAACCCCTTTTTCAAAGAAAAAACAAGGAGATAGTTATGTCTGTGTTCTTAACTGATATATACCTTGACCCCCCCGGACCGGGCTATATTTACTTCGTTATAGTCGATCTTGACTTTGCTCTAAGAGCCAACTGGCAAGTTCATAGAGTTGATCTGCATGTTGGTGCCACTATTGAGACCAAGACAACGGATGTCAGCGGAGTAGCTCTTTTCCATGACTTGCCATACGGAGGCCAGCATACGCACTACTTCCGTGTTCAAGTACAGAATGGGGTCGTCCATGAGGTTGTCATTCCCAGCGGATCGACCGGTGTTATTCGTCTAGTTCAGGTGTAAGAGTAGCATCTTTCAAAACCCTGTGTACCTTGCGACCTTCTCCATGGAGGTCGCATGTACGACGAAACGTGCCAACATCTTCGACAAATGCTTGTTGCGCGAGATTGGCGTGGCTTACACGAAGCACTGTCTTTTATTCCCAATTCTGGTAACCCAGTAGTCGAAGCATATCGCTTTCTTGCCACGATGCGGCTCTCGGCAACTCCACCCGTGCTGCCAGAGGTGTGTCGTGTAGCGCTTCTCTATCCCGATGTTCACCCTCATGGCCCTATGACCACTAGCTCTGAAGTCGGTTTTATCGGACTCGTCCTGGCGGAAAGTCGGTTATCGCATCAGGATGTCGTCTCAACACAAGCCCTGGCTGCGGCAAAACGTGCCTACAGCAAGCTTGGATGTGTCGAAGGCCTAATTCGCACGAGTTACCTCGAAGCAATGAACCAAATTCAGAAGGGCGCAGCCGACAGTGTCGAAGCGTTGTCCGCGATCGTTGTGGAATCTCGGACTGTTGACGCCTCTGTTTACTTCGCATCTATGCAGAACTTAGCCGTTGCAGAGTGTACCCAGGGTCGAACTCTGGACGCCCTGCAACGCCTACTCACGATGCTGAGCGAACTCGAAGCTCTCCATCAAGGTAATGGTACAACGACGGTCTCTCCATCCTCGGTCGTATTTGCCCATGATGGACCACATGCAGTTCACTTCGACGCCCGAAAGCACCTCCTTTCCGCCTACGGCCAGCTTGCCATCCTGCTCGCCGAGAAGGGGGCGGTCGATCAAGCCACGGAGTATTACAGCAAAGGCCTCGAGATGCTGCGCTCGAGCGGTAAGCCGTCGGAACTTGCCACGTGGTGCAACAATATGGCCGTGCTGCGAATGGATGCCGATGATGCAGACGGAGCCGAACAGCTCCTTAAAGAGGCAATGCAGTTCGTCGACACCGAAGTGCGAGCCATGAAGCCCATCCATGATGCCCTTGTGTTCTCCATGGCCCGTTGCCGCGCTCTTCAACACCGGTACAGCGATGCCGTCGCAATGCTCGACACACTCGCTGAGAATACTGTCGAAGCCCGACTTGCGATCGACGCCCACATCCTAAAGGCCGAATGTTTCGTCGATATGGGAGCAGCCCATCTAGCAGTAGCTCTTGCAGAACACGTGCTGCAACAGGTTGATCCGGAGGGGCAGCGGGTTCGAGTCCTTCGGGCTCGCGCAGTGCTGGCTCAAGCCCATGCCGCAATGGGTAACGCATCGTGGATTCAAGCCCTAGCCACCGTTGCAACCGCAATGGAGACGTCCAACCTCCTCCCCGACGCCGTTCGCACCTATCGCACGCTTGCTCGCGTCTCACAGCATGCAGGTGATGTTCAAGGGGCTCTGGATGCACTTCGGCTTGCTACCGACAGGGTAGGAGCGTTGCACCAACAGTCTGCTAACGATCGAAGTCAGGTGCTTAGCACGCTCTTTCAAGTGGAACTTGTTCGAAGCCGCGCGCAGCAAGCCGAAGCGGCCGCACAGGTCGAGCGACTCCAACACGAAAAAACGTCAGACGTGCTGCACCAAGTAAACGAGGCCCTATTGGCACATAAGGCCGAACTCGCGGCGTTCCGGAACGGGCTCGCGAATATCGTTGCAGGCCCGGGTAGGTCCGACGAGAAACTTGCTGCACTACGGCGACAGCTCCGCGACGCCCCCAACATGCGTGATTCGTGGGAACATTACGTCGAGGTGTTTAGCATGGCTCACCCGCGCTTCCTGCGGTCGGTCGCAGAGCGCTGCCCAATGCTAACCTCCATGGAGATACGCGTGTGCGTTCTAACCAGAGCTGGCATGACGTCCGAAGAGATTGCCGACGTGCTCTGTCTTTCGCCTCGGACAATTGAATCTCATCGGCTCAACATCCGAAAGAAATTCGGGCTCTCTGGGAGGACCTCCTTGGCGGCCCTGCTAAGCACGATGTAATCGCGGCTCGTTGTAGCAAGCAGAAGCTCATTTAGTCATTCAGGGGAGATCAGCAATCGAGCGTGGTAGGTTGGACGCAGGTACGTTCGTGGTGAACCAACCAACGTCAATCAGCCGCCACGCTCGTTTTGCGTTGTATATCCGTTATGCACCGTAGCACCGCCATAAATGACGGGTAGGAAAAGGGCCAAACCCACAGACTCGGCGTCTCGCCGGGACTGTGGGTTTCGCAAGCACTCGTACTTCCGTTTCGAACGTTGTTCCTTGCTATTGGGATTCGAGTTTCTTCAGCCACATTTCGGAATTCGCACGCACCTCGGGGCTAGGATTCATCGACAATGCCTTCGAGAAATTGACCTTAGCAGCAGCTATATCACCGGCGGTCGCCAATGCCTCTCCCAAACTATCCCAAGTATTTGGATCCTCGGGATAGCGCTTTGCATTGACTGTAAAAACGGCAACGGCTCCTGAAGCATTGCCACTCTGAAGCAACGTATATCCGTATGCATTAATTTCAGCGTTGGTTCCCATTTCACACGCCTTAACTCTCAGGTTATTGGCTTGTTCAACGTTGCCTTCCATACCGGCGATTTCTGCCTTAAGGGTCATCGTTGAAAATGTAGGATTAAACCGAGTAGATACGAAATTGGCAAACTCAGCGATACTTGCTTTGCTGGCCTTGTTACGTATAAGCCACTGGCATGCCTGAACCCAGTTGTCCGACGAGAATCCTGCTAGGCCACTCAGCTGTTTTCGCAGCGATGCCTCAACCGTTGCCACATTGTCCACAGAAACAGTGAACGATACTGCCACCGTCGCCCAGCGCAGGCGAATCGTAGCTGACGATGCAGAGACGTCTGGCACGTCGTACGTCAGAAGCTCGGTGTGTTCCGATACTGCTGGCGATACTGTTACTCGCGCTGCATCATTGGCCTTGTTATAGAAGTAGCTGCCCCAGGCGTCTGCATCCTTGCTAAACACCAGTGTCCACTGCCTCTCGTTCGGAATCATATGCAGGCCATAACGACCAGCAGGCAGGGCTTGGCCGTTTATCGAAACTGGGGTACTGCACGTGAAGACCGTGTTCTCGTCGGCACCGGCACGCCACAGTTGACCCATCGGAACGACGTCGTGGAACACCTTGCGGTCGCGCACAGATGGACGTCCGTAATCGATAGACAAATCAGTCACCGAAACACGTTGGCTAATAGTAGCACGCGGAGACAGGGTGTTTGGCAGGTGAATTTGGGCACTTGCGCAAAAGCACGAGAAGATGAGAAGCAAGGCAATACGAAGCATGTGGAATACCTAAGAAATGAGCGGTAACTGTGACAGCGCCCTGTGACAATTGTAGCGAGGCACGAGTTACATTGCTGTCGCTGTTGTTTGACATACGTCAAACGCGTCGATGGTCGATCGTATCATCACCGCCGGAGGCGCTCCCGGCGAGACGCCGGGCCTATGCGCAGCATGTATCTATGCGCGGCATGTACCTATGCGCGGCATGTACCTATGCGCAGCATGTACCTATGCGCAGCATGTAACTATGCGCAGCATGTAACTATGCGCAGCATGTATCTATGCGCAGCATGTGGCTATGCCGAAGGCATGTATCTGGGCCGCAGGCCCGTAACTGCGGCGCAGCCGCGTAACTATGCGCAGCATGTACCTATGCGCAGCATGTCGTTAGCTATGGTTCGCCAACATCATTAACAGAATGACTGCAGTTACGACAATCGTCACAACCAGCATCATCATCAGCATAGTAGGCTTGGTATCGCCGTTGAGTGTTTGCTCGGCATCTGGGTCTTCAAGTGAGGCCTGCTCGAGATAGGCGTCGTCAACGTCGTCAGAGTCGTCGACGTTATCCCGCTTCCACGATTCAATAGCTGCGGCGGCTTCATCGGCCTCGGATGTGGGCACAACAACACGAAACAGGAACGACACAGGTAGTTCGCCGGCCGCTACACTCAGTGTTCCACCCAGTACGTCGGGATGAAACCCTTCCTCACGTAGGTGGTGAGCCAACATCGTAGCGTCAACTTCTGTCGATGTCTCGTAGATTACTCGCATACTTGCAATCTACATCACCACCACGCACTGCACAGCGATGAATCTCGACGTCAATCCCCTAGAATCTCTCTACCATCGCACGGTCGCACTCCGTAAGGAGTTCGTAGCTGCCCTTCGTGCCAACCCGCAAGTTGTAGACCCTTCCCTCTACACCTTCATTGAACAAGGGGCAACGAAGAACTTGGCCGATCTCTTCGGCGACCAGCGCGATTTAGTGGTCATCCACAACATGGGCAAGCAATGTAAGTACTGCACCCTTTGGGCCGATGGTCTTAATGGTCTGCTGCGGCAGATTACGTCGCGCACGGCGATGGTGGTGATGAATGCCGACGACCCAGCAGTGCAGCATGCCGTAGCGGCAGAGCGCGGTTGGAATCACCGTATGGTTCACGATGCCGGTGGTGCCTTCGCCGTTGCTTTGGGCTTTGGTTCGTTGACCGATGGTAAACTGAGTCTTACTCCGGGTTATAGCTCGTTTTATAAAGACACTGACGGTACGATTACACGCATCGGTTTCGACTTCTTCGGCCCAGGCGATATGTATATGCCTGTATTCCCAATGTTCGAGCTACTCAAAGATGGAGCCAACGGCTGGCAGCCGTAAACAACAGCCCTTGCCTCTCGACTAGGGATGAAACGCTTCCCACGACCGACGATACTCGACTGTGCTTCGTACCACGATATCCGAGCCGACAGAATCGCGATAGACCACAACAGTGTTCGACGTAGCCGTAGGCACCCTGAAGGCAATGACGGTTCCCGCAATTGTATCACGAACGACCTGGCCGGCCTTTGTTCGTACAAGCTCTACAAGCGGATACATTTGTGAATCTTTACCAACAGTTACACCCAACACGAGAGATCGTGGCGCTTCATGGTTCGACGTGTCGCCCACGGTACGTGCATAGCCGCTTGACCACTTCGCACGTTCTTCCGATGCCGCATCGGGTACGAAGGTGGTAACCTGCATGTCTTCAGTCGGATGATATACCATCACCATGTCTTCGTATGTACCATGGATTGACTCCAGCTCCTTGAATATCGTACCCTTACGTGGTCCTACAACACACTCTCCCGTGGCCTGATACCACCAGCTTCCCGTGCTGGCATCCTCGAACACAGCGTTGAACTTGTTGGCGCCTACCAGTCGGAACGTCTCTCGTTGGCCATCGATAACGGGCGAAAACACACGTCCTGTATGGCACATTGTGCAATACGTCACCATCACGGGCACACTGTCCACAGTGTCGATGATCTTATGGTGATGAGCCACCAAGTCGAGTGCATAGCCTGCAATCATACCACCTTGCCGCACCCAAAGGTACATGGTTGAGTCATCCGAAAAACTGGCAGCCGAGCGGGATGTACGAGCAACCACGGTTGGCTCGTTAAACATAGCTTCGGCCGACATCTTGGTTTGATGCAACATGTGGATTGCAGCACACAGCAACGTTGCCAGTACCATTAAGGTCTTACTCCACCACCGAGCGCTCGCCCACGCACGCCAGAAGCCATAGGCTGCCAGACCGGCTCCAATCGCTGTAATGAACCAGTGCCCCTTATTCAACGCATAGGAAAGGGGCAACGAATCCCACATTTGCATGGATGGCACGACGGGCATCAGCAGAAGCGTAAGAGCAATAGGAGAAAGACAGGCGACAACCAAGCCGAGATAAACGAGTGATGTACGCATGCGGCAAGAATGAATGGTGAACGGCAAACGGTCGAATCTCGGAATTGCCAACCGTACTTACTGTGCTAACACAAGGTAAGTAGCTTACCATGTACAGCTTGTAGCTGGGCTAAGGGCATGTACCAGCGTCCAAGACACGTCCCTGTTGGCGAAGCCAACGTATCTTTGCTGCATGTCTGCAACCACCCGCTCCCGCGTTGTGGAGCTGAGCGCCCACAACGCCCAGCAAGTCACCGTGCTCGCCGCCCTGTCTGCCACCTTCATGTGGCTGCTGCTTACGATGGGCTTTATGCCGGCGATGGACACGTTTTTCTCCACGTTCCTTCGTAGCGACGTCCTGCGCAACGGCGAACGCGTCGTTTATCGCATCGCTGAAAACCGCTCCGACGACACCCTCACCACAGGCACCCTGTCTACGTGGGCACTCGTAGAAAGCGACCCACGCCGCGCCGCTCTCGAGGCCCTAGGCAATGCTCCGTTGCCACGCGCCGAATATATCTTTCAACCCCTCGTAGCCCTTACCCCACTTGTGTTGGTAGGGGGCTTCGTTTTTGCTGCGCTGTTTACCGTGGTGCTGCCGTCGGGAATCGGTTTTGTGCGACAAAAAATTGAACGCGAAATCCTCACCACGCTCGACCGCATTGCCGTAGCACAGTTTGGCGATCATACCCCAGAAGATATCCGACGCCTTACGCGCGAGATTTCGGGTGCCGACGTACGCAAGCTTCACGACCTGGTAGACGTATACGGCATGCCCTACTCCGACCTCGAACTGCTACAACGCGCCCTGCGCTGGAGCGATGCCTCGGCAGGCATGCAGGTGGTGCGCGTTCACGATGCCGTGAAGTTCTATATGCGAGAGTACTTCACCGACCGCTACTCGAATGCCATCCTCGGACTCGTCTATATCGGTGCCGCAATCCTGATTATCGTGATCGGTATTCGTGGTCTGAAATTCCTACCGGCTACCGACCCCAGCGTGGTGCTCGGTGCACTAGGCCTCGAGTTTATGCTGCTGATAACCTATGCTGTCGTGCTTATGTATGGCCGCACCGAAGAGGCAAACCACGGCCCCACCGGCGGTGGTGGTGGCGAAGCCCAGTATGCCCTCGATGCCGATTCGCAACAGCTCTTGCGCGCCTTTTTGGCTACACCTCGCGCCTCGCAGCATAACGCCGGAGACGACGCGTGACGTCGCCGGTGCCCCCTCCAGCTGGACGTGACGGAGAGTTACAGCGGCTGAATACCACGCTCCAAGCATGGCGCAATGGTACAGGCAGCGTGCTGCTGCTGGCAGCCGAAGCTGGTATGGGAAAAACGTCGATCTTGAACTGGCTGCACAACCAGTGCGGACCCAGCACCATTCGTGTTGATTGTCGGCCGCCTATTGGCTCGTTCAACGTTGCAAGTATCCAGCCGCTGCAGCCCTTTGGCTATGCTATAGAGCAGATGTATGCCCAAGGCGAGGAAGCCGCGAAACGACGTCTAGCCGTGAATATCGGCATCGCCCTTGTGTCGTCGATCCCCATTGTCGGCGACGTGTTATACGCGGTGAAGGATATCCGCCGCGACCTTCGTGAATACAAGCGTGAAACCGCTGGCACCCAAGCCCGAAAGATGGCCGCCGTTGATGACTGCGTGGCCACTCTCATCGACGTAGCTGAACGGCAACCGTTAGCGTTGCTTATCGACGACGGACATTGGGCCGACAGTCAAAGTGTGGAAGTGGTGCGCAAGTTGCTTACCGCTGCTTCCAATGTACCCTTGTTGCTTGTGTGGGCTTATAACCCTGGCATCGTTACTCGTCAGCGTTTGCCGTTGGAGTCAATCATTGCTGACGTAGCTCGCCGCGATGCTCTAGTAACACTGTCTCGGCTGCCCTCGACGGCCATGGCCGGCGTCGTGAAATCAGTCGACGCTGGCGTCAACGCTACAACACAACAACTCGACATTCTGTACGACCGCTCTGGCGGTAACCCCGGCATCGTGGCCGAGTACGTGCGCTTTTTGCGTTGTTCAAACATGATTGCCGATGATGGCACTATCGACGCTGCTGCGTTTGGCGACGTAGCGCCACGCCTTAGCGATCATCCAGCAACTGATGCCATACTGCAGTCCGTCACCGATGACGACGCCGGCATCTTATCGCTTGCTGCGGCCGAAGGCCGTGAGTTTACGGCCTGGATGATGGCAGAGCTGCTCAAAACCGACGTCCTTACTGCCATCCGCACGATCCGCCGCCTGCAGCGCACACTTGGTTTTATTACCTCGCTGGGTATGCGCACCCGCTATGGTGTACGCACAACCGTGTATGAGTTTACCAACGATGTTGCCTATACGTTCTTCATTCACTTCCCAGAATTCGAAGAGCGCCGCAATATCCACCAGCGTATTGCCGATATCCTTTCGCAACAACAACGAAACACCTCGCTGGAAGACGTGCGCCACCAGATCGCGCCGTTCATCGCTGCTCATAGCCACGAAGCCGAAGACGTAGCCCGCGCCGACGAAATGCTCGAAGATGCCGCAGCCACTGCTACGCGGATGGGTGCATTCGACATAGCCGACGTCATACGCGCACGCATGAGCGCACGCGCGATGTCCGACGTGTCGGCCGCGTCGGACACGTCGGACACGTCGGACTTGTCCGACATGTCGGGCGCGCGTAGCGCCTCTGGCCTAACAGACCTACGCTTCGTGCGCGCCATTGCCGACGCCCTTGTGGCCGGGCAAGCCCACGAGGCACGTCTTCGCGCTACCGAAGCTCTAGCGCGGCCCTCGCTCACGACATCGGAACGCGTTACGTTGCTTTGCCTTCTCTCTCGCGCTTGTGTTGAACAAGGGGCACTGGCCGACGCAAGCGCAGCCCTCGACGATGCCGATCGGCTGGGTAGCCTGCCGCCGTCGGACCGCGTACACGTGCTCAATCAACGCGCAATCGTTGCGATACGACATGGCAACAGTGCCGACGCTCGAACCGCCCTCATGCAGGCCGCTTCCATTGCCATGGAACAACCACCGCCGTCGCGTTTGCTTACCATGGCAAATATAGTGGCCATACTGCGCGATAGCGCAGACCCGCAGGCAGAACGCTTTGTACGCCAACTACGCCGTATCACCAAGGCCAACGGCTGGAACGACCTGCGCAGCGACTTGGCGCTGTAACGTAACGGCCACGCCGGCCTGTTTTCGTAGTTTTCACGCTATGATGCTGCTTCTCCTTCTTGCTGTTGCTCTAACAGCCACGGCCACTGCCCAAGACAACCCCCATGCTCGACACATGGAGCGCGCTCACCCTACGCCCGAAGTGTTCGGTAATGCCCTGCCTGTGATGCCTTGGGTGCTTACACCATCCGTAGGCGGCTTATTTCCCAATGCAAATATGGTCGTCACCGAAAACGACCAGCTGCCTGCGCAGAACGAATCGTCTATCGCCGTTAACCCGCGCAACCCTAACAACCTCATCGGCTCGGCCGTCGATTACCGCGGCAGTTCGTCTACGTGGGCCTACTTTTCGTTCGATGGTGGCCGCACGTGGGACAACGTCTCTCTCGGCCGCGCACGTCCAGGATGGTCGTCCACCAACGACCCCTCCGTGGCCTTTAATCGCAACGGCACCGGCTACCTGTGCTACGGCGGCTTTAACCGTACTGGAAACGCCCAGTTCGGCGAAAACGGCATCTTCGTTTCCATTACCACAGACGGTGGACGGACGTGGTCCCAACAACACATCGCCGTTATCATTCACACTGGCCAACAAACGGCCGACTCGGCATTCGAAGACAAATACTACGTCCACGTCGACACATCCTCCACCTCGCCATACGTCGACCACCTCTACATCCCTTGGAAACGAGTCATCAATTCCGATTCGTCAACACAAATCGTCATTGCAAAAAGCACCGACGGCGGCGCTACATGGCTACCGCCCGTTAACGTGTCCAACCGCTTTCCACAAACGAGCGAAGACACCACCTTTGGCCAGAGCTTCCCCCTAGCCCGCACCGGGCCCGACGGCACAGTCCACGTTGTATGGAACAGCGGCACCGAACGCGCCGTGCGCTATGCCAAAAGCACCGACGGTGGCGCCACGTTCTCAACGCCCGCCATCATCCATCGCTACACATCGTTTGGGGTTAAGTCCAGCCGTGCCGGACAAGTCAACAGCCGCGTCAAAGGCGTCGTACGCGCCGAGGCCTATCCCACCCTTGTCGTCGATAACACCAACGGCCCCCGCCGCGGATGGCTCTATCTTGTTTGGTCGGCCGACACTATTCCAAACGTGTATTTCTCCCGCAGTTCTGATAATGGGGCTTCGTGGACACCTCCGGTGGTTGTTCATTCGGATACCGCTAACGACCAGTTTTGGCCGTGGATCGCTCTCGACCCACTCAATGGCGAACTCGGGGTTATGTACTTCGACAGTCGAAATGATACAGCCAACATCTTGGTTGAAACCTACGTAAGCTGGAGCAACGACGGTGGTACAACATGGGTCGACCGTCGCGTTGGCGACGGCATCAACGATCTACGACTGAATCCGTTCTCGGGCAATACCTTTGCAGGCGACTACTCCGGCTGCGACTTCTATGGCGGCGTCATCCACCCCTCGTGGGTGGATATGCGCAACAGCGTACTCAACATCGCCGACAACGACGTGTACACCGCTCGCGTGCGCGTGCGTGCACCGGCTCCGCCGGTGCCGTTTACGGCTCAGACGCTTGTTGACACCGTCAATGCTATCCGCTTATCGTGGGGTGCTGTCTCATCGCTAACGTTTGGTCAGCCCATCGCCCCCACATCCGTACTGTACAATCTGTACCGCGACGATGAGTTGATTGCAACGCTTCCGGGAACTACTACCACGTATCTCGATGGCGACCGCGAAGCATACCGCCTGTATCGATACGAAATTCGAGCGCTTGCCGCCAACGATACATCAGGTCCCGTGCGCGACACCGCCTGGGCGGGTGGATCGCCACTGCCTGGCGCGTGCCAGCTCTTGCGCATGGAGGGTACCGAAGATGGTCGCTTGCAGCTTACCGTGCGGATGCCTTCGAAGCGGGCCGACGGCGTAAACGCCCTCGTAAATCTAGAAGGTGTGGCCGTGAACATCAGGAACGTTAAGGGACTAACCACGCAGGTGTTTGCGGTGCCCCCTTCAGACACAGGCACAGTAAAGATGTTTACGATCGAAGCACCAGGAGATGGATGGTATGATGGTTGGGTGCTGGCCGTTGATGCCAACGACCGGCAGTCGGCTTCGTCCGACACCTTGTTTGCTTATACAGGTTCACTCGCTCAGTATGTTGAACGCTTCGATACGGTTCCGAACTATCGTGTGGTCGAAGGCACGTGGGCACGCACCGAGAACTTCGCATTTTCGCAGCCGGCCTCGTTTACCGATAGTCCTAACGGGCCATATGCTGCCCGCCGTCGCGACGAGGTGTGGTTGTATCCCATGCGTGTACGTGGCGACAACACCGTCGAGTTAAGCTACCGCGTTGCTGCCTTCGTGGCACGCCTGGATTCGGCGATTGTTGAGTACCGCTATGGCCATCAAGGGCGATGGCTTCGGGCTGCAGCGCATAACGCCGAGGACGAAGCCCGCTGGGCCGACACCACGAAGGGCGACGATGCCTGGCGGTTTATAGCGGTGCGATGTGCGCCTCCGCGGTTCGATGGCGACACGCTCTACACGCGACTACGTTTTACGAGCAATCTAACGATACAGTCAGACGGTGTGTACTTCGACGACCTAGGAACGGCCCTTGTATCGTCTGTGCACGACGATGCACCGCACATTATGGGCGTCCATCCGTTTCCGGCCAACAAGCACGTTGTACTTGGCATTGCCGGCGAACTCAACGTCAGCCATCTTACGCTGCTATCGCTTCACGGTCAACACACCGAAGCGCCATGGCAACAGCATGGTAGCACGATTGTGGTGGACGTAAGCGGTGTGCCGAATGGTATGTACATGGCAAAGATGGACGGCAAGCACGGCGTGCTTACCGTACCAGTGATGGTGTTGCGGTAGATTCTACTCGCCCTTCAGCAAAAAGCTAATTGTTGTGCCTTTGCCAACGCTGCTCGACACCTGTATTGGAGCGTGATGTGCTTCCAAAATGTGCTTCACAATAGCTAGTCCAAGGCCAGTACCGCCTACAGCACGCGAACGATCTTTGTCCACGCGGTAGAATCGCTCGAAGATTCGACCAACGTGTTCGAGTGGAATACCGATACCTGTATCGGCAACAGAAACACGAACGCCGCGCCCTTCGGTTATCGCCGTTACCGTTACGGTGCCCCCTGCCACATTATACTTGATGGCATTGTCGATAAGGTTAGTTAGAACCTGTGTAAGCCGCTCTTTATCTCCATACACCATGAGTGGAGAAGGGGGCATCGGATTAATCTCTACGCGTACGGAGCGTTGCTCGGCCTTGAGCTCGAGTGTGGGAATAATGTCACGCAGCAGTTCGACAATATCGAAATAGCGAAAGCTAAGGCGCAATTCGCCGCTTTCGATTCGGGAGATATCGATGAGGTCGCTCAACAGCGTGTTTAAGCGTAAGGCATTGTTGAAGGCTTTTTCAAGGAATTGGCGACGAACAGAGTCGTCGTCGAGCGCGCCATCGAGCAAGGTTTCTAGGTAGCCCTGAACGCTAAAAATTGGAGTGCGTAACTCGTGCGAAACGTTGGCAACGAATTCCGATCGAACACGCTCAAGGCGCTTCATGTCGGCGATGTCCTTGCTGGCCTTCTCGGCCATCGTGTTCACGGCATCGGCCACGCGCTGAACGTCGGCAAACGCTTCGGCTGTAAGCTCGATGCGACCGCTCACAGCGCCTTCGGTAATGGCGCGAGTCACGTGCTCGACGTCTTCAAGTGGGTGCAGCAGGCGTCGCTCTAGTGACTTTGCAAACGCCATCAGCATTAGCGCACCTAGGGCAATGGTCACCACTTCGATAGACACAAGTGTGGCGGGCGAAATGCTGCTCATTGCCTCGGGGGCAATAAGCGACAGCAATGCGGCGCCTGCAAGGTTCACGCCAAGGATAACGGCAAGGAACCACGCAAGCGTATAGCGCTGGAGCGAGGTGCGCCGCAAGCGGCGCCCAGCCGTTTGGTTAGATGGTTTCGCGGAATCGATAGCCTACGCCTTTCACCGTTTCTATGAACGGGGCGTATTTACCAAGTTTTTCGCGAATCTTCGACACGTGAACGTCGACGGTGCGGTCGATAACGTAAACGCTTTCCCCCCAGATACGACGCAGCAGCGCTTCGCGCGTAAACACCTTACCCTTATTCATGGCTAAGAATGCCAGCAACTCGAACTCCTTTTTGGGAAAGAAGCTCTCCTTGTTGTCAATCTTCACGGTGTAGTTCTGTCGATTCACCTCAAGTGCGCCTATACGAAGAATCTCTGGCGCTGTAATGGTCTCCGTACGCACGCGTTCGGTGCCACGGCGAATGATGGTCTTCACGCGGGCAATCAGCACGCGCGGCGAGATGGGCTTCTGGATGTAGTCATCGGCTCCCAGCTCGAGTCCCAAAATCTGGTCGATCTCGCCCGCTTTGGCCGTCAAGAACATAATGGCCATACCATGTGTAGCCGGGTTTTGCCGTAACGTACGGCACACCTCGAAGCCATCCATACCGGGCATCATGATGTCGAGAATCACCAGGTCGGGTTTTACTGAGGTTGCCAACTCAACGGCTTGATTGCCGTTTGTTGCCGTAACAACCTTGTAGCCTTCCTTACTCAAGTTGTAGCTAATCAGGTCGACGATGTCTTGTTCGTCATCGACGATCAGTATGGTCTTTTCCATGCACGAGGCTAAGGGTGATTCGAAGTGAAGCAAAACTACGGCATGGGCAAGTCATCATTCGGTTACGATGACGTAACAACGCTTGCACTCGGCATCGTTACATAGACTACTGCACAACCACGGTCGAATCGTTTGTTCGCAAGCGCAGCCAGCGCTGAAGATTCGCAATCACGTCTGGCGTTGGCCGCTGGCTCCACGATACCTTGGCAATGGTCGTGGTGTCCATGGTGCCGTCGCGATGCCACACCTCAACGTTCTCGGAAACGGCAATGCTTTGCAGGGTAGGAAAGAGCACACCAGCTTCGCGTGCTACGTCGCGCACGAGACCGGCGTGCAGTGTCGTTGTTTGCAAAAGGCGCTGCACTGAGTCAAGTTCGCGGGTTCTCTCCGTGAGTGCTAGTTCGGTGCGCGTATACATGTCCAACAAGCGGGCCGACGGAATGTCTGTCGGGCCACTTATACGTCGTGATTCGCCGGCTTGACGCACAAGGAGGGTCGTTGACCTTAACCGGTTGGCCGTGCACAGCGAATCAACCTGTGATCGTTGCACAGAGTCGAGCGACTGCCCCACGATGGTGAGTTCAAGGCGTGACTGTTCCGGACTAAACGACTTGTAGGTGACCATGACGCTGGCCGCAGGAAAGCGCATACGTACGTCGTCGACGAAGCGGCCTACGCGCTGGTCGAACAAACTTTCCTGTACAATGCCATAGCCAATGATGACGCTAGGGATGAGCGTTACGGCGACAAACAGACCAACGGCGATGCGGACCTTTCGGGCCCGCACGGGATCGAGTATCGAAAGTTTGTGGAAGCCAGCAACGCGAACAACAGCATACGTTGCAGCACTGATACATACGCTGTTGATGAAGAACAGGTAGAATGCACCCAAGAAAAACGTTGCATCAAGGTGTGCTATGCCGTATCCTGCTGTGCAAAGCGGTGGCATGAGGGCCGTGGCAATGGCCACGCCGGGTATGACGTTGCTCTTGTCTTGGCGAATTGCTGCTACACCTCCAGCTATGCCGCCAACGATGGCAATTAATGCATCCAGCAAGGTTGGCGTTGTTCGGGCAATAAGTTCGCTACGCGCGTCGCCAAGTGGCGTAAGCAAAAAGTAGAGCGTAGACGCCGCAAGCGAGATAAACACCGTGATGGCAAGGTTGCGGGCAGAACGCGTTAGGAGTCCTAGGTCCCAAATGCCTACGGCAGCGCCAACGCCCACGATAGGGCCCATGAGGGGCGAAATAAGCATGGCGCCAATAACAACGGCAGTGCTGTTGGTGTTAAGACCAAGCGAGGCGATGAGAATGGCCGTGACAAGAATCCATGCCTTGGCACCCTTGAACTCGATGTCGTTGCGAATCAAGGCAATTACACCGTCTTCGTCGAGTGGTCCCTCGATGCGGAATACATCGCGCATCCAAGCCAGAAACCGAAGTACGGCGAAGCTCTTGATCTTCATGTCGCTACTCGACGTCTTGTCGCAACTGTGCAACGCGCGCATCGCGCCGTTGCTTGGCCAGTGCCCGAAGGTCGATGACGTGGTCGGCCTCGTCGACGATTTCAGCGCCGAGCATGGTTTCCATGACGTCTTCCATAGCAATCAATCCCTCGACGCCACCGTATTCGTCAACCACCATAAACAAATGCTGGCGTCGCTGCAGGAACTGCTCAAGCGCTTGGTCTAACGAGACGTTCTCGGGGATGAAATGCACCTCGCGTTTGAGCTTCGTAAGCTCGACAGTTTGTCTGCCAGCAAGAGCGGCCCGCAAGACGTCCTTCGTCATAACGTAGCCGGTTACATCGTCCAACGACCCTCCACCATGTACTGGAAAACGAGAGTACATCTGTAATTCGGGACGTTTAACAGCATCGCCTACGTTGAGTGTTTCGGGCAGACTAAACACCACCAGCCGTGGCGTCATAACGTCGCTGACTTCAATACTGCTCAGCCGCATGATGTTCGTCATGATACGATACTCACCGGCATCCAGGGCGCCTTCTTCACGAGCCGTCTCTACAAGTGCCTCGAGCTCTTCGCGCGCTTCCTCCTCGGCGCTTTCGCTGTGGGTAAGGCGCATCAGCATTGTGTACGGAATGGTTAGCAGACGGGTAACAACCAGAAAGACCGCCATCAATACGCTGATGGGACGCAATAGCATATCGGCATAGCGTCCACCTACAACGGCTGCACCAGTTTTTACAACAACGATGGCAATAATCCCAAATCCCACCCGAGCTGTTACTACGTGCGGTAGCCAGTCCCACTCGGCTGCTGCCAAGCCAACGGCAACGGAACACACCGCGACAATATCTAACAGGGCCAACGACAGTCGTGTAAACTCGGGCTCCATCACAACAGGTCGTAGCCGCTTGCCGATGTCGGAGCCCTCGTCGTCTAAGGCCAAAATCACGCTGGCCGATATACCGCTTATGGCTGCCGTAAGAAACTCAAGGAGCGTCGTGAGTATTAGGCCAGCGATGATGACTGATAACTCTATCACGGTTTAGCGATACTCCTTGTCGACGATGGCAATACGTCCAGGATACTGCATAGGACCAAACGGCGTCGACACCGTTGGCATGGCGTCGAGCTTCAGTCGCGCAGCCGAGCCATTGACGCCACCAATTGCCATCGCCAAGTTCACAATACCATCCATGCCCTTTTCTGCAAAGAACTGGTACAAATCGAGCGTCACTCCCAACGGAATCACGGTTGCCTGTCCATTGCCTGGTACTTCGACGGGTGACTGAATATTTCCAGCAATGGTCTGCACATCATCAATCAATAGCCTCCAATCAAGCTTGGAAAGGGTCACCGATGACTGGCGCGTTCCACCCTGTCCGGTATTGGGATTGCGCGCCTCGACGTCGAGCGTAAACGTTGCCGGAAAGCGCTTCTCGGCAAATGCGCGCGTAAGGGCCAAGCCATCGGTTACCGATAGCTTCTTCGGATCCGACAATCGCGAAATGTCTACGCCAGCAAGCCGAAAGCCCCTTACAGCACCAAGCTTGAACTGGGTGTTTTTAAGGTTGGTAAGCGACTGCGTAATGTTCTGAATCGACGAGCAGCTGCCAACGAAGGCAACGACAATGACGAGGGTGAGAAAGCGAAGAAGCATGGTGGCGTGTGGGATGGAGAAGATGACAGGCAAAGATACCATATCGTCGGTATGTCAATGGTGACGTGGTGACATTCCGTCGGGATGCCGATTGTGACATGGTGACGTTATCGTCAGTATGTCAAGGTGACGGGGTGAGCCCGGAAGTCAGTTGATTCATGTTCATTCGATGGCGATGATTGAGCCACGTTACGCCTGCCGTTTAC